>SFFH01000041.1 GCA_004557905.1 Clostridiales bacterium | reverse complement strand
CGGCGTGACCTGCGCGTTTGATCTGGCCGAGCGGATGGTCAGAGAGGCGGGGTTTACGGAGATATGGGTTTTGGAGGGCAAAAAATTCGTCCCGGTCAGTTTGTGACCGGGACGCTTTATCGTGTTGCGTTTCTTTTATCCGCTGCGAAGCGAAGAAGGGGTCTGGGGATGAAATCCCCAGGCGGGTTTGGGCGGCAGCCCAATCGTTTCCTTACTCCTCGCTCAACCGCGCGACCATCGCGGCCATCGCGTCCACGGAATTGAAGTTCTGCGGGATGATCTCGGTCGCCGGGATGGAGATGTCAAACTCGTCGTTCAGCGCGCCGATGAGCTGGATGATGTCCAGCGAGGAGAGCACGCCGTCGTCAATCAGGGTCGTGCAGGTGTCAAGGTCGTCCTCGTCGATGATGTCAGCGAGAATCTCAAGAATCGTGTCTCTCATGGTCAGGTCTCCTTTATTTCATATTGGGTTGATTGATCGCAGAGGAATGGAGGGTGTCGCGCACCAGGCGCGCGCCTCGCTCGCCGGCGAGGATGATGCGCGGCATGTTGCGGCTCAGGAAGAGCGCCGGGCCCTCGGTGACGGAATATGCGCCGATGTTGTGGAAGGCCAGCACGTCCTGCTGCGCAAGACCGCAGAGCGTGATGCTGCGCACGAGGATGTCCGCCGTGGTGCACAGGCTGCCGCACAGCGACCAGTCCGCCTCGGCCTCATCCGCATGGGCCGCACCCGGAATGTGCGTGATGATCGGATTGCGCATGCCCATCGTGCCGCCGAGGTAGTTGACATGGTGGATGCCGCCGTCCACAATCGCGTAGTGGTGGCCGCGGTTCACCTTCGTGTCCACGACGGTGGTCAGGTAGGTGCCGCACTCGGAGGCGAAGAACCGGCCCATCTCGATGGTCAGCTCACAGCGGCCGGCGAGCAATTGCAGGTCGGGCGCCAGCGCGCGGATCGGGGCGAGGGTGTCGCTGTGATCCTCGTGCGCGAAGTAGGGGAAGTACAGGCCCGGGCCGTATTCCAGCTGCTCGCAGACGAAGCCGTAATCCTGCTTGAGCTTGTCCATCAGCTCGCCCAGCATGGCCAGCTCCTTGCGCTGGTCCTTGTCGAGCTTCGCGCGCTGGGTGCCGGAGAAGTAATGGATACCCGTAAACCGCAGACCGGCGTAGTCGCTGCGGTGCGCAATCGCGTCCAGCAGATCACTTTCGTCCATGCCGAACTGCGAGCCCGCCGTCAGGCGCAGCAGCACCGGGTAGACGCGGCCGCGGCGCAGGGCCGCCTCGTTCAGCAGGCGGATGTGCAGCGGGGATTCGGCGGTGAAGCGCACGACGCCCGCGTCCATGGCATGCGCAATGTCCTCCGCCGTCTTGTTCACGCCGGAGAAGAGGATGGTTTCGGGATCAACGTGCAGCGCCTCGCAGATTTCCAGCTCGCCCGGGCTGCACACCTCGAGCGTCTCCACAAGCTCCCGCATCGCGGGGATGAGGAACGGGTTGGCCTTGATGGAGTAGCACAGGTGGACGCTGTCGCCCACGATGGCCTTGATTTCGCGCATGCGCGCGGTCAGCGCGGCGGTGTCAAAAACGAAGGACGGCGTGCCGTATTCCTTCGCGATGGCGGCAAGCTGCTGTTTATCCATTGCGCGCACCCCGCTTCCTGTTCTGGTAAAGCTCCATGAGCGCGTTCCGGTCGATCTTGCCGTTCTTGGTCATGGGCATCTCGTCCACCTGCATGAAGATGTTGGGGATCATGTAGGCGGGCAGGGTCTCGTGCAGGGCGGCGATGATGGCGGCCTTGTCGGCCTCGCCCATCGTGAAGGCGAGGATCTTGCCCTTGTCGTGCAGGTACATGCACAGCGTGCGCTCCACGCCCGGCACGGCGCTCAGCGCGGCCTCGATCTCGCCCAGCTCGATGCGGTGGCCCATGTGCTTGATCTGGAAATCCTTGCGGGAGACGTAGACCAGCTCGCCGTTTTCGGTCAGACGCACCAGGTCGCCCGTGCGATAGATGGTCTCCATGTAGGTTTTGTTCAGCGGGTTCTGCACGAACGCGGCGCGGGTGCGCTCGCTGTCACCGAAGTAGCCCAGCGCCACGGCCGTGCCGCTGACGCAGAGCTCGCCGGTGCCGCCGGGGGCGACTTCGTGGTCATGCTCGTCCAGCAGCAGGATGCGCTCGTTGGGGAACGGCACGCCGATGGGCAGGCTCTCGCCCGGCTCGAACGCGCGGTCCACGATGTAATAGGTGCAGTTGCAGGTGATCTCCGTCGGGCCGTAGAGGTTGACGTACATCACGTCCGGCAGATACTTCTTCAGCTTGTTGAGGTGCTTGATGGGCATCACCTCGCCGGAGAACATGATGGCGCGCAGCGTCGTCGGAACCCGGTAATCCAGCGCGTTCATCGTGGTGATGAAGCACAGCGCGGACACCGCCCACACCAGCACCGTGGCCCCGCGGTCGCACAAAAAGTCCATGAGCTTCGTCGGCTGGGTGAAGTAGCTCGTGGGGATGATCTGGACCGTCGCGCCGGTGAAGACGCCGGAGTAGATGTCCTTGACGGAGACGTCGAAGTCAAACGGCGCCTGATTGGCCAGCACGTCGCGCTCAGTGATGCCGAAGATTTCGGTGAAGCAGGGGATGAAATCGACCACATTGCGGTGGCAGATGATCACCCCCTTGGGCGTGCCGGTGGAGCCGGAGGTGAAGTTGACGTAGAGCGGGTCGATGTCCAGCATCTGCGCGCGCACGCGAGACAGCGCGGCCTCGTCAATCGCGCTTTCGAGCAGATCCTCGAGGATGAGGATGTCGCCCGGCACCTCCATGTCGCGCAGCGCATCCTCGTGCGCGCGGTCGGTCACCACCACCGGGGAGGCGAGGGTCTCCAGGATCGCGCGGATGCGCGCGGCGGGGTGGCGCAGGTTCAGCTGCGAATACGCGCAGCCGGCGTACACCGCGCCGAAGAAGCCCGCGACGGTCTGCACGGACTTGTCCATGTAAAAGCCGACGGTCGTGCGCGGGGACACGCGCGCGCAAAGCGCGGAGCCCACGGCGCGGGACAGGCGAACCAGCTCGGCAAAGGTGACCGCGCTGCCTTCGTCGGCGAAGGCGGTCTTGTGTGGCAGGCGCGCGGCCGTTGCCTCCAGATGATCCAGAATCAGGTATTTCATCATCAGCACTCCAAAATGCTTTTTATACAGAAACAGGCTGCGGACATCCATCCGCAGCCTCTATTATACAGGAGGATTCCCCTGCAATCAAGGGAAGATTATTCGATTGTCAGCTCATACCACACCTCGCCGTTTTCCGGGTAATCCCGAAGCCTGGCGTAGACGCGCAGCGTCTGGCCGGAGAGCGAGCCCGGCGCGCAGGCATACAGCGTGTCCACGCCGTAATCCTGCAGCAGCGTCTCGCTGCCGTCGGCGTTTCTGAGCACAAACCGGTATTCCGGCGCGTAGACGACGTAATGGTTGCAGTCCGCCAGATACACATCCTGCGTTTCAGCCAGCGCCCGCACGCGCGCCTCGTCCTGCTCCAGCGCCGGGTTCCACTCGCCGTCCGGATCAAAGGCGGTCAGCCAGACGTTGGGGGTGAAGGTGAGGGAATCGAGGTATTCCCAGCGGTTGGCGTAGAACAGGGGGCTGACGTCCTCCCCGGCGGTGTAGGCGGAGAACACCCGGCAGAACGCGTCGCTCAGGATATCCGCGCCTTCGCCGACCATGTGGTACAGGTCAAAGAAGTAGCCGTCCAGATTGGGCATCAGCTCGGGCCGGGCGAAGGAGAAGTTGAAGCACGGCACGCCCAGCTCCTCGCAGAAGGCCATGAGCGCGTCGTTGTAGTCAAGAAAGCCCGGCTCGGCCAGCGCGTGCGCCGTCAGGTTCGGGAAGATGACGACCATGAGGTTCGAGCCGTTCTCCTCGCACAGCTGCTTGTACAGGCGAAGCTGCTCCTTGGAGCCGTCAAACAGCTCGTAGGTGTAGCCGGTGTACTCGCGCTGCACGGTGCGGATCAGCTCGTCCGCGCGCTCGTCGGTTTCGTGCCGCAGGAAGCCGCTGCCCTGATAGGAAAGGGTGGGGTCCATGTCCTTTTCAAGTCGCGCGAAGGTCTTTTCCGGCGCGTAGCGCAGGCCGATGGTCTTGGCGACGTCGGACAGGCTCTGCGCGCCGTACATGCGGAACAAAAGCAGGCGGTCGATGTAGTAGCCGTCCTCCCGGCAGGTGCGCAGGTAGTAATCCAGAATGTTGGACGGATCGGACAGGAAGGGCGTCAGCCGGTAATACGCCTCCGGCACCTCGCGCACCGTGTGGAAATTGTATGGCTCGGTCACCATGACGATCCACTCGGGGCTGTTTGTACGGTATAATTCGCGCGTCAGCGCGATGGACGCGGGCATGGAGGCCGTCGGCACGGTGGCGCAGAAGGCATTCAGTCCGGTTTTCTCCGTGATGCGCGGCGCGTTGAAGTGGTCGCGCACGATGGAGGAGCCGACGAAGGCCAGCTCGATATCCTCGCGCTCCTGCATCTCGTGCAGGGTCATGCGGGCGATGGTGTCCGTCTGGATGAGGTGTGTGTCGGCAAAGAGGATCAGGAGCATAAAGCCCAGCGCAAAGAGGCTGAGTTTGATCAGGCCTCGAAGATTCGGATGTCTTTTCACAGCAAGCCTCCGTCAGAAAACCGCGTACATGAAGCCCGCGCCCGCGGCGCCCACGCCCACGAAGCTGGCCAGAACAAAGTACATGAACGCATACAGCAGCGCGACGCGCGGGACGACCGGCAGGGACAGCACCGCGTCGCGGATGCGCACGCCCCGCTCCTGCAGCACGGAGACCGCAAAGAGGATCAGCGTGGCGGCGGCGAGCACGGCGAAGTCGGCGGGCGCAAGGCCGAGGGTGAGCAGCGTGCCGTCCGACAGCTGCGCGAGCGCCGGGGAGCAAAGCGTCTTGCCCAGCATCGCAAAGGCGTCGCCGGCGCGCAGTGCGCGGTCAAAGTACCAGCCGATGTTGACGATCAAAAACGTGCGCAGGACGCGCAGCACATGGAAGCCGCGAGAGGCGGTGATGCGTTCGCCGAGCCGCTCGTTTGCGCGCCTGTACAGCGGGTCAAGCAGCGCGCTGGCGGCAAGGATGAGGCCGTTGTACAAGCCCCAGAGGACGTAGTTCATGCTCGCGCCGTGCCAGATACCCACCAGCAGGAAGACCAGAATGTTGCCCAGCGCCGCGGGCAGCGCGCGGGAGACGTCCGCGCCCAGGCGCGCCTTGGCCGCCCTGGAGAGCTTCGTCATGGGCCGGGTCAGTGCGAAGGGATAGAAGACGTAGTCGCGCATCCACGCGCCCAGCGAGATGTGCCACCTGCGCCAGAAGTCGCCCAGGGAGACGGAGAAATAGGGACGCCTGAAGTTGGGCGCCAGGCGGATGCCGAACAGCTCCGCGATGCCGGTGACCAGGTCGATGCCGCCGGAGAAGTCGCAGTACTGCTGCAGCGAGTAAAACAGCACGGCCACGACGATCACCGCGCCGCCGTAGGCCTCCTGCCGGCCGAACACCGCACTGACCAGCGGGAGCGCGCGGTCTGCGATGACCTTCTTTTTGAAGAAGCCCCAGAGCATGAGCAGCGCGCCGCGCTCGATGTTGGCAATGTCGAAGCGGTGTGGTGTCTCCAGCTGGGCAGCGAGCTGGTCAAAGCGCGCAATCGGGCCCTGAATCAGCTGCGGGAAGAAGGAGATGAACAGCGCAAACTTCGCCGGGTTCCGCTGCGGCGCGTATTTGCCGTTGTACACGTCGATCAGGTAGCCCATCGACTGGAACGTGTAAAACGAGATGCCCAGCGGCAGCAGCAGGTTAAGCGCCGGACGGCCCATGGCCGTGAGCAGCGGCGAGGTGTACTTGAGCAGCGCGAGCACGCCGAAGTTGAGCAGCAGCACGGCAAAAAAGACCGCGCGCTGGCGGCGTTTGGCCTGCGCCTTGAGCACCTTTTTGCCTGCGGAGTCCAGCTCGGCCCTGCGGGCCTTGAGCACAGCCTTGCTCTGCTCGCCGATGCGGCCGATACAAAGCGCGCCCGCCCAGGTGGACAGCGTCGTCAGCAGGATGAAGGGCAGCGCGTTTGCGCCGCAATAGGCGTAATACGCATAGCTTGCCAGCAGCAGGAGCATCCACTTAAAGCGGTCCGGGCACAGATAGTACAGCGCCGCGCACAGGAAGGCGAATGCGATCAGGGTAAAGAGTGACATGATCAAACCTCAGACAATCGGAACAGAATCAGAATAAAAGATGAAGCGGGAACAACGATATCATGCTTTTGCACGCCTGTCAAGACGGTCAGTGGTGGATGACGTCCTGGCTGGCTCGAATGCGCGCGACGGCGGCGGCGCCCTGCGGCCCGGTCAGGTAGGCGTAGGTGGTCTCGGGCACGAACGGGCGGATGTCCTCCATCCTGCCGTCGTGGATGAGCTGGCGCACATGGGACGCGCTGATGGGCGCGCCGCCCTCCTCCCTGCGGGGGATGACGTGCAGGGCGATGCCGCTGGGGGGCAGTACGGCGCCGAGCGCTTCATTATATGTGCGCGTCGCGGCGGAGAACGGCTCGTCGCCGACGTAGCGGCAGGCGAGGTTCAGCGCGCTTGCGATACGGGTGAACAGCGTCGCGTCGAGCTGCGCGTGCGTGCGGGTGACGAGCTCGTCGTCCTTGAGGAAGTACGACGGGAAGGTCGCTGAGGAGATCATGTAGCTGCCGGAGGAGACGACGGTCACGTTGGGGTATTTTGCAGCCGCGGCCTGCACCATCGCCAGACGGTCGGCAAAGGGCACGAGGCTCCTGTCCTCGCTGAGCACAAACAGCACCACGCGCGCGTTTTCCCCGGCCGCCCGCTCCAGCAGATACGCGTGGCCGTTGGTGAACGGGTTGCAGTTCATGACCAGCGCCGCGCCGGGCGTATCGAGGCTGCCCTCGGGCAGCTGCGCGGCGAGCTGGCGCAGGTAGCGGTCAAAGCCGTCGCGGCGGTTCTCCATGAACACGAGACGGCCGTCCACGCGCGCGATCTCGTAAAAGCCGCACGGGGCAAAGAACTTCGCGCTGTCGCACTTGGTGTACAGGAACAGGTGCGTGTTGCCGCGCTCCATCTGCACCTGCACCAGATGCGCCACGATGTCGGCCATGAGGCCCTCGCCGCGGTGCGCGGAGGAGACGGCCATGCAGCGCAGCGTGTTTTCAAAGATGGAGCCGGTGGCGAGCATCTCGCCGTCATCCGAGAAGATGCCGGCGGAGTAGGAAAGGTTTCTGTCGCGCATGATGCCCTCGGCGCGCAGCAGCGCGTCCATCTGCGCCTGCGCGCGCTTGTTGCGGGGGGAAATTTCGCTGGCAAAGTATTCGCTCATGGTGCCTCCTGACGGTTACAAATCATTACTTTCCATTATAGCATGAAAGTGCGCGCGGCGCGTATTGAATTTTGGTTATCCGCGGCATCGGAAAAGCCCGCCTTGCGCGCCCGGCGGGATTCTGCTACAATGGACAGGCAAACACGGGACAGGCAAACTGACATGCGGAGGAGAACGCCTATGGCACAGATCGACGTGACGGTTGCGGACATGATGCAGGCGCGGGAGGCGCGCTTTGTCATGCAGAGGACGCTGCTTTCGCGCTATCCCGGCGCGGCGCTGGTCTGCCTGACGATGAATGTCGCGGGCCCGGTGAAGACCACGCCCGCCATCGAGCGCGCGTTTGCATGGGGCGAGGCGCAGATTCAGGCGGTGCTGGCGGCCCACGCGGTGCTCTTTCACGCGGCCATCCACGAGAAGACCGGTCCGGAGGCCGTGTTCGCCGTGCAGGGCGACGCGAAGGAGATCAAGCGCAGGCTGTGCGCGCTGGAGGACGGCTGCGCCATGGGCCGGCTGCTGGACATCGACGTCATCGCGGCGGACGGCGAAAAGATCGCGCGCACGCAGCTCGGCCTTCCGCCGCGCAAATGCCTGCTGTGCGGACAGGACGCGCCGGTCTGCGCCCGGAGCCGCGCGCATTCGGTGGCGGCGCTGTTTGACAGGACGCATGCGATCATCGACGCGCACTTTGCGGACGCCTATGCCGCGCGCGTGGGCGAGCAGGCGCAGCGCGCGCTGCTGTGCGAGGCGGCTGTCACGCCCAAGCCGGGGCTGGTCGACCGGGCGAACGCGGGCGCACACGAGGACATGGACGTGTTCACGTTCATCGACAGCGCCTGCGCGCTCCGGACGTATTTTGAAGCCTGTGCGCGAACGGGACTGGCTTGCCGCGGCGGGGACGCGCAGGCCTGCTTTGACGCGCTGCGCACGCCGGGCCTGCTGGCGGAGGACGCGATGAAGCGCGCGACGCACGGCGTGAACACGCACAAGGGCGCGATCTTCTCGCTGGGCATCTATGCGGCGGCGCTGGGCATGGGCTATGACGGCGAGGGGAGCGACCCGGCCGCGGCGCTGGCGCGCTGCGCGGACATGACCCGCGCGCGGATGCAGGAGGAGCTGGCGCGCATCGGCCGCGAGGAGGCGCGCACGTTCGGCGAGAAAATCTATAAAAAAAGCCGCGTGGGCGGCGTACGTGCGGAGGCGGCGGGCGGCTTTGTCTCCGTGCGGGAGGCGGGGCTGCCCAGGCTGTGCGCGGCGCTTGACGCGGGGCTTTCCCTCAACGACGCGGGCTTGTGCGCGCTCGTCGCGCTGATGGCCTGCACGCAGGACACCAACGCCGTGCGCCGCGGCGGCGAGGAGGCGGCCGAGGGGCTGCGCCGTGCGGCGGCGGAGATGGATGAAGGCATCGCCGCGGCGATTGCGGACGGCACGATCGGCGCAAGGATGGAGGCCGTCCGCGAGCGGCTTGCGCGCTGGGACGAGGCGTTCATCCGCGCGCGCATCAGCCCGGGCGGCTGCGCCGACCTGCTGGCGCTGACGCTGCTGGCGCATTTCATGACATGATCAGCAGCAGGCAATCACCGCGAAGCGAAGAAGGGGTCTGGGGACTGCGTCCCCAGGCAGGTTTTAGGGCGGCAGCCCTAACGGTTTTCCCGGATCAAAGAAAGCGACGCTGCGTTTTGCGCAGCGTCGTTTTGATGATCAGAAGGCAAAAAATTCATTTCTGCGCCGGCAGGTTGAGCGGCACGTTCAGCTTGTCGCAGACGATGCGCGCAAAGTCCTCCATGTACCGGGGCAGGTACAGCCCCTTGCGGTAGCACAGGTAGAAGTGGCGCTCAGAATCGCTGTTGAGGATGGGATGGCACTGTACGCGGTAGTGCAGGTCCAGCGAGTTCATGACGTAGACGTGCGGGATGAGCATGACCGCGTTGGAGCGGGCGGCCACATGCTTGCCGGCCTCCATGTTGCTGGTCTCCAGCAGGATGGACGGGCTGATGTGATGGTGCTCAAAGAGCGCATCCTGCACCAGGCGCACGCTGTGGCCGGGACGCATGGAGACGAACTTCTCGTGCTGCGCCTCGGTGATCTCAATCGGCGTGCCGTCCTCAAAGCGGTGCGCCAGGTCTGTGGAGCGCGCGGCCATGAGCACGACCTGCTCGTTCTCGATCAGGACGTACTGCAGTTTGTTGGGCTTTTCGCTGGTGGCGATCAGCGCGATGTCACACTGGCCCTCGGCGGTCATCCGCTCGAGCGTGTCGCTGCCGTGCTCCACCAGCTCCACCGTGACATAGGGATACCGGCGCGTGAATTCCGGGATGACCAGCGGCAGAAGCTGCAATCCCCGCTGCACCGAGATGCCCACGCGGATGCGGCCGTGGATTTCGGTAGTCATCTCGGCGAGCTGCGCGCGCAGATTCCGCTCGATGTCCAGCATCTGCTCGGCGGCGTCCACGTACTTGTGGCCGGCGTAGGTCAGGGAGATGGGGTCCGTGCTGCGGTCAAAGATGGTCGCGCCCAGATCCTGCTCAATCTGCTTGATCGTCTGGGAGAGGGCGGGCTGGGAGACGTAGAGCTTCTTGCTGGCGGAGGTGATGGAGCCCTCGCGAAGGACGGTCAACACATACTGAATGTGCTTCATGTTCATGGAAAAATCGCCTCCCGGTCGTTCGATCCTCTGCACTGGTATACAAGAATGCAAAACCATAAGCGTGCTGTTATGTCGAACATACACAAATCGGTATTTGCATTATGAATAATTTTATATTATCATGGATTCAACAAAAGCGCAAGAAGACGGCCGCCGCAAAGGGGTCTGTTTTCGCAAAATCTTTTTGTAATGTAAATCTTTTCGTACAGTATCGTTCTCGGGCACAGAGCTTCATGATTCACATAGCGTTGTCGGTGATGCCGCCGGCAGCATGCCGGTTTGTTTCGCAGCTTAAGCCGATGAGAAATCGGCTTGGGAAATAAAAGGAGGTTTTACACCATGAAGAAGATCGTATCTCTCGTCCTCGCAGTCGTGATGCTCGTGGCTGTGGCCGCGTGCGCCAGCGCCGAATTCAAGTTCGAGCGCAAGATTGACCTCGTCTGCCCGTGGGGCGTCGGCGGCGGCGCTGACTCCACCCTGCGCCCGATGGCGTCCCTGCTGCAGGACATCCTCGGCGTTCCGGTTGAGGTTGTGAACGTGGAAGGCGGCTCCGGCGTCAACGGCGTGGAGCACACCTACAAGCAGCCGGCCGACGGCTACACCTTCATGCTGGGCACCCAGTCCCTGTACATCCAGGACATGCTCGGCAACACCTCCATGGATTTCAAGACCGAGTTCGAGTGCGTGGACGTTCTGGTTCACTCCATCAACGCCATCGTCGCCTCCAAGATCTCCATGGACAAGTTCGGCGTCACCAACTGGGCTGAGCTCCAGGCGTACATCGCCGAGCATCCGTTCGAGGTTTCCGTCGCGATGCTGACCGCCACCGGCGTGGACGGCGCTTCCCTGGCGCAGGCGACCGAAGGCCTTGACCTGATGGAGATCCCGTACTCCTCCGGCGCCGACGCGAACTCCGCGCTCGTGGGCGGCCACTGCGACCTGTACGTCTGCGGCTGGGACGACATCGCGGGCCTGATCGAGTCCGGCGATATCGTGCCGATCCTGGCGCTGTGCGAGAACCGCATGAGCATCGCTCCGGATATGCAGTGCTCCGTGGAGAACGGCATCGACTCCGTCATGGGTCCGTGGCGCGGCATCTTCGCCAAGAAGGGCACCCCGCAGGAGGCCATCGACACGCTGGTTGCCGCCATCGAGCAGGCGAAGCAGACCGAGACCTGGAAGGAATTCACCCACAACGCTGCGTATGACGAGCGTCCGATCCCGGCTCCGGGCGAGGAGACCGTCGCGTTCTGCCAGAGCGAGTACAAGGATCTGCACGACTACATGGTCGAGCAGGGCACGCTCGTCAAGGATTACGAGGATCTGAAGTAAGCGCAAGCTTCACGGATTCTTTACGAAAACTGACAGGGAAAGAGGGGGATTTTCTCCCTCTTTCCTAAATGACAAAGGAGTTGCGGCACTGTGTTTGAACTGATTATCAACATTCTGCTCTTCATCTTCCTTGGCTTCACATACTTCACGCATGTGCTGGAGGCGGCGGTCCCCGCGAAGGTGGCCAAGAACCCCTTCGTCCTTCAGCCGGATGTGTGGCCCAAGACGATCATCATTCTGCTGGAGATCTGCCTGATCATCAACATCATTCAGATTATCCGCAAGAACAAGGGCAATCCCGAGTTTTCCATCTCCGCGTTTGTCAAGAGCATTCCGGAGTTTCTCAAGGGCAAGATCTTCCGCGGCATCGTCATCATGGTGGTGGCCTCCCTGCTGCTGGAGACGCTGGGCTTCATGGTGACCTCCGCCCTTGTGCTCTTCTTCTACGGCATGCTGCTGGGCGAGAAGAAGCTCCCGAGGCTGGCGATCGCCTCCGTCTGCATCACGCTGGTGCTGTACATTATCTTCAATGGCATGCTCAGCGTCAACCTGCCGCGCGGCACGATCGGCTTCCTGCGCAACTTCGCGCTGTGGATGGAGTCCGTCATCGGCGCGGTCAAGAGCATCTTTTAAGTAAGGAGGCGGCTGTATTATGAGTATGGGTGAACTTCTTGCCTCCGGTTTGGCGGCTGTCTTCAATCCCGGCATGTTCCTGATGGTCCTGCTGGCCATCGTCCTGGGCACGATCTTCGGCGCCCTCCCGGGCGTCTCCGCGACCATGGCCGTTGCGCTGGGCCTGACCTTTACCTACACGATGGAGCCGATTCCGGCCATCGTCTTCCTGACGGCGATCTACTGCTCGTCCATCACCGGCGGCTCGATCACCGCAATCCTCTTCAAGATTCCGGGCGTTCCCTCCTCCGCGCCGACCACGTTTGACGGCTATCCGATGGCGCAGCGCGGCGAGGCGGGCAAGGCCCTGGGCGTGGCGCTGCTGGCCTCCGCCATCGGCGGCCTCATCTCCGCCGTCGCCATGTTCCTGCTGTCCCAGCCGCTGACCAAGGCTGCGCTGTCCTTCGGCCCGAGCGACCTGTTCGCCGTGACCTTCATGGGACTGTCCATCCTGACGTGCCTTGACAGCGACCACATCCTCACCTGCATCATCTCCGGCCTGCTGGGCCTGCTGCTTGCCTGCGTGGGCCAGGACAAGATGTACGCCGTGCAGCGCCTGACCTTCGGCAGCCGCAACCTGCTGGCCGGCATCGACATGATTCCGGTGCTCATCGGTCTGTTCGCGGTGACCGAGGTCTTCAAGCAGACTGATCCGAAGAAGAAGCGCATTTCCGCGGAGGACGGCATCACCGGCGGCAAGGTGAACACCAAGATGCCGAGCCTCAAGGAGATCTGGAGCATCAAGTGGACGATGCTGCGCTGCTCCGTGGTCGGCACCGTGGTCGGCATCCTGCCGGGCGCCGGCGCGACCATCGCGTCCTTCATGTGCTACACGATGGAGACGAAGCTTTCCAAGCATCCGGAGAAGTTCGGCACGGGCATCATCGACGGCATCGCCGCCTCTGAGGCCTCCAACAACGCCGCGACCGGCGGCGCGATGGTGCCGCTGCTCTCCCTGGGCATCCCGGGCGGCAACGCCGCTGCGGTCATGATGTCCGCGCTGACGCTCAAGGGCGTCCAGCTTGGACCGCTGCTGCTGACCAACCAGCCGACCTATCTGTCCGCGACCTTCATGACCATGATCGTCACCAACATCCTGATGGTCATCGTCGCCATGGGCATCGCGAAGGTGTTCGCGCAGATCCTGGCCATTCCGTATTCCTACCTCGGACCGATCATCCTCATGCTGGCGCTCATCGGCACCTACGGCGACCAGATGTCCGCCACCAGCGTGCAGATCATGGTGCTGGCCGGCGTGCTGGGCCTGATCGTTCGCGCCTGCCACCTCAACAGCGCCGCCATCGTTCTGGGCCTGGTGCTGGGCAACATGTGCGAGCAGAACTTCTCCCGCGGCTACCTGATGAGCAAGGCGAACATCTTTGCGATGTTCAGCCCGGTGCAGCATCCGATCGCCTTCGTCCTGATCATCGTGTGCATCGTGCTGCTCGTTAGCCCGATCGTCATGCCGCTGATCAGCAAGAAGAAAAAGAAGGCCTGATTCACCGAATCGGCGAGACGATTCGCTTCTTCATGGATAAGCCGGTGCGCCTGCCGGGAGGCAGGCGCACTGGTGAATCCGGACCGTTCAGAAACCGTAAAGAATCCGGGGTGATTGCTATGGGGCATGGAGCACAGCTCCTGCTGACGATCCTTTGCGCGCTGGCGGTCGGCTGTCTGCTGGACAGAATCCATCTGCCCGGCGGCATGATGGTCGGCGCGGTCATCGGCAGCTGTCTGCTGGGCGTGCTGACGCAGCAGAGCTACATGCCCTCTCCGGCGAAGACCATCGCGCAGATCATCGCGGGCGCGTTCATCGGCGCGGGCATCACGCGGGACGACGTCAGAGAAATGAAGACGGTGCTCAGGCCTGCGCTGATCCTGATCCCGTGTCTGCTGGTGGTCAATATTGCCGCGGGCCTGCTCATCTACGCAACCGGCACGATGGACCTGATGACGGCCCTGATGTGCTGCGTGCCCGGCGGCATCAGCGATATCCCGATGATCGCCGCCGACATGGGCGCGGACCCCTCCATTGTGGTGACCATGCAGTTCATCCGCCTTGTGCTGGGCATCGGTGTGTTTCCGCTGCTGATCCGGCTGGTGGCCGGCGGGGGCGGGGAAAAGACGGAAGCGGTCAAAAAGAAATCCAAAAAGAGCTTTCAGATTCCATATGTCGCGCTCACCTTTGCCGTCGCCGCGGTATGCGGCCTGATCGGCAAGATTTCTCCCATGCCCTCCGGTACGATGGGCTTTGCGACGCTGGGCAGCATCGTGTTCGCCTGCGCGTTCCCCGGCAAGGCGCAGATGCCGCGCTTCCTCAGGAAGTGCGCGCAGCTGCTCTCCGGCGCGTATGTCGGCGCGTGCATCGGCGCCGAGCAGATCCGGACGCTGATGCACCTCGGCGTGCCGGTCGTCATCCTGGTGACCGCCTACATGATCGTCTGCTTCGGCGTGGGCACGCTGCTGTGGAAGACGGGCTGCTTTGACCATACGGAGGGCTTGCTCGCCGCCACGCCTGCGGGGGCGAGCGATATGGCGCTCATCAGCGCCGATCTGGGCGTAAACAGCGCCAAGCTGTGCGTCCTGCAGGTGCTGCGGCTGGTGACCGTGGTGCTGGTTTTCCCCTCCATTCTGAGCTTCGTGGTGCACCTGCTTGCATGAGAAAGCGGCCTGCATCGCTGAAGAAATGCTGTTCATCCTCCGGCCTCCCGGTCCGAGGTTGATGCTTTGCACAGAGACTTCATAACAAAGGCAGGGAACAATATGCAGATTGAAAAGAACGCCGTGGCCGGCACGCTCGAATCGAGCGACGCGATGGTCACCGTCGAGCCGGGCACAAACGGCATCGAGCTGGATATTTCCTCCAGTGTCATGAATCAGTATGGCCGCCAGATCAAGGCGACCGTGCTGGAAACCCTTGGCCGCCTGGGCGTGACCGAGGGCCGCGTGACGGTGGTGGACAAGGGCGCGCTGGACTGCACGCTCAAGGCGCGCGTGGAGTGCGCTGTCTTCCGCAGCTGCGACAAGAGCGCGGCGGGCATTCCGTGGGGAGGTGTCATCAAGTGATCAAGAGACCGAAGCCGGAGCGCTTCCGCCTGCGCCGCACCATGATGTTCATGAACGCGCAGAAGCCGGGCCTCATCAAGGATGCGTACATCTACGGCTGCGACTCCATCATGCTGGACCTCGAGGACGCTGTTGCCGAGAACCAGAAGGACGCCGCCCGCTTTTCCCTGTATCATGCGCTGACGACGATTGATTACGGCGACACCGAGGTCATCGTGCGCATCAACGGCCTGGACACCCCGCACTGGCAGGAGGATATCCGTGTGTGCGTCGCCGGCGGCGCGGACGGCATCCGCATCGCCAAGTGCGAAAGCGCGCAGGACGTGAAGACCGTTGAAGCGCATGTCCTGGCTGCCGAGCGAGAATTCGGCGTGGAGGAGGGCCGCACGCTGCTCATGGCCGCGCTGGAGAGCCCCAAGGGCATCCTCAACGCCTACGAAATCTGCGCCGCCTCCGAGCGCATGTTCGGCGTGGCCATCTCCGGCGGCGACTTCCGCAAGTGCATGCAGACCAAGTTTGATCCCTCCGGCATCGACATGATGGTCGCCCGCGGCCAGATGCTCATCGCCGCGCGCGCGGCGGGCATCCAATGCTTTGACACCGTGTTTACCGACCTGGATGACAACGAGGGCTTTGAGGCCGAGGTTCGCCAGAACAAGGCAATGGGCTTTGACGGCAAGAGCCTGATCAACCCGAAACAGATTCGCCTGGTGCACGAGATCTTCGCGCCGACCGAGAAGGAGGTCCTTCAGGCCGAGGCGATGGTCAGCGCCTTCCGCGAGGCCGCGGCTGCCGGCATCGGCGTGTTCACGGTCAACGGCAAGATGGTCGACGTCGCCTTCATTCCGGGCGCGGAGAGAACGCTGAGGCTGGCCAAGGCCTGCGGCATGTATGAGGGGGATCTGGTATGAAAAATGCAGTAGGACGCGAAATCCCGGATTTCCTGCTTGAAAATGGCAAGGAAGTCTATCAGGGCAAGAACTACATGGATGGCAAGTACATCCAGAAGGCCGCGCCGAAGACCCGCCGCTATGAGGCCCCGCAGGAGAGCAAGATCGTGGATTCCATCGCGGATGCGCTTCGCCAGTGCGGCGCCAGGGACGGCATGACCTTCTCCTTCCACCATCACCTGCGCGAGGGCGACTATGTGGTCAACATGGTCATGAAGGCCGCCATCGAGGAGCTGGGCCTCAAGGACCTGACCATCGCGGCTTCCTCCCTGGGCGCGGCGCACGACCTGATCGCCGACTACATCGAAGAGGGCAAGGTCATCGGCATTCAGACCTCCGGCATCCGCGGCCGCATGGGCCAGGTGGTGTCCGAGGGCAAGCTGAAGACCACCGCGATCATCCGCAGCCACGGCGGCCGCCCGCGCGCCATCGAGGCGGGCGAGGTGCACATCGACATCGCGTTTGTCGGCGCGCCGACCTCGGACTGCGTGGGCAACAGCCGCGGCATCGGCGGCAAGAGCAACTGCGGCTCCATGGGCTACGCCATGACCGACGCGAAGTACGCCGATCACGTGGTCGTCATCACTGACTGCCTGGTGGACTTCCCGAACATGCCGGCCTCCGTCGAGGCGATCGACGTGGACGCGGTCGTCGTCGTCGATTCCATCGGCAACCCGAAGAAGATCGCCTCCGCCGCCGCGCGCATCTCCCAGAACCCGCGCGACCTGATGATGGCGGAGAACGTGGCGAAGGTCATCGCCTCCACGCCGTACTTTAAGGACGGCTTCTCCTTCCAGACCGGCGTCGGCGGCCCGAGCCTGGCGGCCAACCTCTTCCTGGAAAAGTACATGGATGAGCGCGGCATCAAAATGGGCTGGGCGATCGGCGGCATCTGCAAGCCGATGGTCGAGCTGCTCAAGAAGGGCAAGATCGGCAAGGTCATCGACGTGCAGGACTTCGACCTGGACGCCGTCAATTCCATCAACCAGACCCCGAACCACTTTGAGATGAGCGCCAGCCAGTACGCCAACCCGGCGAACAAGGGCGCGTTCGTCAACAAGCTGGACTTCGTCGTGCTGGCAGCGCTGGAGATCGATACCGGCTTCAACGTCAACGTGCTGACCGGCTCGGACGGCGTGCTGCGCGGCGCGCCGGGCGGACACCCGGACACCGCGGCGGGCTCCAAGGTCTGCATCATCGTCACCCCGCTGGTGCGCGGCCGCATGGCGACCGTCTGCGAGAACGTCGTGACCGTCACCACCCCGGGCGACTGCGTGGACGTGCTGGTCACCGATTACGGCATCGCGGTCAACCCGCTGCGCCCGGACCTGATCAAGTGCCTCGACGACGCGGGCATCCCGCACGTCACCATCGAGAGCTTGAAGGAAAAGGCGTATTCCATGGTCGGCCGCCCCGATCCGGTGCAGTTTGAGGACAAGGTCGTCGCCGTGCTCGAGGCGCGCGACGGCACCATCCTCGACGTGGTTCGTCAGATCAAACCTTTCTCCTTCGACGATTAACTTACCTCCTCCTGATTCTCTATTGAGTCTTCTTCAATACGGAAAGGACGCTGGGCTTCGGCCTTGCGTCCTTGCAAGACTGTCAAGCAGCTGCGCAGTAAACCAGCCTTCCCCTCTGGGGAAGGTGCCCGAAGGGCGGATGAGGTCCTTCGTGCCCTTAATCCCCCTAAAGCACCTTTGTCCGCGCATCTTATCCTATGAAAAAGGAGCTGCCTCCTCAAAAGAGACAGCTCCTCTTTGCGCATTATTTACTCGACGGTGATATCGACGGCCTTCGCGGCGGCGTCCGCCTGCTCGATGGCGGTCAGGATGTCGCCGTGCGGGTCGCGCAGCGCCATGGTGGCGGTGGAGATGGCGTCCATCTCAGCCTTCTGCGCGTCGGTCATGGTCTCGTACTTGGCGATGTCCGCCTCCTTGGTGGAGGTGCCGTGCAGCGCGCGGCCGTTCACGTCGGAGAAGCAGGCCGCCACCCAGGCGGAGATCTCCTCGGTGGTCTTGCCGATCATCGCGCCCTCATAGGCGGTCATCTCGCCCACCCAGGTGTCGGAGTTCATCTTGTACTTGCTGCCCAGCTCACGCTTGGTCTTGAACGCGGCAATCTGCTCAAGGAAGGTTTCCTCGGTCTGCGTCCAGACCTCGTCCACCTTGCCGTCCGCGTCGACGTCCGCGTTGTAGCTCTGGCCCGGCCAGCCGGTGAAGGCGTTGTCGTCCGCGCCGTCGTGGTTCGGGGTGATGACCTCGAGCACGTCCGCAAACATGTCGACCACCTTGCCGTCCGCGTCATAGCAGACCGCGGCGACGGCGGTGTTCAGGCTGTAGCACGGCACATCCTGGTCGTCCTTGCCCGGGCCGAGGCGCGGCATCACGTTGACGCCCAGACCGATCTTCGCGATGCTCTTCACGTCGCGCATCGGGACGGCGTTGGCCACGGCCTTGCGGATGGCGGCGATGATGTCGCCGTGCGGGTCGGTCAGGGACATGGTCGCGCCGGAGATCGCGTCGTTGACGGTCTTCTCCTCATCGGTGAGCGCGGAGAACTTCGCCACGTCCGCATCCTTGGTGGAGGCGGCGGTCAGCGGGCGGCCGTTCAGATCGGAGCAGAACTTCGCGTTCCAGGCCTCGATCTCCTCGACGGTCTTGCCCTTGAAGAAGTTCTCGAAGATGTCCATCTCCTGCTCCCAGGTGCCGGAGTTCATCTTGTAGCCGGAGCCCTTCTGGCGCTTGCTCAGCCAGGACAGGGTCTCGGTGGTGAAGATGTCCTCGGTCTCCTCCAGCAGGCCGTCCACCACGCCGTCGCCGTCGGCGTCGCTGTTGTAGCTCTGGCCCGGCCAGCCGGCCATGAAGTTGTCGCCCTCGTTGGACTCGTCATGGTTCGGGGTGATGACCTCTACGATGTCCACCTCGAGATCGACGATGCGGTTGTCGCTGTCCACGATGGCGTAAGCAATGACCTCGTTGAAGGAGTACACCGGAACCTCATTGGCATCCTTGCCCGGGCCCAGGCGCGGGGTGCCGACCACACCGACGCCGTGCTTGAGGCCGCTGGCCGTCACGGCCTCCACGGCCGCCTCCTCAGCGGCTTCCTCAATGCCCAGGGCGTTCTTGATCGCGGCAAACGCGCCGTTGCTGGTCCAGGTCGCGCCGGTCACGCCGTCCACGCCCTCGATGGTGCCTGCGGCCTTGATGGCCTCGGTCAGGGTCTCCAGCGCAACGCCGCCGATGGCCGGGGTCTCAGCCTCGCCGGTCAGGGTGAGGGCGGTGATGGCCCCGTTCTCGACGGTCACTTCCGCCTTGATCGGGCCGCCAAAGCCCTCGGCTTCGCCGGTCAGGGTCTCGGCCATGCCCGCCGCAGCGACGGTGAGCGCCAGCACGAGCGCCATGACGAGCGCAAGCAGCTTCTGATTCTTCATAGGATCAACCTCCATTTCGCTTGGCCGCTGTCCATGTGCAGCGGTCTCTGTCTGCATCATAGCGCACATTTGTGGCAAAATGATGTTTTTTTCACGAATCATGCTGCCAATTTATTCAGTCGGAGAATCCTGCATGTTCTTCGATGCGATGCACTTCATGGCCGGCACGGAGAAGACGCAGACCAGAATGGTCAGCACGTCGGCGGCGGGCTGGGAGGCATAGATGCCGCCGATGCCGAACAGCCTGGGCAGGATCAGGATGAACGGGACGTAGAACAGGCCCTGACGGATGACGGAGAGGAACAGGCCGTATCGGGATTCGCCGATGGTCTGATAGGTGATGGTCATCATGTAGCACAGGCCGAAGGCGGGGTAGAGCGCCATCTGGGAGGTCAGCAGCCAGCGGCCATAGTCCACAATCACGGGATTGCTGTTGAACAGCAGAATGAGCGGCCGGGCCAGCAGAATGTAGACGGCCTCCACCAGCACGGTCAGCAGCAGGGCGCCCTTCAGCGCGAAGCGCACCGACTGGTGGAAGCGCTCCTCGTTGCGCGCGCCGAAGGCATAGGACGCCACCGGCTGATAGCCCTGCATGAAGCCCATGATCACATAGCAGCCGATGAGGATCAGGCGCTGCACCACGCCGTAGGCGGCGATGATCTCATCGGACTGGGGCAGGGAGGCAGCGGCGATGTTGGTCAGCGAGGCGGCGACGGACAGGCAGATCTGGATGACCGCCGTGGGGATGCCGATCATGGCGACATCCTTGATAAAGCGCCAGCTGGGGCGGAAAGCCCCCAGCCTGATCTTGATGACGGAGCGCCCACTGATGTAGAACCCGACCAGAATGAAGAAGGTGACGAACTGGGACACGGTGGTCGCCATGGAGGCGCCGGCCACGCCTAGATTGAGGCCCCAGTCGAACATGAAGATCGGATCGAGCAGGATGTTCAGCGCCGCGCCGGTGATCACGGCGATGGAGGAAATCTTCACGGAGGACTCCGCGCGGGCGGCGCAGTTCATGCTCTGCGCGGGCAGGTTGGCCAGCGCCGCGATGAACATCCAGAAGGCGTAGTCCTTCGCCAGCGGCAGCGACGCCTCCGAGGCGCCGAAGGCGCGCATCAGCGGATCGATGAACGCGATGCCGCCCACGCACAGCGCGACGCCGATGATCATGGAAATACCGATGACGGTGGTGACCGTGCGGCTGGCGCCGCCTGTGTCCTTGGCGCCCAGCTGGCGGCCGGCCAGCACCGCCGCGCCGGCGGCGAAGATGTTCTCGATGGACACCATGATCAGCAGCAGCGGCACGGTGACGCCCACCGCCGTCAGTGCGATGTCGGAGTTCAGCATGCCGATGTAGGCGGTGTCCACCAGATTGTAAACCGCCTTGGCCAGCAGCGCCAGCGTCGCCGGGATGGCGAGCTTGACGATGGCCCTCGACGGCTGCATGTCGGAGAGGATGGATTGGGAATTTGCGGCCTTTGCGGACATTTTGCGGTTCCTTCTTTCACATACAATCATAGACCTGATGGTCTGTATTTGGAGAGTATAGCATAAACAGACCGGGTGATCAATATCCATATGGCGAATTTGGCGCGCAGTCAAAACCGGCGCGATGCAGGCGGCTCCACTTCAGGGCTCTGTCCTTCCTGCTTCCTGATGCCGGAGGGCAATTTTGGGCAATAAAAAAGCACTGCGGCGGTCGCAGTGCGAAAAGCTTATGTCCGGGCGATCAGCCCGTAGAGCATGGTGTGGAAGGTCTGGCGGCACAGCCGGTTGTGCTGCTCCGCCTGCCGCTCCCCCTGCTCCGCGTTTTTCAGAGATGTGCTCACGCAATCCTCAAGAATCCGCAGCTGACGGATGGCGTCCCGGATGCTGAGGCCCTCGGCCAGCGTTTCCTTTTGAAGGATGGCGGTGAGCAGCGTCTCGTTCAGCGCGTCAAACGGGGCGCGGCAGGCGGAAAGCTCGGCCCGCAGGTGCGGCGGCGGATTGACCACCGCGTCGCAGAACAGGCGCTGGTGCAGCGGGTGCTCGGCAAAATAGCGAAGGCGGGCGTCAAAATACTGGTCCGGCGTGACGGTCTGCGCGTGCAGCTCGGCAGACAGCGCGTCGGTCAGGTCCCGAAAGCAGCGCTCCACGCAGGCCAGGTACAGCGCGTCCTTGTCCGCGTAATAGTGGTACAGCAGGCCCTTGGAGATGCTTCCGGCGGCGCAGATGGCGTTCACCGACGCGCCCAAATAGCCCTGCTGGGCGAATTCCGCAAAGGCGTGCTCCAGAATATGCGACCGGCTCCGCCGGTTCTTTTCCTCCTGCTTCATGAGGCCTCCTGTATGGATCATGGGAATGGGGACGGCAGACGATTACAGAACCTTCCGCCCGTCCACAAACTTGGCGGCAACCCTCGCGCCGCCCAGATACGCGCAGCGCTCGATGCGCTCCATGGGAGAGAAGGCGCGCAGGTTCCGGTTGGCGCTGTCATCGATGACCACCGCGTCAAAGGCATAGCCCGGCTCGAACAGGCCGACTTTGCCAAAGAACCGGCCGCCGCCCGCGGTGGCCATGTACAGCGCCTCGGGCAGGGTGAGCGGCTTTTCGCCGGGGTCGACGCAGCACCAGCGCAGCTTGCTCACCTGCACGGCGGCGGCCATGACGGCGAACAGATCGAGCGTGTGGCCGCCGGCGACGTCGCTGCCCAGGCCGATCTCGTAGCCCTGGCGCAGGTAGCGCGCGGCGGGTGCGATGCCCGCGATGACGTTCTCGTTGCTGGTGGGGCAGTGCGCGATGAAGACGTGGCCGTCCTTCATCATGCGGTCCTCCTCCTCCGGGCAGTAGATGCAGTGCGCCATGATCGTCGGGCAGTCGCCGCCGAAGAGGCCGTAGCGCGCGTAGGTGTCGGCATACGTCCCCGCGTCCGGGCAGAGGGCCTTGACCCATTCGATCTCTGATACGCTCTCGGACAGGTGGCTCTGCATGGGCACGCCGTATGCCCGCGCCAGACGACCGAGCCTTTCCATGTATGCGTCGGACACGCTGGGCGTGAAGCGCGGGGTGAGGATCGGGTGCACGCGCGCAAAGCCCGCGTCCCTGCAGGCCTCCAGCCAGCGGCGGGTCTCCAGCTCGCCGTTTTCGGGCGTGTGCTCGGAGTAATCCTCCGGGCAGTTGCGGTCCATGCTCAGCTTGCCGACGAACGCGCCCAGACCGGACTGATCCAGCTGGCGCATGAGTTCCAGCGTCGCGTCCGCGTGCAGGGTGGCGAAGATCGCCGCGCGGGTGGTGGCAGTGTGCAGCAGATCATGCGTGAAGACCTCGTAATACGCCCGGGCATGCTCGAGGCTGGCAAAGCGCGCTTCCTCGGGATAGGTGTAGCGCTCCAGCCAGTCGATCAGCTGCAGATCCATCGCCGTGCCGCAGTAGCTGTACTGCGGGGCGTGCAGGTGCAGGTCGCTCATGCCGGGGATGACCAGCCTATCGCTGCAGTCGGTGACGGGGATGCCGGAAAAGCGCTCGGGCAGCGCGCCAAAGACGCCGGCGACCTTCCCGTCCTCGCAGACGAGAAAGCCCTGCCGGTTGCGCACCGCGCCGATTTCGGGCGTGTCGATGAAAAGGCCCCTGAGGGCAAAGGTTTCGTTCATGCGAACCATCCTTGTTGATCATAAAACGGGCGGCTGAAGGCCGCCCGTACGCAAAGCTCCAATAGAAAGCACGAAGAAGAGAACGGCAGCGGGGGACCTCATCCGTCAATCCTTCGGATTGCCACCTTCCCCAAAGGGGAAGGCTTGGATGGCGGGCAGAAGCCGCCTGCCCCTGTATCACGTCTTCACGCCGCCCCGGCGTCTCCCCTTCGTCAGTTCAGCGGGCGGATCAGGATGAACGGCGTGAGCTCGTCGCCCTGACCGGAGGGATTGTCCCGCATGGCGTCCTGAATCTGATCGTCGGTGAGCGGGAAATCCGTGCCCTTGCCCAGCTGGTTCTGGTCAAAGTCGTTGGCATCCATGACGACGACGGGCACGCCGGTGGCGGCGTAGAGCGCGTCGCACAGCTCCACCGGATGCTCCGGATTGATCACGCCCATGGTGTGATACTGCTCGAAGGAGGAATCCGGATAGAAGCCGTCGATGCCCGCGACGCCGTGGCCGCAGATCTTGTAGAACAGACCGCGCACGCCGAAGGGGCGGGTGACGGCGGACACCGCAGCGGCCAGCAGCACGCGCGGCAGACCGCAGATCTCGATGGTCAGCTGCATCTTGTAGGGCTGGTGCATGCCGATGCCGGTGGAATTGTGGCCGGCGAACGGTGAGAGCAGGCGAGCCCAGAAGCCGGGGTGCGTGTCCTCGAGCGTGCGCACGTTGCCGGTGCACATGCCCATCACCTTCGCGGTGAAGGAGAGGCAGTCGCCCTCCTTGAACAGCGGCAGCACATAGCGGCGCACGAGCTCCGCCTGGTCCTCGTTCGGCTGAACGAAGTGGGTCTGAATGGCGTAGCGCTGATAGCGCCGTCCGTCCCGGCCCTCCAGGATGCCGCGGTCAAAATAGATCACGCCGTCTGTCTCCCGGCGCGCGGATTCCACATTTTTCGAAGCGCCCATATCTGCCTCCCCGGCCGAATCCGGCCTTTCGTCCTTCACAGCGGATCACCTGCCCTTCCGGCATAGGGTGTCCGCTTTTGTCATGCTTTATCAGGATTGCTCTATTGTACATGATGCAGGGGGGATTGTCAATTTTTGCGGCGGAAAAACGCGCCGGAAGCGAGGTTGTCAGGAAGGAAAAGGAAAAACGGGTTGCAAAAAGCAGGCATTTGGGCTATAATCCGACAGTGCAGAGAATTTTTCGGTGAAGGCCGATTTGGAAAGGAAGATTTGAACATGCTGGATATCAACATGCTCCGCAAGACGCCGGACGTCGTGCGCGAGAATATGAAGAAGAAGTTCCAGAATCACAAGCTGTATCTGGTGGACGAGGTCATCGACCTGGACCGCAAGAACCGCGACGCCATGCAGCAGGCCGACGCCCTGCGCAACCAGCGCAAGGTGCTCTCCAAGGAGATCGGCGGCCTGATGAAGCAGGGCAAGAAGGAGGAGGCCGAGGCGACCAAGGCGAAGGTGGCCGAGCTGGCGGACGAGCTTGAGCGCCTTGAAAAGCTGGAGGAGGAGTACGCCGAGGAGATCAAGAAGCGCATGCAGGTGATCCCGCAGATCATCGACGACAGCGTGCCCATCGGCAAGGACGACAGCGAGAACGTGGAGATCGAGCGCTTCGGCGAGCCGTTCGTACCGGACTTTGAGATCCCGTACCATGTGGATATCATGGAGAAGCTCGCCGGCATCGACATTGATTCCGCCCGCAAGACCTCCGGCAACGGCTTCTATTACCTGACCGGCGACGTGGCCCGTCTGCACAGCGCGTGCCTGTCCTATGCGCGCGACTTCATGATCGACCGCGGCTTTACCTACTGCATCCCGCCGTACATGATCCGCTCCAACGTCGTCACCGGCGTCATGTCCTTCGCGGAGATGGAGAACATGATGTACAAGATCGAGGGCGAGGATCTGTACCTGATCGGCACCTCTGAGCACTCCATGATCGGCAAGTTCATCGACACCATCCTCACCGAGGATCAGCTGCCGCAGACGCTGACCAGCTACTCCCCCTGCTTCCGCAAGGAGGTCGGCGCGCACGGCATCGAGGAGCGCGGCGTGTACCGCATCCATCAGTTCGAGAAGCAGGAGATGATCGTCGTCTGCAAGCCGGAGGATTCCATGATGTGGTACAACCGCCTCTGGCAGAACACGGTCGACTTCTTCCGCAGCCTGGACGTGCCGGTCCGCACGCTGGAGTGCTGCTCCGGCGACCTGGCTGACCTGAAGGTCAAGTCCTGCGACGTCGAGGCCTGGAGCCCGCGCCAGAAGAAGTACTTCGAGGTCGGCTCCTGCTCCACGCTGGGCGATGCGCAGGCCCGCCGCCTCGGCATCCGCGTCAAGGGCGAGGACGGCCGCAAGTACTTCGCGCACACGCTCAACAACACCTGCGTGGCCCCGCCCCGCATGCTGATCGCGCTGCTGGAGAACAACCTCAACGCCGACGGCTCCGTGCGCATCCCCGAGGCCCTGCGTCCGTACATGGGCTTCAAGGACGTCATTAAACCCGTCGAGAAGTAAATCAAAGACAAGCATAAAGGGGATTGCTTCCTGAAAAGGAAACAATCCCCTATGCTTATTGGAGAAAAAAGGATCAGTTCAGCGCATTGGCAGCGTTCTGGCCAGCAAGATAGCCAGTGCTCATCGCAATGCCAATGCCCGTTCCGGCCATCGGATACTGGCGGTTGAAGATATTGCCGAAGACTAGTTCACCGGCGGCATAGAGGTTTTCAATCGGCTGACCGTTAGCGTTGACCACCTGCATGGCGGTGTTGATTTCAAGGCCGGGGATGGTACCCATTACGCAGGCGACCTGACGGCCAGCGTAGTAGGGGCCTGTCTTGATAGGCTGGAGCTTTGCCGCAGCCGTTCCCCATGCGTCATTGATCTGTAGATCGTAGAACCAGTTGTGTTCATTGACAGAGCGCTGAAGTGCAGCAGGATCGATGCCAATCTTGACAGCCAGTTCTTCAAGTGTATCGGCCTTGACAAGGCGGCCTTCTTCAACGAGGGTATCCATATCGGAAACCTTCATTGCTCTGCCGGTTCCGTAGTAGTCAAACTGATAGTAGGTGTTGTCGGAGCTGAAGATGGCGTAAGCGGTCTTGTCATCAAGTGCCTGAATTTTCGGGGCGATCGTGCCATAATACTCATCGCTGGCGCAGATCTGATTGCCGTCGGTGCCGACAAAGAGCGGGATATTGCCCGGCATGTTGCCGATTAGAGAGGGATCATAATTGGTGACATAAATCTGCATGGCGCCGTTGCCGACAATGTGACCGCCAGCCTGCAGGCCCATCTGATGGCCATCGCCGTCTGCGCCGCTGGCCGCGATGATGAACGCGCCATTCCAGAAGGGAGCATACTCATTGAGCATTTCTTTGTTGTGAGAGAAGCCGCCGGTCGCGAGGATGACCTTTTTGGCGCGGATGGTATAGGAACCAGCAGCATTGTTTGCAACCACGCCTTCCACAACGCCGTTTTCATTCTGTAAGAGCGCGGTGACGGTCGTGTTGCAGCGCAGGTCGATATTCTTCTTAGCAACGGCGGATTCCAGCGTGTCGCTCAGACCCATGCCGTAATGGTCGGTATTGACGTTGCGGAAAATCGGAGCCAGCTTGCTCTGGCATTTGGCGACATCCGTAACCGTATATCCGTTTTCCTTGATGTAGGAAAGCATGTCCTTACTACGATTCATCACTTCGTAGAAGACCGGATCATTTGTCACAGGACCGGCCTGCACGGAGAACCAGCGATGCACATCTTCGGCCGTATAGACGCTGTCAGTAAATTCTTCAGCACCGACAAGCATCATGCCACCGGCGGAAAGTCTGCCGGATCCGCCGACAAGGGTGTTCTTTTCGAGAAGAATGACGTTGTCGGTGACCTCCTTTGCCTGCATGGCGGCGACCATGCAGGCAATGCCAGCGCCGACGATAACGATATCGGTTTCGGTGTCCGTATAAACCGTTTGAGCGATCTCAGCGACTTTGAGGGACTTGAGGGTGTCGTCAGAAGCATTTGCCTTTTTGAGCGCGTCGATGACGGCATTGGTCACAGCGCGGCTGGTAATCGTAGCGCCGGTGATAACATCAGCAAGGCTTTGGTTTTCAACGATGCTCTTTTCCAGAATGGGGAAGGCTGCTTCGCCTACATGGTAGGTTTCGTTGTTTTCACCGACAGTTACCTTAAGAATCTCCTGATCGGATACCTCGACCTCGACCAACAGTTCGCCGTGGAAACCGACTGCCGAACCGGTGAAGGTGCCGGCAGTAAAGCGGGCGCTTTCAGCACAGGCGGTGCTGAAAGCCAGCAGAAGCAAAAGAACAAACAGAGTAAGCATTCTTTTTTTCATGATATTTCCTCCTTTTTTGAAGACTCTGTTCTGAGAATATTCTAAGGGTGGAAGATTGTACCAAGTCAAGATGAATTTGATATGTGCAATATGAATAGATTTTGCGGGTTTATTCTTGAAATAAACAATAAAGAATGGTATACTCAGCTTTGAAATCGGTAGGGAACCTCCGGGTATTAACAACGGGAAAGAGAGGGAATAAATTGAAGATTAGTGAAGTATGCCGGTTTCTGAGTATTTCCCGGGAGACGATTCGCTTTTATGAAAAAAGCGGCATGGTTGTACTGGATAAAGACCAACAGAACGGTTATGGCGAGTGCAGCACAAGGGCTTTCTGGGATCTTCTCAACATGATCGGTATGCGCAATCTGGGATTCAGCATCCGGGAGAGTCGACAGATTCTGCAGGAAGCAAGTCTGAAAGACAGAATCCATATGTATGAAACCCGCTGTCTTCAGTTGGAGGAAGAAATCGCAAAGAAGCAGCAGTTGTCCCGTTTTTTACACGGTCAGGTCAAAGAACTGAAGACGGCGGCTTTGAATTGCGGAAGATACTGGTTTGAATTCTTGCCCGATACGCTGTGGCTGCCGATGGGCAGAAGCGAAGGGATGGCCTATTCGATTTCTGCGGAAGACGCGAATTGCTTTAGAAGCTGGAGTCAGGGGCATCCGTTTGTCCGGGGTGCGCTAGAGGTTGAGAACCGCGGCGCATCTGTAGGAGAAAAGACGGAGCAGTTGCTCTGGTATTATTCGATTGAAAAAGAATACGCGGCATATCTTCAACTGCCAGTTTCAAAAGAGGTCTTTGAGCGTCCTGCGCATCTGGCTCTGTGCACAGTAATCGACGCAAAAGGATGGGGAGAGTTTTCCAAGGAGATGCTTGAAGGTTTCTATGCCGAAATGGAAAAGGTTGGAATTGATCCGAAGACAAACCGGGTATTTGGAGAGATTCTCTGCAGGGCAAATGAGGAGGGCCGATTTCATCGGTATATCCGGCTTGAGACAAAGCTGAACGATCAGCGATGAAGGCTTAAAAAGCGAGATTCATAAGAGGAGGAAAAGACGATGATCATCTGCGATACACATTGCGACACGCTGTACATGCGGGCGCTCCAGCCGGAGCAGACGCCCTGCGTGACGATGGAGAACATGAAGCGCGGCGGCATGAGCCTGCAGACCTGCACGCTCTTTGCCGGTAGCAAGGGCATGAGCGATCACCCGTATGACAAGGCGATGGCGGAGTACGCCGCCTTCGAGCACCTGACGGAGACGGAGGGCTGGGAGAAGGTGGATTCCCCGCTGGAGGCCGAGACGGGCAAGGTGAAGATTCTGCTGTCCGTGGAGGGCGGCGAAATCTTTGAGGGCAGCGTGGAGCGCGTGCGCGAATTCCATGCGCGCGGCATCCGCATGGCGGCGCTGACCTGGAACAACGAAAACGAGATCGGCTATCCGGCCAAGGGCGGCACGAAGAACGGCATCAAGCCGCAGGGCTGGGCAATCCTGAAGGAAATGGCCAGCCTCCGCATGGCGGCGGACACCAGCCACCTGAACGAGGCGGGCTTCTGGGACCTGATCGATAAGCACAGCCAGCCGCCGATGGCCTCACACTCCTGCGCGGCGAAGCTCTGCCCGCACTTCCGCAACCTGACCGACGAGCAGATCCGCGCGATGGCCAGCCGCGGCGGCTGGATCGGCGTGAACTTCTATCCGCGCTTCCTGCGCGAGGACGGAAAGGCCGGCGTGAAGGACATTGCCGACCACATCGATCACATGTGCCAGCTGGGCGCCGCGAAGAACGTGGGCTTCGGCAGCGACTTTGACGGCATCGAGTATGCGCCGGTGGACTGCCAGAGCCCGGCGGATATCCCGGCGATCCTTGCGGAGCTGCGCAGGCGCGGCTACAGCGAGGAGGCTGTGGAGGACATCGCGGGCCGCAATTTCCTGAATTATTATCGCAGGCTGGGATACTGATCCTCAAGAAAAACCATACAAAAACGAAACAACGCCATGCCCGGGAAAAACCCGCCGCATGGCGTTTCCATATCTCATGATCTCATCATTCGCCGCCGGGCAGCTTTTCGCTGGAGGCCACGGCCTGGCACAGCGTGTGCATCAGCCTGCGCGACCTGGCGGAGCAGCCGCTGGCCAACTGGGCCACGGACTTGCCCAGAGCCTGCGCGCTGTCGTCCGGCTCGCTGGCAAAGTCCTCCTCCATGACGCAGCCGTTGAGCAGCGAGGCAAGCGGCACGCGCAGCGTCTGCGCGATCAGCGCAATCTGCTCCAGAGAGGCGGGACGCTCGCCGCGCTCCAGACGGCCAAAGTGCAGCTGGGACATCCTGAGCTGCTCCGCAATCTGCTCCTGTGTGAGGCCGGCAGCCTTGCGTGCCGCACGGATATTCTGTCCGATCGTCTTGTAGGAAACGATCATCGTGATCCCCTCCGCGAATGAAATGTACCCTCATGATATCCTGAAAGCGACGAAAAATACATTTCAGGATAAGATACATCTATCCGATTTAGAACCGGAATCGCGAAATAAAGGGGATGGTATTTTTTGCCTGCAGGAAATGCGCAGCACATCGTACGGCGGGGACGGCCTGCCTGCCGGCGGTCAGATGCGGTACGCGGTCATCGCGCGGAAGCGGTTGCTGAGCATGGTGTAGAGCGACTCGGCGTACGGCGCGAGCGGCTGGTCCTTCGCGTAGGCTATGTAAAACGGCGGAAGAACCGCGTCCGTGCCCAGGTGATAGTGGGAGAGCTTCTGCATCATGCCGCTGTCGCACAGCAGAGAGATGAACGGGCAGAGCATGACCAGATTGGCGGCTGCGCAGGCGCGCATGGCGGTGCCGACGTTGTCGCAGCACATGCAGACAGGAGGGTGCACCGCGCAGCGGGCGAGCAGGTCGTCAATAGCCCTGCGGTGCGTGTGGTCGCCCGTCGGCAGGATGAAGCGCTCCTGCGCCGCCTCGCGCAGGCCGATGGTGGCGCCGGAGGAGATGCGGCGGGCCAGCGCGGTCTGCTTTCCGGCGATCAGCACGACCTCCTCTGAGGCAATCTGGCGGTACTCGAGGCGCGGATGCGGCTTGTCACAGGTGAGCAGTGCCATATCCAGCTCGCCACGCAGCAGCATCTGCTCCAGCTGGGCGACGTCGTCCTCCCGCACCTCCAGACGCACATCCGGATAGCTGGAGAGAAAGTCGCCCAGCACCTGCGGCAGCAGCTCCTCACTGCGGTGGCGCATCAGGCCGACGCGCAGCGTGCCCACGGCGTGACCGCGCAGCAGGCTGATGGCCTCGGACAGCTGCGTCTCGGTCTGCACGATCCGCCGGGCAGCCTCCACATACAGCGCGCCGGCAGGCGTGAGCACGGCGGGCGTTTTGCCGCGCACGAAGATGGGCTCGCCCAGCTGCGTCTCAATCTGGCGGACGGTCTGGGAGAGCGTGGGCTGAGTGATGCACAGCGCCTTGGCGGCGGCGGTGAAGCTGCCCTCGCGCACGATGGCAAGGATCATGCGGGCATGACGGGTGTTCATAGGCGAAACTCCTTGCTGGACAGATGCTTCTGACAGATGCTTCTATTGTAGATGACCGGCGCGGATTTGTCCACGGAAAAATACGGCGGGGGATTGAGAAGCGGGCGCGAGTGCGCTATAATGGATAGGATCAGATCAAAAAGGAGATTGCTGTATGCAGATTGTCGATAGACTCCGCGCATTCCGTGCGCGTATGGATGAGGAAAACATGGCTGTGGTCATCGTGCCGACGGCCGATTCCCACGCTTCCGAATACCTGGCCGACTACTTCAAGACCCGTCAGTGGCTCAGCGGCTTCACCGGCTCCGCCGGCACGCTGGTCGTGGGCCGCGAGGAGGCCGCGCTCTTCACCGACGGCCGCTACTTCATCCAGGCGGAGCGCCAGATCGCCGGCACCGGCATCACGCTCATGCGCTCGGGCACCGCGGGCGTGCCGACCGTGGAGCAGTATGTCTGCAGCCTGGCCAAGGCGGGCGAGAGCTGCGGCGTGGATTTCTCCGTCATCAGCTCGCACTTCGCCGCCGACATGAGCGACATGCTCGCCGGCCGCGAGATCGCGCTGCGCGACACCGGCGACTGGTTTGAGACGTTGTGGACGGACCGCCCGGTGATGCCCACGGACCCGGTGTACCTGCTCGAGGAGAAGTATACCGGCATGAGCGTGAGCGCAAAGCTCGCCGCCATCCGCGAGGTGATGGCCAAAGCCGGCGCGGACATGCACGTGGTGAACGTGCTGGACGACATCGCCTGGACGCTCAACGTGCGCGGCAGCGACGTGCACTGCACCCCGGTGGTGATGAGCTACCTGCTCATCGGCAGGGAGGACGCGATCTGGTTCGTGGACACGCAGAAGGTGAGCGAATCCGTGCGCGAGGCGCTCTTCTCCGAGGGTGTGTACCTGCGCGAGTACGGCGAGATCACGGCGGCGCTGGAGGCCATCGAGCCGGGCACGAGCGTGATGGTCGACGGCAGGAAGATGACGGCGAGCCTGTGCGCGGCGCTCGCGGACACGAACATCATCCAGCACGAGAACCCTGCGTTCCGCCTCAAGGCGATCAAGAACGACGTGGAGCTTGACAACCTGCGCGCTGCCCATGTCAAGGACGGCCTGGCCGTGACGCGCCTGATGTACTGGCTCAAGCAGAACGCGGGCAAGGTGCCCATGGACGAGCTGAGTGTGACGGACAGGCTGCTTGCGCTGCGCCAGGAGCAGGAGCACTTCATCTCCACAAGCTTTGATACGATCTGCGCGTACCGCGAGAACGCCGCGATGATGCACTACAAGGCGACGGAGGAATCCAGCGCGACGATCGAGGCGAAGGACCTGCTGCTCATCGACTCCGGCGCGCAGTACCTGGAGGGCACCACGGACATCACCCGCACGTTCGCCATGGGCGAGGTGGACAGGGAGCAGAAGGAGCACTTCACCGCCGTGCTCTGCGGCATGATGAACCTGCAGAACGCGAAGTTCCTGCACGGCGTCACGGGCATCGGCCTGGACATCCTGGCGCGCGGCCCGATGTGGGACCTGGGCATCGACTACCGCTGCGGCACCGGCCACGGCGTGGGCTATCTGCTCAGCGTGCACGAGGGACCCAACGCCTTCCGCTGGTACAAGTCCCCGACCCGCAACGAGGACACGGTGATGGAGGCGGGCATGGTGACGACCGACGAGCCGGGCATCTACATCGAGGGCAGCCACGGCATCCGTATCGAAAACGAGCTGGTGTGCAAAAAGCTGGAGATGAACGAGTACGGCCAGTTCATGGGCTTTGAGGCAATCACCTGCGCGCCGATCGATCTGGACGCGGTGATTCCGGAGCAGATGACTGCGCGGCAGCGCGGGTGGCTCAACGCGTATCACGCGTTCGTGCTGGAGAAGCTCGAGCCGCTGATGGCGGACGAGGATGAGCGCGCGTGGCTGAGGCATGCGACGCGGGCGATCTGAACCCAAATTGCTTCAAGCCGCGCGAAGCGAAGAAGGGGTTTGGGGATGAAATCCCCAAGCGGGTTTGGGCGGCAGCCCAACGCACTCCATCGCGAAGCGATCAGAAGAAAGGCAGTCAGGGAGCGAAGCGATACCTGACGTGGGAATCATGTCCGACTCGATAAGAGCACAAAAGGCATGTTTTCATCATAGATCAGTGTAAACCGCATCACGGGCACGCGGCAGAGCGATTCTGCCGCGTGCTTTCCAGTTTTGCGAAACACTAGCTTTTTTCACGGGCTTCCTGTATAATATCTACAAGGCCCATCTGCGCCGGTAGGGCGCAGCGGCACTTCCATGCGCGAAAGCGACAGACGAATGGAGGAAATAGATGGTATGAAGCTTGTGATTGCGATTGTGCAGGACGAGGACGCGGGCCGCGTCGTCTCCGCACTGATGGATAAGGGCTTTGGCGTGACGAAGCTGGCGACCACCGGCGGCTTCCTGCGCGCGGGCAACACCACGCTCATCAGCGGCGTGGAGGACGAAAAGCTGGATGAAGCGCTGGCGATCATCGAGAAGATCTGCAAGAGCCGCGAGCAGATCACCGCGTCCGCGACACCCATGGGCTCCAGCGCGGCGGGCGGCGTCTATGTGCCGTATCCCATCCGCGTGACCGTCGGCGGCGCGACGATCTTCGTGCTGGAGGTTTCCCAGTTCGTGAAGGTGTAAGCCATGCTTTCGTTTGAGGATTTCAGCGGGCAGTCCGCGCATATTGCGCAGCTGCACGCGGATTTCGCGAATCACACGTTTGTGCACGCGTATCTGCTGTGCGGGCCGCGCGGGACGGGCAAGAAATCCGTCGCGCGCCTGTGCGCCATGGCGGCGATGTGCCGCGGGGCGGGAAAGCGCCCCTGCGGCGTATGCGGGCCGTGCAGGCGCGTTGTGAGCGACACGCATCCCGATCTGCATACGATCGTGCCGGAAAAGGGCAAGCAGACGATCGGCGTGGGCGTCATGCGCGAGGTGCTGGATCAGGTGGCGACCCGATCCTTTGAGGACACGACGAAGGTGCTGATCTTCCCCAGTGCGGAGAAGATGACGCCCGCCGCGCAGAACTGCCTGCTCAAGACGCTCGAGGAGCCGCCGCAGGACACGGTGTTCTTTCTGATCACCGACCAGCCCGGCGCGCTGCTGCCCACGATCGTCTCCCGCTGCCGCGTGATCCGCTTCCACCCGCTCAGCGAGCAAGCGTGCGAAAAGCGGCTCATCGCGCTGGGCCAGTCGCCCCTTGACGCCAGACGCCGCGCGCGCATGGCGGAGGGATGCGTCACGGGCGACGTGTTTTCCGTGCATCGCCCCGGCGATGTGCTGCCCACAGTCAATCTTTACAAGGACGACAAGGAACGCCAGAAGATGGTGATGGACCTGCTTGAGACGGCCGTGCGGGATATCCTGCTGGCCCAGGCGGGCAGGGGATCGCTCGAGGAGAGCGGCTATGCGCGCGAGGCGGTGGCCTATGCGCGCACGGTGCCGCTCGCGGGCGGGCTGCAGCTCGCCGCCTGCGTCACGAAAGCGCGCATGATGATGGCGAGCAACGTGGCGTTCGCCTCGGCGTTCGAGTCGGTACTGCTCAAAATATCGGAGGAATATACCCAATGGCCATGGTAATCAGGGTGCGCTTCAAGCGCGCCAGCAAGCTGTATGACTTTGATCCGGCGGGGCTGGATCTGCACAACGGCATGCACGTTGTGACCGAGACCGCCCGCGGCGTGGAGCTGGGCGAGTGCATGTCCGGCATCATCGAGGTGCCGGACGAGCACATCAACGCGCCGCTCAAGCCCATTCTGCGCATCGCGACCGAGCAGGACATGCTCATCCAGAAGCGCAACGAGGAATACGAGAAGGAGGCGTTTGACATCGCCCTCGAGCGCATCGCCGAGCACAAGCTGGAGATGAAGCTGGTGGACGTCGAGTACGCCTTTGACCACTCGAAGATCATCTTCTACTTCACGGCGAACGGCCGCGTCGACTTCCGCATGCTGGTCAAGAACCTGGCCAGCATCTTCAAGACCCGCATCGAGCTGCGCCAGATCGGCGTGCGCGACGAGGCGAAGATGCTCGGCGGCATCGGCCCCTGCGGCCGGCCCATCTGCTGCCGCACGTTCCTGGGTGATTTCACGCCCGTGTCCATCAAGATGGCGAAGGAGCAGAGCCTCTCGCTCAACCCCACGAAGATTTCCGGCCTGTGCGACAGGCTGATGTGCTGCCTCAAGTACGAGCAGGACCAGTACGAGGCGACCCGCAAGCGCATGCCGCGCGTGGGCCGCGAGATCATCACGCCGGATGGCGTGGGCACGATCAACGCGATCAACGTGCTGGAGGAGACCGTGCGCGTGCGCATCGCCGTGGGCGACGCGTTTGAGCTGCGCGAGTATCCCATCGACGACTGCCAGCGGCCCGAGACGCCTGCTGCACCGCAGGGCGAGCGCGGCGAAAAACCGGAGCGCCGGGAAAAGGCGGAGCGGAGCGACAGGCCCGAGCGGGGCGAGCGCCCGGAACGCCGCGAGAAGGCGGACAGGGGAGAACACCCGGAGCGCCGCGAGAAGGGAGACCGCCCGGAGCGCGGTGAGCGCCCCCCCAAGGGCAAGCGCGCGGAGCATGGCGAAAATCCGGAGCGTGCGGAGAAGGGCGAGCGTCCGGAGCGATTCCCCAGGCGCGGCGAAAAGCCGGGAAAGACGCCGAACGCAAGGCCTGCCGCGCAGGAGGCGCCCGCTGAGGGGAAGCAGATGCAGCAGGAGAGCGCGCCGGTCGTCGAAGCCGACGTGCTGCAGATCGTGGAGGAGAGCGTCGTCGAGGATCTGCTGTAATCCAGCCTGTTTGCACTGCATAACAGAATAGACCGCATGGTTCGGGGCGAAAATCGATGGAAATTGACAAAACGTCTTGCAATTCATGCGTCGTCGTGATAGAATAAATTCATCCACAAAACCACAAACAATTTGGAGGTATACTGTTATGGCATACGTTATTAACGATGATTGCATCTCCTGCGGCGTCTGCGCCGGCAACTGCCCGGTCAACGCGATCAGCGAGGGCGACGGCAAGTACGTGATCGACGCCGATACCTGCATCGAGTGCGGCGCTTGCGCCGAGAACTGCCCGGTGGGCGCTCCGGTTCAGGGCTAATCATAGCGACGAAAGTGCATCCCGGGTTTCCGGGATGCATTTTTTTCGCCTGTGGAGAAAGAGGAAGGGCAGGTGAGTGCGATGGCGGGAAAGAAAAGGCGCAGGATGTCCCTGGGCTCGATGGCGATGCTGCTGCTGACGGCGCTGGTCGTGCTCGGCTGCGTCGGCTTTCTCTCCATGATTGCGGGCGACGAGCTGTATGCCCGCACGGGCGAATTCCTGCGCATGCTGGCCCAGGAGGGTCTCTTTGACGCGCCGGCGCCTGTGCAGTCGCCCACGCCCGCCGCAGAGGAACCGATCGTCTGGATCGAGGACACGCTGCCTCCGACCGCGCAGCCGACGGCGACGCCTGTGCCTATGCCCACGACGATGACCATCGCGGCGGCCGGTACCATCTACGCGCCAAAAACGGTGCGCGAAAGCGCGCAGTCGGGTGCGCACTATGACTTTGCGCCGGTGTTTGAGGGGCTGGGGGATACGCTTTCCGGCGCTGATCTGGCCATTGCCACGTTGGAGACGACGACAGCGGGGCAGGACAAGGGCTTTGGCAATTACAACACCGCGCCGGAGATCCTGGACGCGCTGCGCGGATGCGGGGTGGACCTGCTCGCGCTGGCGACGGAGCGCGTGCTGGATAAGGGCTACGAGGGACTGGAGCTCACCGCCCGCTCGCTGACGGCGCGCGGCCTGGCATATGCCGGCGTGAACGCCGATGGCGAGGACGGCGGCGCGACGATGATGCGTATCGGCGGCATCCAGGTGGCGGTGCTGGCCTACACCTATGGCCTGAGCGATGAGGGCAGCAGCAAGACGGGCGGCGACAAGCGCGCTGCCGTGGCGCTGATGGACACGCAGCGGATGATCAGCGACATCCGGCAGGCGCGCGCGGACGGCGCGAACGTGGTGATCGTGCTGCCGCACTGGGGCACCAAGAACATCACGGATACGCCGGTGAACGTGAAGCGCCTGGCTGTGCAGCTGGCCGAGGCGGGTGCGGACGTGATTCTGGGCACGCACCCCAATGTCCCGCAGGGCGTCGAGCGCCTGACGGTGACGCGCGCGGACGGGCTGACGCACGAGACGGTCGTGTGCTATTCGCTGGGCAGCCTGCTGACGGATTCGCGCACGGCGGAGAACACGGCGGGCATGGTGGCGCATGTGTCCGTCACCTATGATCCCGCGACGCGGTGCACCACGCTGGGCGAGATGTACTGCACGCCGGTGTACATCGCCCGGCAGCGGATTAGCGACGAGACGGTTTACCGCGTCGTGGACGCGGAGAGCGCCGCGGCGCTTGACACCCTGACGGACAGCGAACGGCAGGCGGCGCAGGACGCCGTGGAGATCATCCGCCGGGCGACACAGGCGGACGAGCAGGAGGGACAGGGATAATGAGAATTGCAGATTACGGCGTGCAGGTGGGCAGCCTGCCGCATGGCGAACGCAACAAGATCACGGACGTGCCGGGCGTGCGCGTCGGCCACGCGACGATCCACGACGAGCGCCACCACACCGGCGTGACGGTCATCCTGCCGTGCGCGGACAATATGTTCAAAAACAAGCTGACGGCGGCGTCGTTCGTGCTCAACGGCTTTGGCAAGACGCAGGGTCTGGTGCAGATCGACGAGCTGGGCACGCTGGAAACGCCCATCGCGCTCACCAACACGCTGAACGTGGGCAAGGTGCACGACGCGCTGGTTAGCTACATGGCCGCGCGGTGCGCGGAAGACAGGGTCGAGATGTGCTCGATCAACCCCGTCGTGGGCGAGTGCAACGACGCGGCGCTCAACGCGATCACCGACCGCCCGGTGGAGGAACGGCATGTGCTGCAGGCGATTGAGACGGCCAGCGAGGACTTTGAGGAGGGCTGCGTCGGCGCGGGCGCAGGCACCGTGTGCCACGGCCTCAAGGGCGGCATCGGCTCGGCCTCCAGGGTGCTGGAGATCGCGGGCGGCCGGTACACGCTGGGCGTGCTGGTGCAGAGCAACCACGGCACGCTCGAGGAGCTGCACGTGATGGAGCGCCCACTGGGCCGGGAGATCATTCAAAAGCGTAATGCGCAGCCCGCGCAGGAGCCGAATGACCGCGGCTCGATCATGATGGTGCTGGCGACGGACCTGCCGGTGTCCGACCGGCAGCTGCGCCGCATCCTCAAGCGCTGCGCCGTGGGCCTGGCGCGCAACGGCTCCTACTTCGGCCACGGCAGCGGCGACGTGATGATCGGCTTCACGACAGCGAACCGCGTGCCGCACGGCGGCATGCACCGTGTGATTGCGCAGCAGGTGCTGACCGAGCATACGCTGGAATTCGCGTTCCGCGCCGCCGCGGAGGCGACGCAGGAGGCGGTGCTCAATTCCCTGACGGCGGCGACGGAGATGACCGGACTGAACGGAAAGGTGTACGAGAGCATCACGAAGTACCTGTAAGGCCTCTTTAAACCGCGCGAAGCGAGGAAGGGAGTCTGAGGGATGAAATCCCTCAGGCAGGTTTTAGGGCGGCAGCCCTAACGTACTCCAATAAATCCAGAAAAAAGTAGTCTCGGAGCAGGAGACGAAGTCTCCTACGATTGAGACGGGTTGGTTTCGAGCTGTAATTCATACATTTCGATTCAAACCCGTTTCAATCGTAGGCTGCTATGCAGCCTGCTCTGAAACTACTTCTTTTACTTTGGGGGATACGTTGGGCTGCCGCCCAAACCTGCCTGGGGACATTGTCCCCAGACCCCTTCATCGCTTCGCGCGGATCGATGTGATTGTTCAAATCATTCGATCAGAAATGCGCCTCGACAAAGTCCGCCGCCTCGGCTGCGCCGCCGCAGCGGGCGAAGTCCTCCGCGACGGTCTGGGTGGCCCGGCGATAGCGATCGTCCCCCAGCACCGCCTCGAGCGCGCTGCGGATGCAGGACGCGGACGGGCGCTTCAGACGCAGGCCCGCGCCAAGCTGCTCGCAGCGGATGGCGACGGCGTTCTCCTCGCCGTGCTGCGGGAAGAGCACCATCGGCACACCGCAAAGGAGACTCTCGGAGACGGAGTTCATGCCGCAGTGCGTGAGAAACACGTCCGCGCCGGCGAGCACCTCGAGCTGATTGACGCGCGGGTAGATGCACACGTTGCCGGGCACCGGCCCCAGCGCCGCGGGATCGACCGCGTCGCCGATGGAGAGAATCGCATCGCAGTCCATGCCGGAGAGCGCCTGCAGGGCGCTGCGGTAGAAGTCCGGCGCGTTATTGAGCACCGTGCCCAGCGAGACATACACCAGCGGCCTGTCGTGCGGACGGCGGGGATAGCGCTGCATGACCGACGGGCCGACAAACGCATAGCTGTCGCCGAAGGTCTCCGACATCGGCTGGAACAGGCGCGAGGTGTAGACGATGGTGGGCGTTTTTGTGTCGTTGCCGATCAGAGAAATCACGTCCGGCGCATCGTGGCCGTGCTCGCGCAGCTGCCGGAGCTTGCGCGCCATGCGGGGCATGCCCAGCAGCATGCGGAGCACCTCGCCGGGCTGCCTCTTCATGAGCCGGGCGGACTGATCGTTGAAGGCGAAGGTGGTCGTCGAGCAGATGAAGGGCAGGCCGTGCCTGCGGGCGAGCAGCTTGCCCCAGATGCACACGGAGTCGCCGACGACGCACGCGGGATGATGCTCGGCAACGTCCTGTGCGACCCGCTCATTAAGGGAAAGCGTGAGGTCCGCGGCCATTTCGATCAGCGAGGCGAAGTCCTTGCCGGCGCGCCGGTCGATGTCCTCCGGCGCGGGCGGCATGTACGCGTCGATGGGCACGAATTGCGCGCCCGCCGCCTCGATCTTCTCCCGGAAGGCCTCGACGTCGTAGTACAGCACGCGGTGGCCGCGCGACGTCAGCTCGCGCACCAGCGGCAGGGTGGGATTGACATGCCCGTGCGCGGGCAGCGAGAAAAAGAAGATGGCTGCCATACGTTTACTTTCCTTTCCGGCGATTGCGGACGGCTTCGGTCAGCAGATACTCGATCTGCGCGTTGATGGAGCGAAAATCATCCTCGGCCCAGGCGGAAATCTCATCCCAGAGCGAAGGCGCAAGGCGGAGAAGCACCTGCTTCTTCGCCTTTTCCTTCTCCTTGAGCGCCTTTTCCTTCTTGAGCACCTGCGTTTCCAGCTCGGTCACGCGCGCAAGGCGTGCGGCAAGCTGCGCTTCCTTTGTGATGAGCTCGTCTTCGTTCATCGGGGATGCCTCCACAGGTCAATAGATGCTGCCGCTGTTGACGATGGGCTGCGCGTCCTTGCTGCCGCACAGCACGACCAGCAGGTTGCTGACCATGGCGGCCTTGCGCTCCTCGTCGAGCACGACGACCTCCTCCTCGCCGAGCTGGTCGATGGCCATCTTGACCATGCCTACCGCGCCCTCGACGATCTTCTGCCGGGCGGCGATGATGGCGGTCGCCTGCTGGCGCTGGAGCATTGCGGCGGCGATTTCATCGGAATAGGCCAGCGTGGTGATGCGCACGTCCTCGATGACGATGCCCGCATCCTTCACACGGGAGGCAAGCTCCTGCTGCATGATCTCGCTGACCTCGCTGCTGGAGCCGCGCAGCGTCTTTTCATCCGTATCCGACTCCATGGTGTCATAGGGATACAGGCGCGCGATGTTGCGGATCGTGGAATCGCACTGGCTGGAGAGGTATTCCTCAAAGTTCTCCACGGCGAAGACCGCAGCGGTGGGGTCCGCAACGCGCCAGATGACGACGGTGCCGATGACAATCGGGTTGCCCATCGCGTCGTTGACCTTCTGCGTACGGTTGTCGAGCGTCCGGGTCTTCAGGCTGATCTTCTTCGGCTTGCCCGTGGAGACGGTGCTCTCCAGGCCGGTGATCGGGTTCTTCTTCTGCACGGGGCCGGTGGGTTCGCCGTTCATGACCGCAGGCGCGTTGGCGGTGCAGAAGGGATGAACAAAGTAGAAGCCCGGCTGGCTGAGCGTGCCGTAATACCGGCCAAAGAGCGTGAAGACGTACGCCTGATTCGGAGCGAGCACCTTGAGGCCCGCAAAGCTGATCGGGAAGGCGACCATGCCCACAATGCCCGCGATGAGCAGCAGCGTGCCCAGCACGCCGCTCAAGGAGGCGAGGCAGACAATGCCGAGGACAAAGACCACGATGGAGAGCAGGGTGGCCAATATGAGCACAAAGAGCATCAGCATGCCGCCGGCATGCGGGGCGGTTTTGGACGGGGGAACCTGAGAAACGGAACGGGAAGCTTCCATGGGAATACTCCTTTCTGAAGTGGGATGATATTGTTTTGATATCATGATGATAGAACTAAAGGGTGAAATTGTCAAGAGGTTTGGCGCGAAAAAACGGGAAAAAACGCTTCTGTTGAGGTACAATACATAGGTAACACAAAAGAATAGAAAAAGAGAACCCATGTGGTAAGATGATAAGGACCAACAAACCAACCACCACAGAGAGGTTC
>SFFH01000040.1 GCA_004557905.1 Clostridiales bacterium | reverse complement strand
CTCCAACCAGCTTGAGGGCTGGAACTTTGGAAATGCCTACGGCACGGTGCAGCGCGATCTGCGCTATGTGAGCTACGATGCGCTGCCCAAGACGATTGAGGAGGCGAGGGAGAAGCTGACCGAAGCGCCGGAGCTTGCGCACGGCGACCTCATGTCCGTGCCCAACATGGACGCTCAGAAGGTCAAATTCACCGGCGGCAGGAAGTATCCCGTCTATCAGGGGCCGGGCGAGCAGTATGGGCGCGCGGCAAATGGCAAGGCGAGCGTCAGCACCAACGACTGGATTCAGGTGTTTTGCCGCTACAACGGCTATGTGATGATCCAGTACGACATCAGCGCGGAGCAGTACCGCGTCGGCTGGATCGACGAGGACGCTTTGCCAAAGGGCGCAAACGTCAGCGAGGTCGATTTGCATATGGAGCGCGAGAATGAGAACACGCTGACCTACGCCTGTGCGCTGACCGACGATCCCTATAACAGCGCAAAGCAGATCGCCTGGCTCGAGGCGGGCACGCCCATGCTGGAGGTGATCTACAACCTGTATGGCTGGTCGTATGTGCGCGTGACGGTCGATGGAAAGACGATCTGCGGCTTTGTGCCCAGCGACGCGCCCAGTCACGGGTAAAGGCGCGCCGTGCCCGCCGCACGATGACACATGCAGTTTCCCATGAAGCAAAGAATCAGGCAGCCCCGAATGGGAGCTGCCTTTTGCATACTTTCGGTTGTGCGCCGCGAAGCGGAGAGGGGGTCCGGGAATGAAATCCCCAGGCAGGGTTTGGGGCGGCCGCCCAAACGTTCTTCCAACGTCACCCGGCGTCTCTTCCGCACGTCTCGCAGTTTCCGCCGCAGCTGGCCGCTGCGGCCTCGTCCTGCGCGATGAGCAGCTCCTGCTGCTCTTTTTTCTTGAGCGCGTCGCCCGCGACGGCGAGCATCAGGCGGATGCGGTTCTCCTGATTGACCTTCGTGGCCGAGAGGTCGTAGTCGATCGGCACGATGTTGATGCCCGGATGCACCTGCGTCAGGCGGCGGATCATGCCCTTGCCCGCGATGTGATTGGGCAGGCAGCCGAAGGGCTGCGCGCAGATGATGTTCTCATAGCCGTTCTCGGCCAGCTCGAGCATCTCGGCGGTCAGCAGCCAGCCTTCGCCCATCTTGCAGCCGTAACCGATGACGTTTTCCACCAGCGTCTTGGTGTGCGAGAACGCGGACGGCGGCACAAAGGCCGGATGCGTGCTGATGGCGTCGATGAGCAGGCGCTCCATCCTCTGACAATACTTGAGCAGCAGCGTGCAGAAGAGCTTCTTGAACGGGTTGCCGCCGTAGAGCTTGATGTCCTGAATGCGGTTGTCGATCTTGAAGAGGGCAAAGCCCATGATGCCGGGGAGCATGTATTCGCAGTCCTGCGTGCGCAGGAATTCCTCCAGACGGTTGTTGCCCAGCGGGGAATACTTGACGTAGATCTCGCCGACGATGCCCACGCGCGTCTTCTTCTCGTGGCTGCGCTCGATGGCGTCAAAGTCCGCCACGATTTTGTCCATGTTGGCGCGGATTTCCTTCTGGGACAGACCCTTGCCGCGGTTGAACTGCTCGATCAGCTCGGCGTTCCAGCGCTCAATCAGCGCGTCCGTCTCGCCCTTGTGCGTCTCATACGGGCGGGTCTGGTTGGAGACGTGCATGATGCAGTCGCCGTAGACCAGGGAGGAGATGACCTGGCGGACGAGCGGGAGCGTCAGCTGGAAGCCGGACGCCTTCTCAAGTCCGCTCAAATTGACGGAAATGACCGGGATGTGCTCGAGGCCCGCCTTCTTGAGCGCCTTGCGCAGCAGGAAGATGTAGTTGCTGGCGCGGCAGCCGCCGCCGGTCTGCGTGATGGCGAGGGCGACCTTGTTCAGATCGTACTTGCCGGAGTGCAGCGCGTCGATGAACTGGCCGATGACCAGCAGCGCCGGGACGCAGGTGTCGTTGTGGACGTACTTGAGGCCTTCGGCCATGACGCCGGGGCCGTCGTTTTTGAGGATTTCCACGTTGTAGCCGTTCAGGCGGAAGACCTTCTCCATGAGCGAAAAGTGGAAATCGAGCATGTTCGGCGCGAGGATGGTATAGCCGGCTTCGCGCATTTCTTTTGTGAATTCAACGTGCTGAACAGCCATGGCTCACACCTCCTTCGCGCTTTCAAGCGCCTGCTGCTGATCGATGGCGGCAAAGAGGGAACGCAGACGGATGCGGACCGCGCCGAGGTTGGTGATTTCGTCGATCTTGATCTGCGTGTAAATCCTGCCGTTGTCCTCGAGAATCTCGCGCACCTCGTCGGTGGTGATCGCGTCCACGCCGCAGCCGAAGGAGACGAGCTGAACGAGGTTCATGTCCTTCCCCACGGGCGCCTTTTCCATGTGATGGGAGACGGAGTCCTCGGTGACGACCGCCGCGCCGAAGCCGGCGATCAGCTTGTCGATGCCGTGGTTGATCTCCGGATCGACGTGGTACGGACGGCCGATGAGCACGATGATCCGGCGGCCCTCGGCGCGTGCCTGCGCGATCATCTCCTCGCCTTTGGCGCGCAGATCGGCCATGTAGGCCTCGTACGCAGCATAGGCGGCGTCGCTTGCGGCGCGCACCTCGGCAAGCCGGATATCGGGGAAGTGCTTTTGAAGGATGTCGGTCATCTTTCTGGGGAAGTGATGACGGTGGTCCAGACCCACATAGTCGTGAATGAAGTCGATCTCCCGAACGCCCGGCATGTTCGCGGCGATGACCTCCGGATAATACGCAACGACCGGACAGTTGTAGTGGTTGTCGCCCAGCTTTTCGTCGAGGTTGTAGCTCATGCAGGGGTAGAAGATGTGTTTGACGCCCTGGTCGATGAGCCATTGTACATGACCGTGCAGCAGCTTTGCCGGGAAGCAGACCGTATCCGAAGGGATCGTCGCCTGGCCGGCGATGTAGAGCGAGCGGGAGGAGAAGGGGGAGACCACCACGTCAAAACCCAGCTTGTCAAAGAACGCATGCCAGAACGGCAGCAGCTCGTACAGGTTCAGGCCCAGAGGCAGGCCGATCTGCCCACGCGGCGCGCCCTCATGGCGCGCGTCCATGATCGCTTTCAGCTTCTCCTGCTTGTAGGCGTAGAGATTCAGGCTGCTCACGGCGTGCTTGCCCGCGACCGGACGGTCGCAGCGGTTGCCGCTGATGTAGCGGCGGCCCTCGCCGAAGTTGTTGATGGTCAGGCGGCAGTGGTTCTCGCAGCCGTTGCAGCGGGTATGCGTGACGTCGTTGCTGAAGCGGCTGAGCGCGTCCAGACTGAGCACCGTGCTTTCGCCAGGGATGAGCGCGCGCTGGGCGCGGGCATGCAGCGCCGCACCGTAGGCGCCCATCAGGCCGGCGATATCCGGGCGGACGACGTCGGTCTTCAGCTCGTTTTCAAACGCGCGCAGCACCGCGTCGTTGAGGAACGTGCCGCCCTGCACGACGATGTGACGGCCCAGGTCCTGCGCGCTGGAGCAGCGGATGACCTTGTACAGCGCGTTCTTGACGACGGAGATGGACAATCCGGCGGAGATGTCGGTCACATCCGCGCCGTCCTTCTGCGCCTGCTTGACGGAGGAATTCATGAACACCGTGCAGCGGGAGCCGAGGTCGACCGGCTTGCGCGCCGCCAGACCGAGCTGGGCGAACTCTGCGATGTCATAGCCCAGCGCGTTGGCGAACGTCTGCAGGAAGGAGCCGCAGCCGGAGGAGCAAGCCTCGTTGAGGAAGATGTTGTCGATGACGCCGTTGTGGATCTTGAAGCATTTGATGTCCTGGCCGCCGATGTCGATGATGAAATCGACGTCGGGCATGAAGGCCTTCGCGGCGGTGAAGTGCGCCACGGTTTCCACCAGGCCGAAGTCCACGCCGAACGCGCTGCGGATGAGGTCCTCGCCGTAGCCGGTGACCGCGCCCGCGCAGACTGTCCAGTCCGGATGCTCCGTGCGCAGATCGGTCAGGAAGCTGCGCACATGCGGCACGGGATCGCCGGAGTTGGACTGATAGCGGGTGAGCAGCAGCTCGCCGTCCTCGGAGATGACGACGGACTTGATCGTCGTAGAGCCGGAGTCGATGCCCAGATACACGTTGCCTGTATAGCCCTCGGGATCGCGGCGGGCGACCTTCGCGCGGGCATGGCGCGCGCGGAAGGCATTCAGGTCGTCCTCGGTTTCAAACAGCGGGGGCAGGGCGTTGTAGCTCTCCGTGCTGTGGAAGGCGTCGATTGCCTCTATGCAGTCGGTGAGCTTCATATCCTCCATCGCCTGATGGGCCGCACCCAGGGCGACGAAGTACAGCGAGTTCTCCGGGCACAGGCCGGTCAGCCCCAACGCCTCGTCGAAGCAGGCGCGCAGCTCGCTCATGAAGGTGAGCGGGCCGCCGAGATACACGACGTTTCCTTCGATCGGGCGGCCCTGCGCCAGGCCGGCAATGGTCTGGTTGACCACGGCCATGAAGATGGAGCGGGCCACGTCCGCACGCTTTGCGCCCTGGTTGAGCAGGGGCTGCACGTCGGTCTTGGCGAACACGCCGCAGCGGGAGGCGATGGTGTAGGTGCGCTCCGCTTTGGCGGCCTCCTCGTTCATCTGCGCAGGGGTGATGCCCAGCAGCGTGGCCATCTGGTCGATGAATGCGCCGGTGCCGCCCGCGCAGGAGCCGTTCATGCGCACCTCGAGCGTTCCCTTGAGGAAGAGGATCTTCGCATCCTCGCCGCCCAGCTCGATGATGACGTCCGTGCCCGGGAGGTACATGTCCGCGGCAACCTTTGTCGCATAGACCTCCTGTACGAAGGGAATGTGAGAGCCCAGCGCCAGCCCCATGCCCGCGGAGCCGGAAATGCTCAGGCGCACGGGCGCGCCGTGGGCGACATCCTTGTCAAGGCGCGTGAGCAGCTCGCGGGTTTTCTGGCTGATGAGGGAATAGTGCCTGTCGTAGCAGGAATAAATGATCTCGTCGCTGCTGTTCAGGACGACGCATTTGATGGTCGTGGAACCGATATCCAGGCCGATTCGAAGGGGTTCGGACATGATCGTGATCCTTTCTGAAATGTCGTATATCAAACGGTTTTTTCTATAGGAGAAAGAAAAGCGCGATAAAGCGCAAAGCTGCTTCAAGCAGCTTATATCATTGTAGTATTATAGTTGAAAAAAAGGCGAGTTTCAACCGAAAACAAAAAACAGTCAATAACTGCATAATGATTTCCGGCGGATTTTGTGAGATGATGCCTTAATATTCCTTAACACTGACCGAAATTCCATGCATACCTTGAAGAAACGAAAAGGATCTGCTATAATTCCAAGATGGTTGAATGTGTATACTATGGGTTCTCCATGAGGAGGCGCGGCTGTGGCCAAACTGGAAGTTTACGATAAGTCTCTCGATTACTCCTATGCGCCGGGCATTTTTCCGGCGACGGAGTGCTTAAGGAACGCGCCGGAGCGCTGTCTGCGCCTGCTGCTTTCCAGCGCGAGCGAGAGAAGCGAGGGCGCACAGAAGCTGCGCACTCAGGCCGAGGCGCTCGGCGTGCGCGCGGAAATCGCGGACAGGGCGCTTGAACGCATCAGCAAAAAGGAAAACTGCTTTGCCGCGATGGTGTACAAAAAGCAGGAGGGCGTCTTTGACGCCGGCGCGCCGCACATCGTGCTGGTCAATCCCAGCGACAGCGGCAATCTGGGCACCATCCTGCGCACGGCGCTGGGCTTTGGCCTGACGAACATCGCCATCATCCGTCCGGCGGTTGACTCGGATGATCCGCGCGTGACGCGCGCGTCGATGGGCGCGGCGTTCTCGCTGCACATCCGCCACTTCGATTCCTTTGCGGAATACCGCGCGCAGTTTCCGGAGCGGCAGCTGTTCCCGTTCATGCTCACCGGCGCCGTGCCGCTTGACGAGGCGGTCAGGCGCGTACGCGGCGAATACGCGCTGGTCTTCGGCAACGAGGCCACCGGTCTGCCGGATGAATTCGCAGGCTGGGGCACCAGCACGCTGATCCCGCACAGCGACCGAATCGACTCGCTGAACCTCGCCATTGCGGCGGGCATCGGCATGTACGCCTTTACCCACCGGAATTCCGAAGCATAAACGATATCACCCCAAAGCAGGAGGCATATCCCTATGATGAAAATTGTTCTGGACGCCATGGGCGGCGATAACGCGCCGAAGGTCAACGTGGACGGCGCCATCGACGCGCTGCGCGAATTTGACGACATCGAGATCGTGCTCGTCGGCCCGCAGGCGCTGATGGAGAAGACCATCGGCGAATATGCCGATCAGGCCGCATATGCTGCTGTCAAGGAACGTCTTCACATTGCGAACGCGACGGAGGTCATCAGCACCGAGGAGCACCCGGTCATGGCCCTGCGCCGCAAGAAGGATTCCACGTTCAACGTGGGCATGGACATTGTGCGCCGCAAGGAAGCGCAGGCATTCGTCTCCGCCGGCTCCACCGGCGCGGTGATGGCGGGCGCGATGTTCAAAATCGGCCGCATCAAGGGCGTGGACCGTCCTGCGATCGGCGCGCTGATGCCTGTTCCGGGCCGTCCGATGCTGCTGATGGACGCCGGCGCGAACACGGACTGCAAGCCGGAGTGGATCAACCAGTTTGCCATGATGGGCAGCATCTACATGAACCGCGTCATGGGCGTGGAGAATCCCGAGGTCGGCCTGGTCAACATCGGCGTGGAGGCGGCCAAGGGCAACGAGCAGGCGCAGCAGGCCTACGCGCTCATGAGCGCGCAGAAGACGTACCGCTTTATCGGCAATGTTGAGGCGCGCGACACGCTGGCCGGGCAGTGCGACGTGCTCGCGGCGGACGGCTTCGTGGGCAACGTCGTGCTCAAGAACACCGAAGGCGTGATCTCCGCGCTGTTCAAGCTGCTCAAGCAGGGCCTGCTGGGCAGCACGAAGGGCAAGATCGCCGCGCTGCTGGCGAAGGACACCTTCAAGGCGCTCAAGAACAGCTTCAACTCCGAGGAGGTCGGCGGCGCACCGCTGCTGGGCGTGGAGGGCGTGGTCATCAAGGCCCACGGCAACTCCCAGGCCCGCGCGATCTTCTGCGCGATCCGCCAGGCCCGCACCGTCGTGGAGACGGGCGTGGTCGACCTGATCCGCGAGGGCGTCGCGCAGCTGGCCGCGGCGCAGGAGGAAAACGCGCAAGCTCAATCAAAGGATTGATTTTAGTATTCATCTGAATCAAAGGAGGAAACCGAATATGATGGAAAAGCTGATTGCCATGGTGGCTGAGCAGATGGGCGTGGACGCTGCCCAGGTGAAGCCGGAGAGCCGCCTGAAGGAGGACCTGCAGGCCGACAGCGCGTCGGTCATGATGCTGGTCATGGACGTGGAGACCGAGTTTGGCATCGAGGTCGAGGACGACGCGATCGAGAAGGTCAAGACCGTCGGCGACATGGCCCGGTATATCGAAGAGAAGATGTAATGCAAAAGCCCGCTGCCGGGAAAAGCGCCCGGCAGCGGCTTTCCCGCTTATTTCGGTTTGCGCGACGGGCTGTTGTGGAAAGCGAAATGAACGGGCACGGAAAGCATGGAAAGGAATCATCATGAATTATCATGCGCTTGAGCGGGCGATCGGCCATACCTTTGCCGATGAATCGCTGCTCGATTTGGCGATGACGCATCCCTCCTACGCGCTTCAGCACAAGTGCAGGGACAATCAGCGCCTGGAATTCCTGGGCGACGCGGTGCTGGAAATCTGCGTCAGCCGGGTGCTCTACCACAAGTTCCCCAAGCTCAAGGAGGGCCAGCTGACCCGCCGGCGTGCCAGCCTGGTGTGCGAAGCGAACCTGGCCGAGGCAGCGCGCCGCTTCGGTTTGGGTGCGTTCCTCAAGCTCGACCGCGGCGAGGAGGTCGTCGGCGGCAGGGAGAATCCGTCGATCCTGGCGGACACGATGGAGGCGGTCATCGCCGCCGTATACCTGGACGCGGGCATGGACAAGGCCGCGGCGCTGGTCGATCTGGCGATGGGCGATTACGAGTCCGCCGCGGGCAGCGACCGCGACGCCAAGAGCGCGCTGCAGGAGTATCTGCAGGCGCTGGGCGAGGAGACGCCCAGCTATGAGATCATCGCGCAGGACGGCCCGCCGCACGCGCGCGTGTTCACCGCCAGGGTGCTGCGCGCGGACGGTACGGAGCTGGGCCGCGGCCAGGGCGCGCGCAAGCAGCGCGCCGAGGAGGCTGCCGCGCAGATGGCCATGCGGACGCTGGGCCAGAAGTGAGAAGAGGAAGTGCAGATCGACGCGATCTGCCTGACGGAAAGGAGTCGCTCAGGTGCGGCTAAAGAGACTGGAAATCTACGGCTTCAAGTCGTTCGCGGACAGGACGGTCGTCGTCTTTGATCAGGGCATCACGGGCATCGTGGGCCCCAACGGCAGCGGCAAATCGAACCTGTCGGACGCGGTGCGATGGGTGCTCGGCGAGCAGAGCGCCAAGGCGCTGCGCGGCGGCAAGATGGAGGACGTGATCTTCAACGGCACCCAGAAGCGCAAGCGTCTGGGCTACTGCGAGGTTTCGCTCGTCTTTGACAACGAGGACCACGCACTGCCGGTGGACTTTGCGGAGGTCATGATCACCCGCCGCGTGTACCGCAGCGGCGAGGGCGAATACTACATCAACAAGGCGGCGTGCCGCTTGCGCGATATCATCGAGCTCTTCCGTGATACCGGCGTGGGCAAGGAGGGCTACTCGATCATCGGCCAGGGCCGCATCGGTGAGATCCTCTCCCAGAAGAGCGAGGACCGCCGCGGCATCTTCGAGGAAGCGGCAGGCATCGTCAAATACCGCACGCGCAAGGAGGAGAGCGAAAAGCGCCTGACCAACATGCGCGACAACCTCTCCCGCGTGGAGGACATCATCGCGGAGCTGGAAAGCCAGCTGGAGCCGCTGGCCAAGGCGAGCGAGACGGCCAGGCATTATCTGGCCCTGCGCGACGAGCTGCGCGTGCTGGAGTGCTCGTCCTTCGTGCTGCGCAGCGACCGCGCCAAGGAGCGCATCGCGGACGCGGAGGCCATGCTCACGGGCCTGCGCGAGGCGATTGAGCAGGAAGAAAAGCGTGCCGGTGAGCTGACGGCGGCGCGCGATGCGGCCAACGAAACCTCCCAGGCGCTGGAGGAGCAGGTCTCCGCCGCGCACGAGAGCGTGCTGGAGCTCACGCGCGAAAAGGAAGCGCGCGAGGGCGAGCTGGCCATGCTGCGCGCGGAGATTGCGCGCATGGAGAAGGACGTGCTGAACCTCAGCCAGGAGGAGGACGTCCGCCGCGCCAGGAGCGAGGCGCTCGAGGGCGAAATCCGCCAGAACGAGGCGGACACGCTGAGCACGCGCACGCAGATCACGGAGCTGCAGCGCGAGCTGCACGCCAAGGAGGCGGCGCTGGAGGCGGCACAGGAGGCCGCGCGCGAGGCGGAGGAGACGCTTGAGGCGCACAAGAGCGCCATCATCGACGCAATGAACCGCCTGAGCGACGTGCGCACCAGCGAGGCGCGCCTGGCCACCATGCGCAAGGAGCTCGAGCGCCGCGGCGAGGAGGCCAGGGCGCAGCGCGAGGAGCTTGAGATCATCGCCGGGCGGCTTGACGAGCAGCTTGAAGAGGCGAAGCAGGAGCTTGAGGCATTCAGACAGGCCGAGGGCGAATTGCAGGAGGCCGGGCGGAAGATCGAGCAGGAGAGCCAGGAGGCTGCGCAGAAGATCGCGCGTATCCAGCAGGCGGTGAGCGACGCCAACGGCCAGAAGCAGGCCGCTGCGAGCCGTTTGCGCGTGCTGCGCGAGATGGAGCGCGACTATGCCGGTTATCAGCAGGCGGTCAAGCAGGTGCTGCTGCATGCGCGCGGCAACCAGGGCGTGCGCGGCGTCGTCGCGTCGCTGATGCAGGTGCCCAAGGAGCTGGAGCGCGCGGTGGAAGCCGTGCTCGGCGGCGCGCTGCAGAACGTCGTCACCAGCGACGAGTATGTCGCCCGCGACATGATCGCGTACCTGAGAAGCAACAAGCTCGGCCGCGCGACCTTCCTGCCGATGACGACGATCACCGGCAGGACGCTCAGCAGCCAGGAGCGCCAGCTTCTGTCCATGCCCGGCTGTGTCGGCGTGGCGAGCGAGCTGGTCGGCTTTGCGCCGGAGTACCGCGGCATCGTGGAAAACCTGCTGGGCCGCACGGTCGTGGCGGAAAACCTAGACGCGGGCATCGAGATCATGCGCCGGGGCAAGCATGCCTTTAGGCTCGTGACGCTCGAGGGCGACGTGATGCACTCCGGCGGCTCCATGACGGGCGGCAGCTCGGCCTCCCGCATGACGAGCCTGCTCTCCCGTGAGCGCGAGATCAAGGAGCACGAGGAACTGCTGGAGAAGATCGAGCAGCAGATCAAGGACTACGAGCTTCGCCTTGAAAAGGGAGAGGCCTTCCGGCAGGGCGTCAAGCAGCGCCGCGCGCAGGCGTTTGAGGACCTGCATCAGGCGCAGATCGACGTGTCCATCGCGTCCGAGCGCGTGCGCACGCTGAGCGCGCAGCGCGAAAGCCACGCGCAGCAGGAGCAGCGCTGCGACCTGCTCTGCGCGCAGATTGCGGAAAACCTGTCGCAGATCGACAGCCAGCTGGCCGGCGCGCGCAGCACGCAGGCGGGCGAGGAACGCACCAGCGACGAGATGAACCGCCGCACGGGCGAGCTTTCCGATATCCTCTATGAAAAGCGCGAGGCGCTGGATGCCCTGCGCGAGGAAGCCCAGCATGTGCGCGTTACGCTGGCGGCGAAGGAGCGCGACCTGACGGCTCTCACGGCGGACGGCGCGCGCATGCACCGCGAGCAGGAGGAGATTGCCGCCCAGCTGTACCAGGCGCACGAGCGCCGCGAGACGCTGATTGTCGAGCACCAGAACGCGATGCAGCAGATGGCTGCGGATACGCAGCTTGCCGTTGCGTGCGGCGAGAAACTGAAGGACGCGCAGCAGACGCTGAGCGAAAGGCAGGCGCAGCGCGGCGAGAGCCAGGAGCGCGTGCGCGCGCTGACGCAGGAGATCGACGCCCTGCATGAGCAGCTGGCGCAGGATCAGGACAAGGGTCACAAGGCCGAGATGATCCTTTCGCGCACGCAGGCGGAGCTAACGCAGATGCAGCAGCGCATCTGGGATGAGTACGAGCTGACCTACGCGGGCGCGAAGGAATACCTGACGGAGCCGTTTGATCTGGCCGCGTCCGACAGGCGCACCGGCGATATCCGCCGCGAAATCCGCGCGATGGGCCCGGTCAACGTCACGGCGGTGGAGGACTACCGCGCGTGCCGCGAGCGCTACGAGGAGCTGGCGGGGCAGCGCGACGACCTGCTCAAGGCGGAGGACGACCTCAAGGGCATCATCGAGACGCTGCAGCGCCAGATGGAGCGCCAGTTCATGGAGAACTTCCGCCTGATGCAGCAGTATTTCGCGGAGACGTTTGCCAAGCTCTTTGGCGGCGGCCACGCGGAGCTGCGGCTGCTGGACGAAAGCGACGTGCTGGGCTGCGGCATCGAGATCGTGGCGCAGCCCCCGGGCAAGAAGCTGCAGCTGCTCTCCCTGCTCTCCGGCGGCGAGCGCGCGCTGACGGCCATTGCGATCCTGTTTGCGATGCTGCGGCTCAAGCCGACGCCGTTCTGCTTCCTGGACGAGATCGAGGCGGCGCTGGACGACGGCAACATCTCCACGTTCGCGGACTACCTGCGGGAGTTTTCAACGGATACGCAGTTTGTCGTTGTGACCCACAGAAAGGGCACGATGGAGCGCTGCGACAGCCTGTACGGCGTGGCGATGGAGGAAAAGGGCGTGTCGACCATGCTCAGCGTCGAGCTCAAGGACGTGGCCGAGGATGCGATGCAGTGATGGAATATTTGAAGCGAAAGGGGTAATATCATGGCTTTCTTTGGTTTCGGCAAAAAGCAGGAGGAGAAGAAGAAGGAGGAGCACGCATCTTCGCAGCAGCATGCCGCCGTGGCGCCTTCCGCCCAGGAGACGGCGCCGGCTCAGCAGGATGCGCCTGCGCAGGAGGAGAAAAAAGGTCTGTTCTCACGCCTGTGGAACGGCCTCTCCAAGACCCGCACCAACGTCGCGGGCCGCGTGGACGAGCTGATTGAAGCGACCGAGGAGATCGACGACGATTTCTACGAGGACCTTGTGGACATCCTGATCATGAGCGACATGGGCGTGCGCACCAGCGACAAGGTCATCGAGGAGCTCAAGCGCCGCGTGCAGGCTGGGAAGATCACCGACGCCCGTCAGGCGCGCGACATCCTCAAGCAGATTCTCAAAGAGATGATGGATATGCCGCGCAAGCCGCTCAAGTGGCCGATGATCATGATGGTCGTCGGCGTGAACGGCGTGGGCAAGACGACCACCATCGGCAAGCTGGCGATGCGCTTCAAGGACGCTCGCCACAGCGTCGTGCTCGCGGCAGCGGATACCTTCCGCGCGGCGGCGGCTGATCAGCTTCAGATCTGGTCCGAGCGCGCGCAGGTGCCGATTGTCCGCCATGCGGAGGGCGCGGACCCGGCGGCCGTCGTGTTTGACGGCATCCAGAAGGCGAAGGCCACCGAGGCCGACCTGCTGATCGTGGACACGGCGGGCCGCCTGCACAACAAGAAGAACCTGATGGAGGAGCTGCGCAAGATCACCCGCATCATCACCCGCGAGTACGAGGGCGCGGAGGTGCGCACGCTGCTGGTCATCGATGCGACGACCGGCCAGAACGGCCTGCAGCAGGCGCGCGAGTTTGCCTCCGTCGCGGACGTCTCCGGCATCGTGCTCACCAAGCTCGACGGCACCGCCAAGGGCGGCATCGCCGTGGCGATCATGGATGAGCTGAAGCTGCCGGTGCTCTATATCGGCGTGGGCGAGGGCATCGAGGATCTGCAGGCGTTTGACGCGGGCGCGTTCGTCGACGCGATCTTCTGATTTGTCATTCCGAATTGCTTTTATCTGCGCGAAGCGAAGATGGGAGTCTGAGGGATGAAATCCCTCAGGCAGGGTCTGGGGCCTGCGGCCCCAGCGTTTCCTGTCGTCGGCTTTGCGTGAAAGGAGGTGCGTTTCGTGAGAGTGCTCAAGCGGTTTCTAAACTTTATTGCCTCGCGCATGTTCTTTCTCACGGTCATCAGCGCGCTGCTGATCATCTCGTTTTATCTGGCGATGAACACCGCCAACATCTGGGTGCTGATCGACGACGGCCTCACGGCGCGCGCGTCGGTCGTGCTCATGGGTACGGATTCATCGGACCTGTCCAAGTACTTCAAGCAGGAGTTCATCAACCAGGACCCGGTTCTGCAGGTGGGCCTGAGCGACACATCGCCCTATAAGGACTATGAGATCCGCGGCTTTGACCATCGTGTGCGCATGGTGTCCGTGTGGTCCTGGCCGTGGGAGAACGTGGCCCGCGCGGAGATCATCGAGAGCATTCCCGCCATCGACGGCACCATCCGCGCCTCCAGGCGCGAGGCGGCGCTGGCCGCGGGCGGCGAGGAGCGGCTGTCCCCGCCGGCCTGGGCGACCTCGCGCTACCGCGTGACGCTCACGCGCACGGCGGGCCGCTGGATGATCTCCAATCTCCAGCTGATCGAGCAGATGGAAGAATGACCATGAGCTTTGATTTCTTAAAACGCGGTGCCATGCTCGCCCCGATGGCCGGCGTGACGGACATGCCCTTCCGCGTGCTCTGCCACGAGATGGGCTGCCCGATGGCGGTCAGCGAGATGGTGAGCGCCAAGGGCTATGTGCTTTCGCCCAAGGACAACCGCGCCGCGCGTGAGCTGCTGGCCGTCGCGCCGCAGGAGGAGGGCGCGGTGGCGCTCCAGCTCTTTGGCCGCGAGCCGGAGATCATGGCGCGTGCCGCCCAGGAGCTGACCGCCACGGGGCGATACGCGCTGCTGGACATCAACATGGGTTGTCCCGTGCCTAAGATCGCCGGCAACGGCGAGGGCAGCGCGCTGATGAAGACGCCGGACCTGGCGGCCCAAATCGTGCGCGAGGTGGCAAAGGCGTCCCATGTGCCGGTGACGGTCAAGATGCGCCTGGGCTTTGAGGCGGGGAGTGAGACGTACCTCACGCTCGGCCCGATGCTTGAGCAGGCCGGCGCGGCGATGATCACGCTGCACGCGCGCACGCGCAGCCAGTTTTACGAGGGACACGCCGATTGGAGCGCGATCCGCAAGCTCAGGCAGCGCGTGTCCATCCCCGTCGTGGGGAACGGCGACGTGACCTGCTGGCAGGACGCGCAGCGGATGCTCGAGGAGACGGGCTGCGACGGCGTGGCGGTCGGCCGCGCAGCACAGGGCAATCCGTGGATCTTCGAGCAGATCCGCGACGGTATGGCGGGCAGACCCCTGCGCGATGTTTCGCCCGAGGAGAAGCTTGGCGTCCTGATGCGCCACGCGAGGATGCTCGCCGCGCTCAAGGGAGAGGATGTGGCGGTGCGCGAGATGCGCAGGCACATCGTCTGCTATGTGCGCGGCATGCGCGGCGCGGCGAAGTTGCGCACGCAGGTGAACGGCATCCTCACACTGGAGGCGCTCGAGGAGACATTGTCCGCGTTCATGCTCAATGCGTGAGGATCAGGCGGCAGGATAAGCCATTTCATGACCGGAAGCGACGACGGAGATGAGTGATTTGAAACGCAGAAGAAGACCCAGACGACCGGACCAGGACCATGGAATCGGAGAGTTCAGGTTTCATGACAGACAAAGCGTGAAAAAACGCAGGCGCTATCGCAAGCTGATGCATCAGGGCGTCCTTGTGCTTTTGTGCGCTGTGATTGTTCTGAGCGCCTCCATGGTGGTTGGCATTGTCGGGCGCAGCATCAGGACCAGACGGCTGAACCGCGAACTGGCCGAGCGTCGCGACCAGATGGAGCCTGCTGTTCTGAGCGCTCAGACGCCGCAGCCCACGGCGGTTGTGCAGGAGACGGCGTTTGTCGATGTGTCAGAGCTTGAGACGACGGCGGAGTCTGCGCCGACAATGGAGCCTGTGCCGACAGCAAATGCATCGAAGCAGCAAAAAAGCTTCCATCGGATTCTGGGTCAGGCGCTGCCGAATATGGAACAGCTTTACTATGAGAACCGCGATCTGACCGGCTGGATTGAAATCCCGGAGGTGCTGAGCCTGCCGGTCATGTATAAGGACAACTCGTATTATCTGACGCACGACTTTTACAAGAAGAAGAGCGCTTCGGGCACGATTTTCCTGGACAAGAATCATCGCTTTACGGAGCACACGCAGAATCTGCTCCTGCACGGGCATAACATGAAGGACGGCACGATGTTTGGCCGCCTGACGCAGTATCTTCAGGACATCGACTATCTCAAGCGCCATGCGTTTGTGAACTACGACACGCTCTGGGAAAAGGAGCAGTATGTGATCTTCTCCGTGATGCGCGTGTCGCTGGATGTGACCAGCGAGCAGTTCATCAACTATTTTTCCCATCCGACGTTTGGGAGCGACCGAGAGTTTGAAAGCTATGTGCGTCAGGCGCAGCTGCTCTCCGAATACGCCATTCCGCTGGATATTCAGCCCAGCGACGCGCTGCTGACGCTGTCCACCTGTATCGACGAGGATCGGCTGGTCATCCTCTGCCGCCGCATTCGGGAGAATGAAAGCCGTTCCGAGCTTCGGCAGGCGATCAATCTGGCCGTCCGGCAATGAACAGAACCGAATCACGAATGATGAAAGCCCGGATTCCGGTCGGAGTCCGGGCTGTTTGCATATTTATGTCAGAGCTGCCGCCATGTTGATCAGCGAGGTGAACAGGCTCAGACGCAGCAGCGCTTCGCCCGCGCGGCTGGTCTGCCGCTGCACGGCGGGCACCATGGCCAGCAGCGCGCCGCCGACTGCGCCCGGCAGCAGCCAGAGCAGCGCGTCCGCGTCCGGAATGCGCAGCCGGCTGCGGATGAGCAGCATGACGAGCTTGCCCGCCATGGCGAACAGGGAGACCGTCAGCGCAGCGGCGGAGGACTCGTCGTTCTCCGCGTCAAAGAGCAGAAAGTAGAGCGTCAGCGTGAGCGGCGCCGCGCCGAACGCGAGAAACGACGCGAGCAGGCCGACCACCAGCGCCACGGGAAAGGAAGCCAGCCGCGTGAGCGACAGCGGGCGGACGGTGCGCGAGAGCGTGCGGAAATAGACCGCGGGCAGCGCGACAAGCGTGAAGAGCAGCGCGTTCTGCAGCAGGATGGCCGTGTCGCGCGGGATGACCGAGACGAACCGGTTGGCCATCAGATCGCCCAATATGCCCCCCAACGCGCTGCCGACGGCCAGCAGGAGCAGCTCGTCCTGGTGAAGCGCAAGCGGCTGGCCGAGTGCGAAGAACGCGCTGACGAGCGCCGCGCCCAGCGTGGCCATCGTGCAGAGCATGGCGATGGACGCGGGCGGGAGCGGCGAGACGGCGTCCAACAGCGGGCGGAGCAGCGTCGTCGCGCCCAGGCCGGCCGTCAGCCCGAAGAATGCGCTGGCTCCGGCGAAGAGAAAATAGATCATGCGTCCGTCGCGGCCTTTCCGAAGACCGCCGCCGCGCCCAGTGCGTCCTCGATGCGCAGCAGCCGGTTGTATTTGGCCACGCGCTCGCTGCGGCAGGGCGCGCCGGTCTTGATCTGCCCGGCGTTGATCGCCACAGCCAGGTCGGCGATGGTCGTGTCCTCGCTTTCACCGCTGCGGTGGGAGACGATGGTTTTGAAGCCATTGCGCCGGGCGAGCTGCGCGGCGCGGATGGTCTCGCTCAGCGTGCCGATCTGGTTCGGCTTGAGCAGAATCGCATTGCCGCAGCCCATGGATATGCCCTTGGCCAGGCGCTTGGCGTTGGTGACGAACAGGTCGTCGCCGACCAGCTGGCAGCTGCCGCCCAGCGTCAGCGTCATCGCCTGCCAGGCGGGCCAGTCCTCCTCGCCCAGCGCATCCTCGATGGAGCGGATGGGGTACTTGCCCTGCAGCTCGCGCCAGTGCTCGGTCAGCTCGTGGCTGGTGAAGCTGCGCTTAGACTTGGGCAGGGTATAGCCCTTCTTGTCCTTCCACTCGCTGGCGGCGGCGTCGAGTGCGAGGGCGAAGTCGCTGCCGGGCGCGTAGCCCGCGCGGGTGACGGCCTCCAGAATCAGCTCGATGGCTTCGGTCTCGTCACTCACGTCCGGCGCAAAGCCGCCCTCGTCGCCCACGGCGGTAGAGAAACGCTTCTTTTTGAGCAGCGCGGCGAGCGCGTGATAGACCTCCGCGCACATGCGCAGACCGCCGCGGAATGTTGTGGCGCCCACGGGCATGATCATGAACTCCTGCACGTCCAGCCCGTTGTTCGCGTGCGCGCCGCCGTTGAGGATGTTCATCATCGGCATGGGCAGCGTCACGGCCTGTGCGCCGCCCAGAAACCGGTACAGCGCGATGCCCTGGCTGCTGGCCGCCGCTTTAGCGCAGGCCATGGAGACGGCGAGCGTCGCGTTGGCGCCCAGGACGGACTTGTTATCCGTGCCGTCGAGCGTGATCATCGCGCTGTCCACGGCGAACAGGTTGCTCGCGTCCATGCCGCGCAGCGCCTTGTCGATGCTGGTGGAGACATTCTTGCACGCGCGGCGTACGCCCTTGCCGTTATAGAGCTGCATGTCGTTGTCGCGCAGCTCCAGCGCCTCGAACTTGCCGGTGGATGCGCCGCTGGGCGCGATGGCGGTGCAGGTGACGCCGTCCGCAAGCCGTACCTCCGCCTCGACGGTCGGGTTTCCGCGCGAATCGAGCACCTCGCGCCCGAGCACGCTGACGATTTCTGTTTTGACCATAGCTGATCCCTCCGCGATTCGTTTGGGCTTATCATGAACGGCGCGGGGCAAGAGTATGCAAAGCGGGCTGTGCCCGCCTCCATATCCGAACAGCTTTGTAAAAACAAGTCATTCAGTGCCCGCTGTACGGGTTTCTGCGCAGTTTTCTATAAGGAAAGAAGAGCGGAGCCGGCGTTTGCCGGCTCCGCAGAGGAGACAGGAAGAGAGTAGAAAATGCTCAGAACTTGAGGAACCAGGTGGAAATGTAGCCGGTTACGCCGTCGATCTGGGTCTTGGTCCAGTCGGTGCCCTTTGAGAGCACAGGAATCTGCGTGCCGACCGGGACCCTGGAGAGCACGGAAGCGTTCAGGCTGGCCGCCGAGCGGAAGTTCACATAGCTGTTGCCGTTGGGGTTGTAGACGGTCGCGGTGCCGGAGGTCACCTCGTCGGTCACTTTCAGGTACTTGGCCATCATGTAGCCGGTCTGGCCGTCCACCTTTACCTTGTACCAGCCATCCAGCTTGGCCAGCAGGGTCACGGTCTTGCCGTTGCGGTAGTAGCCCAGCGCCTCACTGGAGGTGGAAGGCTCCTTGCGCAGGAAGAGCACCTGCGTGTCGGACGGGTTGTTCACCACGGCAGTACCGATGGAAGAGGACGGCTTTGACGGGGTGGAAGGTGTGGTCGGGATGTAGCTGGACAGCCAGAGGCTGGACATGTAGCCGGTCTGGCCGTTCACCTTCACCTTGCTCCAGCCGTTCGCCTCGGAGAGGACGGTGACGGCGGTGCCGCGCGGATAGGAGCCCAGGATCGTACCGTTCGGCTCGCTGCGCAGGTTCAGGCCGCGGGTGTTGGTGTTCACATAGCGGGTCGTGCTGGTGGAACCCTCGCTGCCCAGGTACTGGGTGTACATGTAGCCGGTCTGGCCGCCGACGCTGACATATGCCCAGCTGCCGTTCACACCCAGCACCTCCACCTCGGTGCCCCAGCCATACTTGCCCAGAATCTCGGACTCGGTGGACGCGTCGGCGCGCAGGTTCAGGGTGCCGGCGGTGATCACGCGGATCTCGTTTTCGGCATTCGCGCCAAACGGAACCGCCATCGCCATGCACATCATGGCGGCAAGCGCCGCCTTCTTGTTGGTATTCTTCATCAGGAATTCCTCCTTTGTCATTGCGAAGGCGTCCAAGCGGCCGCTCTTGAGCGTCTTCTGCACATATGACGAGGCTGGGAATTCGTTTATTGCCATATAACCGTTACCATCTTCTGGCAGCGGGGATAGTGCACTTTGAAAAAGTGAAGCAATACATGAAAAAACGGCACATACAAGCGTATGCGCCGGCGGAATTGGAAGGGATTGTCATGGGATCAGTGCCGTCTTTTCGGGATCAAACGAGAACACGGCGTCGTGTGTGAGCGTGACTCTCTCGCCCGTGAGGGGATGGATGAACGCGAGCTTCACGGCGGAGAGCTGATGATAGGTGAGGCCAAGCCGCTGTGAAACGGCCTGCGATGTGGACGTAACGTACCGCGTATCGCCCAGCAGCGGGCAGCCAATGTGCGTCATGTGTACGCGAAGCTGATGCGTGCGGCCCGTGACGGGCGTCAGCTGCACATGGGCAACCACTTGCCCATCCGAGAGAGAAAGGCACTCCAGCGTCCTGTATCGGCTCACGGCGCGCTGCCCTGCGGGCGAGACGATCCGCGTGAAGCTGTCCGGATGCTCGCGGGCGATGGGCGCGTCGATTTCTCCCTCCGGCGGCTCGGGACAGCCCAGCACCCAGGCCTCATACATCTTGTGAAATGTCCCGGAAGCCATCTGCTGCTGCAGGTGTGCCTGCGCATAGGGGAGCTTGGCGAAGAGCACGAGGCCGGTCGTCTCGCTATCCAGCCGGTGGACGGGATGCGCCGGCGTACCCAGATACGCGCGCACACGGCCCTCCAGCGTATCGCTGCCGCACGGCGCAGAGGGGGAAGGGTGACATTGCAGCAGTGCGGGCTTGAAGACGGCCAGCAGCGCGTCATCCTCGAAGACGATCTCCAGGGGCGCGTCGTTTGAGGAATGCGCTTCTTTGGGCGCAGCGTCATACCCATCCAGCGTCACGCGCACGATCATGCCGGCGGAAAGCCGCTGGTTGGAAAAAAAGGGCGCCGCGTCAACCGTGACGGCGCCCTGCGCTTTTGCGATTCTGGTCTGCCTGCCGGAGAGGGCCATGGGGCCGCGCAGCAGCTGCTGCAGCGTGAGCCCGGCCTCTGCGTCTGTGACCGTATGGGTGAGGATCATGGAGCACCTCATTGATCCCTGTCCGCGCCGAAGAAGGCCTTTGGACAGAAAGGAAGATTACAGCACCTTGCTGAGGAAGTCCTGGGTGCGCGGATTCTGCGGATGATCAAACAAGTCGCGCGGATTGCCCTGCTCGCAGATCACGC
>SFFH01000039.1 GCA_004557905.1 Clostridiales bacterium | reverse complement strand
GCTGGGGCTGCTGCTCGCCGGCGGCATCCTTCGGCTGCTCAACGTTCCGGACGAGATCCTTTCCATGGCGACGGTCTACCTGCGGATCATCTTCGTGGGCTTCCTGTTCACCTTCCAGTACAACATTCTCTCTGCCAGCCTGCGCAGCGTGGGCGATTCCCGCACGTCGGTTGTGTACCTGGCGCTCTCCTCGGTGCTCAATGGCTGCCTGGACGTGGTGTTCATCGCCGGGCTCCGGTGGGGCGTGGCGGGCGCGGGCCTGGCCACGGTGATCGCGCAGGCGGTGAGCTGCCTGCTGTGCCTGCGGCGCATGCAGCGGAGCGTGCCGATGCTGCGGCTGTCGCGCGGCGATTTGCGCATCGACCGGGCGCTGCTGCGGGAAACGCTGTCAAGCGGCTCCATCACGGCGCTGCAGCAGGCCTGCCAGCCGGTGGGCAAGGTGCTCATCCAGAGCGTCATCAACGCGCAGGGCGTCGCGGTGATCGCGGCGTTCAACGCCGTCAGCCGCGTGGACGACTTCGCGTGCATCCCCGAGCAGAGCATTTCCGCCGCGATGATGACCTGCGCGGCGCAGAACCGCGGCGCGGGGCAGAAGATGCGCGTGAAGGAGACGCTGCGCGTGGGCATGCGGCTGGAGGCCGTGTACGGCGTGCTGATCCTGCTGGTCGTGCAGCTGGTCAAGCAGCCGGTGATGCATCTGTTTGCCGCGCAGGACAGCGCGCAGATGGTGGCGATGGGCGTCGATTACCTGTCGCTGATGGCGTTTTTCTACATCCTGCCCGGCATGACCAACGGCATCCAGGGCTTTTTTCGCGGTATGGGCGAGATGAAGACGACGCTCGTCGCCACGTTCATCCAGATTTCCATCCGCACGCTCGTCGTGTACCTGCTGGTGCCGCGCGTGGGCATCTCCGGCGCGGCGCTGGCGTGCGCAATCGGCTGGAGCTTCATGCTGCTGTACGCCTATTTCAGGTACAGGACGGTTGCCAAACAGCTTGAATAAAAAAGATGGGAAGATCAGCGCGAAGCGAAGAAGGGAGTCTGAGGGATGGAATCCCTCAGGCAGGGTTTGGGGCCTGCGGCCCCAACGTATCCATTATATCAGAAAAAGGTAGTTTCAGAGCAGGCTGCGCAGCAGCCTACGATTGAAACGGGTTTGGTTTGCGAAGTTGGCATTTGGAAGCAGTCCGAATCAAATGAAAAGAAGGAAGACAAATCATCTTCCTTCTTTTGCTTTATGCTCTTTTCGTCAGAAGCAGCGGCGGAAATCGCGGCTGCGGCAGATCGCCTCGCCCACCGCGCTGAGCACGCGGCCCGGCAGGGTGAAAAGGCTCTGCTTCTGCGTATTCGTCGTCTTGTTCATATCCAGACCTCCAATCAAAGGGATGGACGCGTCAATGGCAAAGCGCCAGGGTCAGCGTCATCAGGATGGCCGTCAGGCCCAGCGCGAAGCGCACGAGCGACAGGACGTCCCGGCTGTTCATTCTGTGGTTCGCGGCGACAGCGGCCGCGGCTTCCTGCATCATGGTATTCATCATGTTCAAAACCTCCCATCCATGCGTTCAGGCGCAGAAGCCTGCATACAGGGCCATCAGCAGCAGCGCTGCCGGCGCGAAGCCGTAGAGCAGCGCGACGATGATCGAAGCGCCCATGCCGGTGCGTGAAGTGTGTACAGTAGGGTTCATCATGGTTTTGACCTCCTTGTGTCGTCCCGCCGAAGCGGGCGGCTCTATGTCATCAGCAGGGAGAATGCAGCGCCCTCCTGCGGCGCTTCCCTGCTGTGGGCCGTATCATAGCACAAGCGGCCAAATTCTGTAAACCCCTTTTGAGCAAGTTTGGCAAAGCGTGCCAAACGGGTCCGATTGATACGATTCATGCGGGGAGAAAGTCCGTGAAAAGCGCCCAAACCGGGAGAGGATTTATGCCGGAACATGGAGAAATGTGTTTCAAAAATTTGGAAGGGATAATAGGAGACATGCAGATTCAAGATGGATAAGGTTTTGCGATATAGAGAATAAGGACGGAATATCAGGAAAATGCGGAGGAATTGCAAACAAAGGAAAAAATAAAATGCAGGATATCGTAAGATATCCTGCATTACTGCTATCATGGATGGAGGAAACTGCCGAGCGCTCAGCCCTCGCCGCGGCGGGCGCGGGCGGCCAGCTTCTTGCGCATTTCCACCTCGAGCACGCGCTTGCGCATGCGCAGGTTCTTCGGCGTGATCTCCAGCAGCTCATCGTCGTCGATGAACTCCAGGCACTCCTCCAGCGACAGGGCTTTCATGGAGGTCAGCTTCATGGCGGTCTCCGCGCCGGCGGCATTGCGGATGGAGGTCAGGTGCTTCTGGCGGCAGACGTTGACGTCGATGTCGCCGGTGCGCGCGTTCTGGCCGACGATCATGCCGGTGTAGACGGCCGTACCCGGGCCGTAGAACAGCGTGCCACGATCCTGCGCGTAGAACAGGCCGTACATGACCGCCTCGCCCGTCTCGGTGGACACCAGCGCGCCGCAGCTGCGGTGCGGGATGTCGCCCTTGTACGGCTCGTAGTGGTCAAACACGGCGCTCATGACGCCCTCGCCGCGGGTATCGGTCATGAACTCGCTGCGGTAGCCGAACAGGCCGCGGCTGGGCACGGTGAACTCCAGGCGCACGCGGTCCATGCCGGACATGTTGTCCATCACGCCGCGGCGGCGGCCGATCTTCTCGATGACCGCGCCGGCGTACTCGCTGGGCACGTCGCAGACCATCTTCTCCACCGGCTCCAGCTTGTTGCCGTTCTCGTCGTACTGGATGAGCACCTCCGGCTTGGAGACCTGGAACTCATAGCCCTGACGGCGCATGTTCTCGATGAGCACGGACAGGTGGGAGGTGACATAGGTGCCCTCGCGGCCGGCGAACGGGCTGTCGTTGACGGAGAAGGTCATCACGACGGTCGGCTCGGTGATCTTGACGAAGGGCAGCGGTTCCAGCGCGTCCGGCGCGCAGATGGTGTCGCCGATCATGATGTCCTCGATGCCGGTGATCGCGACGATCTCGCCCATGGACGCCTCCTCGATCGGCACGCGCTTGAGGCCGTCAAAGGCGAACAGGCTGCTCAGGCGGAAGCTCTCGTGCATCTCCGGATTCTCGTAGTTGCAGCGGGTCTTCATGGTGTTGAGCTTCATGGTGCCGCGGGTGATGCGGCCGATGCCGATGCGGCCCACGAACTCGTTGTAGTCGATCGTGGAGATGAGCATCTGCGCCGGACCCTCCGGATCGCCCTTCGGGGCCGGAATGTACTCGAGAATCGTGTCAAACAGCGGGCGCAGATCGACGCCCGGGACGGAGGGGTCGAGCGTCGCCGTGCCGGCGCGGGCACTGGCGTAGACGATCGGGGTGTCCAGCTGGCTTTCGTCCGCGTCCAGATCGATCATCAGGTCGATGGCCTCGGAGACGACCTCGTCGCAGCGCGCGTCCGGACGGTCCACCTTGTTGACCACGGTGATGACCGGCAGGCCCAGCGCCAGCGCATGCTGGAGCACGAAGCGGGTCTGGGGCATCGGGCCCTCGAAGGAGTCGATCAGCAGCAGCACGCCGTCGACCATCTTGAGCACGCGCTCCACCTCGCCGCCGAAGTCGGCGTGACCAGGAGTGTCCACGACGTTGATCTTCACGCCCTTGTAGTGGACGGAGGTATTCTTGGCCAGGATGGTGATGCCGCGCTCCTTCTCCAGATCGTTGCTGTCCATGACGCGGTCGGCGACCTGCTGGTTCTCACGGAAAACGCCGCCCTGCTTGAGCATTTCGTTGACCAGCGTGGTCTTGCCGTGGTCGACGTGCGCAATGATGGCGATGTTGCGGATGTTCTCACGAGTCATTTCCAAGGTGAAAGACCTTCTTTCTTGAAGTCAAGTATGTTGAAGCCATCGCGAAGCGAAGATGGGAGTCTGAGGGATGAAATCCCTCAGGCGGGGTGTGGGGCCTGCGGCCCCACCGTCACTCCGCGTTTCTCGAGGCGGTTTCAGCGAGCTCCAGACCCTCGTTGTTCTCCAGCGCCCAGCGGATGGACCACTCGTTTTCAAAGAGGATCACATCGCGGTCGTGGCTGTCCTGCGCGAGCGAGCAGGTGCTGGAGAGCTTGAGCTGGTCGATGGGCTTCGGGGACTTGGTGATCCAGCGGACGAAGCGGTAGTTCAGCTGCTGGCGGCGGATCTCCGCGTTGTACTCGGTTTTGAGACGATGCTCAAGCACCTCAAACTGCAGCACGCCGACGACGCCGACGATGATCTCCTCAAAGCCGATGCCCGGCCGCTTGAACGTCTGGATCGTGCCCTCCTCGGCCAGCTGCACGACGCCCTTGACGAACTGCTTGCGCTTGAGGCTGTCCACGGAGGAGCAGCGTGCGAAGAACTCCGGCGCAAAGACTGGAATGCCCTCGTAGCGGCGCTTCGTGCCGGTGCACAGCGTATCGCCCAGGCGGAAGATGCCCGGATCGAACAGGCCGATGATGTCGCCCGGATAGGCGGTCTCGACCGCGCCGCGCTCATCCGCCATGAACTGCTGCGGCTGCTTGAGCTGGATCATCTTGTTCGTGCCGCTGTGCCAGACGTTCATGCCCTTGGTGAACGTGCCGGAGCAGATGCGCATGAACGCGAGACGGTCGCGGTGGGCCGGGTTCATGTTCGCCTGAATCTTGAAGATGAAGCCGGAGAAGTCCTCGTCCGTCGGCTGAACGACGCCCTGGTCGCTCTCGTGCGGGGCGGGCGGGGTGGAGTACTCTAGGAAGCGGGTGAGGAACGGCTCGACGCCGAAGTTGGTGATGGCGGAGCCGAAGAACATGGGCGTCAGCTCGCCCGCGCGCACCAGCTCGAGGTCGAACTCGTCGCCCGCTATATCCAGCAGCTCGATTTCGTCCATCAGGCGGGTGTAGAGGCGATCGCCCAGCAGCTCCGGCAGGCTGGGATCGTCCACTGGCACGTCCATCTTCTCGACGCGGGTCTTGCCGTGGTCGCCGCTTTCGTAGAGCTCGACCATCCGCGTGTCGCGGTGATAGACGCCCTTGAAGTCGCCGTCCGTGCCGATGGGCCAGTTAATCGGGCAGGCGCGGATGCCCAGCACCTGCTCGATCTCCTCCATCAGGGAGAACGGGTCCTTCGCCGCGCGGTCCATCTTGTTGACGAAGGTGAAGATCGGGATGTTGCGCAGGCGGCAGACCTTGAAGAGCTTGATGGTCTGCGCCTCGACGCCCTTGGCCGCGTCGATCATCATCACGGCACTGTCCGCTGCGACGAGCACGCGGTAGGTGTCCTCGGAGAAGTCCTGGTGGCCCGGGGTATCGAGGATGTTGATGTGGAAGCCGTCAAACTCGAACTGCATGGCAGAGGAGGTGACGGAGATGCCGCGCTGCTTTTCGATTTCCATCCAGTCGCTGGTGGCGTGCTTGTCGCTCTTGCGGGCCTTGACGCTGCCGGCGGTGCGGATGGCGCCCGAGTACAGCAGCAGCTTTTCGGTCATGGTCGTCTTGCCGGCGTCCGGGTGGGAGATAATGGCAAATGTCCGGCGGCGCGCGACCTCGCTTTCGAGCGTGCCGGGCAGGGTATTTTCAGGCATGGGTGCAGTCCTCCTTGGGAGAGCAGTCTCAAAAACTCATCATTTCACGCATTTTGACAATTATATAGTATATCATACTGACCGCAGCTTGAAAAGAAAAAAGGTGCAGAAAAATGCTGATCTGATCAGGGCAAAACGCAAAAAAGCGGGCTGTGCCCGCTGCGTGTCTTATGAATGAATTTCCTCCTGAAGGAGCGTTCGGCACAGCGCCACCATCTCCTGCGAGCCGGAGCTGTTTTCAATCAGCAGCTCGCCGGGGCCGTCCCAGAGCAGTCCCTCGGCTTCAAGCCGGCGCCTTGTCTGGCGCGCGGTGCCGGGGCCGCCGTCCAGCAGTGCGGTGTGCCCGCCCAGCAGCTTCCCGATGACCGGTGCGGCGAAGGGGTAATGCGTGCAGCCCAGCACCACCGCGTCAAGCCTGTCCCTGTAGGGCAAAAGCAGCGGCTTGAGGAGTGCCTCGCTTTCCTCGCTCACGGCCATGCCGCGTTCCACCAGCTCCACCAGGCCCGGTGCGGGAATCTTGTGCACGGTGCAGGCGTCGGTGAAGCGGTGCAGCAGCACGTCAAATTTCTCCTCACGCAGCGTGACCGGCGTGGCCATCACGCCGACCTCCCCGCCGGGGAAGTGATCCGCGGCCACCTTGAGCGCCGGTTCAATGCCGATGATGATCTTGTCCGGATACTTTGCGCGCAGGTCGATAATCGCGGCGGCGGTGGCGGTGTTGCAGGCTACGACCAGCGCCTTGCAGCCGCGCGCCATCAGGCGTTCGGCTGCCGCAAGCGTCAGCGCCCGCACCTCGGCTGTGGGCCGCGTGCCGTAGGGTGCGTTGGCGGAGTCGCCGAAGTACAGATACCGCTCCTGCGGCATGAGCCTCACCAGCTCGCGCAGCACGCTGATGCCGCCCACGCCGGAATCGAACACGGCGATGTAGTCGTTTTTTGAGGACATGCAATCACCTCTTTTGATACTGAATATACTATACCACAAAACGCGGATGGAGTAAAAGCCGGAGCGCAAAAAACATTGACGCGCCGCTTGGACAGGAATACAATAAAGAAACCATGGCGCGTAAGCGGCATGGTCGTGGAGCACGGCAGGGCTTTGCACTGAAACCCCGATGACAGACGGGAGGGAGGTGAGAGCCTGTGCGAACCAAAGACACGGATACGATCACGATACGGACAACGGTTACCCATACCATCCGGATCGAAAGATCGACAGAGACAGAAAAAAGCACGGTGACGCCGCTAATCGTCATCGTGCTGGATCGTAAGGGCTAAGAGCTAAAGAAGCCCTCCGTGCTCCTATTATAGCAGAAGGTTGCTTGAAAAGCAACAGGCCTGGTGCGTTTTACGCACCGCTGCCATCAAAAACATACAAGAGAACGCAGAACGGCAAGGCCCTGCGTTTTCATTTGCAGGAAAGCAGCGCCTGTCAGTCAAGTCGATCAGAAGACCGTATCCGCCATAATGAACGCGCGCACCGGCATGTCCTCAAGCTCCGACTGCACATAGAGCCAGTCGCCGTATTGCGCAAGCACGATGATGGGCGTGCCCGGCTCGAGCGCGGCCGTCCAGCCGTCAAACGGGTCCTCCGTGAGCGGGTTGTCCGTCATCGGCGCGGTCTCCTCGACCATGGCGGCAAAGCCGTCCTCAAAGCCGAGCTGCGGCTCGTAGGGAATGTCCGGAATCGAGCCGGCCTCGACCCAGCCGACCGGGCCGAAGCTGTCCGCCGTGCTCTGCGCGGCCATTGCCCAGCAGTCGTACTGGCCGAAGAGGACGTAGGGCTTGCCGGTGTCCAGCGTCTGTTCGGCGTGGCGGTAGAAGCCCTGCGTCGGGCCGCAGTACAGGTCGAGCACCTGGCCGTCGGTCTCCGGGGCCATCTCCACGGGCGAGAGCACGCTTACGTCGGCGCTTTCGCCGAGGGCGCAGCAGGGGAGCAGCAGGCACAAAAGGAGCGCGGCAAGCATGACGTTAAAAAAGCGCATCAGAAAAACCTCCTGTCAATGGGCGCGGGGAAAGGGGCGTCATCCGTATATTCCGCTTGGCTGCCAGCGCCTGACAGCCGGGAACGCTTTTGTGGGAGCCTTTTCTGCATTTATCATAACAAATCCTGCGTGATTTGTCAAAGCCCCTGCGTCTGTTTCAGGCCCATCCAGTCCGTTTTCAGGCAATAGACCGTGAAGAAGAGGCTGCTCAGCAGCCAGGTGATAGGATACGCCCAGGAGACGGTGGTGAGCACCGGGCGCAGATGCGTGGCGAGGGTGACGTACGGCACGCGGATGACGCACCAGCAGACGGCCATGCCCAGCATCGCGACGTTTGCTTTGCCCGCGCCGCGCAGCGTGGCGGCGCAGGCGTGCGTGTAGGCGGCAAGGAAGAAGAACGGCATGGTCGTGCGCTGGTGCATCACGCCGAAAGCGATGACCTCCGGGTTGGAATCAAAGAGGCCGATGAGCTGCGGAGAGAAGATCCAGATGATCAGCGAGACCGCGCCTGCGATGCCCGAGGAGCAGAGGATGCCGGTGCGCATGCCTTTTTTCACGCGGTCCGGGCGGCCTGCACCCAGGTTCTGGCTGACGAACGTGGTCAGCGCCATGTTAAAGCAGGTCACGGGCAGGAATGCGAAGCCCTCGATGCGCGAGTGCGCGCCGCAGCCTGCCATGGCCGCCGCGCCGAACGCGTTGATGTTGGCCTGTACCACGACGTTGGCGAACGAGATGATGCAGTTGGCTAGGCCGGAGGGCACGCCGTTGGCGAGAATGGCGCGCAGGGCCTCCCGGTCAAAGCCGAGCTCCCGGAGGCTCACGCGGTAATCGCGGTCGCTGTGCATCAGGCGATACAGGCACAGCGCGGTCGCGACAACCTGCGAGATGGCCGTGGCCGCCGCGGCGGAGGCGACGCCGAAGTGCAGCAGGCCGACAAACAGCAGGTCGAGCGCGACGTTGACCAGCGAGGAGATGATGAGGTAGTACAGCGGGTGGCGGCTGTCGCCCACGGCCTGCAGAACGCCCATGCACGCATTGTAGAGGATGAACGCCAGCGAGCCATAAAAATAGGTGCGGAAATAGCGGATGGACTGGGGCAGCACGGTGTCGGGCGTGCCCATCATGCGCAGCAGAACCGGGGAGAGCGCTGCTCCGGCGAAGGTGAGAAACACACCCACGGCCAGACCGCCTGCGAGCATCGTGTGAATGGCCTTCTGCACGCGCTCGATCTCGCGCGCGCCGTAGTGCCGCCCGATGACCACGCCCGCGCCCATGGCCAGGCCGTTGAAAAAGCCGATGAGCAGGTGGATGAGGTTGCTCGATGAGCTGACGGCGGCCAGGGCCTCGCTGCCCAGAAAGTTGCCCACAATCAGCGAGTCCGCCGTGTTGTAGAGCTGCTGGAACAGGTTGCCCAGCAGCAGCGGCACGGCGAACGCGATGAGCTGGCGGGCGATGGGGCCTTCTGTCATCAGCGTGGAACGCCCGACAGACATGCGGCGCATAGACGTCTCTCCTTTGTGACCGAATACAAATCCATTATACGCTTTTTCAAAACCGGCTTCAACCGCAGGGGACAGAAAAAGACCGCGCGGCAGGCAGATGACGTGAGCTGTCTATTCCATCAAAAAGTCGTAGATTCTCCGGTTGAAATCTGCGGCCTCTTCGTACGCGGCGTGGCCCAGCTGCTCGTACATGAATATCCTGCAGCCGAGCTTTCGCGCGATTTCCTCGGACGCCTCCGGCTCAACCACACGATCCTGCCGTCCGCCGATGACGAACACAGGGCACTGAATCTTCTGAAGCTCGTCATAAGCATGGCAAGTCAGGCAGGCCTTCGCCAAATGGATAAAGCGCTGTGCATCCGTTGGCTTTTGCAGGACGGTCAGCAAGGGCATAAAAGGCTTATACCTCTTGATATACGCGTCGGAGTACATTTTTTCCGCCATATCTGCCACGAGCCGCTTCATGTCGCCCTGCTTCGTCAGGGCAATCCAATGCTCAATGACGGACGTCACCGTGTCGTTGTTTTTGGAAAGCGTGACGGCAAGCACCAGCCTGCGGACCAGGTCGGGCCTGTCAATGGCAAGGTACTGGGCGATCATGCCGCCCTGCGACACGCCGATGACGTCGGCTTGCTTGATGCCCAGCTGATCCATGGCCGCGGCGATGTCCTGCGCCAGATCCCTCGCCGTGATTCCCTCAAAGACTTCCGGCCGCCGGTCAAACAGATAAACCCGATAATCGTTTGCAAACAGGCGGTAGGCCCAGGCCAGCGGCAGGGCAGAGCCCCTGATCCCGCGGGTGTTCAGACCCTGGATCATGATCAGCGGCTTTGTCCCTTTGCCAAAGGTGATGGTATCCGTCGGCAGGCCGTGAATGCTGATTCTCTGTTCCCTTGCGTGGCAGATCATGGACGTCCTCCCTCTGGGAATCCGATGCTTTTCGGATATAGTATATCAGATTCGTGCAAAAAGCGCTACGGCGCATACGAAAAACGCCCGGACAGACTGCCCGGGCGCCTGAATATTCTGTTTGTCTGAGGCTCAATACTCCTGAAGCAGGCTCTGGTAGTATTCGGCCTTCTCCTCCTCGGTGGAGCAGTTGCACATGTACATCATGTCGGCCATCGCGCCGGAGAGCGCCTTGGGCACGCGCTGCGCCATCTTGATGCGGCTGCCGTACTTGGCCATGATCGCGTTGTGATCGAGCACGAAGCGCTTGCCGTCGCGGCGGCCGCAGTAGCAGCAGTAGTAGTGCTCCGCGCCAGCGTCCGGCACGGTGCGGGTGTTGAAGGCGACCATGTCGGCCCAGATCTTGTACACGTCGCAGGAGTTGGCGAAGTTGAACATGTCCGCGCTCCAGCCGCCGGAGGGACGCATGTTGACCTCCAGGCCCAGGATGTCGCCCTTCTTGCCCAGCGCCGGCTGGTCGTCGTTGAGGACGAAGAACTCCAGGTGCACGAAGCGGCTCTTCACGCCGAAGGCCTCGACGGTCTTGCGGCCGACCTCGCGCATCGCCTCCGGCAGGTTCTTCTCGATGTAGTAGCAGGAGTTGCCGTTGGTGTTGACGGTGTCCATGATGGAGTCCATGGTCACGTTGCCGGTCTCAAAGAGCGGCTGGCCGTTCGCGTCGATGACCGCGTCGTAGGTGTGCACGGTGCCGTTGACGAACTCCTCCATGATGTAGAGCACGTCCGGCTCCTTGGTGGCAAAGAAGTAGTTGAGCTGGTCGTCGTTCTTGAGCTTGTAGGTGCTCGACGCGCCCACGCCGTTGTCCGGCTTGACGATGACCGGGTAGCCGACCTCGGCGATGAAGTCCTTGCAGCCCTCATAGTCATACACCAGATGATAGCGCGCGGTCTTGATGCCGGCCTTGGCGTAGTACGCCTTCATCTTGGACTTGTACTTGACGGCCTCCATGTCGCTGACCTGGAAACCGGTGGTGATGTTGAAGGCGGTGCGCAGGGCGGCGTCCTTCTCCAGCCAGTACTCGTTGTTGCTCTCCAGCCAGTCGATCTTGCCGTGCTTGTAGGTCAGGAACGCGACGGCGCGGAACACCTCGTCGTAGTTTTCGAGAGAGGAGACCTTGTAGTACTCGTTCAGGGAGGCCTTGAGCTCCGGCATCAGCTGATCGTACGGGCAGTCGCCGATGCCCAGCACGTTCATGCCGTTCCGCTTGAGCTCGGCGCAGAACTTCCAGTAGTTCGTCGGGAAGTTCGGGGAGATGAAAACGAAATTCTTCATGAAAAGCTCTCCTTTGCTTTTGTCTGGCGGCTTGATCAGGGGAAACCTCATCAGTCCCGCTGCGCGGGCCAGCTTCCCCAAAGGGGAAGCCTGGGTTGCTTGCCTTCCCTTCTGGGGAAAGTTCGTTCTTTTGCCTGTCTTTGCCCGGCAGGACGGAGCGTACCGGCTGCGGGCCCTGCCTGCTTACGGGTTTCCGACGATCATCGGCAGGTAGTACGCGGTCTGCTTGTACCACCACGGCCAGTCGTGGTTGACGTCGTAGCCCCAGAAGTTGACCGACGCATTGATGCCCTTCTGGTAGAGCACACGGCCCAGCCAGGCGGTGCTCTCCTTGAGCACGTCCTCCCAAGCGCCCTGGCCGACGCAGATGATGATCTTGCGCTGATTGTAGAGGCTGATGTACGGGTGATCCGCCGGCATGCCCGCGATGTAATCGCACGGGCTGTTGGCGTAGACCAGATCGTCCATGTAGCCGCCGAACGCGTCGCGGGAATCGTACACGCCCGAGAGCGCCAGGCAGCTGTCAAACAGGTCCGGGCGGCGGAAGATCAGGTTCGCGGCGTGCTGCGCGCCCATGGAGCAGCCGAAGGTCATGATCATTTCCTGATGCCAGTTGCGCTCACCGGCGAGGTGATGAATCTGCGGCACGAGCTCGTCCACGATGTAATGGAACCAGGCCTCGTGGCGCTCGATGCGCCAGCGGTTGTCGCCGCCCTTGTTGGCCCAGGTCTCGCCGTCGATGGTGTCGATGGAGAAGACCATGACCTTGCCCGCGTCGATCCACGGACGGAAGACGTCGTCCATGTGGAAGCCTTCAAAATCCATGAAGCGGCCGGCCTGGCAGGGGATGAACAGCACAGGCTTGCCGCGATGGCCGTAGACCTTCATTTCCATGTCGCGGCCCAGGCAGTGGGAATAGTTCTTGAAATAACGGATTTCCATTCGTATGCTCCTTTTGAGAAGGGATTAAATGAAGCCGAGGCAGGCCATGAACACCGGAATCTGCTGCTCCCAGCATGCCTCGCTGTGCTCGCCGTAGGGGACGATGCGCATCGTCACGTTGACGCCCTGGCTGTAAAGCGACTGGAATACACCGGGCAGCACGTCGCCCGTCGCCTTGTGGTTGCCAAGCTCCTGCGCGCCGTAATCCAGATACAGGATGGTGTCCGGTGCGATGTGCGCGTGCCGGAGCATCCGCTTCACCTTGCCGGGATGCACCCAGACGCTGGGGGAGAGACAGGCGAAGCGGGAGAAGACGTCGCTGTAATGGCAGGCGGCGTACAGGCTCATCAGGCCGCCCATGGAGGAGCCGGCGATGGCCGTGTTCTCCCTGTCGGGCAGCGTGCGGTAGTTTTCATCGATCATCGGCTTGAACTCGTGCACGAGCCAGTCCATCAGGACGCGGCCGCGCCCCTCGATTACGCCCAGCTCGCCGTCGCGATGGGTGAAGGGGGAGTATTCGCACAGACGGTTATTGCCGATAGGGTTGGATTCGACGGCGGCCACGATCACCGGCGTGCCGGTTCCCTCCAGGTAGTCGAGCATCCGCCAGGAGCGGCCAAAGGATGCGTCGCTGTCCAGAAATACGTTCTGTCCGTCGAACATATACAGGACAGGGAAACGTGCGGCGGGGTCTTCGTCGTAGGCCTCGGGCAGATACAGATATGCGCGGCGCCTGAGGTCTGCGGGCTCAAGCTGCGGGATCGTCAGTTCCCAGGTATGAAGCATAAAGCGCCTCCAAAACGGTTATGCGGTATAACCCGGCGCGCAAAAAACATATCCTGTGCGCCAGGATATAAACGTAAGTATAAGACAGCGGAGCCGGTCTGTCAATTCAAATGGGCCAAAAAATGGAACAAAGGCTGTTTTTTATTGGATTTTTCCCAGTTATAAGCACCGAAATACAACAGATGGCCTATGAGCAGCGGTTGACAGATGGTAAAGCTATCCCCTATAATGAAGCCGAAGACCTGCCCGGCGGCGGGCCGCGAAAGGAGAAGCCATGGCAAACATCATCGACTATGTTCAGTGGCGGGGCGATATCCCGCTTGCGCAGGTGCCCTTCGGCGCAGTGGACGCGCTGGTGCTCAGCTACCTGTCGTATATGCCGTTTGACGGCCTGGTGCCTGAGCCGTTTGAGACGGAGGGCCCGCTTCTCTCGGAGGCGGCGGCACACTTTCTGGAGCAGGGCCTGAGCGGTACCTGCGCGATTGACAACGGCCAGCTGGACTGCCGTCTGCTGGAGGCGCTGAGGGATTCCGAGCGCTTTGGCACGATGCGCCTGACCGGCTATGTCAGCCGCTTTGACAGGGAAACGGAGGAGCAGTTTTCCGCGATCACGTTCCTGCCGCCGCAGGGGCCGGCCCTTGTCGCCTTCCGCGGCACGGATTCGAGCGTCGTCGGCTGGAAGGAAGACTTCAACATGAGCTTTTCCATCGAGGTGCCCGCGCAGGGCGCGGCGCTTGACTACGTCGTGCGCGCGTCCTCCGCGCTTGAGCGGCAGATGATCCTCGGCGGCCATTCCAAGGGCGGCAACCTCGCCGCGTATGCGGGCATCTTTGCGCCGGAGGACGTGCAGGAGCGCATCCGCTGCGTCTACAATTTCGACGGTCCCGGTTTCAACGAAGCGCTGCTGGAGACGCCACAGTTCCGCAAGATGGACATGCGCATCCACACGTTCGTGCCGCAGACGTCCATGATCGGCATTCTGATGTGGCACGCGGAGCCGTTCATCGTCGTCAAGAGCGACGGCGTGGGCGTTCTGCAGCACAATCCGTACAGCTGGCAGGTGATGGGCGGGCGCTTTATCACGCTGCCGGAGCGCACGCGCGAGAGCCGCCTGGCGGAGGAGACGATCAAGAACTGGCTGGCCGATCTGTCGCCGGAGGAGCGCAAGCGCTTCATCGACGGCGTATACTCCGTGCTCAGCGTGTCGGACGGCCGCAACGTCGCCGATCTCTTCGAGGCGAAGAACGTCCGCGCGATCCTGCACGCCGTCAGCTCCATGGACGAGGAGACGAAGAACGCGATCGCCGACGCGTTCAGGCGTCTGGGCAGCTCGCTCAGGGAGACGCTGCCGGAATGGGTGGAGAGCACCGCCGGTCAGATCCGCACGATGATCACGCAGCGGTCGGAAAAGGAAAGTGAATAAGCATCACCCCATGCGCCGCAGCGGCACATGGGGCGTTTTGTCCTGAAGATCAGATGACGCGGCAGGCGTCGTCGATCCTGATCAGCGACAGACCGCCGGCACGGTTGATGATCGCGACGGTGGACGTGCTGCCCGAGACGAACGGCAGCGCCTCCTGGATGTAGATATAGCCGTCCTGCCCGGCGACCGTGATCGTCCGTCTGCCGGCGGGGATGCGCACATAGCCGGAAGCGGTACCGGAATTGAGCAGGTTCACCACGCGCGTGCCGTCCACGAAGATGCGGAAGGGCGGATAGCCGTGCGTGGCGTTGAGGAATCGGACCGCGGCGTAGCGGGCGGGCACGGGGATGACCGTGCCGGGCAGCGGCTGGATGATGACGCCGCCGCCTGTGGAGGGCTGGCTCGGGGTCGGGCGCACCGTGCCGCCTGTCGAGGGCCGGCTGGGGGTCGGACGCACTGCGCCGCCGCCGGACGGCGGCATGGACGGCGTACTCTCGATCTCGTCGCCGGGATAGACCGGACCGCCCTCGCCGGGATTGGGGAGGGGGATGACCGGCGTGATGTCGTTTTCCTCGCCGGGGCCTGGCAGGGGCACGGCGGGTGAAGCGTCGTTTCGATTCTCCATATGCAGTCGGCGGAAGCGGAAAAAAAGCCCTTCCGCCTGCCTCCTTTCAGCGGGATACTCCATCGTATGCCGGAAAGGAAGCCGCGTGCAGGTCAGTCCTGTGCCTCGATGAACCAGTACGGCTCGTCGTTGAACAGGTACAGCTGCCTGCCCTGCACCATGCAGGTGTAGCGCACGCCCTGGCCGCCGGCCTTGAGCGACGGCGCCTCGCGCACGTCGAGCACCCGATCGATCCGCAGCGTGGGGCCGTCCTCGCTGCGCAGCATCAGCGGCCGCGTGCTGCCGTCGAGCAGGTGATCCGCACGGACCTTGACAAAGATTTTCGCGGGATTTTTCCGCAGAGAAGACATTGCTTTCGCCTCCCGAATTTACGCTGTACATCCTCCTGCAAAGCTCCGGACCAGACCGCAAAGCAGCGGGATTTACGTCACTTCGTCGGTGATGCAGCCGGCATCATGCCATTTAGCCGGTGAACATGTTGACGGGGTGCACCGTGTGCTCCTCCACCGGGTTGATGCCTGCGTAGCCGCTGTCCTGCAGCACCACGCCGCGCCGCACGATCTGGTGGCCGTAGCGGCTGCGCAGGCTGTCGATGGAGCGCTCGAGCTGCTCCATGTGGATGCGCCGGGTCTCGTCGCCCATGAAATCGAGCTGGATCGGCTCGTCGTCCGGCGTGAGCATGCTGCAGCACAGGCCCACGCTGCGGTAGGGGAGCGCATGCGCGAACCGTTCCTCAAAGAGCGTCATCGCCGCCCGGGCGATTTCGTCGGTCAGGTTCGTGGCGCGCTTTAAGGCGATCTGGTGCGAGCGCGTCACCAGATCGGGCGTGCGCGCGGAGATCGACACGCAGCGCGTGCGGAAGCCGCCCTGACGCAGCCGCGCGGCCACGGACTCCGCCAGTAGATAGTAGATGCAGCGCGCGTCGTCGCGGGTCGTCAGATCGTGCGGCGGGGTGGTGCTGTTGCCGATGGACTTGACGCAGCGGCGGTGATCCAGCGGCATCACCGGCGAGCGGTCCTGCCCGCTGGCGAAGGCCTTGAGCATCGGGCCGTTCTTGCCCAGCAGCCCCTGCAAAACGCCGTCGTCGCAGGCGGCGAGCTGGCCGATGGTGGTCACGCCGAGCTGCGCCAGCTTGTGCGCCGTGCGCGGGCCGACGAACAAGAGATCCTGTACCGGCAGATCCCGGATCTTCTCCTGAAAGCTGTCCGGCGGCAGCACCGTGACGGCGTCCGGCTTCTTCATGTCGCTGCCCAGCTTGGCGAGAATCTTGTTGTCCGCCACGCCGACGGATACCGTGATGCCCAGCTCCTCGCGGATGCGGCAGCGGATCTCGTTCGCGATGCGCACGCCGTCGGCGAAGGACAGCCCCGGATTCGTCAGGTCGATCCAGGCCTCGTCCAGCCCGAAGGACTCCACCCGGCAGGAGTACTGCTCGTAAATCCGGCGCATCTTGCCGCTGAAGCGCGTGTACAGTGAATAATCTGGCGGCACGCAGACCAGATCGGGGCACTTCTCCTTCGCCTGCCAGATGGCCTCGCCCGTCCTGACGCCGCAGCGCTTGGCCAGCGCATTTTTGGTCAGGATGATGCCGTGGCGCGCCTCCACGCTCCCGCCGACGGCGACGGGCTTATCCCGGATCTCCGGCGTATACAGGCACTCGACCGACGCGTAATAGCTGTTTGCATCGCAGTGCAGGATCACCCTGTCCAATCTGTTCACCCTACTTTACAAATGGGAACATTTGTTCCTATATGTATTATTATACCCCAAAGCGGCACTTTGTCAACAGGAAATGAGAGCCAGAGGGGGCGCTTTCCGGCACCTAGAGACGGGCACCCGGGGATATGCCTTGAGAATTTCGCGAAAGCACGAAAAAAGGATTGACAAACGCATACACGCATGCTATACTAAACAAGTGCTTAGGGGTATGGTGTAATGGTAACACGTGGGTCTCCAAAACCTTTGTTGAGGGTTCGAGTCCTTCTGCCCCTGCCAAGGAGAGAAGTTAGACTGACAAAGTTTGACTTCTCTTTTTATATGTTTATTGTGCATCTTTCACAAGCTCGGCATACATCTCATCAAACCCATCACCGTACAAATGGACGTATATATCCTGCGTAATGGATACGCTGGAGTGTCCGAGCGCTTTTGATAGAATTTTAATATTTGTATTCCTTTTGTAACAATTCGTTGTATAGGTGTGCCTGAATACATGCTCTCCGCGATATGGGATGCCCGCTGCTTTACAAGCACACTGGGTTTGATACCGTACTGCTTCATAGGAAAGACGGTTTCCGTTGTCATCGGAGAACACCCATTCATTTGGTGAAGTGCTGTGCAGTTCTTCAAGAATCTCCATGGCCTTGGGAGTTAGGGGAATAAGACGATTGCTTGAATGGGTCTTTGCTCCCTTCTTCACCTTTGATTGTTTCTTGTTGGCTAGGCGCGTCACCGTCTTTCGTATCCGTACGCTCTTTCTCTTGAAGTCAATATCGCTCCACTCAAGCGCAAGTGCTTCACCGATTCTCGTTCCCGTTTCCAGCATGAAACCGATTGTGCGATATCCCCAACGCTGATTGGTATTAAGTACCGCCCATAGTCTTTCCTGCTCTTGGGGCGTATAGGGGATGGCTTCTTTCTTCGGCTTCAACACATGTTCTTCTTTCGGAAAGCGGATGCCAATAGAGGGGTCAGCAGAAATATGGTGAAGCGCTGCCGCCTGTCTCAATGGAGCGGTTGCCGCACGGACTAGCTTCTTGATTGTCGTTAGCGCATACCCTGCTTCTACAAGCTCGTTCATGTAATCCATGATTTCCAGCGTTGTGATGTCTTTAATGGGCATGTTGGCAATTGGGTATTCGCGCATGGTGTTGATGGATGTGATGAGGCGGTCAATCGTACTTTCCTCAACACGGTTGATCTTGAATGTTGTCATCCAATAGTCAACGTATTCAGATAGAGTGTAATCCGGCATATCTTTGCGTCCTTTCGTAGATACGCCCGTGGTTTCTGCTGTGAGGTTGTCAAGGTTCACCGTGGGTTCACGGTTAAGGTTCTTTCCTCCAGCAGCGGCCTATGCTTTTTCTACCGCATCGGATATGATTTGCTGGAGGGTTTCTGTGTTCAGTATAACACAGTCGTCAACAGTCTTTTTGGGATTGCGCATATAAAAATCCTTTCTTCGTTGAATCTTCTTGGTGCTTGTCGCGGCTACTTCCCTGAACATATTCCATGCGTGGGGGATTTCATGGGGGATCAGAGTGAAAATGATCATGTGTCAGATACCGTTCGCGGCGCGGACAATAGTGGTAGAGCGCATACCGCACCCGGCGGAGTATAGTTATACATAACAAAGTATGTCAAACACCCAGTTTATATAATAGTCTAATTTTGACTAGCACACCATTCAATCATCACAATGACTTTCGAGCATGCTTATTCATTCCGTAGTGTACATGAAGTCATAGGGGGACAAAGATCCAATCTATATAATGATCTAGTTTTGAATGATGACAACTGTTCTGTATCATAGTTACTTCACATGTGCAAATGATTGATGGGGCATCCCTCTGATTTCGATTCTGAGCCTCAAATCTCCCTGAAATTAGGGCGTTTTACGGGTGCTTCTGCATGACGTGGATAGTTTGCCTTACCGCGTCCGCTCATGCTCCAGATGTCCTGTAATTTGTCTGAGATTTCAGCCTCAGTGCGCATTGTGCTTTCTGTTCATCGGATAGCTGGCGCTTCTGAGCCTTGCCCGGCTTGAGTGCAAACTCTGGAGCTGTAAACTCTGAGCCATCTTCCGTTTGCTTGACAAGCTGCCATCCCTGAGCCTTGAGCTTGGCAATGTGCCTTGGGATACAGCTCCATGCGTACCAGATTCGATCTACTGCATCAAAGCGATAAATGGTTTCCTGTTCGACCAGGGAATAAGAGCGGTGAGTTCCAGTTGTTGTTTTCATCGGTATTTCCTTTCTGATAGGGGGAGGAATTGCATCGCCCCTTCACATACAATGGGAACAATGGAGGATGAATTTTACCGTCACTTTAGAATATATTTATTGTTATCTCATTAGGTTAAAATAATAATCGTAATCATCGCATTTTTCATCGGTATTCAGTCAGTTTTCATAGGTTTCAGTGTCTTTCTGTTTTTCATAATTAGTATATTACAAATATAAATCGTAACAAAAAATTATTCAAAATATACATAATGCAGGGATATTAGATTCATCAAACTCAAAAGACTGGAAAACGTAAATGCCCGGACAAAGAAAAAGGCTGGAGGTGTTTCCTCCAGCGCTTCAAGATGTCTCACAGACTCAGCTCCTTCACTCGACGATAGAATGTATTCGGTTTCAGATTAAGCCGCCTCATGGATTCTACAGCGGTCTGCTGACCGTCCCGCCATTTCATGCACTCCCTTCTGAGTGCTTCTTCATCAATCGCCATCTTCGGCTTGCCCTTATACTTGCCTTGCTCCTTTGCGATTGCGATTCCTTCTGCTTGCCGTTCCAGTATGCTTGCACGTTCAAGCTGTGCCATTGCTCCGAATACCGTCAACATGAATTTTCCCTGCTCCGTGCCGGTGTCCACGTTCTCCTTGTAGATTACCAGCTTCGCACCCTTCGACGTGATCCTGTCCACGATTTCAAGCAAGTCTTTTGTGCTTCTGGCAAGTCGGCTGATGCTCTCAACTTCTACGGTATCAACGTCCCGGATATAGTCGAGCATGGCTTTCAACTGAGGGCGGTTCGCATCCTTGCCGCTCATCTTGTCGAGAAAGATTTTTTCAATGCCTTTTTCCTCAAACGCTTTGATTTGCCGTGCTTCGTTCTGCTCCTTTGTGCTTACCCTCGCATACCCTACCCGCATATCCTTTTCCTCCTACCTAGTGTTGCTTTAATATTACTCCAATTTAAGCAATATGTCAATACTTGTTTATTGATTTAATTGAAATACTATTTTGATATGTCATTTGGGTATGCCCTATTGAAATAATTTATCGACTGCTCATCCGCTTCGCAAGATCATTCCACCGTTCATCGCTCATCTGATTGAGCTGGAGGACAGGGACAAGTTTCGTCTGCATAATCGTGCCTGTGTTTTTCTGCTTCTTTCCGCGAATGACAATTCCTTTGTATAAGATATGGCCTAGCTCATGCCATAGCCCCTCCAGCCATCTTTGATTGTCCGCAACCTTGCGATACTTTCTCATGTCCTTCATTGTAGATGCCCTCCAGCAGTCTTGTACTTCTTCTGCTGCTGAATGTCCCGCCATTCGTTGACCACTCTATATAGTTCCTCTGAAGGCTCATAAAGCCATTCTGTCATGCCGTCAATGTCTTTGCTCCACGTTAGAAAGCGTATGTCATGGACGTATAGAAACTGCTCAAGTTTGCGGTTCTTGGTCGTGAATAGATTCTTCATGGTTTCCTCCTGAATATGAAAATGTTAATAAAGTGTAAACAAAAAGCCCGTGATAACCTCATGCAGATACCACGGACATATCAGTAATTTTATTTTGTTTTTATATCGTTTTTGAGTTTTGCGAATTCTTTTGATTCTGCTCTATGGCAAGTGTAGAATTTTCGCAGGAGGGTATTGGTCATACTGATGCTCCAAAACCTTTGTTGAGGGTTCGAGTCCTTCTGCCCCTGCCAAACAAAAACGATCCGGCTTTAGTCGGATCGTTTTTGTTTTCTTTCAAGGGGAAGAAGGACTTGAATGGAGCGGGAGTGAATGATGTGCCAGTGGCACGAAGTCGCCGCCCTGACCGGCGAGTGTCGAGCGAGGAGAAAGAGTCCTTCTGCCAGAAGAGCGGCATTTTTCGAGCTGCTCTTTTTTCATACAATCAATGCTCCCCACAGCCCGGCCCCGGAAATCTCGCATTTCCGGCTGCCTGCTCTGTGGGGAGCATTCCTATGCATCTGTCTGTCCGTTTCTTTGCATCGCGCCGCGCGCACGGCAGCCGTTGGGCAGAATCACACCTCAAATTCCGCCAGGAAACGCTCGCCGGCGGCGATGGTCTCCTGGACGCGGCCCGGCGCGGGGCCGCCCGTCACGTCGCGCAGGGTAACGCAGGCGTGCATGGAGCAGGCCTCGTAGACGTCCTCCTCAAACAGCTCGGAGAAGGTCTTGAGCTCCTCCAGGCTCAGGTCGAGGATCGCCTTGTTTTCCTTCACGCAGTGCAGCACCAGATGGCCGATGACCGCATGCGCGTCGCGGAAGGCCATGCCCTTCTTGACGAGGTAGTCCGCCGCGTCGGTGGCGTTGGTGAAGCCGCCCTCTGCGCTGCGGGCCATGTTCTCCGTGCGGAAGGTGCAGGTGGAGAGCATGGCGGTGAAGACCATAAGGGACTTGATCAGCGTGTCGCGCGCGTCAAAGAGGCCCTCCTTGTCCTCCTGCATGTCCTTGTTGTAGGTCAGCGGCAGGCCCTTGAGCGTCGTCAGCAGGCCCATCAGGTCGCCGTAGACGCGGCCGGTCTTGCCGCGGATCAGCTCGGCCACGTCCGGGTTCTTTTTCTGGGGCATGATGGAGGAGCCGGTGGCGAAGCCGTCGTCCATCTCCACGAACTTGAACTCGTGCGAGTTCCACAGGATCAGCTCCTCGCAGAAGCGGGAGAGGTGCATCATGCACACGGAGGCGGCGTAGATGTAGTCACACACGAAGTCGCGGTCGGAGACGCCGTCCAGGCTGTTGAGGGCGACGGAGGAGAAGCCCAGCAGCTCCGCCGTGCGCGCACGGTTGAGCGGATAGGTGGTGCCGGCCAGCGCGCCGCAGCCCAGCGGGCATACGTCCGCGTGCTGGTACACCTCCTTCATGCGCTGCATGTCGCGGGAGAACATCTGGAAATACGCCATCATGTGATGGCCCAGCGTCACCGGCTGTGCGCGCTGCATGTGCGTGTAGCCGGGCATGATGCTCCCTACGTGCTTTCTGGCGATTGCCAGCAGCGTCTCGCACAGCTCGCGCTGATAGGAGATGGCCTCCTTGGCGCTCTCCTTGACGTACATGCGGCAGTCCAGCGCGACCTGATCGTTGCGGCTGCGGCCGGTGTGCAGGCGCTTGCCTGCCTCGCCGATGCGCTCGGTCAGCAGCTTTTCCACGTTCATGTGGATGTCTTCCGCGTCCAGCTCGAACTCGACCTTGCCCGCTTCCACATCCGCGAGAATGGATTTGAGTCCCTCGACGATCGCGTCCGCATCCGCCTTGGGGATGATGCCCTGCTCGCCGAGCATGGTGGCATGCGCGATGGAACCGGTGATGTCCTGGCGCGCCAGGCGCTGATCAAACCGGATGGAGGAATGGAAATCGTCCACCAGTCCGTTGGTTGCCTTCTCAAAACGTCCGCCCCAGAGTTTCATGTGCGTCTCCTCCTGGTAAGAAAAGGGCTGTAAGGCATCGCCCTGCAGCCCGGTATTGACGTTCAGTTGCTTTTCTCCGCCGCGAAGCGAAGAAGGGTGCTGGGACGATGTCCCTGCCAGGGGTACCGGGGACAGCGTCCCCGGTCAGGGTTTGGGACAGCGTCCCTGCGTGCTTATTTCTCCAGCAGACCGGCCTTCTGCTTCATCATGGCCTGAACCTTGATCGGCAGGCCGTAGAGGCTGATGAAGCCGGCGGAATCCTTGTGGCTGTACAGCTCGCCGGAGTCGCCGAAGGTGGCGATGTCCTCCATGTACAGGCTGTACGGAGAGGTCACGCCCGCGCCGATCACGTTGCCCTTGTAGAGCTTGACCTTGGCGGTGCCGGTGACGTACTGCTGGGTCACGTCCACAAACGCGCTCATGGCCTCGCGCAGCGGGGTGTACCACAGGCCGTTGTAGACCAGCTCGGCGAACTTGGGCGCCATCTGATCCTTGTAGTGCACGGTGTCGCGGTCGACGGTAATCTCCTCGAGGTTGCGGTGCGCCGCGTACAGGAGCGTTCCGCCCGGGGTCTCGTACACACCGCGGCTCTTCATGCCGACCAGACGGTTCTCGACCATGTCCGCGATGCCCACGCCGTGACGGCCGGCAATCTCATTGCACTTGGTCAGCAGGGAGACGGCGTCCATCTTTTCGCCGTTGACGGCGACCGGCACGCCCTTCTCAAAGTCGATGGTGACGTATTCCGGCGTATCCGGCGCATCCTCCGGATACACGCCCAGACAGAGCAGGTCGCGCGCCGGCTCGTTGGCCGGGTTCTCCAGCTCGCAGCCCTCATGGCTCAGGTGCCAGATGTTGCGATCCATGGAGTACGGGCGGTCCTTCTTGACCGGAACCGGGATGCCGCGGGCCTCGGCGTACTCGATCTCCTCCTCGCGGGTCTTGAGCTCCCACTCGCGCCACGGGGCGATGATCGGCATCTCCGGCGCGAACGCCTTGATGCTCAGCTCGAAGCGGACCTGATCGTTGCCCTTGCCGGTGCAGCCGTGACAGATCGCGTCGCAGTTTTCCTTCTTCGCGATCTCGACGAGGCGCTTGGCGATCAGCGGGCGGGCGAAGGAGGTGCCCAGCAGGTACTTGTTCTCATAGACGGCGCCGGCCTTCAGAGTCGGCCAGATGAAGTCCTCGACGAATTCCTTGCGCAGATCCTCGATGTAGAGCTTCTCCGCGCCGGTCTTCTTCGCCTTCTCGTGCAGCGGCTCGAGCTCGTCGCCCTGGCCCACGTCCGCAGCGCAGCACACGACAGCGCAGCCGTAGTTTTCCTTGAGCCACGGGATGATGATGGACGTATCCAGTCCGCCGGAATACGCAAGCAGCACACGATTATACTTCTTATTGGCCATGATTCATGTCCCTCCAGTGATCGCAGGCGCTTCTGCGCGTCTGCAAGAATTTGCTGTTACGAGTTGGTATTATAGCGCCAAGCTCATAAAAATGCAAGGGGGTTTGCGAAAGAATTTGCATATTTCTGCAAAATATAGCAAAAATGGCCGATTTATCGGCGGATAACCGGATAAATTGACACAATGCGATGCATGAGCATGTATAAACATGCCGTGTATTCGCATAAAAACGAAAACGTCATGTTGAGGTACAATACATAGGTAACACAAAAGAATAGAAAAAGAGAACCCATGTGGTAAGATGATAAGGACCAACAAACCAACCACCACAGAGAGGTT
>SFFH01000038.1 GCA_004557905.1 Clostridiales bacterium | reverse complement strand
AACGGTAGGAAGATACGTGCTCATCATGCAAACCTCCAATCACTTGGCCTTGCACCGCTGGTAACATCGCCAGTCATGTAGGGTCGCATCATGGCCTTTTACAGGTCGTATGTTGTGGTCACAGGCCGCCTCGTTCATCTCTGAACGATGCCTATATTATAGTCTAAAGTCAAAGAAAGTCAATACCTGCGGACGATTTTTTTTCAGTTTTTTTTCAGCCATCAGAGGATAGAAATCAGGCACAGGAACGGATGCCCCCTTTACAGAATCGGTTTATGTCAAGGGGCACGACAGCCAGATCGGCCATCGTGCCCCCTTTTTTGTGCAGTTCAGGATAATGAAAGGATTTCCTCAAAGATGTTCTGTTCCGCTTCCGCCCGCGCCAGATTCATCAGCCCGACCCACTTCATCGCATCACAGCTTTTCAGCGCTTCGTCGATCCCCCAGCAGCGCTGATAGCCCTGAATGATCACATCGAACCGTTCCTGCGCCTGTTGCCCGATGTCGTGACAATACGGGTACAGCGTGCCGTTCAGCAGCATTCGGGAGAAACGACCGGGATGATGCTCCTGAAGCCTGCCGAAGACCATGCGGCCCCAGCGGTTAAGCGGCGGAGTAGGTGGTACTTCCAAGTCCGGAAGATAGTAGTCGCCATGCAGGGTGTAATCCAGACCATTGCTGTCGTCATGGATGTGCAGGGGAAGATTGTTCGTGCCGTTGTGGTTCATGGGGATACCTCCTGAATGAAATATTCAAGGGGCAATCAGGCCGTAGAATCTGAGCGCCTCGACAATCGCAGCTTCCTTGTCCGGCGGACACTGGGGCTGCTTCGCATCCTCGCTCCTGGGCTTGTTGTAGCACTCCCGCTCGATAATCCCGTACTTTTGCTTGACCTGCGCGATGTACAGGGTAGAAACCTTGAGACCGCTGTGCTCGAGAACATACGCCTTGATCTGCTCGTAGGTCGCGCTCCCCTGAAGCTGGGCGACATTCAGCCCCTCAAGAGGGAATTCGACCTTCACAGTGCGATGTGGATATGTTCCCTTGGAAAAGCACATTACAGTTTCCACCGCCCCCGTCCAGCAGAACATATCGACGCACTGGACGCCTTCGGGCGCATACCCGCCCTCACAGAGGATCTTCGCGTCGCGGGCGAGCGTCGGCGCGCCGCAGGAAACGTAGACCACGCGGCGGGGCTGCGCGGCGAGGATGGCGCGCAGGACGGCCTCCTCACAACCCTTGCGCGGCGGATCGACGACGATGACGTCCGGGCGCAGACCGCCGTCCACGAGGCGGGGCAGCACGTCCTCCGTCGCGCCGACGATGAATTCGGCGTTGGAGATGCCGTTGCGGGCGGCGTTTTCGCGGGCGTTTTCGATGGCGGGCTCCACGATCTCGATGCCGATGACGCGCGCGGCCTTTTGGGCGAGCATCAGGGAGATGGTGCCCGCGCCGCAGTAGGCGTCCACCACGGTCTCCGCGCCCGTCAGCTGCGCATAGTCAAGCGCGAGCTGGTACAGGCGCTCCGTCTGCACGGGATTGACCTGGAAGAACGACAGCGGCGAGACGGAAAAGCGCAGGCCATGCAGCGTGTCCTCCATGACCGGCTGGCCCCAGAGGAGGTGGATTTCATCGCTGAGGATCACGTTCGTGCGGCGGCTGTTGACGCACAGGCACAGGCTCAGAAGGCCCGGCGCGGCTCCGCGCAGCAGGCGGATGAGCAAATCCCTGGCGGGGATATCCCGGCGGGTGGCGACGAGCACGACCATCAGGCCACCGGAGGTCGTGCTGCGCGTCATGATGTGGCGGACCAGACCCTTGCCGGTGACCTCGTCGTAGGCGCGCGCACCGGTCTGCCTCATCCAGGCGAGCACGGCCTGCGTCGCCGCGTGGGAATCCTCGCCCTGAATGCGGCAGCCGCAGGCGGGCAGGGGGACGAGGTCGTGGCTGCGCGGGGCGAAGAAGCCGCAGACCGGCTCGCCCTTCACCTCGCCGACGGGATACGCGCCCTTGTTGCGATAGGCGAACGGCTCGTCCATGCCCAGCACCGGCGGCACGGTGATGTCCAGCCCGCCCACGCGCGCGAGAAGCTGCTGCACCTGATCCTGCTTGAAGCGCAGGCTGGTTCCATAGGTCATGTGCTGGCAGGAGCAGCCGCCGCAGCGCCTGTAGATCGGGCAGAAGGGCTCCGCACGGTCCGGGCTGGCGTCAAGCAGCGTCTCGATGCGGCCGAAGGCGTAGTGCTTTTCCGGCTTGACGATGCGCACCATGGCGCGCTCGCCCGGCAGCAGCCCCGGCACGAACACGGCCATGCCCTCGTGCCGGCAGACGCCCTGGGCGTCCTGGCCGAAGCTCTCACAGGTCATTTCAAAAACGTCGTTTCTGCGCAGCATAGTGCCTCCCAAAGCATGCATGAAAAAGAAGGGACGCCCGGGACGAGCCCGGATGTCCCTTGAGAATCACAGTTCGTTGATCATGTCGTAGAGGTCGCGGTTGAACTCGCGCTTGTCCTTGAGCGCCATGTGGATGGGCAGGCAGAACACGCGTCCGTACTTGATGCCGATGACCTGATTGCTGATGCCGTTGCGCAGCAGGTTGACGGCCATGTTGCCGGCCTCAAAGGCGAACCAGCTGTCGTAGGCGGAGGGCGAACGGCCGCGCTGGATGTAGCCCAGGACCGTGGTGCGGGCCTCGCAGCCGGTCAGGCAGCGCAGCACGCGGGTGAGGAAGCGCGTGGAGATCTTGTCGTCGTCGTGGACGGGCAGATTGTGCTCGCGCAGCACCTTTTTCCAGTCGTATTCCCGCATGGCGTCGAAGGCGCCTTCGGCGATGACCACGGTGGCGCGCGGGTTGCCCTCGGCGATCAGGTGGGACAGGCGATCGGCCACCGCGGGAATCGACCATTCGACCTCCGGCACGATGCAGATCTCCGCGCCGGTGCCCGCGGCGGCCTTGAGCGCGATGTCGCCGCAGTGGCGGCCCATGACCTCCACAACGGCCGGACGGTCGTGGGAGCGGCTGGTGGCGCGGATGGCGCGGATGGCTTCCACGCAGGAGTTGACGGCGCTGTCGTAGCCCAGCGTCATCTCGGTGTAGGGCAGGTCGTTGTCGATCGTGCCGGGGATGCCGATGCAGGGGATGCCGAGGTTGCACAGCGCCTGCGCGCCCTTGAAGGAGCCGTCGCCGCCGATGACGATGACGCCCTCGATGCCCATGTCGCGGATGTTCTTTGCGGCCTGCTGCTGCATCTGGGGATCGAGGAACTCGAGGCAGCGCGCGGTGCGCAGATAGGTGCCGGGCTGGTCGGCGATGTCCAGAACGGTGTCAAGGTCCAGCTCGGCCATGCCGTTCTGCTCGATGTTGAGCGCGCCGTTGTAGCCGCGCTTGATGCCCACCAGGGTCATGCCGTTGTAGCGCGCAGCCTTGGCTACGGCCATGACGGCTGCATTCATGCCCGGGGCGTCGCCGCCGGAGGTCAAAACGCCAATTCGACGCATAAAAACGCTCCTCTCCTATTGAAGGAAATCGTCGAGGGAAAATGAAAAACAAAGACAGATTTGCGTTTATTATAGCCTTTGCGGCAGGGGGAAGTCAAGCGCGGCGCACAGACCGGAGGATTTTCGGCAGGAAGGGGAAAGAGACCACACAGAATTTGACAGCGGCGTGCGGAATTTTACAATTCCGTCACACTTTTTACGCCTTTGACGGAAAAACTGCTTGACTTCATGATTGCCCGTGAAGTATACTATAATCGCTTTCGCATGGAACAACGTGCCGCATACCGGTGCGGCTCATTCTTTGTTCAATGAAACAAAAAAACCTTTTATCATAAGGAGTGTGTATTTATGGCCTCTTCCGTCAGAACTTATCAGCCCAAGAAGCGCCAGCGCGCGAAGGTGCATGGCTTCCGTTCCCGCATGTCCACCAAGAACGGCCGCAAGGTTCTTGCCCGCCGCCGCGCCCGCGGCCGCGCCCGCCTGACCGTTTCCAACCCCGTCTGATTGATCTGAGCGGGCAGGCCTGACGGCCCGCCCGGTCCTGCGCGGCGCAGAAGCCGCACAGCGCTTCGGTCCGGCCCGGCAAAGACCGGGAACGGGCCTTTTTCTTTCATTGCACCCGACGGGGGGAGGACAGCGGCCTTGCAGAGAACATACAGCCTGAAAAAGAACGCGCAGTTCAAATACGTCTATCGCCGCGGCACGTCCGGCGGCTCGCATGAGATGGTCATGCTGTATGTGCGCGCAAACACTCTCAAGGTTGGCTTTTCCGTGGGCAAGAAGCTGGGCTGCGCCGTTGTGCGCAACCGCATCAAGCGCCGCCTGCGCGCCGCCTGCGCCCCCCTGCTGCCCCGGATGAAGCCGGGGCTCTATGTGTTCATCGCTCGCCAGCCGGCAGCCACAGCGGATTTTGACAAGCTGTGCCGTTCCATGCAGTACCTGCTGCGCAAGCAGAACCGACTCGTCACCGGGCCGCAGGCAGCCCGGAATGAAAACATGGCAGATGTGAAAAAGGCAGGCGATCCGGCGTGATCAAGTCCCTGATGCTCCATGCGATCCGGTTTTATCGCAGGTATTTCAGGCATGCGCCGTGCTGCCGCTTTACGCCCACCTGCTCGCAGTACGCCCTGGAGGCCATCACCAAGTATGGCGCGCTTCATGGCGGCTACCTTGCCGTGCGGCGTATCCTGCGCTGCCACCCCTTCTACAAGGGGGATCTCTATGACCCCGTGCCGTGACGAAAGCCGGGCACGCGGGCGGCTGATCGAAGCAAATTAGGAGGACATCCCTTACATGAATTTCCTCAACACGCTGCTGCTGACCATTATGAAGGGTCTGCACACGCTCATCAACAACTACGCGCTCACCATCATCGTCTTCACGCTCCTCATCAAGCTGGTCGTCATGCCGCTCAACCTCAAGAGCCGCAAGTCCACCCAGCGCATGACCGCCGTGCAGCCCAAGATGCAGGCGCTCCAGGAGAAGTACAAGGACGATCAGGAGAAGCTCAACCAGAAGCTGCAGGAGCTCTACCGCAAGGAGGGCGTCAGCCCCATGGGCGGCTGCCTGCCGATGATCATCTCCATGTTCATCCTCTTCGCGATGTTCTACGCGCTGCGCACGTTCGCCAACGAGCAGCTCGTCGCGCAGTTCCTCACCTTCTATCACAACCCGGAGATCGATCCGTCCACGCTGACGGACGGCTTCCTGTGGATCAGGAACCTGTGGATGCCGGACAGCCCGTTCGCCACCTACATGCCGGACGTGCAGTCCCTGCAGCTGGTGGATTACCAGGTCTGGAACAGCGTCAGCGCCAAGCTGGCCGCTGCCGGCACCATCCCGCAGGCGCTCAGCTTTGCTGACCGCAACGCCATGATGGCCTATATCACCGACGTGGTCACCCCGTTCATCGCCTCCGACGTGTACGCGCCGTACATTGCACCGGTGGCGGGCCTGGGCAACCTGAGCATCCTCGGCCTCATCCGCTTCACCATCTACCAGCACGGCAACGGCTGGTTCGTCCTGCCGATTCTGTCCGTCGTGACCCAGATCATCATGCAGAACATGACCATGAAGCAGACCATGGCCGCCAACCCGCAGGCGGGCAGCCAGAAGACCATGCTCTACGTCATGACCTTCATGTCCCTGTACTTCTGCGCGATCTACAACTCCGCGTTCGCGCTGTACTGGGTGGTTTCCAACATCTATGCCCTCGTCGAGAACATTGCGTTTGACCGATATTTCAAGGCCCAGGACCGCAAGGCGGCCAAGGCGGAGGAGGTTGGCATCTGATGCGCAGTCAGGAATTCACCGGAAAGACGACCCAGGAAGCCATTGACGCCGGTCTCGCCGCGCTGGGTGTGACCATCGCCGACGTGCATGTCGACGTAATTCAGGAGGGCGCCAAGGGCCTGTTCGGCCTGTTCGGCAGTAAGCCGGCGTGCGTCCGCCTGACCGTCATGGAGGAGGAGAAGGAGGACGACCACGGCCTCGGCGACCTGCTTAGCTCCTTCAGCCTGAATGAGCCGCGCAAGAAGCCGGCGCAAAAGCCCGCCGCGCCGAAGCCGGAGAAGAAGCCGGCCGAGAAGAAGCCCGAGGTCAAAGCGGAGGTCAGGGGCGAGGCGAAGGCCGAAGTGAAGCCCGAGGCCGCGCCGAAGGCCGAGGCAAAGGCTGAGGCGAAGCCCGAAGTCAAGGCGGAAGTCAAGGCCGAGGCCAAGCTGGAGAGCAAAACCGAAACGAAGGCCGAGACCGCGCCGAAGCAGCCGAAGCCCCCGCGCGAGAAGAAGCCGCGCGCGCCCAAGGCCGAGAAGCCGGCCAAGGCCGAAAAGCAGGCCGAGCCGCGCGAGTACGCGCCGATGGTGCCGGCGAAGACGTTCAGCCCGACCGAGCCGCCGGTGATGCACCCGGAGGACACCCCGGCCGGCAGGGCGCAGCGCTTCCTGATGGACGTGACCAGCCTGATGAACGTGAAGGTGGACGTCTATGTGGACGACACCGCCGAGGACGGCCTGTACATCCACATGATCGGCGACACGCTGGGCATCCTCATCGGACGCCGCGGCGAGACGCTGGACGCGCTGCAGTACCTGACCAGCCTGCAGGTGAACAAGGGCCGCGAGGGCTACATCCGCGTGACGCTGGACACCGAGAACTACCGCGCCAAGCGCGAGGACAGCCTGCGCCGTCTGGCGCAGCGCATGGCCAACCGCGCGCAGAAGACCGGCCGCAAGGTCGTGCTCGAGCCGATGAACCCGTACGAGCGCCGCGTGCTGCACACCGCGCTGCAGAATCATCCGGCGGTGACCACGCATTCGGAGGGCGAGGAGCCCAACCGCCGCGTCGTCATCATGCTGGCGAACCAGCCGGAGCGCGCGCAGGCGGAGAGCAGCGAGAAGAGCGAAAAGGGCGAGCGCGGCGACAAGCCGTCCTCCTCCCGCCGCCGCCGCAGCCGCCGCGGACGCGGCCGCGGGCCGAAGCCGGCCGCGCAGGACAGCGCGCCGGAGACCATGCCGGAGGCCGTGGCTGTTGCCGAGCCGTCCGAAGCGCCGGTTGACGTGCTGGGCGAATAAGAAATACTGGGCGGGGAGGACAGCCTCCTCGCCCTTTTTTCCCGGTTCAGCGGGGAATTGCGCAAGGGCTGCACGCCGGACAACGCGACACTGTGGAGGAATGAAACGATGAATCGATGGGTGGTCAAGGCGAGATCGTGGCTGTCTGAGCTGCTGACGAATCCGGGTGTGTTCGTGCTCACGGCCTTTACGGTGTCGGGCATGTTCACGCCGGGCAGGCTGGGCCAGTGGCGCGGCGTGATCGAGCTGAGCGTCATTCTGCCCTGGGGCCTGGCGCTGTGCCTCATGCGCCTTTTCCGCGCGGGCAGGGCGCAGGAGCTTCGCCGGGACGTCTGCGCGCTCCTCGCGCTGCTGGCGTGGCTGATCGTGCCGTTCGCCATGCGCTTTGGCCCGACGGATGCGCAGATCAACACCTGGCAGAACTTCGCGACCGTCTTCCTGGGCATCTATGCCCTGACGGCGGAGGAGGATGCGGAGCGCTTTGTCCGTCAGCTCCGCGTGACGACGGCCCTGTTCGCGGCTGTCTCTGCGGTGTACGCCGGCGCGCTGCTGTACTGCGCGGTGACGGTGCAGGGCGGCGGCGAGGGCGCTGAGTTTGGCTTTGGCGTGTACCAATACGCGCAGCTGTGCGCGGCGCAGCACTACAACGCCACGGGCATGCTGGCCATGTGCGCGACGTTCATCTGCCTGACGGGCGCGGCGCTCGGCCGGAGCCTGACGGAGCGCCTGCTGCACCTGATTCCAGCGCTGATGACGGCGCTGGTGGTGATCCTTTCCCAGAGCCGTACGGCGCGCTATTCGCTGCTCATTGGCCTGGCTGTGGGCGCATATGGGGCGGTCGCCGCCGGGAAATGGCATCCGCGCGCGCTTGTCCGCCATGTGGCGGGCGTGCTGGCCGGCACCGTGGTGCTGGCTGGTGGCTATCTGGCGGCCGCAGGCATCACGGACGCGGCGCTGCTGCACTACGCGAAGGCCAGGGCGGGCCAGGAGACGGTCTCGCTGGTCGCGGCGGCACGAGCCGAGGAGACGGATGCCCAAACGCCCCTTGAGGTGGGCCAGGCGCGCGGCCTGGGCGAGGCGACGTTCACCGGCCGCACGGACGTGTGGAAAAACATCTTTTCCATGTGGAAGGAGAATCCCAAGTACTTCCTCATCGGCAACGGCGTGGGCCGCACCAGCCGGGACATCCTGATCGGCACGCCGCTGGAGCACAGCGGCGCGAACATGGCGCACAACGCGTTCATTCAGTTCACGATGGATTACGGCCTGATCGCGCTCGTGCTGCTGCTCGCCTTTGCGCTGACGGTGCTGAGGCCGGTGCTGCGCACGCTCTACGCCCCGCCGGGCACACAGGGCGCCGCGTACCGCTTCATGTGCATGCTAATTGTGGCGTGCCTGATGACGGCCATGATGGAAAATGAGCCGCTCAATGCGATGCGCCCCTGCAATGTGGCGATGTTCTACGCGCTGGCATGCGCGGTTCACGCGGGCCGCAGGAAAGCCGAATAAGCAATCCGGGACGCCCCGAAGCGAAATCCGCCGCTTCGGGGCGTCGGATTGTATCCTGCGGGACGGGCGGAGGCGAAGCAGGCGGCTTGTAAAACAAGCGCCTTCTGTGTTATAATTAAATTTATGAGACGAAAGGTTGACCCAAAGGGGGATTTCATGATGAAAAAACGGGCGATGGCGCTGCTGCTGTGCGCGGCGCTGCTGCTGGGCACGGCGGCGCTGGCGCAGGAGGCGACCTATGTCTTCCCGTACGAAGGCTTCCGCTATACGCAGAAGGAAGGAGAGACCGTGCTCACCCAGACGAACCTGCATGAGCACGAGGAACTGATCGCGTCCCTGGGCACGACGAGCGAGGCGATTCTCGCCAGCTATGTGGCGTCCGGCATCGTGATGGAGGTCATCCCGCAGGACGGCGGACAGATCGCGGTGAGCGTGACGGACGCCGGCGCGTTTGCGGACGTGCAGAGGATGAGCGGGATCACGCAGGAGCGGCTGGAGGCGTTCAGAGCGCAGTTTGAGGAGAGCGGCCTGTATGAGAGCGTCGCGCTGACGCAGACCGACCCGGTCTGCGTGCGCCTGACCAGCTCCGCGATGTACGCGTCCATGCCGGTGTATTCCCTGCGCTATGCGACGCTGCACCTGGGCCGCCTGTACATGATCACGCAGACGATCGTGGGCCGCGCCCCGGAGGCGGCGGACGACGCGCGCATGGAGGACGTGCTCTCCGGCATGAAGCTGCTCTCGACCGTGTCCGATCCCACGCCTGTGCCCACGCCTGTGCCGACCCCGACGCCGGAGCCGACGCCCGTGCCTACGCCCGGCGTGGCCGAGGTGCTGGCCAGCGAGGGCACGATGGAGGTCAGCGGCGTGCCGGCGTACACCAATGATCCGGTCATCACCGTCACGGGCGTGACGGATCCGTCTGCGGAGGTGCGCGTGGCGGTGGACGACAGGACGCTGGGCAAGGCGACCGCCAAGAAGGACGGCACCTTCTCTGTCAAGGTGACGCTGCCCCAGGAGGGCGATCTGGTGCTGGCCGTGATGACCGACAGCGCAGAGGCAATGCTTGCCGTGCAGTACGAGATGCCGATGATCAAGCTTGAGATCACCGGCCCGGAGAACACGACGTTCACCGGCGAAAACATCATGGTGCGCGGCCGGACGGAGCCGGAGGCTACCGTCTACATCGAGGGCAAGGGCATGAGCACCAACGTCAAGGCGAACAAGAACGGCGATTTCTCCATTCGCGTGTTCATCGAGAATGAGGGCTCGCAGACCTTCTCTCTGCGCGCAAAGGCAAAGGGCTTCCGGGAGAACCGCACCGAGATCACGCTCACGCGCGAATTCACGCTGCGCGAGGGCATCGCGAACTTCCGCAAGAGGATGCAGTCCGTCACCTATGCGAATCTGGCGAAGGAGCCGGAGAAGTACGCCGGCAAGAGCTTCATGTTCCGCGGCAGGGTGGAGGCGTTCACCGACTACGACGGTCAGCCGTGCGCGCTGGTGTGCGTGGACAACGTCGCCGTCGGCGAGTGGAAGGACCCGGTCTGGGTGGTGCTCACGGGCGAAGAAGAACTCTCCGCAGGCGACGTGGCGACGTTCTATCTCGTCGGCGAGGGCCTGACACTCCCGGCGGACAGCCGGTATGCCAGGGACAGCAGCGAGGCCGAGGCGCCGGTCGCCGCGGCGAAGTACGTCGCGGAGATCAGCAAAGCCAAATAACAAAGGGAAGGCGGTGAGCGGCCAATGCGAAGACGCAAAGCAGAAGGCGGCAGCCGCCTTCTTTCATACCCAAAAGGAAATCGCGCAGAAAACCGTGCGGTGGGCACCGAACGGCTTCATGATGCAGGGCTGTCCGGAAGCGGCAGCGGGCACAGCCCGCAAACAAGCCCAACGGGGAATCAGACAGAGAACCGTGCGGCGGGCACCGAACGGCTTGCTCCTACAAAGATGTTCGGAAGAGGCGGCGGGCACAGCCTGCTGTGGGATGCGGTGTGCGCGGCGTGCATGGCGCTGTCGCTTGTCATCGACATGAACCTGCGCGGCGGCAACAACTACTACAACTGGTACGCGTCGATCCCGGACACGCTGACCGTCAGCGCGGTGACCCTTGGCGGATACTACATCCTGCGCCGGGCGCGGCAACATCTGACGGATGGCGGATGGGGCATTCGCCTCTTCTCGCTGTTCCTCGGCGCATGGTGGGTGATGGCGCGCAGCGTCCGTGAGACGCTGGACATCAATCAGCCGTTTCTGACCCATGGCCAGATGCTCAAGGCGGCGGTGGTGGCGCTGGGTATGGCCTGCATCTGGGACCTGTTCCTGCGGGCGCTGCGGGATGTGCTCTGCGGGCGCTATACGCTCAGGCTGGACGGCGCCGCCTCGCTGCGGGTGATGAAGCTCTACCGCGCGCATCCGATGGCGGTCTGTGCGGCGGCGGTTCTGCTCATGTGGCTGCCGCAGTATGTGTTCGCCTATCCAGGCGCGGTGAACTTTGACACCGCCTCGCAGCTGCACCAGGCGCTGGGCTGGGAGGTCTGGGATGACAAGCATCCGCTGATCATGACGCTGCTCATCGACGCGCTGGTGCGCTTTGGCCGCCTGGTGGGCAGCGGCAACGCGGCGTTTGTGCTGTATACGGCGCTTCAGGGCGTGTTCGGCGCGCTGGTGCTGGGCTATTGCCAGGCGGTCATGCGGCGGCTCGGTGCGCCCCGCTGGCTGCGGCTGGGCTTTTTGCTGCTCAGCGGGCTGGGCGTCGTGTACTGCGACAACATCATGGTGATCCTCAAGGACGTGCCGTACAGCTATGCCGTCGTGCTGCTGCTGTGCGAGCTGGCGCGGCTGTGCCTGCTCGGGGATGAAGCGGAGGGCCTCCGGCCGGGCACGGCGCTGCGGATGGCGCTCTCGGGCGTGGTGATGATCGTCTTCCGCAACAACGGCATTGGCGTGCTGCTGGCCGCGCTGGCGGCGTGGCTGTGGCAGCTGCACAGGCGCGGCAGGCGCGCGATGATGCTGCAGGCCGCGGCCGTCCTGCTGCTGCCGGTGCTGCTGACGCAGGGCGTCAAGACGGGCATCCGCGCATCGCGCGAGGTGACGCCCTGCAGCCTGGGCGAGTCGCTCTCCTTCCCGCTGCAGCAGACGGCGCGCTTCGTCTGGGCGCATCCGGACGAGGTCACGCCGAAGGAGCGCGCGGCCATCGACGCGGTGCTCGACTATGACCAGCTGGCCGACCTCTATGATCCCACGGTGTCCGATCCCGTGAAGGCGACGTTCAGGGACGACGCGACGCGGGAGGAGCTTCTTTCCTACTTCGGCGTATGGGCCCGGCAGTTCCTTCGCGATCCGGCGTGCTATGTGAAGGCGACGCTGATCCAGAACGCGCCGCTCTTTGACCCGCAATTCAACAACATCATCGTATTTTATCCCACGGGCCTGACCGACGAGGAGGAGGCTGCGCTGGGGATCGTGGAGCCGGACCGCACCGAGCGGATGGAGACGGTGGAAAACCAGCTGCATGAGCTGCTCTACGGGCTGCCGTTTTATGTGCAGCTCAACACGTTCGGCTTTTACAGCATCCTGCTGGTGGGCGCGTGCCTGATTGCCCGGCGTGAGCGGGTGAATGGCCTGGGCGCGGTCACGCTGCCGCTGCTGGCAGCTATGGTGATGGTGGCGCTCGGCCCGTGCATCGAGTGCCAGGACCGATACGGCTTCCCGATCATGTACAGCATGCCGCTGGTGCTCGCCTGCCTGGGCTTCCTGCTTAGGCAGAAGCAGGCGATGCGCGCAGATGAATAATGCCTGACGGCGGAGAGATGCTCTCCGCCATTTTTCGTGCGTCGATGAGAACATATCGAAATTCGATAAATAATGATTGACAATCGATGCGCTGGGTGGTATGATGTTCCCGAGGTGAGAACATATGGAAAAAACGGGAAACAGGAAAAAGCATGGAAGCCTGCGCGACGAGCAGGCCATCTTCAGGCTGCTGCGCATCGCCGCCGCCGCGGCGGGCGTGATCGGAACGCTGATCGCGGTCTGGCTGGTCTGTATCGGCGTCTCGTGCCTGTCCTGGGGCATCGGCGACCGCATGGCGGACACAATTGCAGCCTCGCTGACGGGGCTGGTGACGGTGGCGATCGTCTCGGTCTGCTGCTGGAGGGCGCTGATCGTGTTTATCCGGATGGTGGGCAGGCTGTCGCAGGGCAGCGCGTTCACGCCGGAGAATGAACGGGCGATGACAGCGATTGCCTTTTCGCTGGCGCTTTCGGGCGCGGCGATTCTGGCCGCCTTCGTGCTGCTGCTGCTCATCTGCCGGGAGATGGTCCTGACGATGATTTACCTGCTGCTGCTGGCGCTGGCATTCTTCGGGGTGGCGCTGCTCGCGCATGCGCTGGGCCTGCTGGTGCGCCGCGCAGCGCTGCTTCAGCAGGACAGCGACCTGACGATCTGAGGAGGGATGCGCATGATTCGGGTAGATCTGGACGTGATGCTGGCCCGGCGCAAGATGAGCCTGACGGAGCTGTCCCAGCGCGTGGGCATCACGATGGCGAACCTCTCCATTCTCAAGAACGGCCGCGCGAAGGCCGTGCGCTTTGAGACGCTGGAGGCGATCTGTCGCGCGCTTGACTGCCAGCCGGGGGACATCCTGGTGTATGAGGAGGAACAAAGAGAATAAGCTGCGCAAGGGCGCGAAGCCGGACGCTTCCCACGGGAGCGTCCGGCTTTATGCTTCTGACCGGTCAGTTTGATAAAAGCAAACCGCCCGGCGGGGGGGAAAAAGAGAAATGTTTAGAAAAGGTAAGCTTCAAGTCAGAAATGCTTAACATCGAGAAATCAAGCAATATATAGAATTCTGAGCGATTCTGCCGGAAGAGGACATGAAAAAACGAACGAATTTCAAATCGATGCAAAAACTTTGGCGAAAGCCCTTGACAACGGGGTCGAAATATGTTTTAATCTGCATCGCAATGATAACCTTAAAGTCATGTATTACTAAACTCAAGGAGGCTTTTCCGTGGATATCAACATCGGCGAGAAGATCAGAAGCCTTCGCCAGAAGAACAACCTGACGCAGAAGGAGCTGGCCGACCGCTGCGAGCTCTCCAAGGGCTTCATCTCCCAGCTGGAGAGCAACCAGACTTCGCCCTCCCTGTCCACGCTGGAGGACATCCTCACGACGCTGGGCAGCTCGTTTCACGAGTTCTTTTCCGACGAGCAGGGGGACAACCCCGTCTGCCGCAAGGAGGACGTGTTCATCAAGGAGAGCGACGACGGCGTGACCATCCACTGGCTCATCCCCAACGCGCAGAAGAAGGACATGGAGCCGATTCTGGTGACGCTGGAGCCGGGCGCGAAGCTGGAGCCCGATCTGCCGCACATGGGCGAGGAGTTCGGCCACGTGCTCGCAGGCGCGGTGACGCTGGTGCTGGGCGAAAAGAGCTACCGCGTGCGCAAGGGCGACAGCTTCTCCTACAAGCCCTCCGTGCAGCACTACCTGGCCAATCCCGGCAAGACCCCGGCGACCGTGCTGTGGGTGTCAACGCCGCCGAATTTCTGATGAGAGCAACAGGAGGATCATATTGTGGAAAACGCCATTCTCTCCATCCGCGACCTGCGCGTCGTCTTTGAGGACGGCTTCGTCGCGCTGGGCGGTGTGAGCATCGATATCGGCAAGAACGAGTTCGTCACGCTGCTGGGCCCGTCCGGCTGCGGCAAGACCACGCTGCTGCGCTGCATCGGCGGCTTTGAGAAGCCCTCGGCCGGCGAGATTCTCTACAAGGGCGAGAACATCGTGCCGCTGCCGCCGTACAAGCGCGCCATCAACACGGTATTCCAGCGCTATGCGCTCTTCCCGCATCTGAACGTGGCGCAGAACGTGGCCTTCGGCCCCGAGCTGCGCGGCGAGGACAAGAAAAAGACCGCCGCCGAGGTGACGCGGATGCTGGAGCTGGTGGGCCTTTCCGGCTTTGAAAAGCGCAAGATCGCCTCGCTCTCCGGCGGCCAGCAGCAGCGCGTGGCCATTGCGCGCGCGCTGATCAACCAGCCGGACGTGCTGCTGCTGGACGAGCCGCTGGCAGCGCTGGACCTCAAGCTGCGCCGCGAGATGCAGCTGGAGCTCAAGCGCATCCAGCGCGAGAGCGGCATCACCTTCATCTTCGTTACGCACGACCAGGAGGAGGCGCTCACCATGAGCGACCGCGTCGCCGTCATGCGCGCGGGAGAGATCCTGCAGCTGGGCACGCCGGAGGACATCTACAACGAGCCGCAGTCTGCGTTCGTGGCGGACTTCATCGGCGACAGCAACATCCTCGCGGGCACCATGGTGCGCGACAGGCTGGTGCGCTTCCTGGGCTGCGCGTTCCCGTGCGTGGACAGCGGCTTTGGCGAGGAGGCCGAGGTGGACGTCGTCGTGCGGCCGGAGGACCTCAAGCTCAAGCCCATCGACGACCCGGCTGAAAATGTGCCGCAGGGCGTGGTGGAATCGCTGCTGTTCAAGGGCGTGCACTACGAGATGAAGGTGCGCTCGGGCGAAAACGTGCTGCTGGTGCACTCCACGCATGCGCGGCCGGTGGGCACGAGCGTCAAGCTGACCGTCGCGCCGGAGGACATCCAGGTCATGCGCAAGAGCGACTGCTCCCCCGACGTGCTGCGCAGGCACGCCGAGCGCGCCAAATAAGGAGGGCCTGCCGACATGAGAAACAAGGCATTGACCGTGCCGTTTGTGCTGTGGGCCATGATCTTCATCGTCGTGCCGCTCATCATGATCGTCTGGTACGGCGTGACGGTGGAGGAGACGCCCGCCTATACCGAGGTCGTCCTCGAGGACGGCGCGACGTATTTTCAGCTGGAGGACGGCACGCTGACGACCGAGCGGCCGGTCAAGCGCGCGGTCGTCTCGCTGGCCAACTTTAAGCGCATGCTTGAGCCGACCTACCTCAAGCTCCTGCTGCGCAGCCTCAAGGTGGCCGTCATCACGACGGTGATCTGCCTGCTGCTGGGCTATCCCGTGGCGCTGATATTGACCGGCAAGGACTTCAGGCGGCCCGCGCTGTGGCTGATGCTGCTGATCCTGCCGATGTGGATGAACTTCCTGCTGCGCACCTATTCCTGGATGAGCATCCTGGAAAACTCCGGCATCCTCAACAGCTGGATCGCCAGCCTGCGCGAGGCATTCCCCGCGTTTGACGCGATGCTCACGCGCATGGGCGTGGGCAAGAAGATCATCTTCCTGTACAACGAGAAGGCCGTCATCCTCGGCATGGTCTACAACTACCTGAGCTTCATGATCATGCCGATCTACACCGTGATCGAGAAGATCGACCGCAGCCTGCTGGAGGCTGCCGCCGACCTGGGCGCCAGCCCGCGCAAGAGCTTCCTGCGCGTGACGCTGCCCTACTCGCTGCCCGGCGTGCTGGAGGGCGTGACGATGGTGTTCGTACCGGCGGTGACCACGTTCGTCATCAGCCAGCTCATGGGCGGCGGCAAGGTGCCGCTCATCGGCGACATCATCCAGAACCAGTTCGGCAAGTCCAGTGACTGGCACTTCGGCGCGACGCTCTCGCTGCTGGTGATGGTCGTCGTGCTGGCGTTCATGGGCGCGCTCGGCCGCATGGACAAGGAGGACGAGACGCAGAAGGAGGTGCGCATTCTCTGATGAAAAAGCTGAGAAAGGCGTACATCGGCCTGATCATGGCGTTCCTCTATGCGCCCATCGTGCTGCTGATCCTCTATTCCTTCAACGACAGCAAGTCCCGCGCGCAGTGGGGCGGCTTTACGCTGCGGTGGTACAGGGAGCTGTTTGCCGATCAGGCGATTATGAGCGCCCTGGGCACCACGCTCTCCATCGGCCTGCTGGCCGCGGCGCTCTCCACGGTGCTGGGCACGGTCGGCGCGATCGCGCTGTTCCAGATGAAGCGACGCCCGCGGGGCGTGATGATGTCCATCGTCAACCTGCCGATGCTCAACTCCGAGGTCGTCACCGGCGTATCGCTGATGCTGCTGTACGCCATGGCCCGTATCCAGCTGGGCTATCTGACGCTGCTGCTGTCGCACATCGCGTTCTGCGTGCCGTATGTGGTGCTCAGCGTGCTGCCCAAGCTGCGCCAGCTCGACCCGCATCTGGCCGAGGCGGCGCAGGATCTGGGCGCGACGCCCGTGCAGGGCTTTTTGCGGGTGATCTTGCCGGACATCATGCCCGGCGTGTTCTCCGGCTTCATCATGGCGCTGACCATGTCCATCGACGACTTTGTGGTCAGCTTCTTCACCACCGGCTCGGGCGTGAGCAACCTGTCCATCACCATCTACACGATGGCCAAGCGCGGCATCTCGCCCAAGATCAATGCGCTCTCGACGATCATCTTCGCCTGCGTGTTCGTGCTGCTCATCGGCATCAACCTGCAGGACCTGCGCCGCGACCCGCGCGGCAGGGAGAAGGTCGAAAAGGTGCGCATCCCTTACTGATTTTCGCGCGGCAGCATCTGAGCGCGCGAAGCGAAGAAGGGATCTGGGGACGATGTCCCCAGGCAGGTTTGGGCGGCAGCCCAACGTATCCTGATCCATGAAAAACACCGTTTCAGAGCAGGCTGCGCAGCAGCCTACGATTGAAACGGAGGAGGCGCGCCGAACCCGCGCCGGATTCCCTCTCTGTCAACCCGCACTCCATACCCCATTCCATCTGAAAAGGAGCATGAAGAAATGAAAAAGTGTGTCTGGCTGATTCTGTGCCTTACCCTGCTGTGCCCGGTGCTCGCGCTGGCGCAGGAGACGATCAACGTCTACAACTGGGGCGACTACATCGACGTCGAGGTGCTCGACCAGTTCGAGCAGGAGACCGGCATCAAGGTCATCTACGAGACGTTTGAGACCAACGAGGACATGTACGCGAAGATCGCCATGGGCGGCTCGAGCTACGACGTCATCTTCCCCAGCGACTACATGATCGAGCGCATGATTCAGGAAAACCTGCTGCAGAAGATCAACTGGGAGAACATCCCCAACGTGGCCAACATCGACCCGCGCTTCCTGCATGAGGACTATGACCCGGAGGCGGCCTACTCCGTCCCCTACACCTGGGGCACGATGGGCATCCTGTACAACAAGGAGATGGTCGAGGAGACGCCCACTAGCTGGGATACGCTGATGGACGAGACCTACACCATGGACATGCTCATGCTCAACTCCCCGCGCGACACGCTGGCCATCGCGCTGGTGATGGCGGGCCATGACCTCAACTCTGTCGATCCGGCCGACCTGGAGGACGCCAAGAATCTGCTCATCGAGCAGAAACCCATGGTGCTGGCCTACGTCGTGGACGAGGTGAAGGACAAGATGATCGGCGGCGAGGCGGCTGTGGCGCTGGTCTGGAGCGGCGACGCGACCTTCTGCATGAGCGAGAGCGAGGAGCTTGACTACGTCGTGCCACAGGAGGGCAGCAACATCTTCTACGACTCCATCTGCATCCCGGCCAACGCGCGCAACGTCTCCGGCGCGGAGAAGTTCATCGACTTCATGTGCCGCGCGGACATCGCCGCGAAGAACTACGAGTACGTCGGCTA
>SFFH01000098.1 GCA_004557905.1 Clostridiales bacterium | reverse complement strand
GCCTCGTTCTCCGCGCTGGTGCAAGCGCTGGCGCTGACCGATTGGAACGGCTACCATAAAATCGACCGCGATGTACTGGACGGCGCGAGCTTCTCGTTGTGCGTCGAATTTGAGGACGGAGGAGTTATCGATGCCAGCGGCTCCAACTGTTTTCCCGGAGGTTATAGCGAAAAGGCCTCCGCGATCAGAGACTTCTTTGAGAAACTGATGGAAGAATACGGATTCGACCTGAATGACCTCTGGCTATGACGCAATATCCATCTATTGTAAAGGGGAGATGAGAGATGAAGAGAACGCTTTGCCTGCTCTGCTGCGCTGTGCTGCTGATCGCCATCGGCTCGCAGGCCGCGGCGAAGTCGTACTGCTGGTACGAAGACAAATACGGCGAGCACGATTACGAGCAGGTCAACGTGAGCAAGGCGACCTGTACGGAGGACGGCTACTACATTCTCGAATGCCGCCAGTGCGGAAAAAACGTCACGCAGATCACCGAGAAGGCGACGGGGCACAACTGGAATAAGGTTGACAGCCAGTCCATCGCGCCCACCTGCACGGAAAGCGGCATGACGACCTATGTGTGCGAGGACTGCTCCCAGACCCGCACGCAGAGCGTGGACGCGCTCGGACACGACTGGAAGGACGAGGGCGTCATCAAGGCGGCCACCTGCCAGGCGGAGGGCACGGCGAGCAGCCGCTGCAGGCGCTGCGGCACTGTCGAAACGCGCAGCATTCCCAAGGCGGCGCACAGTTACGGCGCATGGTTCATCGCCGTCGAGGCCAGTGACCATTCCGCCGGCGAGCGTGCACGGCAATGCGCTGTCTGCGGCGCGCGACAGAGCGAATACTTCGACCCGGACGGCACTCTCCGGCGCGGCGCGCGCGGCGAGGATGTGCGCGCACTGCAGCAGATGCTGCTCGATATGGGGATACTCAACGACGTGGCCGACGGCAAATTCGGCGCGAAAACCGAGGCGGCGGTCGCTGCTTTCCAGCAGAATGCCGGCCTGTACAGCGACGGCGTCGCCTGGCCGCAGACCATAGCGCGCCTGCGGGGCGACATGGACGCGCTCAACGCAACGCCCGAACCGACGGCTGAACCCACGCCCGAACCCACGCCCGAACCGACGCCGGAGCCCACGCCGGAGCCCACGCCGGAGCCGCCGATCGAATCGCCCTGCTGCCTTGTTGTGACGGGCGAGGACGGCTCCTTCCGCACGCTCTACTGCGCCTCGCACGCCCGTACGGCGCAGGCTGCCGCGGCGCTCACAGCGGCGGTGCAGGACGAAGCGCTCGAAATCTGGGCGATGGAGCAGACCCGCGCGTTGTGGCAGGCCGATCTGGACGCGCTCTATGACGCGTGGATCGCCGCCGCCGGAGAGGACGCGGGTACGGTGAGCGGCGCACGCGCGCTGTTCGAGAGCCATTTGGCGCTCTATGAGACGGCGCTGATACAGCGCTGCGGCGAGAAGGAAGCCGCGCGGCAGATCAACGCGCTGATTGAAGGCCAGTGCCGGGCGCTGTGCGCGCTGCTGCACGGCAGCTGACGACGGCTGTGATGAATAAAGATGAATCAATTGGAACGGAGGGATCGATTCATGAAAAAAAGGCTGTGCCTTGCGCTTTCCCTGCTGATGCTGGCTCTCTGCATACCCGCATTGGCCGAATCGACCGACTGGAATTATGACGCGAACTACGCCATACTCCGCGGCTATGACGGCGTGGGCGGCGACGTGGTCGTGCCCGCGGAAATCGACGGCTTCACGGTGGACGTGATCGGCATAAACGTGTTCAAGGGCGATACGATCACGTCCCTGACGCTGCCCGAGACGGTGCTTGAGCTCAGGAGCGGCGCCGTCGCCTCGTGTGAAAATCTGGTCAGCGTCACGCTGCCCCAGAGCCTTGTGGTCATCAACCGCATGAATTTCTTCAGCTGCAATGCGCTGAGCGAGATCACCATTCCTGCGGGCGTGCGCTACATCGGCGACGGCTCGTTCAGATTCTGCGACGCGCTGCGCAAGATCACATTCGAGGGCGTGTGCCCGGCGATCGACATGGACTGCTTCAGCATCCTTCCCGAGGACGCGGTGGCCTATGTCCCGGACGATCAGCTGGAGGCGTACACGGCGGCCTTTGAGAACGCCGGCAGCACGGTGAGCGTTCAGCCCAGCGGCAAAAATGCCGTGCTCGTGGAGAACAACGGCTATGTGGAATCGGAGTTCGACTTCGACGCCTCCACCGGCACGATTACCGCCTACAACGGCTACGCCACCTACCTGGCCATCCCAGAGACCATCGGCGGCGTGCCGGTGAAGGCCATCGGCCCTGAGGCGTTCGCGCGTCATACCTATCTGGCCTTCCTGGAGATGCCCGAGGGGCTGGAGCACATCGGCGAGCGCGCGTTCTACAACTGCGAGACGCTGGGCCGCGTGAAATTCCCCTCCACGCTGAAGACCATAGGCAGCAACGCCTTCTACAACGCCTATAAGAGCAGCGTGCTGGAGCTGACGAGCGTGGAGAGCATCGGCGATTACGCCTTCTATTTCGCCGGGCTGAAGGGCTCCCTGGAGCTGCCCGAGGGGCTGATCTCCATCGGCGAGCATGCGTTTGAAGCCTGCACCAACATGGGCGCCAATCTCTATCTGCCCGCCACGCTGGAGACGATCGGCTCCAGCGCGTTCAAGGGCGATTTCAACATCCAGTACATCGTTCTCAACGGCCTGACCCCGCCTGCGCTGGGCGAGGATGTATTCAAGGGCTGCGATTATCTGTTTGACATCGACCTGAACGCCCACGGCACCCGTCAGGAGATGCAGCAGTGGCAGGCGTACGTGGACGCGCTGGGGCTTCCCTGCCGCGTCTGGCGCGCGCAGGACCCGACCGCGCAATCGCCTGAAAAGGGCGCGTATCGGTATGAAAACCGCGTGCTGATCGAATACACCGGCACAAGGACGCGCATTCACCCCCATCTCACCGTCTCGAAGGAGCCGGTGGTCGGCCTGGGCGACGGCGTGTTCAAGGACAGCCAGACCATCGAGTACTT
>SFFH01000097.1 GCA_004557905.1 Clostridiales bacterium | reverse complement strand
AGAAACAGCTTCTCCGTGTCCGCCTGTTCGCTCAGCGTCACAACGCCGCGCACCGCGTCCCATTCCTCGCGCTCCACGCCGAACACGCCGGTGTGGGAGGAAATATCCTCGGCGTCCAGCGCCATGGCCTCGGTGTTGTCGCCGTAGAGCAGGAACACGGGAACGTCCTGCATGAACAGCTCCATGGCGCGCTCCTTGGTCAGCGGCAGCATAGCATTGCCGTCCGTGTAGCCGTACTGATACATTTCCGAAAAGCCGATGCCGGTATCCGGCATGGGATAGCCTTGCTCCAGCTCCGGCATGGGCGGCAGCTCATCCTCAACATTCGGCGTTTCTGTTTCAATTTCCGGCTGTGGTTCCTTCTTTGCCCGCCATTCCCTGCGGAACAGGCCGTTGAAGCGTTCCAGAAGCCCGTGGGAGCCGTCGTCGATGCCGATCTCGTCTGCCAGCTTGACGAAATCCTCCAGCTCCTTCCGCAGCTCTGCGTCCTCACCGGCAAGCAGCCGGTCCGCCACCGCCTCCGCTGTGGGTTTGTCCGCGCTGTCGGGAACGTTCAGATCCCGGCGCAGGAACGCCGCATATTCAGCGGCAAAGGCCAGCGCGTCGGCGCGTGAGGGCGGGATGGTGACAAGCTCATATTCCGTGTCCTTGGGAAGCTCGATGCCTCGCTCCTTGCAAACCTCCGCGAAATGCTTTTCCACATCGGTGATGATGCCGTTTGCGGTCTTGCTGATGGTATCCAGACTGGCGCGGAACTCCGGCAGCTCGGCGTTTTTTGACCATGTTGCCACATAGCCGAAGCTGTTCGCGCCGGTTTCAATGCCGAAATAGGCGCAGACCATGAAGGAGATGCTTTCGGCCTCCACTTCTTCTGTATTGCGGCTCTTATGCCTGCGCTCCGCTGCCTGCTGCAAGCCGTAGTTGTGGAGCTTGGCGTGGGCGATCTCATGGACGGCGGCGGATACCGTCTGCACCTCGCTCATACCCTCCCGCAGCGTGATGCTCTGGGATTTGGGGCTGAAATAGCCGTCCATATCCGCAGACAGCGGCTTGAACTCCACCGGCACGGGAGAGGAACGGCGCAGCGCCTCCATGAACGCCTCATAATTTTCCACGCTGCCGGTCAGGTTGGCGACGGGGCTGGCAACACGCTCCGGCAGGGGTTTTCCGTCCGTCTGGGCGTAGTCGAACACCTTCACCGGGCGGAACATGGGGATTTCAATTTCCTTTTCCTCGGTGACGATTTTGCCGTCCGCGTCCAGAATGGGCAGCTTGGTGTCCGGGTCGAGCTTTTCCTGCTCGATTTTCTTCTTATACGGCGTGGGCGCGATAATGGTGATGCCCTTCTCGCCCCGCAGCACATGGCGGGAGAACTTGTCCCGCCAGCGGTTGTAGCCCGCCACAAGTGTGGCGTCCGGGCGCTGCAAGTGGATGAGCGCCTGATTGTTGAGGGAATAGTTGTGAAACCGGCTCATGGTGCGCAGGTAATTGCGGTACTTATCCATATCGCCGGATTCAAAGATGTCGCGGATACCCGCCTCGATGCGGTCGGTGATCTCCTTGAGCTGTTCTCTGTTTTTACCGGGCTTCTCTGGCATTTTTGCCTCCTTTCATCAGGTCGATACGCAGGAGCTGAATCCCCCGCGAAAGATATTCCCGTAAATCCGTTTTTCCGCAGAGATAGCGGATGTCGCCTGCCTTGTCCTGCTCATGCAGCGTCCACAGGTCCGCCGCCCACCGGACAAATACCGCGTCCGGCACGTTGAAGGGCTTTTTGCGGCGAAGATAGAGGCTGTGCCGTCCCAGCACCATGATCGTGCAGACGGTATTGACCACATCGAGAGAACATTCGTTGAGAACGGCGATCCTCCGTTCATACTAGGCCGCTTCCAGCAGCTTGCTCAGCGCAGGCTTGGCGTTTTCAATCAATGCCGGATAATCCGCTCTTGTCGGATACGGAGATTTTTGTGTCATAGGCACTTCCTTTCATTTCATGGGCTGTTTACCCCTAAAATGGCAGCGCCCGCGCAGGGGTAGGCTTTCCTGTGCGGGCGCTCGGTTCTTATTCGTTTTCGGAGTATATACTCCTTGCGGGCGGCGTATATCCGGCGTTTTTGGCGCGTTCGCTGGCGGCCCTGCGCCGCTCGTCGCTGAACGGCTCCCGGACGCTGACGCAGCTTTTCGGCACGGCGTAGCTGACCGCTCCGGCATGGACGGCCTTATCCGGGTACACCTTGTCCGGGTATTTCTCCGCAAGGCGCTTGAGCTTGCGCTTCAGCTTGGGGTCGTGGGTGTAGATGCTGGCGGTGGATTCTTCCTCGTTGTAGAGGATGATACTTTCCTGCTCCAGCTTGGAGAGCTTCATGTCCTCGCCCCCTTGTCAAATTCCAAACGGAAGCGGACGCTCTCGCCGGTATCCTCCAGCACGGCGGTGGCATCGTAGGTGCCGCCTGTCTTTTCGGAGTAAAGGCCGGTGAGCTTCACCCGCCCGTCTGCAAGCAGCGCGGCGGCGACCTTTTTTGTCAGAGCGGCACGCTTGGCGGCAAAGAACTTGTTGTCCCGCCACAGCCCGAAGCGGCAGTCGTTTTTCTCGCAGAAGAAGCCCTTTTTGCTCTCGGTCACGTCGCTGCCGCAGCGGGGGCATTTGCCAATGACCTCACGGCCGGAGGGGAACAGCACCTCCGCGCCGGAGATGACCTTGTAGGTTTTTACCAGCTCCGTGAGCATATCCGCAATGCCGGTCATGAACTCGTCCGGGGACAGCTCGCCGCGCTCCACCTGCTGCAAGCGGTATTCCCATTCGGCGGTGAGAAGCGGGGACTGGAGCTGCTCCGGCAGCACAGTGATGAGGGAAACGCCGGTATGGGCAGGCACAAGGCTGACGGCCTTCTTCGCCCGCTTGCGCTCCACACGCTTCTTCCGGCATATCTTCCTTTCCGGCAGTCTCCATGGCGGAGAGCAGCGTATCCTCCGTATAATGCTTGGGCGGCGCAGTCTTGCCCTCCTTTACAGCGGCTTCGGCGCAATCCAATACCTGCCCCTCCGACAGCTCCGGCAGTACGGCGTCCCGCTTTTCCTGCGCGAGATACCGCTTCCAGCCGGTATCAAGGACGGTTCTGCCTTTAGCGGTGAACTCAGCGCCGCCGCACTCCAGCGTAACGGCGGTTTCTGCATAGCGGTGTGCATCGCTGACCGCACGGAGAAGCTGACCTGCCACAAGGCGCAAAATCTCTCGCTCCCCCAGCGGCAGGACGGAGGTATCCGCCTTGCCCGCGCTGGCGGTGGGGAGAATGGCATGGTGGTCGCTGACCTTGCGGCTGTCGCAGACCTGCCTTGCGTTCACACGCCCCGGCGCGGTGGTTTCACAGATGGCGGCGGCAACGGCTGCAAGCTCCGGCACAGAGGCTTCCAGATCGTCGGTGAGGAAGCGGCTGTCCGTGCGGGGATAGGTGCAGAGCTTCTTTTCATAGAGTGCTTGCAGATAGTCAAGCGTCTGCTGTGCGGTATAGCCGAGGCTGCGGTTGGCCTCCCGCTGGAGCGCGGTCAGGTCGTAGAGCTGCGGCGCTTTCTCCGTTTTCTCTGTGCGCTGCACCGCCTTGACCGTAACCGGCTGACCGGTGCAGGCGGCGGCAAGAGCGTCCGCCTCCGCTTTCTCTTTGAACTTTTCGGACACGGCGGCAGAATCGCCGCAGCGAAGGTTCACTGTGTAAAAGGCTTCCGGGCGGAACGCCCCGATCTCCGCCTCCCGCTGGACGATGAGCGCCAGCGTGGGCGTCATGACGCGCCCCACGTTCAGAGTGCGGTGGTAGAGTACGGAAAACAGGCGCGTGGCGTTGATGCCCACCAGCCAGTCCGCGCGGGCGCGGCAGAGGGCGGACTGGTGCAGCCCGTCGTATTCCCGTCCCGGACGCAGCTCTGCAAAGCCCTTTTTGATGGCCTCGTCCTCCATGGAGGAGATCCACAGCCGCTTCATGGTTTTCGTGCAGCCCGCCATGTAGTAGACGGTGCGGAAGATCAGCTCGCCCTCGCGCCCTGCGTCGCAGGCGTTGATGACCTCGGACACGTCCTCCCGGCGCATGAGGTCCCGCAGCAGCTCGAACTGTTTGGCTTTGTCCGCTTTCAGCGTGAAGCGCCAGCTTGCGGGCAGGATGGGCAGATCGTCATAGCGCCACTTGGCGTACTTTTCATCGTACACATCCGCGCCCGCCAGCTCCGCCAGATGCCCGAAGCACCAGCTTACAAGGTAGCCGTTTCCCAAAAGATAGCCGTCGTTGCGTTTGGTCGCGCCCAGCACGGCGGCGATGGACTGGGCAACGGAGGGCTTTTCCGCGATCACTAATTTATGGTGTGTCATATTCATTTTTCTCCTTTTCTGCACAGCAAAAAGCAGCCCCGAAGGACTGCTTTTCGTG
>SFFH01000096.1 GCA_004557905.1 Clostridiales bacterium | reverse complement strand
GCATAGTAACGCAAGATGATGCGCTCGGTACTCGTCAGCCCGCGCGAGCGGTCAATGAGTTCGCTGATGAGGTTCTCGACCTGCATTGGCAGGGCGTCGTCCGGCCGGCTCTCGCGCAGCTGGCTATGGAAGTAGGCGGTCAGTTCGTCGATCTCCCGAATGCCGGTGGGCTTCCAGTCCTGCTCGCAGCTTCTGGCCGCCTCAAAGCCCTGCGTGATGGGCATGGTAAAGCGGCGGGCGAGAACGGCGGTCAGCGCCAGCATGGCGGCGAGGAAGGCGAGCGAGCCGAGCACCCAGCCGATGCGCGCGGCCTGCGCGTGGTGGCGATATCCGCTCTCGGGCACCAGTGTTACCGCCGCGAGCGGATAGCCGTCCGCCAGCCGCCCGGGAACGATCTGGTATTTGCCGAGATAGGTCGTGTCGTTCCACGCAAAGGTGTCGTAATCGCGCCCTTCCTTGATCTTCATCGTGCCGGAAGCGGAAAGATTCGTCCCCTCCGTGCTGCCCAGCATCGCCTTATCGAGAAGGAGCGTATCGCCGTTGATTGGCGCGAGCAGCATGATGAAGCTGCCGTAGGAACTGGAAACGACGCTGTGGGAAAGGCTGAAGTAGAGGTCGCTCAGCTCCATACCGCAGATGCCGCGCACATGGCCTGCGCCGTCCCGCACGGGCACACACAGCAGCGTCACATTTTCCCATGTGTCGAGCAGCGGCACGCGCTCTGTCCAGAGGCAGCCGCCGGAAAGGCGCTCGCCCGTCCATGCCATCACCTGCTTATAGCCGGGGATCAGGGACGTGTCCAGCTCCGGATTCCAGCGGTTATGGAGCTGCAAGCCGCTTTCGCGCGCGGCGTCCACCGTGCCGCGGAAGTAAGCCGTGTTGCCGCTTGGTGGGATGGAGCGGAGGCTTGAATAGCGCAGGTATACGCCCATGCGGTGATTCTCCGCATCGGGCAGCGAAGTGTTGGCGGTCGCGTCAAGGCAGAAGTAAACACCGCTGCAGGTGCTGCCTTCCATGGCGGTCTTCAGCGTGGGGATCAGGTTTTTTTCCAGCTGCGCAATGAGGGTAGGGTCGTCGTTCAGTGCGTCAAAGGGAAGGTTCCTGCGGGCGAGAAAGCCTTCCAGCTCCCCGCTGACGGCCTCGGACAGTTCGATGCCGCGCGCGGTGAGCGCGTCCATCTGGGCGCTGAACAGCGCAGCGGTGTTCTTCTGCTGCAGGGTCGTTGTTTCGCCGAACTGCCGTGCCGTGCGGGACAGAACGCCCGTTACGCTCAGCAGGAACAGCGCGGCAGACAGCGTTGCGAGCGCCATGCAGAGCCAGTACAGCACCAGACGACTGCCAATGCTGCGGCTACTGCGCGTCGTGTCGGCAGCCGGATGTCGATTTCCGCGCGTCAGCATGGCGATCTCTCCTTTCTGCTGCGGCATGTCACTTGCCATAATTCTTCTCAAAATCCTCCATCGTGGAGCGCACGAGCGTGTCGAGCGTATCCTCGCCCTGCTCGAGATACTGCGCCCGCCCCGCCGTCAGGCGCAGGCGCACGGCTTTTTCAAAGCGGGTCTCAAGATCGAGATAATCCTCCCGCTGCGGCGGGGTGTAGAAGGTGTAGTCCTGCCGCGTGCGCAAAAATGCTTCATAGAGCGAAACGTACATAGGGTCGCTCAGCGTTTTGATCGCATCGGGCAGATAATCGTCGAAGCCCTCCTTTGTCACGGGCATGTAGCCAAGCTCCGTGACAAAGTCCACATTCCGCTTCGGCTCGGTGAGCCACTTGAGGAAGGTCATGCAGGCCTTTTCACGCTCGGGCGACGATTTCACGGTACAAAGCCCCGCGCCGCGCTGCATGACGAGCTTTTCCCCGCCTTCAAAGGTGGGGCAGGGGAGCGAGATGATCTCCACCTGCTCGGTGCTGTTGTCGGGATAGGTCACTACATTGGAATAGTAAAGAACGCTTGCCGAGGACGCGACCGACACGATGGCGTCGCCCGTGCGCAGGGGCTCAGTCGCGTAGCCGCTGCCCAGCCACAGCCCGCCCGTCAGCGCGGCGCGCGCGTAGCGCTCCCAGGCATAGGAAAACTTGGGACCGAAGGCGAGACCGCTTTTTGAGAAGAAGTCCTCACCCAGCGATTCCACGCCCAGCTGAAAATAGTTGAAGTGATAGTCATGGGCGAAAAAGCACTTGCCGTTTGACCAGTCCGCGTACCGCTCGGCGAGGGCATACAGCCCTTCCCAGGTGGAAAGATCATCGATGCTGGCACCCGTGGCGGCGGCAAAGCGGTCGAAAACGGTCTTGTTGACATACAGGATCTCCGTGGATTTGGCAATGGGCAGCACCGCAAGGCGGCCGTTCACCGTGCCCTCTTCCAGAAATTCCGGCAAAAAGGCATCCAGTTCCTCATCGGAGAAATAGTCGTGATAGTCCACCAGAATGTCTTCATCGGGCAGGGCCAGCACGGTTTTGGGATAGGAAATGAACAGATCGGGCAGCTCGGACGCGCCGGGATCGTCGTAGGCGGCGGCAAGCACGCTCTCGTGGATGACATTGGTATTGCTGACGCTGTCCACCCGCACGCGGATGTTCTGCTCCTGCCCGACAGTGCGGTTGAACTCCTCCACCACCGCGTTCATGGGCGAGTTCACCTCACCTCCGTAAACATGCCAGAGGGTGACGGTGACGGGGTCTCCGTTGGTTTCCCCACAAGCGGCGAGGCACAGCACAAGACCGGCGGCCAGCGCCGCCAGCAGGAAGATTCGTTTTTTCATGGATATGCCTCCTCGCTCGGTGGGAAGGGATTCATTCTTCACGCCCATTTTTTTCTTCATAAGCGTTTCCTTTCAAGGGGGAAAAGGCGCGGCGGCGATGCCGCCGCGCCTTTCGGTGCTTTGCTTGCGCGTTATTCCCGGAGGATCACTTCATCGCGCGGTACAGGAACGTCACGATCTGGGCTCTCGTGCAGTTGTTGCCGGAACCGAACAGGCCGTTGCCGATACCGCCGGTAACGCCGTTCTTCTCCGCCCAGGTGACCGCTGCCGCATAGTAAGCGTCAGCTGCCACATCGGTGAAGGCGGAATTGCCGCTGACAGCAGGGCTGCCGTTGGCACGCCACAGGAAGGTGACGATCTGAGCGCGGGTGCAGGAAGCGTTGGGGCTGAAAGCGGTGTCGCTT
>SFFH01000037.1 GCA_004557905.1 Clostridiales bacterium | reverse complement strand
GTATGGGAGTCCAGAGGGATGTAGGGGGGAAATCGAAATCCCCCCTCATCCCTCTGGGCCCAGCGCAGCGCGCTTCCCCTGAAGATGGACATCTTCAAAACCTCTTAGTGAACTTTCCCTCCCTAAAGTGCTTCATCTTCAGCTTTACCACGTCGCGCAGAATCCGTTGACATACCAATTATCCTTCTGCAGGGTATACTGGCAGTTCTCGCGCGTGATCTCGTCCTCCGGAATCACGGACATGTTGTAGTATTTCTTCTTGGGCGTCGCGTCGTAGCGGTAATTCATGCGCTTGATCGTCGAGTTCACGTTGCCCTCGATCGTCGTCAGCTCGTACAGCCCGTCGCCCAGCGCCGTCACGCTCTCCACGATGGCCACATGCGTGTACGGCGTCGAGCCGCGCACGCCGTAGATCACCAGATAGCCCGGCTTGGGGATGGCCTCCATCTCGTCCGCCTGCAGCCAGCGGTTCTGCGCCTCAAAGACGTAATACACGTTGCCCACGCGGCCCTCCATCGCGGAGATGACCGCATCCGGCGCCACCGTCACGTCCTGCTTGTACTTGAGCAGCTGCAGGCCGCTGTGGTACGCGCAGTAGATCTGGAACACGGAGCACCAGCCGATCTCGCGCTTGTCATGGTAGTACCACTGGGTGTACTCATTCGCCTTGGGCAGCTTTTCAAACGGATGCTTCTCAAACTGCGCGCGCGCAAACAGCACAAAGTTGCGCGCCTCCAGCGGCATGTCCTCCGGGAACGTGAGGTCGTACGTCTCAAGCTCGCCGTCCGCCTGGGTCGCAATTTTTTCCGGCGGCACCGTCATCTTCGCCGGGGCGGTTTCCGCCAGCGCCGCACTGCCCAGGAGCAGAAGGAGCGCCGGCAGCATCGTCAGAATTCTCTTCATGGTTGTCCTTTCTCAGTCCTCCATCACCAGCGAAACCGCGCCGTCCACGGCGATCCTCTTTTCTTCGCCGTTTACATGCACTACGACGGTCCAGCCCGGCTCGCTCACAGCAAGCGTATATTTCGCCTGGCTCGGGGAGACGCGCTCGCTGGTCAGCGTCACGCTCGCCCCGCCGATCTTCACATTCTCCAGCCTCCAGCCGTCCCAGCCGATCGGCGTGTGCGGCGCAAAGGCCATCGTCCTGCCGGCCGCGTCCGGCGCAAGGCCGAACAGGCTCTGTGTCATCGGCCCGATGAAGCCCGCTGCGCTGCGCGCGCTCAGCAGCACGCCCGCCCCCTCCGGCTTCATCGCGCCCGGCATGCCCGGCGCACCCGCCTTCGCCATCCGGCACAGGCAGCCGATCATCTGCTCGACGTGGCCCTGCCTGCCGTGCCAGGCCGCCCACGCATCCAGCGAAGCGCCTGCCTCCGGCGTTTCCTGCGTCTGCGGCGCGAGCCCTTCAAGCTCGCTGCGGCACGCCGTGTCGTCCTCGCCCAGCAGGCGCAGGATGTACGCCTGGCCCGCGAGTGCCAGATGCGTCTCGCGCGCGATGTCACCGCGCACGTCCTCAAAGCCCCGGGTAGCACGGCGCAGATAGCTCACGCACAGGCCGGTCGTGGGCAGCATGTCCCGGGCGAACTGCACGTCTCCCGTCCACAGGAGCACCCGGTGCACCAGCGCCACAAACTGTGCGCTCTCCTTCACGCCGCCCACCTGCCGGATACGGCCGCTGCGGGAGACGCGCCTGGCCATTCTGCCCGGCGGCAGCTGCGCCTCCGCGCTCACGCGCACCAGCGTGCGCAGCATTTCCTGCACGCGCTCGCCGCCGCCCAGCGGCAGCAGCGCGCCCATCGCCTGCGCAAAGCCCTCGCCAAACAGCGACGGGTGCTCCGGCAGATCGGTGCACAGGCCCACGCCGCCGCCCGGCAGATCGCGGGTCAGCCATTCGCCGCAGATCTTCGTCCAGTTCCAGGCGCGTTCAAGATCCGCCTCCGGCAGCGCTGCGCGGCTCTCCTCCATCCGCGCCATCAGGCGCGCTTCCTTCGCGGCGATCATCTCGCCCGCATGCGCGCGCAGCGCAGATAGCGCATCCTCCGCCTTCGAGCGGGAGGCAACACCGCCGGCCACAAACAGGCGCATCGTCGCCTGCGCCCCCGCGCCCACGCGCAGCCGGTAGAACAGGCGGCCGTTGATGCCCTTGCCCCGCGTGTTGCCAAAGCCGTAGACGCTCTGCGGCAGATCCGCCTGCAGCACGCGGCAGCTTTCGTCCGCGCCCCACACGGTATGCCACGGGTTGCGGCTGTCACGCGCGTAGAACGCCTGCGTGACCTCATCGTACTCGCCCACGTCGCGGCCCAGCTCCATGCCGTCCTCGCCGCGCGCCGCGGCCACGGTCAGGATGTCCGTGCGCACGGTGAAGGACACCTCCACCATGCGCGGCGTCTGCCTTTGGTTCTCCACCGTCAGCTCGATCACGCAGCCGCTCGCGCCGTCCGGGATGAACTGGCAGCGCACGATGTGCAGCTGCTGCGCCTGCAGGCGGTAGTGAAACGCGGTCGCCGCCGGGTTCACCTCGCAGGCGTCCGCGCAGGTCAGCGGCACGTCGTCGATGGCGAAGAAGAAGCCGTCGCAGACCTTCTTTTCACCCGCCCACAGTCCGCCCATCTCGCCCTCGACGTTGAAGCCGAGATCGGGGAACAGTCCGTTCTGCGTGCCGATCAGCACGGCACCGGTGCCCGCCGTCACGACGGGCGCGTCCAGCTGATCGTATCGGTATACTCTGTACCTGGAGAGCATAGCCAACCTCCTCAATCAGTCCTTGATGACGGCCACCACCGTCGAGAGAATCAGCCGAATGTCCGCCAGCGGCGAAATCTCGTGCAGGTATTTCATGTTCAGCTCGATCTTGGCGGGCATGATCTCGTCGATGTACATGCGCTCCGGGTCCTGCGCGCCCTCGAGCAGGTCGTTTTCGTTCCGGTAGGCGATGGACGCATAGTCCGTAATGCCCGGGCGCACCAGCAGCACCTGGCGCTGGTAGGGCGTATACAGATCGACATATTTGGGCACCTCGGGCCGGGGGCCGACGAAGCTCATCTCGCCCACAAGCACGTTGAGCAGCTGCGCCAGCTCGTCGAGCTTGGTCTTGCGAAGGAACGCGCCCACGCGTGTGATGCGGCTGTCGCGGCCCACGGTGATCTGCAGGCCCTTCTTGTCCGCATCGACCACCATCGTGCGGAACTTGAAGATGCGGAATTCCTTCCCATTTCTGCCCACGCGCACCTGGCGGTAAAACACCGGGCCGGGATCGTCGATCTTAATCGCCAGCGCGATCAGCAGCAGCAGCGGCCAGAGCACCAGCAGCGCGCAGCCGGAGATCACCACGTCCATCAGCCGCTTGAGCGCGAGCTGCGGCCTTCTCTTTGCCAGCACCGCAGCGATATCCATGTTGTTCATTCGTACCCTCACACCCGGTCAAATATGTAGGTAAACAGAAAGCACATCGAAAACGCCATCCTGTGCTTCATCAGAAACAGGCGCACCGCCAGCTTCGGCGCAAAGCGCAGGGGCCTGACGTCCTCAAACCACGCGCGCACGTCCGCGCGGTTCATGTACGCGCGCGCTTTGCGCACGCGCTCAAAAAAGCCAAACGGCGTGCCGGGATAGCACAGGTTGCGCACGGAGGTGACCGCCATCTTGCGCCGGCGGATCGTCATGCGGCGCGCGCACTCGGGATAGTCCGCCAGCAGCGCGGCAATCGCGTCGTTGGACAGGTCGTAGCTCTGGGGCACATAGGGGCTGTAGCGCTTGGTCACGCTTGAGCCGTGGAAGCGGTAGTGATAGTACGCCTCGTCCACCGCCACCGCCGCGTCCGCGTCCAGCATGCACTCGATGATCAGCAGCAGGTCCTCGGCGTAACGGATGTCCTCGCGGAAGCGGTGCCTTTTGATCAGCCCGCTGCGGAACAGGTTGCGCGGCGTATAGCCGGAGAGCGGCAGCGCATCGCTGTCCGTCTCCTTGGAGAGCATCGCCGGGATGAGCGCGCTGCGGATTTCCTCCCGGTCAAACCGCGCGCCGGTGTCAAAGCCCAGCGGCACGTTTTCTGTTTTGTGTTCGTAATCCTTGTACACCCGGCAGAACGACACGTCCGCGTTGTGCTCAAGCGCCATGCGATGCAGCCGCTCAAACATCTGCGGCTCCACCCAGTCGTCGCCGTCGCAGAAGCCGATGAACTCGCCCGAGGCCAGCTCTATGCCCGCGTTGCGCGCCGCGGACACGCCTCGGTTCTGCTCAAAGGCGATCACGCGGATGCGGCTGTCCGCCCGCTCCACATCGCGCAGGATGGAAAGGGAATTGTCCGGGCTGGCGTCGCACACGAAGATCAGCTCGATCTCCTCAAGCGTCTGCGCGCGCAGGCTGTCGATGCACGTTTTCAGAAACGGCTCGCAGTTGTACACCGGGATGATGACCGATACCTTGGGCTGCATGGCTCAGCCCTCAATCGCGTCGGCCGTGCGGCGGGAGAGGTCCGCGCGCCACAGCGGCGCCTGCACCAGCAGATAGGTGCAGCCGATCACGGAGAACGGCGCATACACGGACTCGAACAGGCCCACCAGGATGAACACCGCGCAGAACGCCAGCGGCGTGGCCGCGTAGGCGCTCTCCCGGCGGTGCATCCAGTAGTACTGCACCGCGCGGATGAGGGCCAGCACGGTGTAGCACAGAAGCAGCACACCGGCGATCACGCCGTTGTTGTACGTCACGCCGAGAAACGCGTTGTGCGCGTTGAAGTGGCGGTCGCCTGCGCCGTCCCCGGCCACCCATTCCTTCACGACGCTCGACTCATGGCCGTTGAGCGTCAGGTTGTGGAGGATCGTCATCCAGATGCCCCAGCGGTCGCTGGTCAGGTCGTCCATGGAGAGGGTGCGCTCCTCGGGCTTCGGCACGGTGATCGGATTGCCGTAGGTCTCGTGGTTGTACACCGCCAGCGCGTAGTCCTCCTCGTAGGCCTCCTGAATCTTGTCCATCGTGATGTACGCGCCCGCCGCGCCCAGCACCAGCACAAATGCCGCCAGCAGGGCCAGCAGCCGGCCCGGATGCTTCGCCGTGCCCGCGATGATCGCCGCCGTCAGGATCACGACCACGCCGCCCAGCGCCAGCAGGCCGGAGCGCGACAGCGTCAGCGCCAGTGTCACAGCGGCCAGCAGCGCGCACGCGCCGTAGGCCGCCGCAGCCTTTTTCCTGTTCTCCTTGAAGCTGGCATACGCCAGCAGCATCGCTGCCGTCGCCATCACGATGCAGCACATGGACAGGCAGTTCGCGTCATAGAACACGCCCTTGTAGCCCGGATAGCCAAGCGTCACCGGCACGGCCAGATACGACCAGACGAGGAACGGCAGCACCGCGAACACACAGCCGCGCAGGATCGAGCGGAAGGTGCTCTCATCCTCGCGCGAGGCGAGCACCGAGAACACCACCGGATAGCAGATCAGCAGCGGCACGCTCTCGGAGAGCCAGTCCTGATAGAACAGGCCGGAGATCACCATCATGCCGTGCAGCGCAAACCACAGGATCACCATGCCCTTGTGAAAATGCACCCGCGCCTTCACGCCGCTGCGCGCCGTCAGCGTCACAAACGAGAGCAGGATCATGCCGAAGAGCACGAAGATCATCCAGCGCATCGGGAACTTGCGCTGCGTGAAGAGCACGCAGTAGCCAATCAGCGCGAAGAGCGACGCGGTGAGCAGCCGGCTGTCAAAGATCTCGTTGAAGATGCCCGTCACCCGGTCGTACAGGTTGAGCATCCCCGTGCCGTCAATGCCTTGTTTGCGCATGGTTGTTTCCTCCGGAATTCAGCAGTTCAAAGTAAATCTCCTCGACGGTCTGCGCGTTGCGCGCCCAGGTGAGGGCCCGCGCATCCCGCCGTCCTTTTTCCCGCAGCGCGGCATACCGCTCTCGGTTTTCAAACACGGCGCGCATCACGCGTTCGGTCGCATCGATATCGCCCGCGGGCACGAGAAAGCCGTTTTCCCCGTCCGTGATGGTGTCCTCAATGCCCTCGCCCTGGGCGCCCACGGCGATGCAGCCCGCGGCCATCGCCTCGATGTAGACGATGCCATAGCCCTCGCCCCAGCTGGGCAGCACGAACAGGTCGCTTTTCGCCATCCGCGCGAGCACCTCCGCGTGCGGCAGGCCGCCCGTCAGCGTCACGCGGTCTTCAAGCCCCAGCTCGGCGATTCTCGCGCGCAGCTGCGCCTCCATCTCGCCGATGCCCACGATGGTCAACGTTGCGTCCGGGTATTCGCCCGCCAGACGCGCGAACGCCTCCAGCGTCCTGTCCATGCACTTGCGCGCCTTGAGCGTGCCCACGGAAATCACCGCGCGCGGCATGTTGTCCGTCTTCTGCGGCACCAGCGACAGGTCCACGCCGTTGGGCACGACGCGGGAGAGCTTCTCCCCGCCGCGGTACGGCGCGACGCGGCTCATCAGCAGGGTCGAAACCGCCATGAGCGCGTCCGCCTCCCGGGCGATGCGCACGTTGCGCGGCCAGGGCGTCTGGCCGGGAATGAAGTAATGGAAGATATCCGTGCCGTGCACCGTCAGCGCGAAGGGAATGCCCAGCGCCCGCGCCACGATCAGGCCCGCATGCCCATCCCTGGGCAGCATGTGTGCGTGCACGAGGTCAAACGGCTTCTCCCTGTGCAGCGCTTTGGCCACCGGCAGCGCGCTGGCCGCCAGCAGTCTTCCGCCCAGCAGCCGTTCGCCCGCATTGCCCAGCGTCAGGTACCGCGGGTAGAACACCCGCACGCCGTCGACAACGGCCTCCTTCGGCGTGCGCGCCGCCACCTCGGCCTGTCCCGGGCGGAGCCGCTTCATCATCGGGGTCACGCCCACTGCGGAGATGACCACGACCTCGTGGCCCCGAGCCGTCAGCGCCTTCGCCTGCTCGTGCACATAGAAGCAGTACGGCGAGTTGTCCGCCTGACGGTGAATCATCATCAGGATGCGAAGCCTCTTCTCCATCCGGCGAACCTCCTTTTATACGCTTACTTGATGAAACTCTTTGCAGATCAAACCCGTCTCAATCGTAGGATGCTTCCGCATCCTGCTCTGAGACTACATTTTCCCTATTAGGATGGGGTACGTTGGGGCCGCAGGCCCCAAACCCTGCCTGGGGATTTCATCCCCAGACCCCTTCTTCGCTTCGCGCGCTAAAAAGCATTTTTATTGATAGATTTCCAGCCACTTCTTTGCGATCAGCGGCCAGGCGTAGTCCTTCGCGTGCTGGATGCAGCGCGCGGAACGCGCGGCATAGTCCTCCCTGAGGTCCGCAAGCGCCTGCGCCTGCTGCGATACGTCGCCGCAGGCCACGCTGTAACCGACCTCGCCCTCGGGGAACTGCCCGTCAAAGCCCTGGCCGCGCGTGTAGAGCACCGGCACGCCCTGGCTCATCGCCTCCAGATAGACCATGCCGAATGTCTCCGCGCTCGAGGGCACGAGCAGCACGTCCACATCCGCGTAGAACCGCTTCATCGCGTCCATGCCCCGGGCCACGCCCAGATACTTGTCGCCCTCGTGCAGCCCCGCGACCAGATCGTTCATCAGCTTGCCCTCGCCCACCGCGCGCAGCACGCAGGGCGTGCCGTTTTCCGCCGCCCGGTGCACGGCACAGAGCGCGTCCAGCGGGCGCTTGCGCTTGTTCATTTTTCCGGCAAAGCCCACGCGCAGCGGCTCCTGCGGGTTCTCGCGCGCCGCGCCGGTCAGCCACTCGGGCCGGATGCCGTTGGGAATCACCGCCGTCTTCGGCTCGATCAGTTCCCTGTCCTTTTTGCTGAGCCAGCGGGTGAGCACCTTCCCGCGCGCCGCCTCGGAGAGGAACACGATGCGCCTGGCGTCCCGCAGGATCTTGCGCGCTCTGCCGCGCAGGTGCGGCTCATATGTCCAGATCGTCTCGATGTCGCTGTAGCGCAGCGTGACGACGTAGGGGATGCCGTGCTTCTGGCCCAGATCGTGCGCGATCCAGCCGTCGGTGAAGAGCGTGTGCGCGTGAATCAGCGACACGCTTTTCAGATCCACCTGCTTTTCAATCTCCGGGATGGTGCGCTGCGCCTTGCGGAAGAACAGCAGCGCGTCGCTGGGGCGAACCGTCAGGCTCACATGCGTGGGCACGCCCTGCGGCACGTTTTTGCCCACGTCGCCCGCACGCTTTTCCGGCACGAAGACGATTTGCGAAAGCCCCTCGTCCCGAAGCGCCTCAAACATCTGTGGGAACACCGTGCTGCCCGCCAGATTGCAGCAGATATGCAGAATGCTCATGCCCGCTTCTCCTTCTTTTCCCGCTCAGCCCTGAGGAATTTCGGCAGATTGGCGATGCCCACCAGCGAACCGAAGCCGTAGGCGAAGTGGAACGCCGGATAGAGAATCACCTCGACCGGGAAGAATTTGACGCCCTTCTCCTTGGCGATGGTGTAGGCATAGAAGAAATCGAGCAGCAGGTACGCGCCCCACTCCAGCGCCAGCAGCCCGCCGAAGAGCCCGCTGCGCGTCAGCAGCGTCAGCAGCACCAATCCGATCGTCGAGGCGACGAACGCCAGCGGCACAAAGTGACGCACGCCCATGGAGCCCGGCACCAGCGTCATGGTGATCACGCCCCACTTGCCGTTCATGTAGCCCATCTTCATGATGCCGCGCAGCGTGTCGCGGCAGTAGTACAGCACGCGGATGTTGTGGTTGAGGTACACCTTGCCGCCGTTTTTGCGGATGCGGTGGTTGAGCTCGTTGTCCTGGTTACGGGTCATGCGCTCGTCAAAGCCGCCGATGCGGTCAAACAGCTCCTTCTTCCAGCAGCCGAACGGCACCGTGTCGACGTAGCCGTCCTCCTGCGTCAGGCGGTAGGTCGCGTTGCCCACGCCCAGCGGCGTCTTGAGCATCTCCGCGATCGCCTCGCCCATAAAGCCCCGGCCGCGCGTTTCAAACACGCCGCCCGCGTTGTCGCAGTCCTTCGTGAGCAGCGTCTCCACGGACAAGCGGATGTAGTCCGGCGGGTACTCCGCATGCGCGTCCAGGCGCACGATCACCTCCGCCCGGCTTTCGCGGATGCCGATGTTCATCGCGTACGGCACCGTGCGGTTGGGGTTATCGAGCACCACGATCTGCGGATGGACTTTCTGCATCTCGCGCAGCATCGCGACGGTGCGGTCCTCGCTGCGGCCATCGACAAAGATGACCTCCATCAGCTCCGCAGGGTAATCCTGCGAAAAGATCGAGTCCACACAGGCGGCGATGTATTTTTCCTCGTTGCGCACGGGCAGAATGACAGAAATGAACGGCAGCTGCATGCTTCTTACTCCCAACTTCATCAGACTCTGTACAGGGCGATCAGGGCAAAGGATTGCAATGAATCAGTTTATTATAGCACAAAGAACCCCTGATGAAAAGGAATAAAAGCAAATCGGCGGGCCGTGCCCACTCCCGCTTGCCTGCAGCAACAATTCTGCGCAGTTTCTCATACGCAAAAAGGCCGTCCGCCTGCCATCTGGCAGAGGGACGGTTCGGTTACGGATTGCAGTTTTTGCAGGGCGCATAGCCGGAGGACACCGCCTTGTCCCTGCTCTTGAAGTAGACCCGGTTGCTTTCCTTGGGCAGCGTATGGCAGCTCGTCCGGTGGAACTTTTTGGTGTTTTTGTTGCCGATGTACTGTCCCGAGCCCGATGCGGACGATTTCGTCGTCTTCCTTTCAGCCTGTGCAGCCGCTTCCTCAATCGCCGCCTCATCGGCCCTGACCAGCAGATCGCTGCGGATATAGCCCTGCGTGCCGTCCGCAAGCTCCACCCGGTACCAGACCTCGCCCTGCCCGTTGATCTCCGCTGAGAGCACCGTCAGCAGCGTGCCGCGCTCCAGCCGCCCGACCTTGCCGGATTTGGTGCTGGTGCTGCTGCGCACGTTGACCGCCAGCTCGTCCGTCTCTGCCAGGAACGGGAACTGGGATTCCTCCTCCAGCTGATCCGCCCCGGCCTGAACCGCCGTCGTGCTCGCCTGCGCCATCACCGCCGCGCCAAAGAGCAGCGTCAGGCACATCAGCAGGCATAGGATTCTCTTCATCGCGTTTTTCCCCCCTGTTACGCATCCTTTTAGGATATATCTATCGTATTATATTATACTCCAAAAGGTCAATGATGAAAAGATCCAAAAGCGGGCCGTGTGCCAAATGCTTGCCCTGAGTGTTCACCCTCACGTCATCGGGTGATATGTCTCCTCCGGGTGAATCATACCGTGAACCAGCGCCTCCAGAATCATGTTTTTCCTCTCCAGAATACATCATTCGTTGTATTTTTGGAGAGAGCATACATCATTCGTTGTATCGTTGTCAAGGAAACATGATACAAGGAGTGGTGCTGATGTATTATCCCCGCCTGCGCGATCTGCGGGAGGACAAGGACCTGACGCAGGAGCAGCTGGTTCAAATCCTGGGCATGCACAAAACCACCTACACGAACTATGAGCAGGGCAAGCGGGAAATCCCCTTTTCCCTCGCCATTCGTCTGGCCGAGCTTTACAACGTGTCGCTTGACTACATCGCGGGCCTCACGAACGACCCCATTCCGCTTGAAAAACGCAAAAGATAAAAGCCGAAGATCTCCGCCTGCATGGCAGATGGTCTTCGGCTTTTCTTATGGTTGCTTTTTAGTTTTATGCTGAATACATGCTTTGTGAATCCAACCCGTCTCAATCGTAGGCTGCTGCGCAGCCTGCTCTGAGACTACTTTTCCTCTGCGATTATTGAGGTTACGTTGGGCTGCCGCCCAAACCCGCTCAGGGGCGCCGCCCCTGAACCCTGCAAGGGGCATCGCCCCTTGACCCTTCTTCGCTTCGCGCGGGGATACGCGGCGCTCAGTACCACATCCAGCCCTTGAACCAGTTCATCGCGTCGCACCAGGCGCGCGGCACCTCGACGCCGGAGGCCAGCGGATAGAAGCCGATGAACAGCGCAATCGCCGCGATGCTCAGCACAGCCGCCAGCGCATAGGCCAAGCGCCTGTGATGGCGCGCCAGATACTTAAGCCCCAGCGCCGTAGCGATGATAATCCATGGCACGCTGGCAAAGTAGTGGTAGATGAACGTGAGGCGCGAGACGAGCACCCACGGCAGATACGCCGACAGGAAGCCCACCGCGATGACCGGCATTGCGCGGTCGTCCTCGTCCTCCCGGCCCGGGAGCACGCGCAGCGCGGGCAGCGCATTGCGGTAGACGCTGTAGCCCAGCACGAACAGGATGCCCGCAAGGCCCGTCCACCACACCGCCGGGTTGCCGAAGGACAGGATGGAGGAGGCCATGCCCGCGCCCTTGAAGTCGGCGTTGTAGTACCACATGGGCTTGACGATCAGCGGCCACTCGTACCAGGGCGAGGCGAAGTAGTGCTCCGCCACCAGGTTCTTGTGGTAGTCGAACATCAGCACCTGCGCGTCCCAGATGCGCGCAAAGGTCGTCAGGTTCCACTTGATCTCGCCGTACGCGCGCAGATACGGGATATAGCTGAGGACGTAGATGACCACCGGCACAAACACGAAGAACACGAAGCACGCCAGAATCGTCTTGATGCCCTTGTCCCTGAACGTGTCCGCTGCGCGCACGAACGCCGGGTCTTCATCGCGGTGCCGTTCGGCGTACAATCCCTGCCGCCAGAGCCCGATGAACCGGCTAAAAAACAGCACCGCCAGGCCGACCGCGCCGTAGCAGCCGATCCACTTGCTGGCGATTGCCAGGCCCATGAACGCGCCGGAAAGCGCCAGCGGCACGAAGGTATCGCGCAGCCGCTGGTGATAGTAGCTCATCTTCATCCAGCGCGCCATGAACAGGAACATCAGCATCATGAACAGCACCGGGAAGGAGTCGATCGTCGCGATGCGCGTCTGCGTAAAGTGCATGCAGTCGGCGGAGAGCAGCAGCGCGCACAAACCCGCCCACAGCGTGGAGCCCAGCAGCGTTTTGGCCAGCAGGTAGATCGCCGGCACCATCAGCACGCCGCACAGCGCGCCGGCAAAGCGCCAGGCAAACGGCGTCATGCCCATCAGGCGGATGCACCAGCTCATGAACACCTTGCCCAGCGGCGGGTGCGTCGTCTCGTAGGTGTACTGCCCATGCGCGTGCTCGTAGCCCGTGCGCGCGTGGTAGATCTCGTCAAAGTACATGCTGTTGTAGTAACTCGGCTTGTCCGGCACGGTGTCCTGCTCGTCGATCAGGCTGTTCGGGTCGCTCATGCGGCCCTCCACGCCGCCGGCACTGCTCGCGCCGACGGGCGGAATCACCTCGCCGCTTCCGTCGACCGCCGCCACCTCCCACAGGCTCGATGCCGCGCCGTCAAACGTCAGGCGGATGTACCGGCCGGAGAAGGACAGCATACCGCCGGTCACGGAGGACACCGAGCCGTCGGCGTCGTAGACCGGCTGGCGCATCGCCAGCCACTTGTAGCACTCGCCGATGTCAAAGTACGCGCCGGTCTCCTCGGTGTAGGTCACGCCGTCGTCGCTGGTCGCCACGGAGAACGCCGTGCTCGACACGCCGCCATAATAGTAAATGTGGAAATCCTCGTACCGCGCGCCCAGGTCGATGACCACGGTTTCGCCCGCCGCCGTGGAGGTGTAGCCATCCTGCGGCGCCTTCGTCGCGCCCAGGCCCCAGAAGCCGACCACGCCGTAAACCAGCGTCAGCACGAGCATGATCAGCGCATCCTTTTTCGTCAGGTGCAGCCTGTAATCCTTGGCGTGCAGCAGCTCCTCACGCATACGCATTTCCGCTGCGGAGGGCAAGCCCTCCCCGCCGCCTGCCGCCTCGCCGTGCGCGTCGCTTACCGGACGCGCCCTGCGCGCGGGCTGGCGCATGGGCGCGCGGCCCAGGGACAGGCAAACCGCCGCCCAGACCGTCAGGCCCGCGGCCAGCAGCTGCAGAGCGCCGATGACGTAGCCCAGCCAGAGGTTCGGCGCGATCAGGTGCTCAAACGCCAGCACCGCGCCGATGTTCACCGCCGCCGCCGCGCTCGCCAGCACGGCGGACGCCAGCAGGCGCACGTCGCCCGTCTCCACGAAGGCGAGCAGCAGCAGCGCCAGCGCGGGCAGGATGTAGCGCTCGTGCATCTTGCTGCCCAGCACGAACACCAGCTGCATCGTCGCGGCGCTGGCCAGAAGCAGCCGTTTTCTGCCCGTTCCGCGCAGGTACACGACGATGCCGAAGGCAAAGGAGAGCACCATCAGCGCCATGCCCAGCTGTCCGTAGGTGATGGGGCCCAGCACGGCCTGATCGTTGGGCGTCCAGTTGCCGCCCAGCAGGAACATCAGGTTGCCGGTGGAGAGCGTCGCATAGGCGTAGCTGGAGAGCGTCTCTACATATTTATCCACGATCCACAGCGGCGAGGACTGATTCGCCGAGAACGGCAGCACGATCACCGCCGTCACCAGCACGCCGCCCAGCAGACCCAGCGCGATGGGTTTTCGCGAGGCCTTGTCCTTCACCAGGTCGCGCGCGAGCGCCGCCAGGCCCAGCGGCACCAGCAGACCCGCCTGCGGCTTGGCCAGCACGGCCAGCGCGAACACGGGAATCGCCGCCTGCCACTTGCCCCGGCGCGCCAGCAGCAGCAGCGCGACCAGCAGCACGGCGAGCACCGAGTCGATCTGTCCCCAGCACGCGCCCGTGATGATGTACGCAGGATTCAGCGCCATCAGCGCCGCCATGCCCAGCGCGGGTCTTCTGCCCACGACGCGGTCCGTCGCCAAGAACACGGCCAGCGCCAGCAGGATGTCGCAGAAGACGGGCACGGTCTTGAGCAGCATCTCGCCGCCCATCGTGCCAAAGGAGAGGCCAAAAAGGTTCGCAAGGCCGCCCAGCGCGCCCAGCACCAGCATGTACGCCGGCGGGTAGTCGCAGAAGTAGCCCTCCTCATAGAAGTTCGCCGGGCCGACGGCGGCCATCCGCGAGGCCCACGCGCCAAAGCAGCCCATGTCCACGCCGTATCCTGCCACGCAGGCGGACAGCGCCACGCGCAGAAGCAGCGCCGCCAGCAGCAGCCCCGCCAGCGCCGCAAATCCCCTGCGGCCGTCCATCCGCCCGCCGGCGAGCAGCGTGCGTGCAAGCACAAACGCCGCGATCAGGTACGTCGCCGCGACGGCCAGCAGGCCGGGGATCACCGCACTCTTGCCGCCGTCCGTCAGCGCCGGTTCCTTCTGCGGCTCGGGCGTGGACAGGTCGAGCACGAACGCGCCCACCGGCGCCTCCTCCACCTGCTCCAGGCACACGTCGGTGAACCACGCGCGGCCCGTCGCCTCGGAGCCGTAGCCGCCCAGGCGCACGCAGACCGTCGCCTCCTTTTGCCCCTTGCCCGTGTGCGCGTAGAGCGTCAGCGTCTGCCACGCGCCGTCCGTGTCGTGCACGTCCTCGCTCGTGCCGTAGACGCCCAGGAAGGACACGTTCGCGCCCAGCTCCTCGGTGTCGCAGCCCTCCGCCATCACGCGCGCGGTCAGCCGGTAGGTGGCGTTCCCGCGTACGGACACAGTCTGCTCAAAGCGCGCGTCGTTCGCCGCGACGTTTTCCACCAACGCCGCCGTCGTTCCGTCCGCCGCCGTCGCCGCCTCCAGATACGACGCGCCGGCGCTGGTCACCCACATGCCCGTGTTCCAGTGATCGGGCATGCCGTCGGTCACGGCGGAAAAGTCCCCGTTCTCCAGCAGGTTGCCCGGCTTGACCGGCTGCTCCCGCTCCTTCTGCGCCAAAAACACCACGGCGCACGCCGCCAGCACAAGGGCCAGCGCCGCCGCCATGATGCTCCATTTCGTTTTCTTTTTCATTTCTGACGCCTCCGTCCTGAACAGGCCGCGTCAAAACGCCGGCCCCTGATACGGGAACGCGTTTTCGATGTGCGTCACGCGCGTCCCCTGAATCTCGATCACATCAAACCGTGCCTGTCGATTCATCAGGCCGTTTCGCATCATATAGTACACCGCACCCTTGCAGATGCGCTTTTGCTTGGCGGGCGTCACCGCCGCGCGCCCCGGCGCGAAGCCGCCCGTGCGCGTCTTCACCTCGATAAAGACGATCACGGCACCGTCCTCGCCGAGCTTGCCCGTCGTCTTCTGCATATGCCGGCCTCCTGTTCAAATCACTTTTCACCGCGCGAAGCGAAGAAGGGGTCTGGGGATAGCATCCCCAGGCGGGGTCTGGGGCCTGCGGCCCCAGCGTATCCCATAATCAAAGAAAAATGCAGTCTCAGAGCAGGATGCGAAGCATCCTACGATTGAGACGGGGCTGATTCGCAAAGCATGAATCTGCGGCAACCGCCTTACACCTGCACAAAATGCCCGATGAACGAGCGTCTGTGCGCCGGGCACGGGCCGTATTCCTTCAGCGCCGCGATGTGCTGCGCCGTGCCGTAGCCCTTGTTCTTCGCAAAGCCGTACTGCGGGTACTGCTCGTCCAGCTCGCGCATCAGCCGGTCACGCGTCACCTTCGCCAGAATGGACGCCGCCGCAATCGAGTAGCACAGCGCGTCGCCGTGGACAATGCCGCGTACCTCGCCCGCCACGTCGAGCCGGTCGATCGCGTCCACCAGGAACAGGTCGCACGGCGCATCCTTCGCGGCCAGCGCCATGGCGTTCTTCGTCGCGTTCAGGATATTCACCCGGTCGATCTCCTCCGGCGAGGCGAGGATCACCTTCGCGTACACGGCGGTCTTCAAAATCTGCTCGTAGAGCGCTTCGCGTCGCTTCTCCGTCAGCTTCTTGCTGTCGTCGACGTACAAAAGCAGCGGCTCTTTGGGCATGACCACACACGCCGCCGCCACCGGGCCGCACAGCGGGCCGCGGCCCGCCTCGTCGATGCCCGCAAACGCGCGCCCCGTCTCCCAGATCTCGCGGTCGGTCTGGCTGATTTCCAGCAGCCGCGCATTCCAGTCCTTCTTCATCGGTTGTCTCCCATTGTACGATCTCAATTCACGCCTGTTTCAAGCTGCATTGACGGAATCGCAATAGTCGCCTTCGGCTCCGCTGCGATTCTTGCCTTTTGTGTATGACGAAAGGGAAACGTTGGGCTGCCGCCCAAACCTGCTTGGGGATTTCATCCCCAAACCCCTTCCTCGCTTCGCGCTTATGGCTCGTTTTTTTGAGATCGACCTTCATCCACCGGGACGGTCTCCATCCTCTTCGCCGGCGCGCTCTGCAGGGTCAGCCGGCCCAGCTTGCCGCCGCGGAACTCATCGAGGATCACCGCCGCGCCGCGGTCGGTATCCGGCACGCCGCCGGGCATCAGCCAGCCCCGGCCGCGGCATGCCTCCTCCAGCAGCGCCACGCCGCGCAGCGACGCGTCCCTGAGCTTGAAGCGCTGCACCACCGCCTCCGGCCGGATGGCCAGCAGCGCCTCCAGCAGCCAGATGGCGAGCATCTGCTGATCCATGACCTGGTCGTTGATCGTGCCCACGAACGCCAGCGCCCGCGCGTCGTTCTGGTCGTCGAGCCGGGGCCAGAGCAGGCCCGGCGTGTCCAGCAGCTCCAGATACGGCGTGATGCGCACCCACTGGTTATTGCGGGTCACACCCGGGTGGTCGCCGGTTTTGGCGATGGACGCGCCGTTCACCTTGTTGGTGAAGGTGGACTTGCCCACGTTCGGCACGCCGACGATCATCACGCGCACGGTCTTCTTCACGCCCCGGGCCGCCATCTTCTCCACGGCCTCGCTGGCCGCCTGCTCGATGCGGCGGATGACATCCTTGGCGCGCCCCTTCGCGCTGTCAAAGCTCATACAGTCCAGCCCTTGCGCGCGAAAATAGCCCAGCCACGCGCGGGTCTGCGCCTCGTCCGCCAGATCGGCCTTGTTGAGGATGAGCAGGCGCTTCTTGTTTTTGACCAGCTCATTCAGGTCGGGGTTGCGGCTGGCGCGCGGGATGCGCGCGTCGCACAGCTCCACCACCACGTCCACGCGCGAGAGCTGCTCGATCAGCTTCTTCTTGGCGCGCGCCATGTGGCCCGGATACCAGTTGATCTTCTTGTCCTGCGCGCGGACGATGAAATCGTTGTCCATGATTGCCTCTTTCTATCATCAACCCAGCAGAAGTTCCCGGGCTGCCGCCCGGACCTGCCCGAGGGACAACGTCCCTCGGACTCCCTTCTTCGCTTCGCGGCGGCATCAAGCCGTCTTGCAGAAACGACGTACATCCGTCCGCCGGGGGAGTAAACAAAAAGACCGCCGGAAGAACCGGCGGCCGGTAGCACAATTACTTTTCCTTAATCTTGGCGGCTTTGCCGGACAGATTACGCAGGTAATACAGCTTCGCACGGCGAACCTTGCCGCGGCGCAGCACCGTAATCTTATCAAGACGCGGGGAATGCAGCGGGAAGGTACGCTCCACACCGATGCCGTAGGAAACACGGCGCAGGGTGAAGGTCTCACGGACGCTGCCATTGCGCTTGGCGATGCAGATGCCCTCGAACGCCTGAAGACGCTCGCGGTCGCCCTCGACGACCTTCACCATCACACGCAGGGTGTCGCCCACGTTGAACTTGGGAAGATCCTTCTTGAGCTGCTCGCTTTCGATCGCACGGATGATCTCGCTCATGGTCGATTTCTCCTTTCATCATAGACGCTCATTCTGGACACGACTTCGCCCACAGCGGAACGTCCGTTTCATACGGAGGCTATTATATCATCTCCATCCCCCGTTTGGCAAGAGAAATTTCTCCGTTTTCGCTCCTTTTCCAGCGGTTTTTGCCGCTTTTTTTGCCTTCAGCGGCTCATTTGAGCGCATCCATCGCCGCCTGGACCCACTCAAGCGCCTCCGCCGCCTCCGTCTCGCCGTCCATCACCTGGCGCATCGCTTCGCAGAACAGGCTGCGCAGCGTCGCTCCGCGGCTGCCCAACTCCAGGCTCGGCAGCCAGACGGCGTTGTCCTGCCAGATCGCCCGGCTGCCCAGCAGCGCCTGCGCCTGTGCGTTCTCATTGAGGAACGCCGTCGCCTTGACCGCCAGCGCGTCCGTTCCCGCGTCGCCGCTGGCGAACGCGCATACGCCCGTCAGCGTGAAGGCGCGCACCGGCAGCCCGATCGACGAGGGATAGGGCATCGTGTGCACCTGGACGCCGTTTTCCGCGAGCGCATCCTTTTGGCGCGTGGCCTCCTGCGCGGTCCAGTCGGCGAAGATGGCCGTCTCGCCCGATACAAACCGGGCAAGCGCATCCTCCCGGCTCTGCGCGAGGCCAATCAGCCCGCAGGCCACCGTCTCGCCCAGCCACCGCAGGCCCGCGCGGATCTCCGGTGCGTTTGCCTGGCAGAGCGATGCGTCCTCGGAGAGCAGCGATCCGCCGTAGATCGCCTGCACCAGCGCCTCAAGCGCCGCGCTCGTCTGCGGCTGCGCCGGCCACACGTCCATCGCCGTCTCGTCATCCAGCAGGAACTCCTCCAGAATCTGATAGAACTCCGTCGGATACCACACCGGATGCGTCAGCTCGTCGAGCATATAGCCAAGCCGCTGCTCCTCAAAGCGCCTGACGTTCACCGCCAGGCACCTGTGCCGCGCCAGCAGCGGCGCCATGAACAGGTTTTCCTCCAGCACGCAGCAATCGAGCACCTGCCGCTGCATCCGGTTCTGCCCGGCGATCGCCGCCTGAAGGGGCAGCAGCATGCCCTCCTTCGCCCACGGCAGCGCCTCCCCCGGCGCGCAGACGGCCAGCGCCGGCGCGCGGTCGGAAAGCACGAGCGTGCGCAGGCTTTCGCCCGTCTCCTCCTCATATTCCGCCGTCCACTCTGCCTGCGGAACCGCCCGTCCGATCATCTCCACCAGTTGCTGCGCCGTCTGCATATCCAGCGCGTCCCGGCCGATATACACCCGCATCGTCTCCTGCGCCATGGCGCCCGATCCAAACAGCATGACGGCAAACAGCACTGCCGCCGTCCTGATCAAGAACCTGCTCATGCTCCATCCCTCCGCATCGGCTTATGCTCCATGTATATACGAAGGGCACGCCGGTCATGCCCTGCGCAGGAAAAAAGCGGGCTGACGCATGCATATATAAGAAGCGGCGCCTGCCGCAGGGCAGGCGCCGCCTATCAGTCAGCGAATGAAGCGTTTGTCTTCCGATCTCCTTACAGTTCCGGGATGAAATCCGGGAGCTTGCCGTTGGCGACGACATAGCCGGAGACATAGCCGATGCCGCAGGCGTCCGCGTCGGCGTTGGAGCCCAGGCGGTTGGTGCCGTGGACGCCGCCGGTGACCTCGCCGGCCGCATACAGGCCCGGGATGACCTGGCCGTAGATGTCGATGACCTCAGTGTTCGTGTTGATCACCAGGCCGCCCATGGTGTGGTGCACGGACGGGTACTGCGGCAGCGCGTAGTACGGGCCTTCCTCGATCTTGACCATGGTCGCCGCCATGACCTTGCCGAAGTCCGGATCGACGCCGGAGTCGATGTAGCTGTTGTGCTTCTCGATGGTCGCCTTCAGGTTCTCGGCGGTCACCTGCGGATACTCACCCTTGATGGCGAACGCATTGATCTTCTCCACGAGCTCCTCGATGGTGTCGCCCTTGAGGACGCGGCCGGAGGCAACGCCCGCAGCGATCTCTTCCGGATACGCGAACGGCACGACCGGCTCGGTGAAGATGGCGTAGGTGGAGATGAAGCCGGAGTTGGCGGCAGCGTTGGCGCAGACGTCGCGGCGGTCGCCCTCGTTGACGTAGCGGTTGCCCTGCCAGTCAACGTAGATGACGCCGTAGGACGGGCCGGTGAACGGCCACACCGCGTAGGAATCCAGGACGCCGGTGTTCGGGTCAGCCCACGGATAACGCTGGATGTTGCTCATCTGGGTAGTGTTCGCGCCGATGGCCTGGGCCAGGTAGATGCCCTCGCCGGTGGACGCGGCCTTGATGTTGGTGGTCGGCAGATCGCCGGTCAGGTACGGGACCTGGGTCTGGCGCATTTCAACGTTGGAGGAGAAGCCGCCGGTCGCCAGGATGACGCCCTTCTTGGCCTCGATGGTCTTGTAGCCGTCCGGCGTGGAGACGCGGATGCCGACAACGCGGTTCGCCTCGTCGCGGGTACGGTAGATCTCGACCATCTTGGTCTCCAGCTGGATGTTGGTCGCGGTCTTCTTGAGCATCTCCAGCTGCAGGTTGGTGATGTCGCTGCCGACCTGATCCTTGGTGACGTAGGTGCGGTAGCCGTAGTGTCCGCCCGGACGGGCCAGGGTGTCGCGGATCTCCAGGCCGTTGTCCAGCAGCAGGTCAAAGTAGTACGGAGAAGCGTAGACCATCAGCTCGACCAGCTCCGGCACGCTCATGTTGTCGCCGCCCTTGATGGTGTCCTCGATGTGCTTCTCGGCCGTATCCGGCACGAGGTTGAACTTCTCCTGCAGGCCCGCAGCCAGCTTGGAGGTGTAGGCCGCATACTGGCCGCCGTTGATGGCGGAGTTGCCGCCGGTGGTGGAGAGCTTCTCCACGAGGGTCACGCTCGCGCCGGACTCGGCCGCGGCGTAGGAAGCGGCAAGACCCGCGAAGCCGCCGCCGACGACGACGACGTCATAGCTCTCGTCCCAGGTCTCGGGCACCTCGAAGGAGCCCATCACCGGGTAGTAGGACGGCGCAGCCTCGGGCGCCGCGGCCACCTCGCCGGAGAACGCGGCGATATCCGCGCCCGCCTCGATCAGGGCAGCCTCGACAGCGGCCTTCACGCCGTTGGAGGACATGGTCGCGCCGGCGACGGCGTCAACCGCGATGGACTGCGCCTCGACGATCGCAGCCGGAATCTTCTCGAGCGCCGGCCAGCCCGGAGCGGTCTCCTGGTGGGCGGTGACCTCGATCTTCTCAATGGCGTTCTCGGACACGGTCACCTCGACGGTCAGGCCGTCGAACATGCCCTTCGCCGTCGCGGTGTAGGTGCCGGGCTTCATGCCCTCGGCCATCGCCGGCGCGACAAACATCGTCGCCAGCATGCACAGGCTGAGCACAAGCGCAAGCAGTTTCTTCATATTGGTTCTCCTTTCTTCCTTCCAGTTCTCATGTTCGTTCACGGAACCTATATTCATTGTACAGGCATTTTGCGCCAACGTCATACGAAAGATGGAAACGAATCATTCGAAAAAGGCGAAGGATTGGCAAAAAAATCACAGAGTTCGTTAAGGAACCCTGTGATTCGTATGTTTTTCCGGTCAGGTTCCGGCGCTGAGCACCGGGTCCTCGCGCAGCATCTCCTGCGCGTATTCTGTGGTCTGGCGCAGAAGCGCCCTAGCCAGCGGCCGCAGGGATTCATAGTTTTTGTACACCAGCATCTCCCAGGCCCAGATCTTCGGCTCGCCCAGTTCCACCACGGCCATGTCGTAGATGCTGCAGAAGTGCTTCACCGCCGAATGCGGCATCAGCGTGAGCGCGTTGGCCGCGTGCACCTGCTCCGACACCAGGAGCACATTGCCCAGGTAGGTCACCTTGCCCAGCGCCACGCCCTTGCGCTCCAGCAGCGCGAGCAGCTCGGAAACAAAGCAGCAGGTGTCGTGCGGATAGACGAACGGCATGCCCTGCAGGTCGGCGTAGGTGATTTCCTCCTTCCAGAGGAGGGGATTGTCCCGGCCGGTGAGCAGGTACACCGGCTCCTGATACAGGCGCACCGTCTCCAGACCGGGCAGGCTCCTGCCGTCAATGCAGTAGTAGAAGCCCAGATCGATCAGATCGTTCCTCACCAGCTGCGGCACGCTCGCGTTGGGCGAGGTCAGCATGCTCATGCGCGCGTTGGGATACGCCTGGGAAAAGCGGTTGAGCAACCGCACAAGACTGTTGCCCGTGTTGATCTCACAGCCGCCGATGGTCATGCTGCTCTCCTGCACGTTGCACGCGGCGATGCTCTGAATCGCGTTGCGGTAGCTCGTAAGGATATTGGCAGCGTGCGTTTCAAAGGTCTGCCCCTCCGCGGTCAGGCACAGCTGCCTGCCCTGCTTGAAAAACAGCTCCACGCCCAGCTCCTGCTCCAGCAGCTGGATGTGCTTGAACAGCGTCGAGGGCGCATACTGCAGCTGGTCAGCCGCCTTCTGATAATTGAGGGTTTTGGCCAGCGTCATGAACGTCGTCAGCTGCTTCATGTCCATGTCTGATGCTCTCCTTGCCTTTCGTGCTTGTTATCCCAATAACAATCTTATCGTATTGTACACCATTTTGCAAGGAAATGCAATGCTAATCAAAGGGCGGACAGTCATCCTGTCCGCCCCAATGATTCCATCTTACAGCATGCTGCGCAGGAAGCTCTGCAGGCGCTCGTGCTTCGGGCTGCCCAGCACCTCCGCAGGCGCGCCCTCCTCCGCGATCACGCCCTGATCCATGAAGACGACCTTGTCCGCCACCGCGCGGGCAAAGCCCATCTCGTGCGTGACGACCAGCATGGTCAGGCCCTCCTGCGCCAGGTTCTGCATGACGGAGAGCACCTCGCCGACCATCTCCGGGTCGAGCGCGGAGGTCGGCTCGTCAAAGAGGATGACCTCCGGGTCCATCGCCAGCGAGCGGGCGATGGCCACGCGCTGCTTCTGGCCGCCGGAGAGCTGGCGCGGCTTCGCGCTGACGTAGGCCTCCATGCCGACCTTGCGCAGGTACTTCATGGCGTTCTCCATGCTCTCCTCGCGGGTACGCTTCAAAACCTTCATCTGGCCGGTCATGCAGTTTTCCAGCACAGTCATGTTGCCGAAGAGGTTGAACTGCTGGAACACCATGCCCACCTTGGCGTGGTACTTGGGCATGTTGATCGTCCCGTCGGTGAGGATGTCCTTGCCATGGTAGAGGATTTCGCCCGCGTCCGGCATTTCCAGCAGGTTGATGCAGCGCAGCAGCGTGCTCTTGCCCGAGCCGGAGGAGCCGATGATGCAGACGACCTCGCCCTTGCTGGCGGAAAAGTCGATGCCCTTCAAAACCTCATGGCTGCCGAAGGCCTTGTGCAGCCCTCTGACCTCAATCACTGGTTCCATCGCTTTTCCACCTCCTCGGCGTTCTCGCGCGAGACGACGATCTCCGCGCGGCTGTCGCTCTGCGATCCATGAATGACGTAGTTGTCCGGACCGTCCATCTTCTGCTCGATGAAGCGCAGGATGCGGCTGACCGTCAGCGTCAGAATCAGATAAATGACCGCGATGATGAAGTAGACCTCAAAGTAGCGGTAGTATGCGCCGGCCGCGCTCTTGGCCTGGAAGAACAGCTCCGAAACCGAAATGACGTTGAGCACGGAGGAATCCTTGATGTTGACGATCAGCTCGTTGCCCACGCTCGGCAGGATATTGCGGATGGCCTGCGGGAGCACGACGGTGGTCATCGTCTGCCAGTGGGTCATGCCGATGGCGTGCGCCGCCTCGAACTGGCCCTTGTCCACGGAGAAAATGCCGCCGCGGATGATCTCCGCCATGTACGCGCCGGTGTTGATGGAGATGATGAAAATCGCGGCGAAGGTCGTATCCATGAACACGCCGGCGTACTGCGCGCCATAGTAGATGACCACCGCCTGCACGATCATCGGCGTGCCGCGGAAGACCTGGATGTAGGCGGCCAGCAGCAGCTGAACAGCCTTCAGCAGCGCGCTGCGCACAGCTGCGGCGGCGGTTCTGTGACCATGGGCGGGCATGGGCGACGTCGCGCGCACGATGGCCACCAGCAGGCCGATGATAAAGCCGAACGCCGTGCCCGTCAGCGCGACGAGCAGCGTCATTCCCGTGCCGCGCAGGAAGAGCATTCCGTACTTCTGCAGCAGGAAAGCAACCCATCCGAAGAAGGATGTGGAAGCTGTGGGCATGTCAATTCTCCTTTCTTCATAACGCAGAAAGGGCTGCCGGGAAGACCCCGGCAGTCCGCTTCATGTCTTTCGTCCTTACTCGCTGAGCGGCTGGGCGGCGACAGCTGCATCCATGATGGCGTTGCGCTCGTCGTCGCTGATCGCGGCGAGAATCGCGTTGATCTTCTCCTTGAGTTCGCTGCCCTGGCGGATGCCCACGGCGATTTCCGCGTCCTCAGGCGCGATCTCAAAGCCCTGGCCCGCCTCGAAGGTGACGAACGTGAGATCGGGGTTGGAGGCCGTAGCGGAGACGGCGCCCGGGCGGTCGGCGATGTAGCCGTCAATCGCGCCGGAGCTGACGGCGACGATCATCGTCGGGAAGGTGTCCTGCGCGGGCATCTTGACCACGCCGGGGATCTGGTCGATCTCGTCGTAGTGGAAGGTGCTCATCTGGCCGGTGATCTTCGCGCCGCCGAAGTCGGCAAGGCTCTGGGCCGATGCAAACTTGCTGTCCTTGCGCACCACGACGCACAGCTCGGTGACGTAGTAGGCGTCGGTGAAATCAATGGTCAGCTTGCGCTCCTCGGTCGGGCTCATGCCGGCGATGATCACGTCGATGTTGCCGGAGAGCAGCGCCGGGGTGAGGCCGTCCCACTCGGTCTTGACGATCTCCAGGTCCATGCCCAGCTCCTGCGCGATGCGCTTGGCAATACGCACGTCGTAGCCGTCGGCATAGCCGCCCGCCGCAATGGCCACGGCCTCGTCGCTCGGCTCGCTCTGCGTCCAGTTGTAGGGCGCGTAGTTGCACTCCATGCCGACGCGAAGCGTGTCGGCCAGACCCGTCACACAGACACACGCCAGCACAAGCGCCAGCGCAAGCATCGCAAATCTCTTCATTGTTTTGTCCTCCCGTGTTCGCGGCCAGCGCCGCGTTGATTGTGAACATGGGAGTATCTTACCGCTTCATCGCACAAAAGTCAACAAAATTACAAGTCAATCCGCATATTTTTGTATTATATACAATCCAATGCCCAATTTTTCCCATTTTGCCGCCGCCGCTTGGCCGTTACACAAGCGTGACGCGCACCTCCCACGGGCGCAGCGTCGTCTTGTCACCCGGCTCGTCGTAGTTGGCGGCCAGCATTTCGCCGCGGGTCGCCGCAAGCTCGTCCAGCGCTGCCTCCTCACAGGAGAAATTGCACGCGACCAGCAGCGTTTTTCCCTCATACTGGCGGGTGTAGGCGAAGACCTGCCTGTCTTCGGGCATCAGCAGCGTGAAGTCGCCATGCACGATCACCGGATACGTCTTGCGCAGGCGGATCAGCTTCTGATAGAAGCTGAACACGGAGTCGGGATCGCCGACCTGTCTCTCGGCGTTGATGGTGGTGTGGTTCGGGTTGACGCTCATCCACGGCGTGCCGGTGGTGAAGCCCGCGTTCTCGCCTGCGGTCCACTGCATCGGCGTGCGCGCGTTGTCGCGTCCCTTGTAGCGGATGCAGGCCATCATGTATTCGGGCGTGAACTTCTTCTGCTCCACGACCAGCTCATTCCACGCGTTGATCGCCTCCACGTCCCGGGACTGACTGATATCCGTGAACGGGTAATTGGTCATGCCCAGCTCCTCGCCCTGGTAGATGTAGGGCGTGCCCTCCATCATGTGCAGGCACGCGCCCACCAGCTTGGCGCTGCGCACGCGGTATTCCTCCCTGTCGCAGCCAAAGTGCGACACCGCACGCGGCTGGTCGTGGTTGTCCCAGTACAGGCTGTTCCACGCCCGGCCGTGCAGGCCGTTCTGCCATCGCTCAAAGATGTGCTTGAGCTTCACCAGGTTCATCGGGCCGGTGCTCCACTTGGTGCCCTCGCCCGCGTCATGCTCCACGTGCTCGAACTGGAACATCATGTTCAGCTCGCTGCCGTCGAGGTTCGCATACTCGAGCGCCTGCTCAACCGTGACGCTGCCGGATTCGCCGACGGTAAAGGCGCCGTAGCGGGAGAGCACCTCCCGGTTCATCTCCCGCAGGAACTCGTGCTCGCGCGGGCCATGGGAGCTGGAGCGGTGCGGACCGCCGTCGGCGAGCAGCACGTCCTCCGGCTTGCTGATCATGTCGATCACGTCCATGCGGAAGCCGTCGATGCCCTTGTCAAACCACCAGCGCATCATCTTGTAGACCTCGCGGCGGACGGCCTCGTTCTCCCAGTTCAGGTCGGCCTGCTCCCTGGCGAAGATGTGCAGGTAATACTCGCCGGTCGCCTCGTCATATTCCCAGGCCGGGCCGGAGAAGATGCTGCGCTCCTGATTGGGCTCCTTTCCCTCAAACGGCGGCCGCCAGACGTAGAAATCGCGCTTGGGATTATCCTTGCTCTTTCTCGATTCCACGAACCACGCGTGCTCGGTGGAGGTGTGGTTGACCACCAGGTCCATCACGATGCGGATACCGCGCTGGTGCGCCTGCTCAAGCAGCTCGTCAAAGTCCTCCATCGTGCCCAGCTCCGGCGCGATGGCCTGATAGTCGCTGATGTCGTAGCCGCCGTCCACACCGGAGTTCTTGTAGCACGGGTTGAGCCAGATCACATCGATGCCCAGCTCCTTGAGATAATCGAGCTTGCTGATGACGCCCTGCAGGTCGCCCATGCCGTCCCCGTTCGCGTCCATAAAGCTCTTGGGATAGATCTGATAGACGACCGCGTCCTTGAATCCCTTATTCATCGAGTACCCTCACATTCTCGCGTCCAAACGCGTCAAATACCTTGCTCAGGTTCTTGTCCGCCTGCTTCTTCGCTTCCTGCTGCGCCGCCAGGATCGCCTTGTCCGACTCCGCCACCGTGCCCTCCAGCGCAGCGCGGAACGTGCACGGATAGCCCGCCGCCGCGCTCAGCGCCTCGGCCACGGCGGCATTCTTGTCCGGCGCGGAGAGCAGCTTGACGTGAATCGCCCCGCCGCCCTTGTCAAAGACCTCCGTGAACAGACCGTTCTCGCCGCTGATAAGCCTGCCCTTGTTCACCGAGTTGAACACGAACGGATTCTGCTTGAGCCTGCGCACCGCCTCCTGCCAGATGCGCTCCGCGTCCGGCGCGGGGCCCTTCGGCGCCTCGGCCGGCCTTTGTGCCTCCGGCGCAGCCTGAGCCGCCGCTTCGTCCGCCGGGGCGCACGTCTGCTTCTTCGGTGCGGCGACGATCGCGCCCTCGCGCAGCTTGCGCTCCAGCTCGTCCACGCGGGCCACGAGTGCCTCCAGCTGCAGGCTCTCCTCCGGCTCGCACGCGCGCAGCGTCGCCGCCTCCAGCGCAAAGCGCGGCTGCGCGGCCCACTTCATGTCCGTCTCGCTCGCCAGGAACAGGTCGAGCATGCGCATCAGCCGCGTGCGCGACGTGCGCCCGGCCTGCTCGACGTACGCCTGCGCGTCCTCCGCCGTCACTTCCAGCAGGCTCTCCGCCTGCGCCTGACCGCAGACCCCGGCCAGCATCAGGTTGCGCAGGTGGCCGCTCACATCGCGCACAAACACCTGCACCTCCCGGCCCGCGCGCATCATGCCGTCGATCATCTCAAGCGCGCCGACCGCGTCCGCGCTGATGAGCCTGTCCGCGAATTCAAACAGGAACCGCTTGTCCGCCGCGCCGAGCACCTGCAAAACCAGCGCCTCCGTCAGGCCCGCGCCATCCTCCTGCGCGTAGCCCAGGCACATGTCCAGGATCGACCAGGCGTCGCGCATGCCGCCCTCCGCCGCGCGCGCGATACGCGCAAGCGCCGCCTCCTCAGCCGCGATCCCGCCCTCCTCAAGCGCCACGCGCAGCCGCGCGATGATCTGGTGCGCGGGAATGCGGCCAAAGTCAAAGCGCTGGCAGCGGGAGAGGATCGTCGCCGGGAGCTTCTGCGGCTCCGTGGTCGCCAGGATGAAGACGACGTAGGCGGGCGGCTCCTCCAGCGTCTTGAGCAGCGCGTTGAACGCGCCCTGGGAAAGCATGTGCACCTCGTCGATGATGTAGACGCGGTAGCGGCCCGACTGCGGCGGGTACTTCACCTTCTCGCGTAGGTCTCGGATCTCGTCCACGCCGTTGTTGCTCGCCGCGTCGATCTCCAGAATGTCCAGGCTGCTCTCGGCGGAAAGCGCCCTGCACGCCGCGCACTGCCCGCACGGCTCGCCGCGGTCCGGGTTTTCGCAGTTCACCGCGCGCGCGAACACCTTGGCCGTCGAGGTCTTGCCCGTGCCGCGCGTGCCGCAGAACAGATACGCGTGCGCGATGCGTCCGCTCATCACCTGGCTGCGCAGCGTTCTGATGATGGCCTCCTGCCCCACAAAGTCGTCAAACCGCGCCGGACGATAGCGGCGGTACAGCGCCTGATAACCCATATTTCTGCCTCCATCACGTCCTCAAACTCATGAGATAGGATAGCATAAAAATGCCAACTTTACAACCTCCCGGTCAGGGTGTACAATAGGAAAGCAACTTTTGTCATCCTTGCATACGGAGGCTTTTTCATGAACCTTTCCGCTGTCATCAACCAGCTGATTTCGCTGTTTCTCATGATGCTGGCCGGCTATCTCATCGCGCGCGTGGGCATCATGACGCCGGAGTTCCGCAAGCGCCTGTCGTCCTTCACGCTGAACACCGCCGCGCCGTGCATCATCATCTCCTCGGTGCTCGAGAGCGACAGCAGCCCGATGACCATGATCAGCGCCACCGGCGTCGGCGTGCTGTTCTTCCTCCTGATGATCGTCTTCGCCGCCGTGCTGGTGCGCTTCGTGCGCACCAAACCGGAGGACCGCGGTCTGGATCAGCTGATGCTCATCTTCACCAACGTGGGTTTCATGGGCATCCCGGTCGTCCAGTCGGTCTACGGCCCGGACGGCGTGGCGCGCCTGTCCATGTTCATCCTGATCTTCAACCTGTTCTTCTTCTCCTATGGCGTGCTGCTGATCACCAAGGGTGCGACGTTCAGCCTGAAGAACATGATCAACGCCTGCATCGTCGCCGCGCTGATCGGCCTCACCTTCGGCGTGACGGGCTGGCACCTGCCCGAGGCCATCGAAACCACGCTGGCCTCCATCGGCGCTATGAACACGCCGCTGGCGATGATGATCATCGGCGCGTCCGTCGCGCACAGCGATCTGCGCGCCGCGATGACCAATCCCCGCCTGTACCGCATCTGCCTGCTGAGCATGGTCGTCATGCCGCTGCTGATGCTGCTGGTCATGCGCCCCCTGCCGATCGACCGCATGCTGGTGGGCATCAGCGTGCTGCTGGCCGGCATGCCCATCGCCGGCAACTGCGGCATGATCTGCGATATCTACCGCCCCACGGACATGACCGCCTCGCACGCGGTGCTCGTCTCCACGCTGCTGAGCGGCGTGACGCTGCCGCTGCTGTGCGCGCTGATCGCGGTGGTGCTGTAACAGGAAGAATACGTTAGGGCTGCCGCCCTAAAACCTGCCTGAGGGACCCTGTCCCTCAGACTCCCCTCTTCGCTTCGCGCAGTTAAAAGCAATTCAAATTTCAAACGCTAATAAGGAGAGTATCTTATGCGAGCCTGTGAACGATTCCTCAAGTACATCAGGGTGCACACCACCTCCGATCCCGCCTCTTCCGCCGCGCCGTCCTCGGCGATCCAGCTTGACCTGGCGCACATGCTGGTGGAGGAGATGACCGCGCTGGGCATTGAAAACGCGCATGTCGACGAGTTCGGCGTGGTCTACGGCTGGCTGAGCGCCACGAAGGGCTGCGAAGACCTGCCCGCGCTGGGGTTCATCGCGCATATGGACACCTCGCCCGATTACTCCGGCGAGAACGTGAAGCCGCAGATTCATGCGGATTACGACGGCGGCGACGTGGTGCTTCCCGGTACGGGCGACGTGCTGACGGTTGAAAGCTTCCCGACGCTCCCGGCGCTCAAGGGCATGACGCTCATCACCTCCGACGGCACCACGCTGCTGGGCGCAGACGACAAGGCCGGCATCGCGGAGATTCTCACCGCCGTGGAGGCCATTGTCACCGGAGACAAGCCGCACGGCAGGCTCTGCATCGCCTTCACCCCGGACGAGGAGATCGGCATGGGCGTGGCGCACTTTGACGTCGCCAAGTTTGGCGCGCAGTTCGCCTACACCGTGGACGGCGGCCGCGAGGGCGAGATCGCCTATGAGACGTTCAACGCCGCCTCCGCAAAGGTCGAAATCACCGGCATGAGCGTGCATCCGGGCTCCTCGAAGGACACGATGATCAACGCTGCGCTGGTCGCCATGGAGTATAACAGCCTGCTGCCTGCGGGCGACATCCCGCGCCTGACCGAGGGCTACGAGGGCTTCTTTCACCTGCACGACATGAAGGGCGACGTCTCCCACGCGGAGCTTGACTACATCGTGCGCGACCACGACCGCGCGACGTTTGAGGTGCGCAAGCAGACCATGCGACACGCAGCGAAGGTGATCAACGAGCGCTACGGCCGCGAGGTTGTGAAGCTGACGCTCAAGGACACCTACTACAACATGGCGGAGAAGATCGCGCCGCACATGGAGCTGGTGGAAAACGCGAAGAAGGCCGCGCGCCTGGCGGGTATGGAGCCGTTCGTCGAGCCGGTGCGCGGCGGCACGGACGGCTGCCGCCTGTCTGAAATGGGCATGCCCACGCCGAACCTGTGCACCGGCGGCTTCGCCTACCACGGCAAGTTTGAGCACATCGCCGAGGAAAGCATGGACCGCTGCGCGAAGATGGTCGAGCTGCTGATGACCGAAATCCGCTAAAACAATCGCTTCAAAGCAAAAAGCAAACCAGCAGGCAGGAAGATTCTTCCTGTCTGCTTCGTTATATGGTCAGAAACCAAAGGAGGATATCGTATGAGACGCTTTCTGACCCTTCTGCTCCTCTGCCTCCTGCTGCCCGCAGGCGCACTGGCGCTCGATCTGACGCCGTATCTGCTGCCGCCGGAGAGCGAGTATGAGTCCACGGTTGAGGTTCTGCCGCTCTCCGGCAACGTCTATGTCCGGCGAAGCGTGGGGCCCCTGTCGCGGGTCACCGGCAACCCGGAGGACACCGTCTTTGTGACACGCCTTCGCCGCTACGAAAACGGCGTCTGTGTATCGGACATCACCTTCCCCGCCGCGGAACACGGCGAGTACGGCGTCGTGCTGCGTCAGGACGGCCGGTCCGGCATTCTGCGCGCCGTCTCCTATACCACGCCGCAGGAGGCCTGGAAGCATGCCTATACGCTCTATGACCTCGATGGCGGCGAGCTGGCAAACGCCCGCACGTTCGAAGGCGAGCCCTACATGCTTCGCGATTGGCCGGGCGGCTTCGCAGGCCTGTGCGCAGCGGGGAACGGACAGAGCACGCTGATGGTCTACGATGAAGACGCACAGCCGCTTCTTCGCTATACCGTACCGTTTGAAAATGCTTTCTTTCTGAGCCACGCGCGCAGCGGCGGCGCGCTGTATCTGCTCCTCTGTCAGAATGGCAGCCCGAGCATTCCGGACATTCTGATGCTGCGCGTGGACGCCTCCGCCGCGCTCTCCTGGAGCGCGCGCTTCACAGACGAAGCCGGCCGGTACAACATGCTGCTGCCCGACGGGCAGGGCGGCGTCCTGATGACCGGCTCTCTGCCGGAGGATTACAAGCAGTACCGTGTCACCCGCATCGACGCAGACGGCCGCACCTGCTGGTCAAAGGTGCTTTCCGCGCCCAAGGCAGTTTTACAGCCGCTCAGCGCGGAGGCTTTGCCCGACGGCACCGTCGCGCTGTACGGCAGCTGCGTCGCGAAGTCCCGCAGTCTGTTCACGCTCTTTTCCATCACGCTCGATGCCGAGGGACGCGTCCTCGCGAGCGATGTGCGGGATTATTCCGACCGTGCGGACATCAGCCCAGCCATATTGACGGCCGCGGACGGTACAAAGCTCGTCTACTCCTTTGGAATCGGCTCAGAAGACCAGCCCGGCGTGCTCATCCCCTTCTCGGCTCTGCCCGCCGCTGACAATCCCAGCATCACACTCAAATAACGTGTTGCAAAGATAAGCGAGCTGTGCCCGCTGCACGATTCTTTACACAATTCCCCATATAAAGAATGCGGGAAGCACGCGCCAGCGTCCTTCCCGCCTTTTCTGTTGAATGGTATGGATTACATCAGCTTGAGGAACAGCTCCTTGATCTCCGCCACGCTGGTGTCGCGCGGGTTGCCCGGGCGGCACGCATCGGCGTACGCGGACTCGGCCAGGAAGTCGATGTCCTCGGCCTTGACGATCGCCTTGAGATCGGCCGGGATGCCCACGTCGGCGCTCAGCTTGCGCACAGCGTCGCAGGCGGCCTTGCGGTACTCGTCCTGCGTCATGGCCTCCACGCCCTCAACGCCCATCGCCGCGGCGATGTACTTGTACTTGTCGCCCGTCACCGGCGCGTTGTATTCCATGATCGTCGGCAGCAGGATGGCGTTGGCCACGCCATGCGGGGTGTCATACACCGCGCCCAGGGTGTGCGCCATGGAGTGCACGATGCCCAGGCCCACATTGGAAAAGCCCATGCCGGCCACATACTGGCCCAGCGCCATGCCCTCAAAGCCCTCGGCCTCGCCGGCAACCGCCGCGCGCAGGGACTTGGCGATAATCTCGATCGCCTTGAGATGGAACATGTCGGTCATCTCCCAGGCGCCCTTGGTGATGAAGCCCTCGATGGCGTGGGTCAGCGCGTCCATGCCGGTCGCAGCGGTCAGACCCTTGGGCATGGAGGACATCATGTCCGGATCGACGACGGCGACCTCGGGGATGTCGTGCACGTCCACGCAGACGAACTTGCGCTTCTTCTCCACGTCGGTGATAACGTAGTTGATCGTCACCTCAGCCGCAGTGCCGGCGGTGGTGGGCACGGCGATGGTGAAGACGGTCTTGTTCTTCGTCGGCGCCACGCCCTCCAGGGAGCGCACGTCCGCGAACTCCGGATTGTTGATGATGATGCCGACGGCCTTCGCGGTGTCCATGGAGGAGCCGCCGCCGATGGTCACGATACAGTCCGCGCCGCAGGCCTTGAAGGCCTCCACGCCGGAGAGCACGTTCTCGATGGTCGGGTTCGGCTTGATCTCGCTGTACACGGTGTAGGCAAAGCCGGCCTTGTCCAGCAGGTCGGTCACCTTCGCCGTCACGCCGGCCTTGACCAGCGCCGGGTCGGAGCAGACAAACGCCTTCTTGTAGCCGCGGGAAGTGAGCTCCGGCACGATGTTCTCAATCGCGCCCTTGCCGTGATAGGAAATGGGGTTCAAAACGATACGGTTCGCCATGGGAAACGCCCTCCTTAACATGCTGTTTGACAATGAATGGGCAGCCAAAGCTGTCTGTGAACATATAATTCGACAGTTTTTTGTCAATTCCTGCATATCCCTGTCAAAATCTTCATGCTTTTCCAAAACATTGCCAAAAAAGACGCCCGGAAGCTCCGAGCGTCTTTGCTTATATCCATTTGCGGAGAGAATCAGTACATCTCCTTGACCTCGACGTCGCGGTAGCGCGGCATGCCGGTACCGGCCGGGATGATCTTGCCGATGATGACGTTCTCCTTGAGGCCGACGAGGTGATCCTCCTTGCCCTTGATCGCGGCCTCGGTGAGCACGCGGGTCGTCTCCTGGAAGGAGGCGGCGGAGAGGAAGGACTCGGTGGCCAGGGCCGCCTTGGTGATGCCCAGCAGGATGCGCTTGGCCACGGCCGGACGGCCGCCCGCCATGATCGTCCTCTCGTTCTCCTTCTCGAAGTGGAAGATATCGACCATGGAGCCCGGCAGCATGTTGGTGTCGCCGGCGTCCTCGACGCGGACCTTGCGCAGCATCTGATGGACGATGACCTCGATGTGCTTGTCGCCGATGCCGACGCCCTGCAGGCGGTAGACCATGAGGACTTCCTTGAGCAGGTGCTCCTGAACTGCCTTGACGCCCAGGATGCGCAGCAGGTCGTGCGGGTTGATCTGGCCCTCGGTCAGCTCGTCGCCCGCCACAACGCGGTCGCCCTCCTTCACCTTCAGGCGGCTGCCGTAGGCGATCGGATAGGCTTTGATGGTGCCGTCGTCGGAGGTGATGATCAGCTCGCGCTTCTTCTTGTTCTAGCTCCTCGACGCGCGGAAGGCCCTGCGTGATGTCCTTCTCGGAGGCCACGCCGCCGGTATGGAAGGTACGCATGGTCAGCTGCGTGCCCGGCTCGCCGATGGCCTGCGCCGCGACGATGCCGACCGCCTCGCCGACGTTGACGTAGCCGCCGTGGGCCAGGTTCTGGCCGTAGCACTTCACGCACACGCCGGTCTCGTTGCGGCAGGTCAGCACGGAGCGGATCTGCACGGCCTTGATGCCGCAGGCGACGATCTCGTTGCCCTTGTCGTAGGTGATCATCTCGTTGCACGGCACGATCACCTCGCCGGTCGTCGGATTGACGACGTCCTCGGCGGCCACGCGGCCGACGATGCGGTCGATCAGCTTTTCGATCGGGTCGCGCTCGGAGCCGATGGCGGTCACGGTGATGCCGCGGATCTTCTCGCGGCGCGCGGCGAAGCAGTCCTCCTCGCGCACGATGACCTCCTGGGAGACGTCAACGAGGCGGCGGGTCAGGTAGCCAGAGTCCGCGGTACGCAGCGCCGTATCGGACAGCGCCTTGCGGGAGCCGTGCGAGGACTGGAAGAATTCAAGAACGGTCAGGCCCTCGCGGAAGTTCGCCTTAACCGGCATCTCCAGCGGACGGCCGGTCGGGGAGGCCATCATGCCGCGCATGCCGGCCAACTGGGAGACCTGGGAGATGGAACCACGGGCGCCGGAGTCCGTCATCATGCGAATCGGGTTGAACTCGTCCATGTGGTCCATGATCTTGGCCTTGACGTCGTCGGTGGTCTTGGACCAGACGTCGACCACGCGGTTGTAGCGCTCCTCGTCGGTCAGCATGCCGCGCTTGAAGAGCTTCTCGATCTGGCGCACGCGCTTCTCCGCGTCGTCCAGAATCGGCTTCTTCTCCGGCGGCACGATGACGTCGGACACGGCGACGGTGACCGCGCCGATGGTGGAGTACTTGTAGCCCATGGCCTTCACGTTGTCCAGCACCTCGGCGGTCTTGGAGACGCCGTGCGTGCGGAAGCACATGTCGACGATGCGGCCCAGCTCCTTCTTGCCGACCTTGGTGTCGATCTCCAGAGCGAACATGTCGTCGAGCGTATTGCGGGGCTTGAAGCCCATGTCCTGCGGCACATTGCTGTTGAGGATCAGGCGGCCCAGCGTGGTCTCGATGCTCTTGTAGTAGGTCTTGCCGTCGCGGCCTGCGTAAATCTTGTGCTCCTGCAGGTACTCGCTGCTCACCTCGCCCGTCCATTCACGCGCGATGCGGACGCTGATCTTCGCCTGCAGATGCAGCTGGCCGGTCAGGTAGGCCATCATGGCCTCGTCCTCGTTGGCAAAGCGGCGCCCCTCACCCAGCACGCCCGGATGGATGCAGCTGAGGTAGTAGCAGCCGATGACCATGTCCTGGGACGGGGAGATAACCGGCTTGCCGTCCTGCGGCTTGAGGATGTTGTTGGCGCACAGCATCAGGAAGCGGGCCTCGGCCTGCGCCTCCATGGACAGCGGAACGTGCACGGCCATCTGGTCGCCGTCAAAGTCGGCGTTGAAGGCAGTACAGGCCAGCGGATGCAGCTTGATCGCCTTGCCCTCGACCAGGATCGGCTCGAAGGCCTGGATGCCCAGGCGGTGCAGCGTCGGCGCGCGGTTGAGCAGCACCGGGTGCTCCTTGATAACGCTCTCCAGGATGTCCCAGACGCGGGTCTCGCCGCGGTCGACCATGCGCTTGGCGCTCTTGACGTTGTGGACGACGCCGGTGTTGACCAGGCGCTCCATGACGAACGGCTTGAACAGCTCCAGCGCCATGCCCTTGGGCAGGCCGCACTGATGCAGCTTGAGCTCCGGGCCGACGACGATAACGCTTCGGCCGGAATAGTCCACGCGCTTGCCCAGCAGGTTCTGGCGGAAGCGGCCCTGCTTGCCGCGCAGGAAGTCCGACAGGGACTTGAGCGCGCGGTTGCCGGGGCCCGTGACCGGGCGGCCGCGGCGGCCGTTGTCGATGAGCGCGTCCACAGCCTCCTGCAGCATGCGCTTCTCGTTGCGCACAATGATGTCCGGCGCGCCGAGCTCCAGCAGGCGCTTGAGGCGGTTGTTGCGGTTGATGACGCGGCGGTACAGGTCGTTCAGGTCGGAGGTGGCGAAGCGGCCGCCGTCCAGCTGAACCATCGGGCGCAGATCCGGCGGCATGACCGGGATGACGGTCAGCACCATCCACTCCGGCTTGTTGCCGCTCTGGCGGAAGGCCTCCACGACCTCCAGGCGCTTGATCGCCTTGGCGCGCTTCTGGCCCTCGGTCTCGCGCTCGCGTTCCTTCTCGGTCAGCTCGGCGATTTCTGCGCGCAGCTGCTGGCTGAGCGCCTCCAGGTCGATCTTCTGCAGCAGCTCCTGCACGGCCTCCGCGCCCATGCCCACACGCAGGGGCGGCTTGCCCATGGCCACGTCGGTGACGTAGCTCGGCGCGCTGATCTGCTGGCGGTACTCGGTCTCCGTCAGGATCGCGTTCTGGCGCAGCGGCGTGCAGCCCGGGTCCAGCACGATATAGCTGGCGAAGTAGAGCACCTTCTCCAGCGCGCGCGGAGAGATGTCCAGCAGCGTGCCCATGCGGCTCGGGATGCCCTTGAAGTACCAGATGTGGCTTACCGGCGCGGCCAGCTCGATGTGGCCCATGCGCTCGCGGCGCACCTTGCTGCGGGTGACCTCCACGCCGCACTTGTCGCAGACGATGCCCTTGTTGCGCACGCGCTTGTACTTGCCGCAGTTGCACTCCCAGTCCTTGGTCGGTCCGAAGATGCGCTCGCAGTACAGGCCGTCACGCTCCGGCTTGAGGGTACGGTAGTTGATCGTCTCCGGCTTGCTCACCTCACCATGGGACCAGGCGCGAATCTGATCCGGAGACGCCATGGAAATCTGAATCGAAGACAGGTTTGTCAGTTCCGACAAAGGGGTGCACTCCCTTCTCTATGTCTCAGGCCGCCGCCGCGCACGGATGCACGGCGGGGCGATATTGTTTCATTTCCGGCGGCAGGGAGTGCTTACTCCTTGTCGTCCAGGTCATCCAGGGAGATATCCTCAAAGCTCGGCACGTCGTCGAAGTCGAAGACGTCGTCGCCCATGAAGTCATCGCCCATGTCGTCGCTGACGTCCGCGGCAGCCTCCGTGTCCTCAGCCTCCGGCGCGGCGTCCGCAGAGGGCGCGCTGCGCTCGTACTCTTCCTCCTCGTCCTCCAGCTCCTTGATGACGATCTCGTTGTGATCGCCGTCCAGAACCTTGACAGGGTGTTGGCGGCGCCGTAGGCCTCCAGCGCCCAGACCTCCATCTCGCCGAAGCGCTGGCCGCCGAACTGCGCCTTGCCGCCCAGCGGCTGCTGGGTGACCAGGGAGTACGGGCCGGTGGAGCGGGCGTGCATCTTATCGTCGACCAGGTGGTGCAGCTTGAGGTAGTGCATGTAGCCGACGGTGACGGGGTTGTCGAACTTGTCGCCGGTGCGGCCGTCGTACAGCTCGGTCTTGCCGTCGGTGCGCAGGCCTGCCTTCTCCAGCGCACGCTGAATCTGCTCGAAGGTCGCGCCGTCAAAGTCCGGCGTGGCCACGCGCCAGCCCAGCGCCTTGGAGGCCATGCCCAGGTGCATCTCCAGCACCTGGCCCAGGTTCATACGGCTCGGAACGCCCAGCGGATTCAGAACGATCTGCAGCGGGGTGCCGTCCGGCAGGAACGGCATGTCCTCCTGGCGCAGCACGCGGGAGACGACGCCCTTGTTGCCGTGGCGGCCGGCCATCTTGTCGCCCACGGAGATCTTGCGCTTCTGGGCGATGTACACGCGCACCATGCGGTTGACGCCCGCGGAGAGCTCCGCGTGGTCCTTGCGGTCAAAGACCTTCACGTCCACGATGATGCCCTGCTCGCCGTGCGGCACCTTCAGGGAGGTATCGCGCACCTCGCGCGCCTTCTCGCCGAAGATCGCGCGCAGCAGGCGCTCCTCCGCGGTCAGCTCGGTCTCGCCCTTCGGGGTGACCTTGCCCACCAGGATGTCGCCCGGGTGCACCTCGGCGCCCACGCGGATGATGCCGTCGGCATCGAGGTCCTTGAGCGCGTCGTCGCCGACGTTGGGCAGGTCGCGGGTGATCTCCTCCGCGCCCAGCTTGGTGTCGCGGGCCTCGCACTCGTACTTCTCCAGATGGATGGAGGTGAAGACGTCGTTCTTGACCAGCTCCTCGGAGAGCAGGACCGCGTCCTCGTAGTTGTAGCCTTCCCAGGTCATGAAGCCGATCAGGATGTTGCGGCCCAGGGCGATCTCGCCGTGGTCGGTGGCCGGGCCGTCGGCGATGACGTCGCCCTTCTTCACCTTCTCGCCCGCGGAGACGATCGGACGCTGGTTGATGCAGGTCGCCGCGTTGGAGCGGGCGAACTTGGTCAGCTTGTAGGTATGGCACTCGTGCAGCTCGTCCTCGATGACAATGGTGTCAGCGGAGACCTTCTTGACGAAGCCGTCCTCGCGCGCGAGCACGCAGACGCCGGAGTCCTTGCCGGCCTTGTACTCGATGCCGGTGGCGACGAACGCCGCCTCCGGGCACAGCAGCGGCACGGCCTGGCGCTGCATGTTGGAACCCATCAGCGCACGGTTCGCGTCGTCGTGATCCAGGAACGGGATCATCGCCGTGGAGACGGAGACCACCTGGCGCGGGGACACGTCGATGTAGTCGACGCGGCTGGGCTCGACGCTCTGGACGTCGGCACGGATGCGCGCGGTGATGCGGTCGTTGATGAAGTAGCCGTTCTCGTCGAGCGGCTCCTTCGCCTGGGCGATGTAGCAGCCGTCCTCCTCGTCGGCGGCGAGGTACACGATCTCGTCGGTGACGCGCGGACGGTCGCCGCTGCGGTCGATGATGCGGTACGGCGCCTCGATGAAGCCGTACTCGTTGATGCGCGCATAGGTCGCCAGGGAGCCGATCAGGCCGATGTTCGGACCTTCCGGCGTCTCAATCGGGCAGATGCGTGCGTAGTGGGAGTAGTGCACGTCGCGGACCTCGAAGGAGGCGCGGTCGCGGTTCAGGCCGCCCGGGCCCAGCGCGGAGAGGCGGCGCTTGTGCGTCAGCTCAGCCAGCGGGTTGTTGTGGTCCATGAACTGGGACAGCTGGGAGGAACCGAAGAACTCCTTGATCGCCGCGGAAACCGGGCGGATGTTGATGAGCTCCTGCGGCTTGACCTCCGCCTGATTCTGCACGCTCATGCGCTCGCGCACGACGCGCTCCAGGCGGGCCAGGCCGATGCGGATCTGGTTCTGCAGCAGCTCGCCCACAGAGCGCAGGCGGCGGTTGCCCAGGTGGTCGATATCGTCGGTGGAGCCGACGCCGTAGGGCAGGCTCAGCAGATAGCTGATGGAGGCGACGATGTCGTCAATCAGGATGTGCTTGGGCATCAGCGCGGCGCGGTTCTCGGCGATCAGGCGGACCTTCGCCTGATCGTCCATGCCCTCCTGCTCGGCCAGCTCCAGCAGCTGCTTGAGCGTGGGCAGGTGCACCATCTCGTTGATGCCGGCCAGCTTGATGGTCTCCTCGTTAAGCCACGCCTTCGCGTCCACGAAGTTGTTGCCGATGACGCGGACCACACGGTCCTCCAGGCGCAGGTAGACGTCGTTGACGCCGGCGTCCTGAATCTTCTTGGCCAGCGGATCGGTCTTCGCGGCCGGGATGCGCTCGCCGGCGGCGATGAGGATCTCGCCGGTGCGCGGATCGACGACGTCCTGATCGACCACATGGCCGCGCAGGCGCGCGGCGATGGCCAGCTTCTTGTTGTACTTGTAGCGGCCCACGCGCATCATGTCGTAGCGCTTGGGATCAAAGAACGTGGAGCGCAGCAGCTTGTCCGCGGAATCCACGGTGCCGACCTCGCCCGGGCGCAGGCGGCGGTAGATCTCCATCAGGCCGGCCTCGACGCTCTTGACCTCCGCACCGGTGCGGGTGCGGCGTGTGCCGTCGTCGCCGCCGTCGCGGGCCATGGTCGCGTCGAGCTTCTCGTCGTGGCCCAGCAGGTCGTAGATCTGCTCGTCCGTGCCGTAGCCCAGGGCGCGCAGAAGGCTGGTGACCGGCAGCTTGCGCGCGCGGTCCACGCGGACCCAGATGACGTCGTTGGAGTCGATCTCGTACTCCAGCCAGGCGCCGCGGCTGGGGATGACCTGCGCGTCGAACAGGTGCTTGCCGGCCTTGTCGATGCTCTCGCGGTAGTACACGCCAGGGGAGCGCACGAGCTGGCTGACGATGACGCGCTCGCCGCCGTTGACGATGAACGTGCCGTTCTCGGTCATCAGCGGGAAGTCGCCCATGAAGACCTCGCTCTCCTTGACCTCGCCGGTCTCGTTGTTGGTCAGGCGGACCAGCACCTTCAGCGCGGTGGCGTAGGTCATGTCGCGTTCGCGGCACTCCTCAAGCGAGTACTTGGGCGTCTTGTCCAGCGAATAATCGATGAACTCCAGCTTCAAGTTGCCATTGAAATCGTAAATCGGCGAAACGTCATTGAGAACCTCGCGGAGGTCCTCCTTCAGAAAACGCTCGTAGGAATTCTTCTGAACCTCGATCAGATCGGGCATCTCCACAACTTCTTCGATGCTGGCAAAGCTCTTGCGAACCCTGCCCTTTCCAAGCTGCACGTCATGAACCCCGACGTACTTCATGATCTCAGCTTCCTCGCGCGCGTCGCGGACGGTAACCATGAATGCCATCACCCCTAACTTGTCTAAAGCCTTGCACAGGATATATGCAGCAATGCGCACTTCGCAGTGAACTGCCCATTGCCAAACAGCCCAAAGCGTTGTACAATGTTGTCGGGAGGCCATATCTGCCGGACATAGCCTCTCTATTGTGCATACTGATGCAATATAGTATTGTATTCCTTTTTTAAAGGTCTGTCAAGCGTTTCCGGCGCTTTTGCGTAAAAATATTTTAAAAACTGTGAAGTTCTGTAACATGAATCGTTTTGTCCCGCGCCCAAAGCAAAAGGAGCTGTCCCCCCATCGGCGGAGACAGCTCCTTTTTTTCATATGCTTACGCCTTGTCCACGACCTTGATGACGCCCTTTTTCCACAGGATGCGCGAGGTGATGATCGCCACCGGCAGCATCAGCAGGATCAGGAAGCCCACCATGCCCAGCAGCGCGGAGCCCATCTTGAAGATGCGCGCCGCCAGGGACACCAGCGACACGATCACGATGACCGGGAGCACACCCTTGACGCCGCCCTTGACCACCTTGTTGCCCGCGCTCGTGCTGGCGAACAGGCCCAGCGTCATGGAGCCGAACAGCGCCGGCAGCAGGTAGGAGGACATCGTCTTGACCGCCGGCAGCTCGAACACCGGGCTGATCCATGCCGCCAGCAGCGCCGCAAGCGCCAGGATGACGACGGTCATGATCGAGCTGGCCGCCACGCCGATGGCCGCGACCACGTCGCCCTCCGGCGTATTCGCCTCCTTGCCCGCCAGCTTGAGCGCGTTGACCGCGCAGGGCAGCTTGAGGTTCATGATGTTGCCGGTGATGAAGCCCAGGTACGCGGAGCAGCCCATGATCGGGGTGTAGCCCAGCGCCTCGGAGAAGCCGACCGGGATGTAGATCGCCAGGATGCCCAGCGTCGCGACGTTGAACACCTCGCCAAGGGACGGAATGCTGTCATAGTAGCTGAGCACCACGAACGGCAGCGCGATCATGTACGCCAGCGCGATCACCGTGCCGACGCGGCCCCAGCGGTGGCACCACGCCTGAAAGGAATCCATGCTTTTCTTTTCGCTCATTGTCTTTCCGCCCCTTTCTCAGAAAATGCTGGTCCACAGCAGGGAGGACGCCATGCCCACGATCATGGAGCCGGCCATCACAAAGTTGTTCACCCAGCCCATGCCCGGCTTTTTGGCCAGCGCGCCCATGGCGAGCGCGACGATCAGGCCGGTGATCATGACCAGCGCCTGATAGGTGTCGCCGATGAGCAGGATGGGCACATAGACGGCCAGCAGCGTCAGCATGAAGCAGCCGCTCAGGACGTTGCTCCAGCCGCTGCCGCCCTTGCTCCTGTCCACGCTGCCCATCAGCTTCTTGCCGAACGGGATGAGAATCAGGAAGCCGGAGAGCATGCCTACGCTCATGAGTATCATGACCACGCCGAACTCCCGTCCGGAAGCGGAGGCCATCATGTCCGCGGTGGAGGCATACTTGAGCGCGGAGGCCAGCGTGCCGGCGATCTGCGTCTCATAGGACAGCGAGCCGATGACGGACAGGCGCCACCAGGCCCAGACGGTGCCCAGGGACGCGGCCAGCGCCACCAGGCCGATGACGATGGAGAGGCTGGGCACGATGGAGAAGATCAGGGACGATTTGATGATGCTGTTGATCTCCTCGCGGCTGATGCCCATCTCCAGCGCACGCTTGCGCGCCCGCAGCAGATACGCCACGGAGAACGCCGTGATGTAGACCAGGCCGCCGACGACCAGCGCCAGCAGCAGCGGGCTGTTGATGATGTCTTTGATGGTTGCCATGCGTTTCTTCCTTTCTCTCCCGTATATCTCCCGCTTTCCCCCCGGAAGCGGGCCGGGTTCCTCTGTAACGGCGCGTTACGCGTTCTTTCCCCGGATATACGCGTCGATCGCCCTGGCAGCCTGCTTGCCCGCGCCCATGGCGAGGATAACCGTCGCCGCGCCGGTAACCGCGTCGCCGCCGGCGTACACGCCCTCGCGGCTGGTCAGGCCGTCCTCCCCATTGGTGACGATGCAGCCGTGGCGGTTGGTTTCAAGGCCCGGCGTGGTGCTGCGGATGAGCGGGTTCGGGCTGGTGCCGATGGACATGATCATCGTGTCCACGTCGAGCGTGAACTCGCTGCCCTCCTTCACCACCGGACGGCGGCGGCCGGAGGCGTCCGGCTCGCCCAGCTCCATCTCCACGCACCGCATGCCGCAGACGCAGCCGTTCTCGTCGCCGAGCACCTCGACCGGGTTGGTCAGCGTTCTGAAGATGATGCCCTCCTCCTGGGCGTGCTCCACTTCCTCCCTGCGGGCCGGAAGCTCCTGCATGCCGCGGCGATAGACGATGTAGACCTCCTCCGCGCCCAGGCGCTTGGCGCTGCGCGCGGCATCCATGGCGACGTTGCCGCCGCCCACGACGGCGACCCGGCGGCTCTTCTTGATCGGGGTCTTGCTGCCGGGCTGGTAGGCCTTCATCAGGTTGATGCGGGTGAGGTACTCGTTGGCGGAGTACACGCCCTTGAGGCTCTCACCCGGGATGCCCATGAAGCGCGGCAGGCCCGCGCCGGAGGCGATGTACACCGCCTCAAAGCCCATCTCGAACAGCTCATCGATGGTGAGCACCTTGCCGATGACCATGTTGGTCAGGATCTGAACGCCCATGGCCTTGAGGCCGTCGATCTCCTTCTGCACGATCCTCTTGGGCAGGCGGAACTCCGGGATGCCGTACACCAGCACGCCGCCGGCCAGGTGCAGCGCCTCATAGACCGTGACCGCGTAGCCCAGCTTCGCCAGGTCGCCCGCGGCGGTCAGACCGGACGGGCCCGCGCCGATGACGGCGACCCTGTGGCCGTTTTGCTGCGGCACGGACGGCTGCTCGTCGCAGTGCTCGCGGTGCCAGTCGGCGACGAAGCGCTCCAGGCGGCCGATGGCCACGCTCTCGCCCTTCACGCCGCGCACGCACTTGCCCTCGCACTGGTTCTCCTGCGGGCAGACGCGGCCGCAGACGGCCGGCAGCGCGGAGGAGGCGGACAGCACCCTGTACGCGCCCTCCAGATCCTCGCTGGCCACGCAGGCGATGAACGCCGGGATGTCGATCTGCACCGGGCAGGCGGACACGCACGGCTTCTTGGGGCAGTTCAGGCAGCGGCGGGCCTCGTTCACGGCCATCTCATAGGTATAGCCGGTGGCGACCTCGTCAAAGTTCCTGTTGCGGACGTTCGGGTCCTGAGCGGGCATCGGGCAGCGCTTCGGGTCCATATTGCGCGTAGCCATCTCAGTGTGCCTCCTTCCTGAGCAGGTTGCAGCTCGCCTCGCGGGCATGCTGCTCGAATTCGCGGTACATGGTGCCGCGCTTCATCGCCTCGTCAAAGTCGACGAGGTGGCCGTCAAAGTCCGGGCCGTCCACGCAGGCGAACTTGGTCTCGCCGCCCACGGTCAGGCGGCAGCCGCCGCACATGCCGGTGCCGTCGATCATGATCGGGTTCATGGAGACGACGGTCTTGATGTTGTACTTCTTCGTGACGGCGCAGACGAACTTCATCATGACCAGCGGGCCGATGGCGATGACCTCGTCGTACTCGTTGCCCTCCTGAATGAGCTTTTCCAGCGCGGCGGTGACCAGGCCCTTTTCGCCGCAGCTGCCGTCGTCGGTCATCATGACCAGCCTGTCGCTGGCGGCCCTGAACTCGTCCTCGAGAATCACCAGGTCCTTGTTTCGGAAGCCCACGACCGCGTGCACCGTTGCGCCCTGCTCGTGAAGCTTCTTGGTGACCGGATAGGCGATGGCGCAGCCCACGCCGCCGCCCACAACGGCGACCTTGCGAAGGCCCTCGGTATGCGTGGCCATGCCCAGCGGGCCGACGAAGTCGCAGATGGCCTCGCCCTCCTGCATGGCGTCCAGCTCCATCGTGGAGCCGCCGACGATCTGGTAGATAATCGTGACGGTGCCGGCCTCGCGGTCCGTGTCCGCGATGGTCAGCGGCACGCGCTCGCTGTCCTCATGGGTGCGGAAGATGATAAACTGGCCCGGCTCCGCCTTGCGCGCGACGTACGGCGCCTCGATGACCATCTTGGTCACCGTCGGATTCAGGCGCTCCTTTTTGACAATGGTAAACATGACAGTCCTCTCCCCTGAAAGCGTGATTTGATTTCAAGTTAAATATGAAATTCATTATACGCCTTGCCCGCCGCGCTGTAAATGGGCAAGTTTTCTAGATATCCCTTCAAAAATTAAAAGGAGAGGCCTGAATCAGCCTCTCTTTCGCATGCCTGTCGGGAGAAATATGCATCCCGGGGCTTTCGCCCCTTCGCTTGGTCGTTCAGTCCCCTTCGATCATCCGGTAGCCGACGCCCACCTCGGTGAAGATGTACTCCGGCTCGCCGGGGTTTTTCTCGATCTTCCTTCGGATGTTGGCCATGTTCACGCGCAGGATCTGGTTGTCATACGCCTTGTTCGGGCCCCAGATCTCGCGGATCAGGTAGTCATATGTCAGCACGCGGCCGGCATAGCGGCCCAGCAGCGCCACGAGCTTGAACTCGTTCTGCGTCAGGTTGGCGTCCCTGCCGTCGATGTACACGCGGTACTTGTCGTAGTCGATCGTAAGGCCCCGGGCCGTGAAGCGGCTGCTGCGGGCGATGGTCTCGCTGCCGCCCGTCGTGCGCGTATGGCGGATCGCCGTGCGGATGCGCGCCAGCAGCTCGGAGGTGCCGAACGGCTTGGTGATGTAGTCGTCCGCGCCGGCGTCCAGCGCGCACACCTTTTCGCGCTCGTCCGTGCGGGCGGAGACCACGACCACCGGCATCAGCGACCAGCGGCGCAGGCTCCTGAGCACCTCCATGCCGTCCATGTCCGGCAGACCCAGATCCAGGATCACCAGATCCGGGCAATGGGACGAGAGCATGCTGTTCGCCTCGCGGCCCGTGTGGACCATCAGCGCCTCATAGCCATTGGCCTCCAGCACGCGCCGGATAAAATTGCTGATCGCCCGATCATCTTCGACGATCAGCACCTTGCCCCTCACCGCCATCGTCAACCTCCTCCATGGGCAGCTCGAAGCAGACGCGTGCGCCGCCCTGCTGCCTGTTTTCTGCGTACATATGGCCTCCATGCGCCTTGACGATGCTCATGCAGGCCGAAAGCCCGATGCCCATGCTACGCCGGCCGTCCGCGTTCGCGTCCTGGGCATGCGGAAACAGCTCCTCAAACAGCCTTGGCAGGATCTCCGCGTCGATGCCCCGTCCGTCGTCCTCCACGCAAAAGCGCACCCGATCGTCCCGCGTGCGTGAGATGCTCAGCTCGATCGCCGTCGCGTCCCTGGCGTGGATGACCACGTTTTCCATCAGATTGCCCAGCACCTGCTCGATCAGCATCGCGTCCATCGGCACCATCAGCAGCTCATCCGGTACGCACACGCGCACGGGCATCGTGTGATTCTTGCGGAATTTGTTCACCGCCTCGGCGGCGATCTCCTCCGCAGCCTCCGGAGACTTTTTGAGCTGCACGGCGCCGTCGTTGATGCGCGTGATGGACAGGATGTTTTCCACCAGGCGAACCAGCCCCTGCGCGTCGTCGCGCACCTGCCAGACCAGCTCCTTCTTCTCCTCATCGCCGAGCGCGTCATAGTGCTCCAGCACGACGGTGGAGGAGCCAATGATCGCCGTCAGCGGCGTGCGCAGATCGTGCGACACGCTGCGCAGCAGATTGGCCTTCATCTTCTCCCGCTCGGCCTCGGCCTGAACGCGGCTCTGGCGCTTGACCTGCTCGGTCAGCATGCCCACAACCAGCGACACCGCGAACATCGTCACCGTCGTCAGCGGATAGCCGGTCAGCGAAAAATTGAACTCGAAATATGGATAGGTAAATGCGTAATTGACGCCGAACACCGATGCGATGGTGGCAAACAGGCCGTAGAAGTATCCGTCCGTGAAGCGCGCCGTCAGCAGCACGGCCAGCACAAAGACAAGCGGCACCGCGCTGTCGCTTTCCCCAACCACATTGAGCCCCGCACACAGGAGCGCTGCCGCCGCCAGCAGGGCGAGCGTGATGCCCAGATCGCGGACGATTTCCCTTCTGCTCTGCCTGCGCGGAATCAGCGCGTCCCGAAGATAACGAAGAACATCTTTCATCTGCGCAATTTCCTCCGATTTGATGGATATTATACCATATCCGCCCGTCAAGTGCGCGTTAAGATTCCTTTTCTCCGCCCGCAGCACGGCGGAATTATGACAAAAATGTAATAATCCTTCGCTTTGCATCTTCACATCGCCGTGCTATAATCGATTCCCGTTCGAGAAAACCATCCACAAAGGAGATCTTAGTTGTGCCTCTGCTGATCTGCGCCCTATTCTTTGCCGCGCTGTTCACGTTTGAGATTGCCTGGTACTACGCCGGCGTTGCCGAGCAGGAGCAGGAAGTCGACCGCTATGAACATGTCGAGCATCCCCGCCGCCCCACGAGCGACCGCTATCTCGACGTGCTCCTTGACTTTGACGCGCAATTCCGATATACTGGAAAGGTCGCAAGACCTTTCGCCGGTGTGATGGAATGGCAGACGTGACGGATTCAAAATCCGTTGGGGAGACCCGTGTGGGTTCGAGTCCCACCACCGGCACCACTCTGGCAACCCAGCAATAGCTGGGTTTTTTCATTTTATCCAGCTATTGCTAGAAAAAATCAAATCAATATATGGTCTGAATGAGCAATGATTGTACTAAGCGAACGCACATTGTACCGAAAAAGTTGCCACGAAAGTTGCCACGAAATTGCCACGAAATACCCCGCCCGGAGACGGGCGGGGTCATCTGTTTACTTCGGCTCCTGATACTGCATGGCCCTGTCGCTGTCCGCCAGGCCCTTTGTCGTCGGGTCTGCCAGCACGCCCACGCCGACCAGAAGCGTGAGCACCGTGTTGCATAGCGTCATGACCACGCTCTCGTCCACGCCGGGCACAATGCCAAACAGGGCGAGCATGTCGTAGACAAACGACACGACAAGCGCCAGCAGCGCGGCAAGGAACGTCTTGTTCTTGAATCGCACCGTCCAGTTGATCTTCATGGTTCAGGCTCCTTTCGTTCTTTCAAAATCTTCCTCCGTAGGCAGCGTGAGGAACACCGCGTACTCATTCTCCTCTCCGTGGTTGCCTCCACGCGCCCGGTATGCGTCGTGCATGCGCGTCACGCGCCTGCGCTCGTCCGCCGTCGTGTATCCACGTCTTCGGCACACACCGATCAGGTAGCAGATGCGGTCATCCATCATGCTCAGATCGCACTCAAGCGCCGCAGCATCCTGTTCGTGCAGCTTCTCAAGCCGGTTCAGGCGCTTGTTGATTGCCTCAAACGGCTCGCTGATCTTGTCCACGATAGCGCCTGCAACCCACCCTGCCAGTGCTTTTATCGGATTCTGCAATGGAATCATCTCCTTCCGTACTCAGTCCACGCTCCCGACGATCACTCGCCAGTCCCCGACCGGACAGAAGTGGTTGCCCGCAGAATCGACAATCGTGATCTTCGGCGCCTCCTGCGCGGCAGGCTCTACGTATTCCTCCAGGTAGCTGCCGTCCACATAGCCCAGCGCGCCGTCCCCGTAGGTGACGTATTTCCACCCGTCGGCAAACGACGCCTGCACGGTCACGACCGCGCCCTCATTGAGCCGCCCGATTCGTTTTCCCTTGACGTCCGGCTCGTCCCTCACGTTCAGGCTGCTCGCCACGACCTTCATCTTGTATGCTTCCATCTGCGTATCCTCCGTTTCGTCCGTGAGGCCTGCTCCTGATGGACGTGCCTCGATGTACCTATGCACCGCCAGCAGATGCCAGCTTGCGTCCAGCTTCGTCTCCACGACTTTCCCCGCCGCGCTGGAGCTGTGGATCACCGTTCCCTCGCCGGTCACAAGCCCGACGTGATGCACATCCGTCCCTCTGCGCTTGAAGGCCAGCATTCCAGCCTGCGCGCCGACGATACCCTCCTGCCGCCAGGTCAGGTCGCGGTACTTCGCGCTCGCCTCGGCGCTCTTCCAAAGCGTATTCGTCCCCGCCGTGCGGTACGCTCCAACGCCGCCCGGGCTTGTGCGGATCACGCGCACGATCAAGCCGATGCAGTCAAGCTCGCTGTACGGCGTGCCGATCAGGCTGCGCGCCGTCCTGATCGCGTCCTGTGCTTTAACCATACCCAACACCGCCTCCCTTGATCATCAACAGCCAGAACGCAAGCGTCAGGACAATCAGGATGCCAACGGTAATCTTCATTCTTTTCACTGTTCAGCTCCTTACTTCGCATTCGTGTCCTTTAGCGCATCAAGCCCTCTCGACATACAGCCCGACCAGCTCACTTAGCGCGTGATAGACCGGAGTGCCCGTGTCGCGCGTACACAGGTAAATCTCCCAGTCCTGCATGTAGTACAGCCCATTGGTTAGGGCCATGTTCCCGCTGTACGGGATCGGGTCGTTAAGCGTGCCCGCATGCGTCTCGTTGATCTGCTCCCAGAGGGACGCGGCGTTCTCCGGCTCCCAGCCAGTCTGAGACGTGTGCGCCTGCACCACGCGCCACAGCTTGCCGTTTCTGCGCACCTTATAGCCGACCGTGTACGCCATGTCTGCCGCCCACTCCGGGTAAAAATCCAGCATGCGCAGCGCCGTGTTGTCGTCCACAGCAAGTGTGTTGATCTGCTGCGGGATCAGCATGGCGAGGACTTCGGATTCGGTCAGAGGGCGGGAAGATTCTTCAATCTGATAGCGCCGTGCGTCTACTTCCATCTGAGCAAGTTCTTCGGCATCGGGTATATACTCAATCACCATTCCGTTAACACATTTTTTCATTCAACCGCCTCCACAACAATGCTCGAACCAATACCAAATACTAAATTTTTCAAGAATTTTACTTCAATGTTGTTTGTGTTCTTAATTGAGGTAGGATGTACAGGTGCTGAAGCGCGATAACGGTGAAAGCAAGAATATCACCCTCATTGACAAAAAGAATATCCACAACAATATTCTGCAGGTCATCAATCAGTACGCCGTGTCCACCGGCGAGGGCGCTGCCCACGATAACCGCTATGACGTCACGATCCTCGTCAACGGTCTTCCAATGATCCATGTTGAACTGAAGCGCCGTGGTGTTCCCATCCGGGAAGCCTTTAACCAAATTGACCGCTATCAGCGGGACAGCTTCTGGGCGGCAAACAATCCTTAGCGAAATCAAATCCATGAACGGTGAGATCGCATCCATCAACAAGCGTCTGGATGGCCTCGAAGCAGGCCAGAAGGACATGCGCACCGATATAAAGGAAGTCCATCACCGCCTCGATACCCTTGAGGCTGGGCAGAACGATATGCGCGCCGACATGAAGGAAGTCAATCGCCGTCTCGATTTCCTTGAAAACGGGCAAAAGGAAGCCAACCGCCGCCTCGATACCCTTGAGGCAGGGCAGAACGATATGCGCGCCGACATGAAGGAAGTCAATCGCCGCCTCGATACCCTTGAGGCAGGGCAGAACGATATGCGCGCTGATATGAAGGAAGTCCATCGCCGTCTCGATACCCTCGAAGAGGGACAGAAGACCATCCGCCGCGACGTGGCCCGTGTGGAGCGCAAGGTTGACCGCCTCGGAAACGATGTGGGCGACACGCTTGCGATCGTCACCGAAGCAACCGACTATGAGATCTCCAAGCTGAGAGAAGCAAAGTAAGCCAACCGGCGGCACAGACCGCGTTCGTCATCACCAGGCTTTAGATAGATAGATCAAGGGCTCAGTCCGGCTTTGTCCGGCCTGAGCCCTTTCGTATGTTCCGGGGCGGCTTCATCTCCGCCCCGGCTTTTCATGTCCCATGCGCAGGGCGCAATGCCTTCAGACCTCCGCCTCCCGCAGGCGCTCCACCACACTCTGCCTCGCCGCCTGCGCGTACATGATCGTCGGAATGGCGTACCCCAGCAGCGCAAACACCGGGATCGCCAGCAGCACGGGCGCGATGGTGTAGTGATAGCGGTAGAACCAGTAGCCCTGTTCCAGCAGCCGACCCGCCAGCGGATTGACGGCGGCGGAGATCAGCCCGGAGATCACGCCCGAGCCCAGGGTGTACAGCATCCCCTCCCAAACCAGCATGGCCTTGAGCTGCCGCTTGGTCATGCCCACAGCCTGCAGCACCGCGAACTCCCGCCGCCGCGACAGGATGGAAGTCATCATGGCATTGAAGAAATTGAGCACGCCGACGATGCCGATGATGGCGCACAGCAGCCCGCCCAGCAGCACAAAGGTCATCTGATACTCCCGGAAATGGGCACGATGGATGGCTTTGCTCTCGTACATCAGCGGAGAGCCCTCCTGCGCGGCGAGCGCGGAAAGGAATTCCTCTGCCGCTGCCTCGGCCTGAGGATTGGGGGTATCAAACACATAGCACATGTTCAGCACGTTTTCCGCTCCGGCATCCCGGCGCAGCGTCTGCGCGCCCAGCACCGCCTGATAGCCCATGGCATAGAACCGGCTGCCCATGTCGTAAGGGATTTCCACCCAGGCGCAGACGGTGTAGAACACATCATGCGCGGTTTCATTCAACCCGTAAGTGACCCGAACCTGCTCACCAACGGCAGGGAAATTCTCCGGATTCACTACATTTCCGTAGTCGTCCAGGTTGACCTCGATGGCAATAGATTAGCTTTCCGGCTGGGTCAGGGGCGATACGTCTCCGTCCAGCACCTTTAGCTTGGGGATGAGGGCCGCATCCAGGCCCTCCACCTGAGAATACAGGGCAATCTTCTCTCCATCCCGCCGGGCGGTGCTCAGCAGCTCATCCACATCCTGATCCCGGAGATAGTGTTCAACCTCCTCCCGCCAGTACGTCTCCGGCAGATACATCTGCACCAGACCGGTTCCGTAGGTGAAGCCGCCCAGCGACTGCTCCGTATTCTCCCGCACCGGGCGAATGTCCTCCTCTGTCAGGGTAAATCCGCGATAGTTGAAGTAATCCGGCGTACTGACCACAAAATCCGCGCAGCTCCTGTGGCTCAGGTATTTGTCCATGTCAAAGCCGGTGACAAAGGTGGTCAGCAGATTCAGCAGCACCACGGCCAGCGACAGGGAAATCACCACCAGCGCAGTCTTCCTCCTGCTTCTGCCGAGGTTCGCTTCTGCCATGGCGAACGGTGTGACCTGCCGGGAAGCCCGGGCCCTTTTACCCGTCTGCTGCACCTCCGTATACCGCACCGCCTCCACGGGGGATACGCTGCCCGCGATCCTGCCGGGGCGGGCACAGGACAGCAGCACCGTCATCAGGGCGAACGCCGCCGCGCCAAGGAAGATCCAGGGAGACAGGCTGATGGTGGTATACCTGCTGCCGTAATTTGAGGTGGACAATGTCACGGGCACCGCCAGCGTTCCCACGCCGTAGCCCAGCAGCAGGCCCGCGGGAATGCCCACAGCGCTGAGCATCAGCGCCTGCTGGCGGATGATCCTGCGAAGCTGCCTCGGGGTCACGCCGATGGTTTTGAGCAACCCGTAATAGCGGATATCTCCGGCCACGGAGATCTGGAAGATGTTGTAGATCACCAGATACCCGGTGAAGGTGACGAGGGCCATCACGGCGATCACCGCGAGAATCCCGCCGGCGTCCATGGTATCCGCCAGCTGTGTGGCGGTATAGCCCCAGTTGACGCCGATGCGCAGCTGGCCCGCCCTGTCACCGACGCTGTAGCCGCAGTCCTCGCCGATCCGCGTGAGGGTATTCTCGATATCCAGCGAGCTGGACAGCATAACGCTCAGATCGGTGCGGAAGGCATGCATGCCCTCCGCCATGGCCATGGCCTCGATCTGTTTGGCGTATTCCTCGGATACATTGAAGAAGTGGACCTTCAGCAGCTCGTCGTATTCCCACCAGCCCACCAGCGTGAAGGTATCGGTCACCTCGCGGCCCATCTGCTCCTTGTCGGCGAGGGTGTAGGTCAGCTCAACCTGCGCCCCCAGCTCCGGCGTGACGCCAAGCAGCGCAAGGGCCCGGGTGTCCATGGTGATCTCCTTCCCGCTTTCCGGTATGCGCCCCACCTCCGGCTGAACGTAGCCCCACCGGGTGCAGTTCGCGTCCATGAAGCTGACCTCGCCGTAGTCCTTTTCAAAGGCGCCGCTTGTGCAAAGGCCGATGACCATGCGTCTGCCCACAGCCTTGACCCTGGGGTGGGCGGAAAGGGCTTTGATCTGCTCGTCGTCCACATCCTTGAACGAGCCGTGGGCATAGGTGCCCACGCCGCGGAACTGGTAATTCTGGTTGGTTTCGTTGATGGACAGGACGATGGTAAACAGGGAGGTAAACAGAAGCGTCGTCAGCGCGATGGTGAGGACGGCGATGGCATTGCGCTTCCGAGAAGCCATCAGGGTTCTGAAGCTCAGGCGGCGGATACAACCGCGGTTATTCACATGCATGCCGCTCACCCCCGCGTCACAATGCGTCCGTCCTCAATGCGGATGATCCGGTCGGCCATCTGCGCGATCTCCTCGTTGTGGGTGATCATGACGATGGTCTGGGCGAACGTCTGGCTGGTGACCTTCAGCAGGCCCAGCACATCCTGGCTGGTCCTTGAATCCAGATTGCCGGTGGGCTCGTCCGCCAGAAGGATGGCAGGCGCCGCCGCCAGCGCCCGGGCGATGGCCACGCGCTGCTGCTGGCCGCCGGAGAGCTGGCTGGGCAGGGCGTCCAGCCGCCCGTCAAGGCCCAGCGTTTTTACAATCCTCGCAATGAATCCTTCGTCCACCTTCCGACCGTCCAGCTGGATGGGCAGAACGATGTTTTCATACACGTTCAGCACGGGCACGAGGTTGTAGCTCTGAAAGACAAAGCCGATCTTCCTTCTTCGGAAGATGGTCAGCTCCTCGTCCCTGAGCGAAAAGATCTCCCTGCCATCCACCGTGACGCTGCCGCCGGTGGGCCGGTCCAGCCCGCCCAGCATGTGCAGCAGTGTGGATTTGCCGGAGCCGGAGGTGCCCACAATGGCCACAAATTCTCCGCTTTCCACCGCCAGATTCACGCCGTCCAGCGCGCGGACCTGCGCATCGCCGGCGCCGTAGAACTTACGCAAATCCCTCGTTTCCAAAATGCTCATTCAATCGCCTCCAAAGGGAAAAGTCTGTGTTGTCCTTGGACACCACAGACTTTACCACAGGAATCTTTCCATGTTCTTTCTGAAATCTGACGGTTTTGAAAGAATTCACCTTCCGGGCAGATACAGGGAAAACGTGCTCCCTGCGCCGGGACGGGCGCTGACCTTCACATAGCCGCCCTGCCCCTGGGCGATCTGCCGCACCAGGTACAGGCCGATGCCCACGCCCTCCTCCTCGCGGTGCGCTTCGCCGCGGTAAAACCGCTGAAACACCTTTGCTTGCTCCTCCTCGGGGATGCCGGCGCCGGTATCGCTGACGTGAATGGCCGTAAAGAGCGGGTATTGCGTCACGCGGACACGAACCGCGCCGCCTTCGGGCGTGTACTTGACGGCGTTGTCCAGCAGGTTGTAGACCGCCTCCTCCGTCCACCGGGGATCAAAGACGGCACACGCCTGCGTCGGCTCCAGGGTGATCTCCATGCCCTTTTCCGCCGCCCGGGGCGCAAGCTGGGCGACGGCGGACGCAAGCATGGGCCAAAGTTTTCCGGGAACCGGATGCAGCGCGATGACCCCGGCCTCCAGCCGGGAGGTCTTCACCAGCGCGTCGATCAGGCTTTGCAGCTTCTTCGTCTGCCCCTCCAGCGCGCCGACGCACAAACGGCTCTCCTGCGGCAGGGGCTGCTCCGACAGGAGCTGGGCGTACAGCAGAATGTTGGCCATGGGCGTCCTGGTCTGGTGGGCAATGTCCCCGATGAGGGCTTTCAGCTTGTCCTTTTCCGCCTGTACCTGCCGGGCGGACACCGTAGACGCCGCAAGGTAGTGGGCCAGCTTGCTCTCCAGGGCGGAGAGCATGGTTTCATCGAAGCTGTCCTCCGTAAAGCCTCCCTGCATGGCGATGTCCAGCATCCGGTCAAGGCTTTTCATCAGCTGCCGGGTGCGCCGCCGGTACCACAGAACCGTGCCGGCTGCCAGCAGCACGCAGGCCGCTGTGATGGCGTAGATCATCTCACTTCACCGCCCAGGTGTACCCCACGCCGTACACCGTCTTCAGGTATCGCGGGTTGGAGGGCGTATCCTCCAGCTTGTCGCGCAGCCGCTTGACGGTGACGGACAGGGCGTTTTCGTCCACATATTCCGCGCCGTCCGTCCAGATCCGGTCGATCAGCGTGGCGCGGGAGAGCGTCTGTCCCCGGTTTTCGACCAGAAGCCGCAGCAGCTTCTGCTCCGTCTTGCTCAGCTCCACGCTCTGTCCGGCCTTGCGGAAATCCATCCGCTCAAAGTCAAACCGGAAGCCGTCCAGCTCGACCGGCGTTCTGGGTCCGTGCGCGCCCCGGCGCAGCTGGGCGTTCACCCGCGCCCGGAGAATAGCCAGAGAAAAGGGCTTGGTAATGTAATCGTCCGCGCCGGATTCCAGACCCGTGACGACGTCCGTTTCCAGGTCGTTGGCGGTCAGCAGAATCACCGGCACATCGCTTGTCCTGCGGATCTCCTCCAGCAGCTCAAGACCGCTGCCGTCGGGCAGGTTGACGTCCAGAATCAGCAGATCATGGCGGTTTTCGGCGGCCGCAGCCCGCGCCTGCGCCAGCGTGCGGCACACCGTGATCTCAATCGCCGGGCCTTGCAGCGCCAGGCGAATGCCCTGGCCCAGCGCGGCGTCATCTTCTGCAAGGAGTATCCTCTGCATGGCGGCACCTTCCTTCCACCGCCTATCATAGCACAGGCGCGCCCGTGCCGCAAGGCATTCTCCCGCGCCGGAAAACGCCGTTCTGCACAAATCCCTGCACAAATTTTCTCTTTTTTGCATTATTCTGTTGACAAGCGTGCCGCCGTCTGATACAGTATCCTTACTCTTTGCACTGCAACCCAACTACAGTACAAACTGAACAAGCCAGGGCATCCGCCCGGAGCCGGGTCACAAAAGTGACAGTGGAATGCACACCCACGGGACAGTAAGCTACGATTACTGGTTTCGTGGGTGTTTTTTTCACCCACGAGAGGCAAGTGCCATAGAGTTATCTGATCAATCCTTTGGAGGTAACTGTTATGGAAAACCAAACCCGCCCCACCCCCTCCCCCGCCCTGCCGCAGGAAGCGTTTGAAAGGACCGCGGTCCGGGTATCGATGGTCAGCATCGTGGGCAACACGGTGCTCTCCCTGCTCAAGCTTCTGGCCGGCGTGCTGGCAAACTCCGGCGCCATGGTCAGCGACGCCGTGCACTCCGCGTCGGACGTGTTCAGCAGCATCATCGTCATCATCGGCGTGAAGATCTCCGCCAGGGATTCGGACAGGGATCACCCCTACGGGCACGAGCGCTTTGAATGCGTGGCCGCCATCGTGCTGGCGGTGACGCTGTTCATCACGGGCCTGTTCATCGGGCATGCCGCGCTGGAGAAGATCACAAGCGGCAGCGCATCGCAGATCGCCGTGCCGGGGCTTCTGGCGCTGGCCGCCGCCGTGGTTTCCATCGTCACCAAGGAGGCCATGTACTGGTACACGCGCCACTATGCCAAAAAGCTGGATTCCGGTGCGCTGATGGCGGACGCCTGGCATCACCGCAGCGACGCGCTGTCCTCCGTCGGCGCGCTCATCGGCATCGCCGGCGCGCGGCTGGGCCATCCGGTGCTCGACCCCGTGGCCAGCCTGGTGATCTGCGTCTTCATCCTCAAGGCCGCCTACGACATCTTTCGGGACGCCATCGAAAAGATGGTGGACCACTCCTGCAGCGAGGAGACGGAGCAGGCCATGCTGCGTTGCGCCGGGGCACAGCCAGGCGTGCTGGGCGTGGACATGATCCAGACCCGCGTCTTCGGCAACAAGATCTATGTGGACATCGAGATCCGCGCCGACGGACAGCTCCCGCTCGAGCAGAGCCACGCCATCGCCGAGCGCGTGCATACGGCCATCGAGGCCGAGTTCCCGAAGGTCAAGCACATCATGGTACACGTCAATCCCGTGACAGCCGCGGCGGAGTAAAGCGGGGGACGTTGGGGCCGCAGGCCCCAAACCCCGCCAAGGGACTTCGCCCCTTGACCCCATGTCCGCTTCGCGCGATGAAAAGGAATGAAGCGCTGAATCGCTTCAAGCAAAAAAGCCTTGCAAAGCAGGGCTTTTTTGGTTATTTCATTCTCCTGATCTTCGCCACGAAGAACCCCTCGTGCAATTCGTCCGGCGCCACGCACAGCGTGCCGGGGATGGAGACCGGCAGTCGGGGCACGCTGTCAAACGCCGCAAGCTCGAGCGGGACGATCAGTGCGCCGGTCTTGCGCAGCACGCGGGAGACGATCTCCTCGTTCTCCTGGGCCAGCACGGAGCAGGTGGAGTAGATCATCTCGCAGCCCGGGCGCAGAAGCCGCAGCGCCTTATGGAGCAGCGCCTCCTGCTGCTTCGTCGTCCGCGAAAGAAATTCGCGGGAAAACTGGCCCTTCGAGCGCGGGGAGCCCAGCTGCACGGTGCCGCTGCCGGAGCAGGGCGCGTCCAGCAGGATGCGGTCAAAGGAAAACAGATCGTCCAGATTGCGGGAATCGATGTTCATCACCGTCACGCGCGTCGCGCCCTGCCGCTGCACGTTGTAGCGCAGGCGCTCCGCGCGGATTTTGTTCATCTCGCAGGCCGTCACCATCGCCTGATTGCCCGTCAGCGCGGCGATCTGCGTCGTCTTGCCGCCCGGCGCAGCCGCCATATCCAGCACGTTCTCGCCGGGTTTGGCGCCCAGCAGCAGCGGCGGGATCATCGAGGACAGGCTCTGCAGGTAGATCTCGCCGCGTTCATACAGGTCAAGCCCCGTGAGCGCATCCTCCCTCGCGCCGCGCACGATCATCGCGTCGGCGTACCAGGGCACCGGGCTCGTCTCAATGTCCTGCGCCGCCAGCCTTTCGCGCACGGTCTGCGCGTCCGTCTTCAGCGGATTCGCCCGCAGCGTCACGACGCGCTGTGCCGCATAGCCCTGCGCGATCCGCTCCGCCGTCTCCTCGCCGTACTGCGCGCGCAGCAGCTGCGCCAGATAGGCCGGTACTCCCTCGTGCATCGTCCTTCTCCTCTCCTATGCCGGTTGGCTTTTAAACGTATTCTTTGCCAATCAGGCGCGCCTGATCGGCGTTATGCGCGCACCTCGCAGTACCGGTGCGTATCCACCCGGATCTGCGGGTGCGTCATGATGTACTCGATCATCGCGTCGGCGACGTCCACCTGAATATCGGCGACGACCTTCTGGCCGACGAGGAAGCCGTAGCCGCCCGTGCCGCAGGAACGGTAGCTGTTGATGCACACGGTCACCGTCTCGTCTTCGCCCAGCTCCCGCCCATTCAGACGGATGGAGGTCACGCGCTCGCCCGCGGGCCGGCGCACGTCGATGACGTAATCCACGCCGGAAAAGTAGTCGTAGTTGTAGTGCTCGACCTTGGGCGCCAGAAACTCGTTGGCGATACAGAGCTGCCCGTCGCTGCCTATGGCGAAGTACATCGCCGAGCGCTCCATGTACTGCCTGAGCGCCGCGCGGTCAAGCGCCAGCACGACCAGCGTGTTCGTATAAATATAGGTAGAAACCACGTCGCGTACGGTGACCGTCGTGGGCAGGCCCTTGAACTCGTTGGGCAGGGAGCAGGCGGAGATCTGCGCGCCGGAGGCGGCGAGCTGCACGGTGTTGATGAAGTTGGCCAGCGGGCTGCCGTGCACCGCCTGCGAAAGGTGGTCGCCGCCCTGAAGCGGGATGTCCAGATGCCCGGCGGGCGTGTCCAGCCAGGCCTGCACCCGCTGCTCGAGCGGGGCAAGCAGCGCGCTGGCCCCGGGCAGCGGTTCAGCGGAGGCGGGCAGAATCTCGCTTTCAAACGATTTGCTGCCGTCCTCATGCACCGTGACGGTCACGGCGCAGGCGTGCGGCGCGCGATAGCCCGGCTGCACGGCATAGCTGTGGCCAAAGTGCACGCCGTCCACGCGCATGTGCTGGTGGCCGGTGAGCACGAGGTCGAAGTCAAGCTCCCGGCAGATGCGGCAGGCCTCGTTCTCGCGGCTTTCGGTGAGCGGCTCGCCGGTTTTCAGGTCGCACTCAAAGCCGCCGTGATAGATCAGCACGGTCACGTCGCACTGCGGCCGGATCGCCTCCAGCGCGCGGGCGCAGGCGTCCACGGCGTCCTCGATGACCAGCTGTGCAACCGTCTTCGGGTTCTCCCAGCGCCTGACGAAGGGCGTGCACGCACCGACGAGGCCGACGCGCAGCCCGTTGCCCAACCGGTGAATGGCATACGGCGCGATGGGCAGCAGGCCGTCCCGGTCACGGATGTTGCAGCACAGGCACTGCGCGTTCAGCTCGTTCAGGTAGTCGGCCAGAGCGTTGACGCCGTAGTTGAAGTCATGATTGCCCAGCGTCACAAACTGATAGCCCGCCAGGTTCATCATCGCGGCGATGGGATGGCGGCCGTGGGTGCTGTCTGCCAGACAGCGCCGCCTCTCCTCCTCGGGCAGGCGGTGAAAGAAGTTGGTCAGCGGCGAGCCCTGAATGGTGTCGCCGCCGTCGAGGATGAGCGTATTGCCGTCGTGCGGGAAGTCCGCTGCCAGCTTCATCAGGCCCATCGCCCGTTCCTGCCGGTCGGCGTAGTTGGTGGGAAAGAGATAGCCGTGCGTGTCCGAGGTGAAGCGGATGCTGAGCGTCTTGTCCATAGAGAAGCTCCTTGAAAAAAGAGCGGCCATTGAGCCGCTCAGAGAAATTCGGGTCGCAGCGAATGCAAGCTTATTCAGATCGCCTCCGTTTCAATTGCAGTCTGCTGTGCAGCCTGCTCTGAAACGGTGTTTTATCGGATAGGATACGTTGGGGCCGCAGGCCCCAAACCCCACCTGGGGACTCGTCCCCAGACCCCTTCTTTATTGTCCGCGGGTCAGCTTACTGCGGATCCTAGTGGAGAAGAATTCGATGAACAGCATCAGCACGACCATGCCGCACAGGTATGCGCCCACCATGCTCCAGCGGCTGGAATTGATGCACTGGATCAGCGCCGCGCCGATGCCGCCCGCGCCGACAATGCCCAGCGTCGTCGCGTCCTTGACATTGATGTCAAAGCGGTAGATGACGGTGGAGATGAAATTGGGGATGATCTGCGGCAGGATGCCGTAGCGGATCTTCTGGAAGGCGGTGCAGCCGGAGGCGTCCAGGCTCTCCAGGATGCGCACGTCGATGTCCTCGATGGCCGTGATGTACATCTTGGAGATCATGCCGATGGAGCATACGGACTGCGTGACCACGCCGCAGAACGCGTTCGGGCCGGTCACGCGAATCCAGACCAGCGCCCAGACCAGGCTGGGGATGGTGCGGATGATGAGGATGACCGCGCTGGTGATGAACGCGACTCCCTTGGGCACGATCTTGTTGCTGGCCAGGAAGCTGAAGGGCACGGCCAGCAGGCCGCCGATCAGCGTGCCGAGCACGGCGATGGCCACCGTCTGGAACAGCTGGTAGGGCACGCCCTCGGTCGTGAGGTTAAACAGCAGGTTCGTATCCGGGTGAAGCAGGCCGTTGCCCACGCCCTTGGCCACCTCGATGCCCTTGGTGGCGAAGCCGCCAAATTTAACCGCCGTGCCGCTCCAGGTCAGCAGACTGGCCACGATGAGCACGATGAGCGTATAGACCCACCACAGGCGAGGCCGCGCCTCGTATGCCTCTTCGATCGTCAGAGGACGGTCGGTCAGCAGCTTGTTCTGTTTTGCCATATGTCCGATCCTCCTCAGCTGAGCTTCCTGCGCAGGTACTGGCTGGTGTTTTCAATGATGAACACGACCACGAACAGCGCCAGGAGCACCATGCCCAAGCCCTCATAGTCGCGCCAGCCGATGCGCTCGTTGATGAGCAGACCCAGGCCGCCCGCGCCGACATAGCCCAGGATAGCCGCCGCGCGGATGTTCATCTCCAGGCTGTAGAGACAGTAGCTCAGGTAGGTGGGCAGGATCTGCGGGAAGCAGGCTGTGCGGAAGGACTGGAACTTGTCGCCGCCGGCGGATTCCATCGCCTCGAACGCGCCCATGTCGATCGTCTCGATGGCCTCGTACATCATCTTGGAGACGACGCCGAAGGTGAACACCGTGATGGCGACCGTGCCGGCGAAGGTGCCCAGGCCGAAGATCAGCGCCGCGAACTTGGCGATGACCAGCGTAGGCAGCGTGCGGATGATGTTGAGCAGGAAGCGGCACAGGGAGACGGCCAGGGCGCTCTTGTTGATGTTGGTGGAGGCGACCACGGCAAAGGGCAGCGCCAGCGTGGCGCCGAGCACGGAGCCGAGGATCGACATCTTGATGGTGTCCAGCAGCGGGCCGACGACCTTGCCAAAGTACGAGAAATTCGGGTGGAAGATGCGCGCCAGGATGTAGGTGAACTGATGGCCGCGCCGGATGATGATGCCGATGTCAAAGCCCGTGAGCTGGATGGAGGCCCAGACCACCGCGATGAGGATTGCCGCGATCAGCGGCGTGCGCGAGCGCGGGCGCGCCACGGTGCTGCCGTTTTTCAGCGTGATGATTTCCGGCTTGAAGATCCGGTCAAACAGCGGAACGCGGTACGCCGCTTCTTTCTTCTTTGCCATTTTATTCACCCGCCTGCGGTACGGACGCGCCGTTGTAGATGGAATCCAGAACCGCCTGCGTCACCTGGCTGCTGGGGCCGTCGTAGACAATCTCGCCCGCGCGGATGCCGATGACACGGGTGGCGTACTTGAGCGCAAGGTCGACGTGGTGGATGTTGATGAGCACGGAGATGTTCAGCTCCTCGTTGATGCGCTTGAAGTCGCTCATGACCTGATGCGCCGTCACCGGGTCGAGCGCGGCAACCGGCTCGTCCGCCAGGATGATGGACGGGGACTGGTTGAGCGTGCGCGCCAGCGCAACGCGCTGCTGCTGGCCGCCGGAGAGCTGGTCGCAGCGGGTGTACGCCTTGTCGAGGATGCCGACCTTGTCAAGCGCCTCGAGCGCCTGCATCTTCTGCTCCTTCGTGAACAGGCCCAGCAGCACGCGGAAAAAGCCCATGTCCGGCACCATGGACGTGAGCACGTTCTTGATGGCGGTGGAGCGGGTGACCAGGTTGAAAGACTGGAAGATCATGCCGATCTTGCGGCGGAAGCGGCGCATGCTCTTGCCGTGCAGCGTCATCACATCTACACCGTCGACGATCAGCTGGCCCTCGGTGATGTCGATCATGCGGTTGATGGTGCGGATGAGGGTGGATTTGCCGGCGCCGGACAGGCCGATGATCGCCACAAATTCGCCCTGATCGATCGTCAGATTGACGTTCTTGAGTCCCTTCACGCCGTTGGGATAGGTTTTGCTTACGTTTTTAAACTCGATCAAGTGAATGACCCTTTCTGCCCGAAGCGCAATTTCATTGATCAAATTATAGCACGTCAGCCTCGCCTCCTGCAACAGCGGCGTGCGCATTCTGTGTGCATTGCAGGAAAAATTCATGAAAAAAGCGGCCTCGGCAGAGGACACTCCCTCAGTCTGCCTTCGGCAGCCAGCTCCCTCAAGAGGGAGCCTTCGTGCCGCTCTCCATGCCTCCCTCCTGAGGGAGGGGGACCATCCGCAGGATGGTGGAAGGAGTACGAAAAAGCGGCCTCCTTTCGGAAGCCGCAGGGATGTGTGACTTACTGCACCGCGGTGAGCGCCATGCGCGCAGCATCGTAGTCAGAATCGGTCGCGATGGCGTAGCCGGTGTGGCTGTACACACTGAAGATGGCCTTGCCCTCATCGGTGTTGATGATGTTGATCAGCGCGGTCTGCAGCGCATTGATGAACTCCGGATTGTAGATTTCCGGCTTCGCGGTGGTGACGGCGACGGTATCGTTGTAGATGCCCGCGGTCACGCCGATGACGTTCATCTCGTTCCAGATGGAATCGGTGCGGCCCATGCCGGCCTTGCCGGTGGCGTCGGCGCTGTCGGTGGCAGTGTTCCAGGCAGCCTCATAGTCGCGGCGGCCGTCAGCGTAGCACACGATGATGTCCACCTGCTCGGCGGCGGCCTGCGCGAACGCGTCCGCATAGCCCAGCTGCACGACGTTGGACAGGTCGGAGACCTTCTTGCCGTCGTAGTTCTCCATCAGCCACATGGTCGGGTAGATGTAGCCCGCGGAGGAAGAGGTGTTGCCCACGGCCCAGGTCGCCTTGTCGAGGTCTTCCCAGGTCAGCTTTTCGCCGGCGTTGACCTTGGCGGCCAGCTGCTTGCCGTACTCGGACGGGGTGGCGTAGATCAGGGAGCGGTAGAAGGTCACCTGCTCGTCGGTCGGCAGCGTCTTGTTGGCGTCGCCGTTCCAGGTCGTCGGGTCGGTGCTGTCGTTGGACAGGCCGGCGCGGGTCGCGGTCAGGATGACGTCGACCTCCTTCGCCTGGCTGTAGATGGCGTAGGTGCCGCCCGGCAGCCAGCCCACGTCGATGGCGCCGGCGCACATCGCCTCGCCGGTGGCCTCATAGCTGGTGCCGACGGAGATTTCGACCTCGCCGATGTCGTAGCCCAGCTTGGCCATCTCGGCCTTGACGAGCTCCGGCAGGTTCTTGGTGCCGGTGATGATGACGTCCGCGTCCTTGGACGGGACGAACTGGAAGGTCAGCTTGTCCATCTTGACGGCGTCGGCCATCGCGGCGACGGACATGACGCACAGCATCAGGGCCAGCGCCAGGGTGAGAAGCTTCTTCATAAAGAAAGTCCTCCTTTGGTCGTGCTTTCGCACAGTTCTGTTTGGGTTTAAGGACAGTATAGCACACAAGTGCTGTCTCTGAAAGAGGAAAACGGTGAAACCTGCGGAAAAAAGGCGTAAAGCCTCACAAACGCCTTGATGTTTGGCCGGTTCTCCGATATAATGCTGTCCTGAATGAGCTTGCGGCACAGGCGCCGCATGGGAGGAAAGCATCCGATGAAAGAAAAGCTGTACGCATTTGTCGCGGGCATGAGGCGCCCGAGAATGGAACGCAGGGTGCCGGCGCTGTTTGTCGCCGTGACGCTGATGGGCTTCGGCGTGGCGATGTTCAACCTGCTGGGCTTCGGCGCGGACCCCTGCACGGTGATGAACATGGGCCTCTCCCGCACGCTGGGCATCCCCTTTGGCACGCTGCAGCTGCTGGTCAACTGCCTGCTGATCCTCATCGTCATCCGCTATGACGTGGGCCGCATCGGCTTGGGCACGCTGGCGAACATGGTGCTGGTGGGCTATGTGGCGCAGTTCTGCATGGCGGTGATCGACAGGATTCCGGCGCTCGCCTGCCTGACGCTGACGGCGCGCCTGATCATCTTCGTGCCGACGCTGCTGCTTTTCCTGGTGGCCGCATCGACGTACATGTGCGTGGACATGGGCGTCGCGCCGTACGACGCGATTCCGCAGATCATTTCCGCGCGCATGCACTGGCCGTTCCGCCTGGTGCGCATGGCGTGGGATTTCGTGATGATGCTGGGCGGATACCTGCTGGGCTCCGTGGTGGGCCTGGTGACCATCGGCATCACGCTGTTCCTGGGGCCGCTGGTCGCCTGGATGGCGGGCTACGTCAGGCGCTTCTTCGACTGACGCAACGCGGCCGGGCATGCGCCTTAGCAGCGTATACCCGGCCGGAATGATTCGTCTGCAGCCAGGCGGAGCCGTCCTCTGTCTTCCCGGCTCCGTCCGGTCTTATTCCTTGACGCCGCCCAGCGCGACGCCCGCGATGATGTATTTGCTCAGCGCGAAGTAGACCACGAACAGCGGCAGCACCGTCAGGGACAGCGCCAGATACACCGTGCCGTAATCCGTGCGGAAGCGGTCGCTCTTGAGCAGGGAGACGAGCATCGGCATGGTGTACTTGTTCTGCGAGTTGATGAGCATCGTCGGCTCAAACAGCTTGTTCCAGCTGGCCACGAAGGTGAAGATCGCCTGCGTGGCCAGGGCCGGCTTCATCATCGGCATCGCAATGGTATTGAACGTGCGCAGCTCGCTGCAGCCATCGATGCGCGCAGCCTCCAGAATCTCCAGCGGCAGGCCGGCGATCATGTACTGGCGCATGAAGAACACCAGCGACGGCGAAGCGATGGCCGGGACGATCAGCGGGACGTAGGTGTTGACCAGGTTCAGCTTGAACATGAAGGTGAAGAAACCGACCATGGACACCTGTGTCGGAATCATCAGTACGACCATGATGAACGTGAAGGCCAGCTGGCGCCCGCGGAAACGGTAGACCACCAGGCCGTAGGCCGTCAGCGTGGAGAAGTACAGGGCCAGCACCGTCGTCCAGGTGGCGATGAACAGGGAATTCCACATGCCCTGCAGGACGTTGAAATTCTGGCGCTCGTTGAGCGTCTTGAGGTTGATCAGCAGGCGGTCGCCGGGGATGAGGCTCATGCCCTGCTGGATGGCGTAGTTGTCACGCGTCGCATTGACGAACATCACGGCGAAGGGCAGGATGCTCATCAGGCACAGCACGATGCACACGAAGTAGATGACGCCGCGCTCCATCGCAAGGCTGCGGCTGTAGCTGGAATTCTTGCTCATGCTCTCGCCTCCTTGCGCGCTTTCTTCTGGGCCTTGCGCTCACGGGCTGCGTCTTTATCGCGCATGATATTAGAACAGGATGATGCTCAGCACCGCCGTCACCAGGAACAGCAGCACGGACACCGCCGCGCCGCGGCCATAGTCCTTCGTGCCCGTATAGACCAGCTCCATGATGTACATGGTCACGGTCATGGTCATCGTCTTGGCCGGGGAGCCCTGCATCTGCATCATCTGCGGGATGTCGTACATCTGCATGCCGCCGATGAGGCTGGTGATGAGCGTATAGAGCAGGATCGGCTTGAGCAGCGGCAGCGTGATTTTGGTGAAGATCTGGTTCGGGCTTGCGCCGTCCACCTCCGCCGCCTCAAACAGGCTGGGCGAGATGCCCAGCATGCCGGCGATCAGCACGATCATCGTGTGGCCGTACCACATCCAGAAGTTGATGAACGCGATGATCAGCCGCGTGTGCCAGCCCTTCTCCAGGAAGTAGATGGCCGTCAGTGCGGCGGTGCCGGAGTCGGCATAGAGTGTTTTGTCGATCACACCCAGCTGCGCCAGCAGCGAGTTGACCGGGCCCTGCGGATAGGCAAACAGCGAATAGAACAATACGGAAATGCTGGCGGCCGTGATGATGTTGGGCATGTAGATCATGACCTTGAAGGCGCCCTGACCGCGGATCTTGAGCCGCGTGTCGGTGAACCATTTGGCCAGCAGCAGCGCCAGCAGAATTTGCGGAATGAAGTTGATGAGCCACATCACCGCGGTGTTTTCAAACGCCTGCAGCGTGCTGCCCTTGACCAGCACATTTTTGAAATTCGCCAGGCCCACAAACGTCGGGCCGATGACCTTGTTGGTGCCGGTGATCATGTATTTCTGGAACGCCAGATAGATGGTGTTCAGCAGCGGATAGGCCTGGAAAACCAGATAAATCAGGAAAAACGGGGCAATAAAGAAGTAGCCGTATCGGGACGTATCCACGCCCTTGGCGTGCCGCTTTTTCGGTGCTTTGTTTGTCATACGATTCACGCTCCCTCAAGCAGTGCGGCAGGGTTCTGCCTGCCGGGTGAAATAGCAAGGGAGGCTCCCTGAACACTCAAGGAGCCTCCTTCGTCAATCATATCGGACTGGCCCGCACCAGGCGGGCACAGACGAGTGAATCGGATGATTACTCGGCGGTCAGCTCCGGATACAGGTCCACGACGGCATCCTTGAAGTCCTGAATCGCGGTCTCGTAATCCTTTTCGCCGGAGGCGTAAGCGTTGACCTCAGCATCCATGCAGATGTTGATGTTCTGGTCGTAGGCGCTCATCGCGGAGATGTCGATCAGCGGGGTCACGGCCTGGAACAGGCTGTAGTGATCCTGGCCGCCCAGGAAGTCAAAGGAGAAGCCGGCGTCGATGATCGCCTGGATCGCTTCGGTGTTGTTGACATAGTCCTTGGACTTGAGGCAGTAGTCCTGCATGGAGCCGGTTTCGATGGTGAAGTACTCGATGATGTCCTTGGCCAGCGCCTTGTTGGAGCAGGTGGTCGCGGCGGTCAGCCAGGTGCCGCCCCAGTAGTACGGCTGCGGGCCGTTGACGGCAGCCCAGTCGCCATAGGTGCCCTCGCCGGGCTTGGAGCCGCCGGAGTTGCCGACCATCGTCCACTGGATGCCCCAGGTGGAGAAGAAGTAGCCCATGATGGAGTCGTTGCCGACGCCGGCGTTCCACGCCTCGCTCCACGGATTGGCCATAGCGGTGAGGTTCTCGTCGCGCAGGGTCTTGGCAAAGTCGAAGTACCACTTGACCTGGTCGTCGATCACGAGGTTCATCTCGTCATCAACCCACGGGGTGGAGCGCACCGTGCGGACAACCTGCCACACGTCGCCGTTGGACGGGATCAGCTTGGTCGCGCCGGCGGACTTCTCGTTCACCTCGCGTGCGGTCGCCAGGAAGGTATCCCAATCCTTGACCTTCTCCTGCATCTCCTCCGGGGTCTTCACGCCGAGGTACTTCTCAGCGAGGCTGCGGCGATAGAGGAACAGGCCGGGGGCCGCCTGCCAGGAGGAGCCCTTGATCTGGCCGTTGCTGTCGGTGGCGACGGTCACGGTGTAGGGATACTGCTTGGCCAGCTGATCCGCCGTGATGCCGATCTCCTCGAGCGGGAGGGTGTACTCGGAATCGACATACTTGAGCGCGTAATCCGCCTCAATGAGGAACATGTCGATGTGCTCGCCGGCAGAGAGCGCCGCATCCAGCTTCTGCTGATAGACGCCGTTGTCATTGGGGTTGACGACGAACTCGATCTGGTCGCCGTTGGGCAGGGTCATGGTGCCATCCTCCGCGACGGTGCCGCCGACGGCCGGGATGTAGTAATTCTGGAGCATGCCCTTGAACTCATCGTTCCAGGCGTAGATGACGAACTTTTCGCCGGTGGCAGGGACATCAAAATCGGTGGTGTAGGCTTCCGCCATCGCGGGAACCAGAGAGCACACCATCATGATGGCCATGATCAGGGCAACGATTTTTTTCATGAGTGTTACCTCCTTTTTATTGTTCATCCTTCCCGTTTGGTTCGCGGAAGGTGAATCTGCGGGTCATGCGCCCTTTGGCGCGGGGCCGACCGTCTCGCCCGGGATCAGCCGGCACGGGATGGAGACGGTCTCCTGGAAGGTGGTGCGGGGCTGCTCGATGAGGTGCACGAGCTTGCGCGCGGCGGCCGCGCCGATGGCGGCGGTGTCCTGGGCGACGGTGGTCAGCTTCGGGCGGCACATCTGCAAAAGCGGCACGCCGTCGTAGCCGGCCACGGAGATGTCCTCCGGGATGCGCAGGCCGTGCGCGCGGATGGCCTCCATGCCCCCCAGCGCGGCGTAGTCGTCGGACATGATGATGCAGGTCGGGCGCTCGGGCAGGGCGAGCAGCTGCTCGGTGGCGGCGCGGGCGGCGGCGGGATTGTGGTAGATGCTGTGCACGAGATAGTCCTCCGGCACCTCGATGCCCGCCTCGTGCATCGTGCGCAGAAAGCTGGTCAGGCGCACGGCGGTGACGGAGGCGCTGTTGCCCTGGATGTAGGCAACGCGCCTGTGCCCCATGGAGAGGATGTGCTGCGTCAGCGCGGTCATGCCCTGGCGGTTTTCGGACTCCACGCAGCTGTGCCCGTGGAAGACGTGGTCGACCGTCACCACCGGCAGCGGGCCGGAAACCAGCTCGACCACCTCGGGCTCCTCAAACTTGGAGCAGACGATGCACACGCCGTCGACGTTGCGGTAGAGGCAGTGCTCCAGGTACGTCATCGGGCTGCTGCCCAGGTGGTGGGTGATGAAGGCGATATCGTAGCCGCGGCGCTCGGCCTCGGATTTGAAGGCCTCGAGCACGGGCGAAAAGTAGTTGTGGGTCAGGCCGCCGTCTTCGGTGTCAAAGAGAACGCCCAGGTTGAAGGTGCGTCCGATCTTCAGCCCGCGCGCCAGGGCGCTGGGGCGATAGCCCAGCCTCTCGGCGGTGGCGCGCACCAGCGCGCGCGTCTCGCTGGAAACGTCAGGATAGTCGTTGAGCGCCTTGCTCACGGTGGAAACGGACAGCCCGCAGGCCGCAGACAGCTCCTTGATGGTCACGGCCACGGGAGTTCACCACGCTTTCAAATGGGCTAAAACGTTTTCGTGACCTCATTATACGACGATCCGTTCAAAAATGCAATATACTTTTTTACAAATCGATCATGTTTTTTCCGGATTCCGGTCAAGCAGACTTCGTCCGTACAAAAACTTATCCATAAAGCGCGTCATTTTGATCATCTAAATCGAATACGTTTTCGTTCAAACCGTCGAATCTTAAAAAAGCCCTTGCGCTCACAAAAGAAATGCTGTATATTGTTGGAAAACCGGACTGCCGCACGGATGCAGTCTAAATCGTTTTCGACATAACCCGCGCAAATCCGACTGTTTTGCCTGAATCTTTCCTGAAATAAGGAGGCGAACGCGCCATGGAGTATGGCCATTTTGACGACACGGCCCGGGAATACGTGATCACCCGGCCGGACACGCCCTCGCCCTGGATCAATTACCTGGGCAGCGAGGCGTTCTTTACGCTGATGTCCAATACGGGCGGCGGCTACAGCTTCTATAAGGACGCGCGCATGCTGCGCATCACCCGCTACCGCTACAACAACGTGCCCACCGACGCCGGCGGACAGTACTTCTACATCAAGGACGGCAATACGGTCTTCACGCCCGGCTGGATGCCGGTCAAGACCCCGCTGGACGCCTACGAGTGCCGCCACGGCCTGGGCTACACGATGATCACCGGCGAAAAGAACGGCCTGCGCGTGTGTCAGACCGCGATGGTGCCGCGCGGCGTGGACGCGCTGGTGACGCGCGTGGAGCTCACCAACCGCACGGACACGGCCAAAGAGGTTTCGCTGTTCAGCTTTGTCGAGTTCTGCCTGTGGAATGCACAGGATGATGCGACCAATTTCCAGCGCAACTTCTCCACCGGCGAGGTGGAGATCGAGGGCAGCGCCATCTACCACAAGACCGAGTACCGCGAACGCCGCAATCACTACGCCGTCTACGCCGTGAACGCGCCGGTCGACGGCTTTGACACCGACCGCGACAGCTTCCTGGGCGCATACAACGGCTTTGACCACCCGGCCGCCGTGTTTGAGGGGCGCAGCCGCAACTCGGTCGCCAGCGGCTGGGCGCCCATCGGCAGTCATCACCTGCGCGGCACGCTCGCGCCGGGTGAGCGCGTGAGCTTCATCTTCGTGCTGGGCTACTGCGAAAATCCGCAGGACAAGAAGTTCATCGCGCCCGGCGTGATCAACAAGGCCCCTGCGTACGCGCTGCTTGACCAGTTTGCCAGCGAGGCGCAGTTTGACCGCGCGCTGGCGCAGCTGCGCGAATACTGGGACGCGTTGCTGTCCACCTGTCAGGTGCAAAGCGGCGAGCCGCGCTTCGACCGCATGGTCAACGTCTTTAACCAGTATCAGTGCATGGTCACCTTCAACATGTCGCGCTCGGCGAGCTACTATGAGTCCGGCATCGGCCGCGGCATGGGTTTCCGCGATTCCACGCAGGATCTGCTGGGCTTTGTGCATCTGATTCCCGCGCGCGCGCGCGAACGCCTGCTGGATATCGCGGCGACGCAGTTCCCGGACGGCAGCGCGTACCACCAGTATCAGCCGCTGACCAAGCGTGGCAATTTCGACGTCGGCTCCGGCTTCAACGACGACCCGCTGTGGCTGATCTTCGGCGCCGCGGCCTACATCAAGGAGACGGGCGATGTATCCATCCTCTCCGAGCCGGTGCCCTTTGACAACGACGAAGCGCTGGCCCAGCCGCTGATGGAGCATCTGCGGCGCAGCTTCCACTACACGCTGGAGCACCTGGGACCGCACGGCCTGCCGCTGATCGGCCGCGCCGACTGGAACGACTGCCTGAACCTCAACTGCTTCTCCGAAACCCCGGGCGAGAGCTTCCAGACCACGGCCAACTTCGAGTCCGGCGTGGCGGAATCGCTGTTCATCGCGGGCATGTTTGTGGGCGTCTGTCCGGATTACGAGGCGCTCTGCCGCCTGTACGGCTGGCAGGAGGAGGCCGACGCCGTCGCCGCCAGCCGCGATGCCATGGAGCAGGCGGTGCTTGCGCACGGCTGGGACGGCGCGTGGTTCCTGCGCGCGTACGACGCGTTCGGGCGCAAGATCGGCTCGCACGAGTGCGACGAGGGACAGATCTACATCGAGCCGCAGGGCTTCCTGGTGATGGCCGGCGTGGGTGTCAAGCAGGGCTATGCGCAGCGCGCGCTTGACTCCGTGCGCGAGCGTCTGCTCAGCGAGCACGGCGTGGCCATCCTCACCCCGCCGTACACGCGCTACCATGTGGAGCTGGGCGAGATCAGCTCCTATCCGCCGGGATACAAGGAGAATGGCGGCATCTTCTGTCACAACAACCCGTGGATCACGCTGGCGGAGACCGTGCTGGGCCACGGCGACCGCGCCTACGACATCTACCGGCGCACCTGTCCGGCGTACATCACCGATCAGCAGCTGCACCACACGGAGCCGTATGTGTACAGCCAGATGGTGGCCGGCCCGTACGCGCCGCGCTCCGGGCAGGCGAAGAACTCCTGGCTGACCGGCACCGCCGCCTGGTCGTTCTACGCCGCCAGTCAGGGCATCCTGGGCATCAAGCCGGATTACGACGGCCTGCGCATCGACCCCTGCCTGCCGTCCGACATGACCGACGTGCGCGTGACGCGCCGGTTCCGCGGCAGCATCTACCACATCCACATCGTCAATCGCGCGGGCGGCGAAAAGGGATGCCTGACGCTGACCATGGACGGCAGGCCCGTTGCTTCGGGCGTGCTGCCTGCGGACGGCGGTGCGGAGCATACCGTCGAAGCCATTTTGGAATCCGAATAAGCAGACAACCGGAAGCGTCACAGCGGCGCCTCCGGTTGTCTTTTCCCTCCCGAGGGAGAGGGAGCCTTATTCTACTGTGGCTGACGCGCCCAGCGCGTAGAGTGTCTGCTCGTCCGCCTGCGAAAGGAGCGCATAGACCGTATTCCCCTCCCGGGCGCAGAGCATCGCTTCCTCCCCGCGCACGGCGTACACCGCGTCCATCCCGGCGAGCACAAAGCCCGTGATCAGCTGCGCCGTCCACTTCTCCTCGGACAGCCGTTCGATGTACGCCGCAGGCTGCGCGGTGATCGCCTCAGCCTGCGTGCCATCCTCCATCTCATACAGGCGCACGAGCACCGTGCAGTCCTGCCCGCCATGGCGCTCCTCAAGCGTCTGTTCGGACACCGGCTGCGCATCGCCAAGCGCCAGCGTGCCCTCTGCCTGCGCTGCTCCGGTCTGCGCCGCCTCGCCGCCCGCAAGCTGGTAGGCCATTGCGCCGTAGAACACCGCGCCCAGCACCAGCGCGCAGGCGGCGCCAACCAGCAGGCTCACGGCACTGAATATCCATTTTTTCCTCTTTTTGGCGCTCATTTCTCCCGATATCCTCCACATTCCGGAAGCTTCCGGATATTTTTATTTCTCAAATCTCCACTTTGCAAAAACGCCGCAGGGCTTTCTCCCCTGCGGCGTTGCTTTTGCACGGATTATGCCTGTTCCTGCGCCATCTCGCCCTCGATGAGATCGACAAACTGGCGCGCGATGCGCGGGGAGCAGCCGTTGTGGCTGACCGTCCAGGCGCGGGCGCGCGGCATGAGCGTCTCCCAGTCGTAGGAGAGCCCGCGCGCGTCCAGCAGCGCCCGGCAGATGGTGAAGTATTCCTCCTGCGTCGGCGCCTTGAAGGTGAGCCGCAGATCGAAGCGGTCCGCCAGGGAGAACTTCTCCTCCAGCGTGTCGCGCTCGTTCACGTCGTCCTGCCGCTCGGAGAAGCGCTGCCGCACGATGTTGCGGCGGTTGCTCGTCGCGTAGACCACGACGTTCTCCGGTCGCGCCTCCAGGCCGCCCTCGAGCACCGTCTTGAGCGCGGTGTACTCCGGGCAGGAATCGCTGAAGGCCAGATCGTCCACGAACACGATGAACTTGCCCGGCTGCTCGCGCAAGATGGAGAAGATCGTGGGCAGGTTGGTCAGGTGCGCCAGCGGCACCTCGACGATGCGCAAGCCGTCAAGCCACATGCTCGAGAGCAGCGCCTTGACCGTGGCGCTCTTGCCGGTGCCCTTGTCGCCGTAGAGCAGGATGTTGCACGCCTGATGGCCCGCGAGCAGCCGCCGGGTGTTCTCCACCAGCGTGCCGCGCTCCTTCTCGTAGAGCACCATGTCCTCCAGGCGGATGGGGTCCGGCTTCGTGATGCCGCGCAGGCCCAGCGGATACTTCTCGCTCACGCCCACCCAGGTTGAGCCCGGGCAGGAGGCGAACAGGCCGGTGCCGTGCTTGCGGAAGAACGCCGCCACGCGTCGCGCACCCTCGCGGGTGAGCATGTCCGCGTCCACGCGCGGATCGAACTGCTGCGCGCCCAGCGCCGGCTCCCACATCGGCAGGCGCGCCGCCAGCTTGCCGGACAGGCCCGCGCGCTCGCACAGCAGCATGAACATCGCGGGATCGATGGCCGTCAGCCGGCCGAGCACCTCCAGGTCGTGGCCCAGCGCGTTCATCACGCTGTACGGCAGGGCGCTCGCGTCCACGCGGGCACACATCGCCGCCACCGGGCTCTCCTCAAAGAGCACCGCCTCCAGCGCAGCGCGGGCAAAACCGCTCTTTCCCTGCGCGGCTGCCGTCAGCCAGGCGTTGTAGACCTCGCAGTAGGCGTAGGTCAGTTCCTCCTCAGAGCAGCCGTCGCCCGCGCAGTCGCACACCAGACGGTACAGCGCGGACATGGCCGACCTGTCCATCACATGGCGCAGCACGGTCATGCATTCGATATCCAGCATCAGCTCGCGCAGCTCGTGAATGTCCATGGCTGTGGCTCCTTTTCTGCTTACATCCTCTCCGGCGCTTCCACGCCGATGAGGTACAGGCCGGTTTTGATCACGTCGCGCACGGCGTCGGTGAGGTTCACGCGGGCAGCGCTGCCGGCCGGATCGTTTTCCTCCATGATGCGGTGCTCAAAGTAATACTTGTTGTACGCCTGCGCCAGCGAGGTGGTGTGGCGGGTGATGAGCGACGGCTCGTTCTGGTCCATGGCCTTGCGCACGACCTCCGGGAAGCGGGAGATGAGCATCAGCACGTCCAGCGCCTCGTCGTCGCACAGCACGCTGTAATCCGGCTCCACGTCCGCATAGGCCTGCGCCTTGCGCAGCACGGAGCAGCAGCGGGCGTGCGTGTACTGCACATACGGGCCGGTCTCGCCCTCAAAGCTGAGCGCGCGCTCCCAGCGGAAGTCGATGTCCTTGATGCGCTCGTTGTGCAGGTCGAAGTAGACGACGGCGCCCACGCCGACCTGGCGCGCCACCTCGTCCTTGTTGGGCAGGTTCGGGCTCTTCTCCTCGATGATCTCGCGCGCCTTTTCGATCGCCTTGTTCAGCAGATCCTCCAGGTACACGACGTAGCCCTCGCGGGTGGACAGGGCGCGGCCCTCGTAGGAGACCATGCCGAAGGAGACATGCTCCATGCCCTTGTACCAGTCGTGGCCCATCAGCTCCAGGATCTTGAAGAGCTGCTTGAAGTGCAGGTTCTGCTGGTAGGCGACGACGTAGAGGCACTTGTCGAAGTGATAGGTGTTGTGGCGGTAGAACGCCGCGGCGAGGTCGCGGGTGATGTAGAGCGTCGCGCCGTCGCTGCGCAGCACCAGCGCGGGCGGCATGCCGTACTCCTCCAGCTGCACGACCTGCGCGCCCTGGCTCTCCACCAGCAGGCCCTTTTCGCGCAGCTCGTCGACGACCGGGCCCATCTTGTCGTTGTAGAAGGCCTCGCCGTTGTAGCTGTCAAAGCTCACGCCCAGCAGGTCGTACACGCGCTGGGTGTCCTTGAGCGTGACCTCCTTGAACCAGGAGAAGATCTCCATGGCCTCGGGATCGCCGTCCTCGATCTTCTTGAACCACGCGCGGCCCTCGTCCTCCAGGGACGGGTCCTTCTCTGCCTCGGCGTGGAAGCGGACATAGAGATCGACCATGGCCTGCACGCCGCCGGCCTCGACCTCCTCGCGGTTGCCCCACTTCTTGTAGGCGCAGATCATCTTGCCGAACTGGGTGCCCCAGTCGCCCAGGTGATTGATGCCCACGGTGGTGTATCCGTTGAAATCATAGATGCGCTTGAGGCTGTGGCCGATCATCGTGGTGGACAGATGGCCGATGTGGAAGCGCTTGGCGATGTTGATGGAGGAATAGTCCAGGCACACGGTCTTGCCCTTGCCCACCTCGGAGGAGCCCCAGCGGCCCGGGTTGGCCAGCACGGCCTTCACGATGCCCTCGGCCAGGCTGCCGCGGCTGACGAAGATGTTCATATAGCCGCCCACGACCTCGACGCGGTCGATCTCCTCGCCGCTCATCTTTTCCGCCAGCGCGGAGGCGATCATCTGCGGCGCCTTGCGCAGCGTCTTGGACAGGCGGAAGCACGGCAGCGCATAGTCGCCCAGCTTCTTGTCCGGCGGCGTCTCGAGCATGGCCGTCACATCGGCCACGGTCAGGGCGCAGTTTTCAAAGCTCGCCTGCGCCGCGTCTGCGATGCGGCCGGCGATGATCTGTTTCATATCCATCTGAAAGGTTCTCCCTTCATCCCCATTTTGCAGTTTTAGCCATAGTATACGGTTTATTCTAACAGATGAAGCGGGAAAACACAAGCGCAATCAGGCGTCTTGCCCGTGCCCGCTTCATGATTCTTTGCGCAATTTCCTAGGATATGAAAAAAGCCGGAGCGTCTGCTCCGGCCCGCAATTCTATATCGATTTCCCGAATCAATAGGTCTCGTTGCTGAGGTTGTAGCTCTTCTTGTACTCGATGCGATAGTAGTCATCGATCTGGCTGGCGACAGCAGCACGGCGGCTGTCATAGATGGTGTACGCGACGTTCACAGCGATCAGCGCGGCGAAGACGAAGATAGCAGTCATGGCTCATTCTCCTTTGATGCTGGTAAATCGGGAAATTATGCTTTGATGAGCGAGGCGGCCTCGAACGTTTCAACCGCCTCTTGTTGGTATTATTATAGCATTCGCGCCCCGTTTTCGCACGCTTTTTCTGCGTCTCCCCCGATTTCAGGACTGGAAATCGCGCCCTGCAATGCAAGCGGTTACCAGATGCAGGCAGCCGAATTATGCGACGAATTTTGAATTAACCGCTTTAGAAATGTTCATTTTGACCCCCTTTCCCTTCATTTTCTTCGGATTGGCCAAAAAGTTTTTTCTTTGTTCTTCCCTGACCTTTGCATTTTCACGCAAATCCCAGATAAAATAGAGTGGAACGCTTGTTCCCTTTTTTAATTCATGCTATAATGGGCTCATTCCATCATCCAAGGACGACAGGGAGGTTCCCATGCAGGAAGGACGCTTTGTGCTCAAGTCCCCCTTCAAGCCCCAGGGCGATCAGCCGCAGGCCATTGAGGCGCTCGCCGAAGGCGTAGCCTCCGGCATGCCCTGCCAGGTGCTGCTGGGCGTCACCGGCTCGGGCAAAACCTACACGATGGCTTCCGTCATTGAGCGCGTGCAGCGGCCCACGCTGGTCATCGCGCACAACAAGACGCTTGCCGCGCAGCTGTGCGCGGAGTTCCGCGAGTTCTTTCCGGACAGCGCGGTCGAGTACTTCGTCTCCTATTATGATTACTACCAGCCGGAGGCCTACATCGCCTCCACGGACACCTATATCGAGAAGGATTCCTCCGTCAACGAGGAGATCGAGCGCCTGCGGCACAGCGCCACCGCCGCCCTGCGCGAGCGCCGGGACGTGATCGTCGTCGCATCCGTCTCCTGCATCTACTCCATGGGCGACCCCAGCGAGTACGAGGGCATGATGATCTCGCTGCGCCCGGGCATGACCATGGAGCGCGACGACCTCGTGCGCGCGCTGGTGGAGATCCAGTATGACCGCAGCGACGTCGAATTTGACCGCGGCACCTTCCGCGTGCGCGGCGACGTCGTCGAGATCTTCCTGGCGGGCTATGAGAAGAGCGCGCTGCGCGTGGAGTTCTTCGGCGAGGAGATCGACCGCATCAGCGCCATCGACGTCGTGACCGGCCATGTGCTCATGACGCTGGCGCACGTCTCCGTCTATCCGGCGACGCACTACGCCACCCCGCGCGAAACGATCGACCGCGCCATCGAGGACATCGAGCACGACCTCGACGTGCGCGTGGCGGAGCTCAAGCAGGAGGGCGATCTGCTCTCCGCGCAGCGCCTCGCCCAGCGCACCCGCTACGACATCGAGATGCTGCGCGAGCTGGGCTACTGCACCGGCATCGAGAACTACTCCCGCTACTTCGACGGGCGCAAGCCCGGCGACGCGCCGTACACGCTGCTGGACTACTTCCCGGAGGACTACATCGTCTTTGTGGACGAGAGCCACGTCACCCTGCCGCAGATCCGCGCGATGTACAACGGCGACCGCGCGCGCAAGCAGGCGCTGGTTTCCTACGGCTTCCGCCTGCCCAGCGCGTTTGACAACCGCCCGCTCACGTTCCCGGAGTTCGAGGCGCGCATCGGCCAGCTCATCTGCGTCAGCGCCACGCCCGCGCCGTACGAGCTGGAACGCGCCGGCCAGGTCGTCGAGCAGATCATCCGCCCGACGGGTCTGCTCGACCCGCTCATCGACGTGCGCCCCGCCACCGGACAGGTGGACGACCTCTACGCCGAGATTCAGAAGGTGACGCAGGCGGGCTTCCGCGTGCTGGTGACCACGCTGACCAAGAAGATGGCCGAGAGCCTGACCGCCTACCTGACCGAGATGAAGGTGAAGGTGCGCTACCTGCACTCCGACGTGCAGACCATGGAACGCCAGGAGATCATCCGCGACCTGCGCCTGGGTGTGTTCGACGTGCTGGTGGGCATCAACCTGCTGCGCGAGGGTCTCGACCTGCCGGAGGTCGCGCTGGTCGCGATCCTGGACGCGGACAAGGAGGGCTTCCTGCGCAGCGAGGTGAGCATGATCCAGACCGTCGGCCGCGCCGCGCGCAACGCCGAGGGCCGCGTCATCATGTACGCGGACCACATGACCGAGAGCATCAACAAGACGATCTTTGAGACGCAGCGCAGGCGGCAGCTTCAGCAGGCGTTCAACGAAGCGCACGGCATCGTGCCCCGAACCGTCATGAAATCCGTCCGCGACCTGCTGCAGATCGGCGGCACGCCGGAGAGCGCGGACAAGCGCCGCGCCGCCGCGCAGCAGCCCAAAAAGCAGCTAACCGAGGACGAGCTGCACCTGCTCATCTGCTCCACGGAGGAAAAGATGCTGCAAGCCGCGGCCAACCTCGACTTCGAGCTGGCGGCCAAGCTGCGCGACAAGCTCTTCGAGCTCCAGGGCAAGTCGCCCGAGGAGATCGCCGAGGAGACGGTCGCCGTGCCGCAGAGAAAGCGCCGCCAGCGGCGCAGCCGCTATGTGAAGGCATAAACCACACACGAGGAACGCACATGGAACTGATCAGGCACTACATGGAAAACGACCGCCTGCGCGCCGCGCTGAACGCGCTGACGCGCAAGACTTTCGGCTTCGATTTTGAGGGCTGGTACGCCGCCGGCGGCTGGGAGGGAGACTACCTGCCGTATGCCCTGATGGACGGCGATCGGATGATCGTCAACGTCTCCGTCAACCGGATGCACTTCCTGCAAAACGGACAGGAGCGCCATTACATCCAGCTGGGCACAGTGTTGACCGACGAGGCCTTCCGCCGCCGGGGGCTGGCCTCGCAGCTCATGCGCGTGGCGATGGACGACATGCGCGGCGACTGCGACGGCTTTTACCTCTTCGGCGACCTGAGCGCGCTGGGCTTTTACGATAGCCTGGGCTTTTCGCGCATCACGGAGACGCGCTATGCGCTGCGGGAGGATGCGCGGCAGGCGTTGGCAGACCGTGCCGCCCGGCGCGAGGCATCCGCGAGGTTCCTGCCCGTGAACCGCGAGGACGCGGCCCTGGCCGCACGCTACCGGGAGGCCCTGCAAGACAGCGCGGCCCGTTCCGCTCTGGAGCACCTCAACCGGCGCAGCCTGCACCTGTTCTACACGCGGAGCATGAAGACCGTGCGCTACTGTCCGGAGCTGGACGCCTTCTGCGTCCTGGGCCGCGAGGACGGTGAGACCGTCCTGCAGAGCGTGCTGTGCGCGCAGCGACTGCCGCTTGAGGAGATTCTCTCCCGGATCGACGCGCCCGTTGCGCGGCTCGGCTTTGCGCCGGAGGCATCGGACGCGAAGTGGTTTGAGGCCCAGCCCTGGGACGGCGGCGAGGATTACCGCCTGTTCATCCTGGGCGATGCGCTGCGCGCGGTGCAGACGCAGGGGCTGTGCTTTCCCGCGCTGTCGCACGCATAACGCCTGCGGGCGGGACCTCACCCGCCCTTCGGGCACCCTCCCCAAAAGGGAGGGCCAGGCAACCCAGCCTTCCCCCTCTGGGGAAGGTGGCATGCCGGAGGCATGACGGATGAGGTCCTCCGCTGCAGCGGATGTGTTCTCAGCCCCCCCATGCAGGATACCATCGTCATCCGCGGCGCGCGCCAGAACAACCTCAAGGGCTTTGACCTGACGCTGCCACGCAACAAGCTCATCGTCTTTACCGGCCTGTCCGGCTGCGGCAAGTCCTCCCTCGCGTTTGACACGCTCTACGCCGAGGGCCAGCGCCGTTATGTGGAATCGCTGTCCTCCTATGCCCGCCAGTTCCTCGGGCAGATGGAGAAGCCGGACTGCGATTCCATCGACGGCCTCTCCCCGGCCATCTCCATCGACCAGAAGACCACCAGCAAGAACCCCCGTTCCACCGTCGGCACGGTGACGGAGATTCACGACTACCTGCGCCTGCTCTACGCGCGCGTGGGCGTGGCGCACTGCCCCAAGTGCGGCCGGGAGATCAGCAAACAGAGCGTCGATCAGATGGTCGATCAGATGCTCGCTCTGCCCGAACGCACGCGCGTGCAGCTGCTTGCGCCGCTCGTGCGCGGCAAGAAGGGCGAGCACGTCAAGGTGCTCGAAAGCATCGCCAAGCAGGGCTTCGTGCGCGCGCGCATCGACGGGGAGATTGTCGACGTCGCCGAGGCGCCGGCGCTCGCCAAGCAGAAGAAGCATACCATCGAGGTCGTCGTGGACCGCCTGATCCTGCGCGAGGACATCAAGGCCCGCCTGACCGACTCGCTGGAGACCGCGCTCGCGCTCTCCGGCGGCGTCGTGATCGCGGATATCGGTCCGGGCGAGCGCGAAATGCTCTTCTCCTCCAACCTCGCCTGCCCGGACTGCGGCGTCTCCATGGAGGAGCTGGCCCCGCGCTCCTTCTCCTTCAACAGCCCGTTCGGCGCGTGCCCGACGTGCTCCGGCCTGGGTGTGCTGCAGAAGATCGACCCCGACCTCGTCATCCCGGACTGGACGAAGTCCATCCATGAAAATCCCTTCAATGTCATGGGCTGGAACACCAGCGAGCCCGGCACGCAGGCGCACATGTTCTTCACGGCGCTGAGCGAGAAGTACGGCTTCTCGCTGGATACCCCGCTGTGCGAGCTGCCCAAAGAAACGCTGGACGTCATCCTCTACGGCAGCAAGGGCGAGCCGCTCAAAATCCAGTACACCCGGCCCAATGGCGACAGCCACACGTTCACCGCGCCGTTTGAGGGCGTGATCACCACGACCGAGCGCCGCGCAAACGAGACGACCAGCGATTCCACCAAGGCCTATTACGACGCCCTTATGACCCAGACGCCCTGCCCGGACTGCGGCGGCAAGCGCCTGCGCCCGGAAATTCTCGCCGTGACCGTCGGCGGCAAATCCATCGCAGACGTGTCCGACCTCTCCGTGACCGCGGCGCGCAGCTTCTTTGCCTCGCTCTCCTTCGGCCCGCAGAGCGCCATGATCGCCGGGCCGATCCTCAAGGAGATCGACGCGCGCCTGCGGTTCCTCAGCGACGTGGGTCTGGGGTATCTCACGCTCTCGCGTGCGGCGGGCACGCTCTCCGGCGGCGAGGCACAGCGCATCCGCCTGGCGACACAGATCGGCTCCTCACTGGTCGGCGTGCTCTACATCCTCGACGAGCCGAGCATCGGACTGCACCAACGCGACAACGCGAAGCTCATCGCCACGCTCAAGCACCTGCGCGACCTCGGCAACACGCTGATCGTCGTGGAGCACGACGAGGACACCATGATGGCCGCGGACCAGATCGTGGACATCGGCCCCGGCGCGGGCGAGCACGGCGGTCAGCTGATCGCCCAGGGCACCGCGCAGGAGATCATGGCCTGCCCGGAATCGATCACCGGCGCGTACCTGTCCGGCCGGCGCGGCATTCCGGTGCCCGTGCGCCGCAAGCAGCCCTCGGGCTGGCTGACGGTCAGGGGCGCGCGCGCGCATAACCTCAAGAATCTCGACGTGAACATCCCGCTGGGCGTGATGGCCGTCGTCACCGGCGTGTCCGGCAGCGGCAAGTCCTCACTGGTCAACGAGATCATCTACAAGACCCTTCAGCGCGACCTCAACCGCGCGCGCACGCGCCCCGGGGACTGTGACGGCATCGCGGGCCTTGAGCAGCTGGACAAGGTCATCGCCATCGACCAAAGCCCTATCGGCCGCACCCCGCGCAGCAACCCGGCGACGTACACCGGCCTGTTTGACATGATCCGCAAGGTCTTCGCCGCCACGCCGGAGGCCAAGGCGCGCGGCTACAAGGAGAACCGCTTCTCCTTCAACGTGCGCGGCGGCCGCTGCGAGAGCTGCTCCGGCGACGGCATCCTGCGCATCGAGATGCACTTCCTGGCGGACATCTACGTCCCCTGCGAGGTCTGCAAGGGCAAGCGCTACAACCGCGAGACGCTCGAGGTCACCTACAAGGGCAAGTCCATCGCCGACGTGCTCGATATGACCGTCGAGGAGGCGCTCGATTTCTTCTCGGCGTATCCGCGCATCTCCCGCAAGCTGCAGACGCTCTACGACGTGGGCCTAGGCTATATCCGCCTCGGCCAGCCCTCCACCACGCTCTCCGGCGGCGAGGCCCAGCGCGTGAAGCTGGCCACGGAGCTCTCGCGCACGAGCACGGGCAAGACCTTCTATGTGCTCGACGAGCCGACGACCGGACTGCACATGGCCGACTGCGAGCGCCTGGTGGGCGTGCTGCGCCAGCTCGCCGCGGGCGGCAACTCCGTGCTCATCATCGAGCACAACCTCGACGTGATCAAGGCCTGCGACTACGTCATCGACCTGGGGCCGGAGGGCGGCGACGGCGGCGGCACGCTGGTGTGTGAGGGCACGCCGGAGGAGGTCGCCGCGTGCGAGGCCAGCTATACCGGCCAGTACCTCAGGCCCGTGCTGGAAAAGAGCCGGCGGGTCGAATATACCGACTGAATACACGATATCAGCCCCGCCGCTTGTCTTTGCGGCGGGGCTGTGCTATGATATTCCCGTAGTCAAGAGGACTTGCACGGATGCGGCCTGCTTTCTGCGATACGAAAGAAGGTGGTACGCATGAAGAACAACGATTTCCTCACCGTCACCGGCTGGGTGTTTTCGCTGCTCTCTCTGCTCCTCGCTGTTTACGCGCTCGGCAAGGGCATGTAAAAGCGACGCCGCCGTGTAGAGTGCCATCTACCGGCGGCTTGAGCTTTTCTCCCGGATAAACTCCGCATAAGCGGAACGCATTCGTACGAGGGGCCAACCTCTTGACTACATTCTACACCATTTCGCGGCCCGCGTCAACACACGGGCCGTTTTCCTTTGGACATGTTGCCGAGCTTTTTCTTTTCAACCCTCGCGATCTGTGCTACAATATCCCCATTGATATGCTTTCAACAGGAGGGATCCCATGACGTACATCCCCGCTGAAACCCGCTACGACGCCATGACCTACCGCCGCTGCGGCAGAAGCGGCCTGAAGCTGCCCGCGCTGTCGCTGGGCCTGTGGCACAACTTCGGCAATATCACGCCCTTTGGCACGCAGCAGGCCATCCTGCGCACCGCGTTTGACCACGGCATCACGCACTTTGACCTCGCCAACAACTACGGCCCGCCCTACGGCGAAGCCGAGCGCAGCTTCGGCGTGCACTTCCTGCGCGACTGGAAGCCGCACCGCGACGAGCTGATCATTTCCACCAAGGCCGGCTACGACATGTGGAAGGGCCCGTACGGCGACCACGGCAGCCGCAAGTACCTGATCGCCAGCCTCGACCAGAGCCTGAAGCGCATGAACCTCGACTACGTCGACATCTTCTATCATCACCGTCCGGATCCGGAAACGCCGATCGAGGAGACGATGGGCGCGCTGGATCAGATCGTGCGCAGCGGCAAGGCGCTCTACGTCGGCATCTCCAATTACAGCGCCGAGCAGACGAGGATCGCCGTCAAAACGCTGCGCGAAATGGGCACGCCGATGCTCATCCACCAGGCGCGCTACAACATGCTCGACCGGTGGATCGAGGATGGCCTGACCGACGTGCTGCGTGAGGAGGGCGTGGGCGCCATCGTCTTCTCCCCGCTCGCCGGCGGAAGGCTGACAGGCAAATACCAGAACGGCATCCCGGCGGACAGCCGCGCGGGACACGACCCGCGGTACCTGAAGCCTGAGATGATCGACGACAAGCTGCGCGCCTGCACGGCGGCGCTTTCGGGGATTGCCGCGCAGCGCGGCCAGACGCTGGCGCAGCTTGCGCTCCAGTGGACGCTGCGCGACGGCGTCGTCACCTCCGCGCTCATCGGCGCGAGCCGGCCGGAGCAGGTGATCGAAAACATCGCGTGCCTTGACTTTCCCGCGCTGACCCCCGACGAGCTGGCGGCCATCGATCAGGCCCTCACGCTCGCCAAATAACCGGCATGCTGCCGGCGGCATCACCGACAAAGCACTGCAAATCCTGCTGCTCTGCGCCCGAGCACGATGCTTTGCAAAAGGACTTTCCGAACAAAAGGAGGAATGCGCCATGATCTCCAAGCAATACCAGAGCATGCTCTCCGGCAAATCCGTCATCCGCGAGCTGAGCGAGTACGCCACCGCGCGCGGCCATGAAATCGGCTACGAGAACGTATTTGACTACAGCCTGGGCAACCCGAGCGTGCCCGTGCCCAGCGCCTACAACGACAGGCTGATCGAGCTGATCCAGACCGGCGACCCGATGCTCGTGCACGGCTACAGCCCGAGCCTGGGCATTCCCGCGGTGCGCGAAAAGATTGCCGCGTCGCTCAATCGCCGCTTTGGCATGAACTACAAGGGCGAGGACATCTTCATGACCAGCGGCGCGGCCGGCGCGCTGGCGCACGCGTTCCGTCTGGTCACCGCACCGGGCGACGAGATTCTCACCTTCGCGCCGTTCTTCCCGGAGTACAACCCGTATGTGAACCTGACCGGTGCGAGGCTGCGCGTCGTTCCGGCCAGCTTTGCCGACTTCCAGATCAACTTCGACGCGTTCGAGCAGATGCTGACCGAAAGCGTGCACGCCGTGCTCGTCAACACGCCCAACAACCCCTCCGGCGCCGTCTACTCCGCCCGGACGCTGACCCGGCTGGCGGAGCTCCTCACGGCGAAGGAGAAGCAGTTCGGCCACGACATCTGGCTCATCTCCGACGAGCCGTACCGCGAGATCGTCTTTGACGGCAAGGACATCCCTTACGTCTCCCGGTTCTATCCGCGCACGCTCTCGTGCTATTCCTTCTCCAAGTCGCTGTCGCTGCCGGGCGACCGCATCGGCTACGTCGCGGTGAATCCGGCCAGCGGCGTCTCCAAAATGCTGGCGACCATGTGCGGGCAGATCTCCCGCGGCATCGGCCACAACTGCCCCACCGCGCTGATGCAGCTAGCCGTCGCGGACTGCTGCGGCATGACGGCGGACCTGTCCGTCTATGAGACGAACATGAACCTGCTCTACGACGAGCTCACGCGCCTCGGCTTTGAGATCGTGCGCCCGGGCGGCACGTTCTACATGTTCCCCAAGGCGCTGGAGGCGGACGCCGTGGCCTTCTCCAAAAAGGCCCTGCGGTACGACCTCATCCTCGTGCCGGGCGACAGCTTCGGCGCGCCGGGTTACTTCCGCATTGCATATTGTGTGGGTACGGACAAGGTGAAGCGATCGCTTGAAGCCTTCCGCCGGTTCGTCAAAGCCGAATACTGATGCACAGAAAATGCCGTTTTTCAAAGAAAAACGGTATTTTTTGTCAAATCAGCAAAATAATTCTTGTATTTGAACAGTTTTTGTTCTATAATAAGCCATCTCTTGACGAATTGTGCGGAGGCGCGTGCGTGACGCCTCCGCCAGCAAGAAGAAGGAGGTGTGGCCCATGTCCATCGCTGCCGACGAAAACCGACACATTTCTCTCTCGCTCAGCGAGATCGAGCGCCTTTGCCCCGTGGCCAAGGCGCTGTCCTCCCCCATGCGCGTCAGGATGATTGCGCTGCTGAGCATCCGCCCCATGAACGTCAACGAGCTGGCGGAGGCGCTTGCCCTGCCGGTCTCCACCGCCGCGCTCAACGTGCGCCAGCTGGAGGAAGCGGGCCTGATCTCCGCGGAGATTCAGCCGGGCATCCGCGGCGCCATGAAGCTGTGCTCCCGGCGCATCGACTCCGTCAGCATGCGCCTGACGCCCGAGATGCAGGACGGCATGAGCGCGCTGACCATGCAGCTGCCCATCGGCAGCTATTCCTCCGCTGACAACATCACGTCCGAATGCGGCATCGTCTCCGAGCATGCGTGGATCGGCGAGACGAACGCCCCGCGCGCGTTCTATCATCCGGACCGCTTCCGCGCACAGATGCTCTGGTTCCGCTCCGGCGAGCTGGAGTACCGCTTCTCTCTGGGCGAGATCGACCCTTCTCAGGTCGCGTTCATCGAGTTCTCCATGGAGATGTCCTCCAACGCGCCGATGTACCGCGAGGACTTCAAGAGCGACATCCACGTCGCGGTCAACGGCGTGACGCTGGGCACCTGGGTGAGCCCGGGCGACTACGGCGGGCGGCGCGGCCGGCTCAATCCGTCCTGGTGGAGCGACACGTCCAGCCAGTTCGGCCTGCTCAAGACCTGGCGCGTGGACGGTGCGCACAGCCTGCTGGACGGCGAGGAACTCTCCGGCGTGACGCTGGGCGACCTGGCGCTGGGCGCGCGGGACTATGTCTCCCTGCGTGTGGGCGTCCATGCGGACAGCGAGCACGTCGGCGGGCTGAACCTGTTCGGCGAGAAGTTCGGCGACTTCGCGCAGGGCGTGGTCATGCGCGTAGGCTACGCGAAATAACGATCATTGACAAGGCCGCCTTCGGCGGTGTATAATCACAGCGTCATCACCGCAGGGGAGTCCGTGTGCCGGGCTGAGAGGAAGCCATAGCTTCGACCCTTTGAACCTGATTTGGGTCATGCCAACGAAGGGACGCACACATTGCCCGCATGCCGCGGGGGACCATGCGTCCCCCGCGGCTTTCTTTTTGCCGGTTGGGAGACGTTAGGGCTGCCGCCCTAAGACCCGCTCGGGGACATTGTCCGGGGAACTCGCATAGTCGCGCAAGCGCTCCTTGCGATTCCCGACGCTCCGCCTGCCTGTTTCCCGCTACTAGCGGCGGCAGGCTCCGGTCCCCTTCTTCGCTTCGCGCGGTGAAAAGCGATCAGGCGAGAATACGACGATGTTTGATTCCGGAGGGATGCCCATTTGAAAAAATCGCTGCCCGTCGTGCTCATCTGCGCGCTCCTGCTGCTCTGGGAGGCGTGCGTGCGGATGCTGCACATTCCCCTCTACGTGCTGCCCGCGCCCACGCAGGTGATCGCCGCGCTGATCGGCGATATCCCGACGCTCGCGCGTCACGCCTTTATCAGCCTGGCCGAGGCGCTGCTGGGCATGGGCATCTCGCTGGTGCTCGCGCTCGTGCTGGGCGTGCTGATGGACGCCCTCCCCACGTTCAAGCGCTGCGTCTATCCCATCCTCGTCATCACGCAGACCGTGCCCATGATCGTCCTCGCGCCGATCTTCATCATCTACATGGGCTTCGGCCTGGCGCCCAAGATCCTCACGGTCACGATGATGTGCTTCTTCCCCATCGCCGTGAGCTTTGCCGACGGCATGGCCGAGGTGGACGCGGGCTATGTGAACCTGCTGCGCACCTACGGCGCCAGCCGCCTGCAGCTCTACACGCTCGCCAAGATGCCCGCCTCGCTGCCCTCGCTCCTGTCCGGCCTCAAGGTCGCGGCGACGTACTCCGTCAGCGGCGCGGTCGTCGGCGAGTGGATCGCCTCGCAGGCGGGCCTGGGCTACTACCTGCTGCGCGTCAAAAACAGCTACATGCTGGACAAGGTCTTCGCCTGCGTGCTGGTCATCATCCTGCTCAGCCTCGCCATGAACGGGCTGATCCGCCTGATGCAGCGCGTGCTCACCCCGCAAACCCATATGAAAAAGGAGAAAAACGTATGAAAAGGCTGCTCATTGCCCTGCTCGCGCTCCTGTTCCTCGTGCCGGCCCTCGGCCTTTGCGAGGACGTCACCGTGATCCTTGACTATGTGCCCAACACCAACCACACCGGCATGTACGTCGCCCTCGAGAACGGCTACTATGCCGAGGAGGGCCTGAACGTGCAGATCATCGAGCCGACCGAGGGCGCGACCGCCACGCTCGTGGCCGTCGGCAAGGGCGACTTCGGCATCAGCTATCAGGAAGAGGTCACCATGGCCATCGCCAGCAAGGACCCGCTGCCCATCCGTGCCATCGCCGCCGTCATTCAGCACAACACCTCCGGCTTCGCCACCGCGGTGAGCAAGAACATCACCTCCCCGGCGGACTTTGAGGGCAAGACCTACTCCAGCTGGGGCGGCCCGGGCGAGGCCGCGACGCTCCACGCCGTCATGGACAGCATGGGCGCGGACTTCTCCAAGCTGAACATCGTCATCTCCGACGGCTCCGGCTTCGCCGCGCTGGAGAAGAACGTGGACGTCATGTGGTTCTTCGAGGGCTGGGACAACGTCAAGTGCCAGCTGAACAATTTCCCGATCAACTACATGGAGCTGCGCCAGTACGATGAGCGCCTGGACTACTACACGCCCGTCATCATCACCAGCAACAGGATGATCGAGGAAAACCCGGAGACCGTGCGCAAGTTCCTCGCCGCCACGTCCCGCGGCTACGCGTATGCCATCGCCAACCCGGACGAGAGCGCGAAGATCCTGCAGAAGTACGCGCCGGATTACAGCCTGGAGATGCTGACCATCTCCCAGAACTACCTTGCGCCCAAGTACGCCGAGGACGCGCCGCGCTGGGGCGAGATGAAGGACGAGGTCTGGAACGGCTACACCGACCTGCTGGTGCAGTACGGCGTGCTGGAGAGCGCCATCCCAGCCGCAACCTGCTACACCAACGAATTCCTGCCGGAGGCCGGCCAGTGATCCCCAAGCTCGAGGTTCGGGGCCTCTCCTTCTCCTACGGCAGCAGGGAGGTCCTGCGCGATCTGTCCTTTTCCGTGATGCCGCAGGAGTTTGTGAGCATCCTGGGCGCGTCCGGCGGCGGCAAGTCGACCATCCTCAACCTGCTCTCCGGCAGCCTCACGCCGGACGCGGGCGAGATGCGGGTGGACGGCGCGCCGTTCACCGGCGTGAGCGGGCACTTTGCCTACATGCCCCAGAGCGACCTGCTCTTCTCCTGGCAGACGATCCTGGAAAACGTCTGCCTGTACGGGCGCATCCACGGCCACTGCAAGGAGGCGCTGGAGGAGGCGAAGCCGCGCTTTGCCGAATTCGGCCTGGCCGGCTGCGAGAACCTGTATCCCGCCAGCCTGTCCGGCGGCATGCGCCAGCGCGCGGCCTTTCTGCGCACATCGCTGTGCAGCGCGGACATCCTGCTGCTGGACGAGCCCTTCGGCGCGCTGGACGTGATCTCCCGCGGGGACATGCAGGAGTGGCTGCTCTCCATGCGCAAGCGCCTCTCCCGCACCGCGCTGCTGGTCACGCACGATGTGGACGAGGCGATCTACCTCTCCAACCGCATCCTGATCCTCGGCGGCAGCCCGGCGCACATCGTGCGCGAATTCACCATCACCGAGCCGAACCGCACGCGCGAATGGCTCTTTGACCAGGGCGCGCTGCGCGGAGAAATCTACCGCTGCATCAAGGGGGAAGGAGCATGATCGTCTACGACGCGCACGCCCACGCGGGCGACGCGCAGGAGCTGGTGCTGCGCCAGCGGCTGGGCATCCGCACGATGCTCTCCTGCGGCAGCATAGAGCAAGCCGCGCAGGGGCAGGCGCTTGCGGAAAAGTACCCCGTCCTCACGCTGACCGTGGGCGTGCACCCGTGGCACGCCGATGCTGTCAGTCTGAACGACCTGCTGCCCTACATGGCGCGCGCCGCGCTCGTGGGCGAGATCGGGCTGGACAGCGTCTGGTGCGATACGCCCATGGACGCGCAGCGCAGGGTATTTGCCGCGCAGCTCGACTGGGCCGCCGCGCACGGGAAGGGCATCGTGCTGCACACCAAGGGCTGTGAAATGGAGATTGCCAAAGCCGTGGAGGGCTTTCCCCACCCGGTGATCGTACACTGGTACTCGGGCGGGCCGGACGCGCTTGACCGCTTTCTCGCGCAGGGCTGCTATTTCACCGTCGGCCCGGACGTGGCGCACAATCCCTGCGTGCAGGCCGTCGCGCGCCTGGCGGCGGACGACCGGATTCTGTTTGAGACGGACGGCATGAGCGCCGTGCGCTGGGCGCTGGGCGACATGCCGACGGAAAGACTGCCGGACGTGCTCGCCGCCTCCGTGCGCACCGCTGCGGCGCTGCGCGGTCAATCCCCGGAAGATCTGGCTAAAAACGCAAACGGGAGCTTCTGCCGGCTGCTCAGCCGGTAAAAGCTCCCGCTTTTTATGTGTCATTTCAGCTCATTGCCGGCCAGGCAGCCCACGGACGAATCGCCCGTCTGCACGAAGCAGAAATCCCCGCTCACGCCGATGACGGTCACCGTCTCGCCAACCATGAGCATTGTCACCGCGTCGTAGGAATTGGACGGCTGATTGCGCAGCACGACGGACTGCGTGCCGTAGGGCGAGGTCACCTGCCGGCTCTCCCGCGCGTCCACGCTGCTGGCGCTCTTCAGGTACTGCGTCATCATATAGCCCGTCACGGCATTGTGCCCGCCGCCGATTTTCACCTGCGACCAGCCGTCGCCCGCGTCGGCCAGGATCTCCACCCGAGTGCCGCTGACAAACTTGCCCACCGCCTGTGCGTCCCGGTTGGGCGCGCTGCGCAGGTTCAGCCGGCTCCCCGGATCGCTGCCGTTGTCGATGACCGCGCTCTGCGCCAGCGCCAGCGCAGGCAGCAGCGCAAGCAGCGCGCAGACAAGCGCCGCGCGCCTGATGTTCTTCCTCATGCTCTCACCCCATCCCGCCGTCAGCCTCAAAGAGGCTGTAAAGGCTTTCCATATTCACCCATATAGACGTTCAAGCAGCCGCATTTCTTCCCGAATATGCGGATCAATCTTCTTTTCTGTCTTCCGTATTCTACCACGGAATCCGTACAAAACCAAAGAAAATCCTGACAAATTCTGAACTTTTTTTGACATTATGAGGACTTGCATGAACGATCATGGAACTTTCGTGGATTTTGACGGGTTTACTGACCGATTGCTTTCGGCTATACTATGCTTATTCGTTCAGATTTCGAGGCGCCGCGGCGGATGCGCGCGCATGCAGGAGGTACACATGAAGCTCTATCTGACAGGCGAGCCCTGCAACCAGCAGCGCCACTGTTATTTTGTTCAGGGCAATCAAGTATCGTTCATCGTGGACTGCGGCTATCAGCGCTGCTATGCCGGCGACGAGCTGCCCCATCTGACGCCTGAGCAGATCCGCTCCGCGCGGTACCTCTTTCTGACCCACTCGCACGAAAACCAGTCCGGCGCGCTTGAGCACCTGTACAACATGGGCTTCCACGGCCGTGTCGTCACCACGACGGAAACCGCGCGCCAGCTCACCGCGCCGATCGATCAGCCGGTCATCCTCGAGGGCCTGTGCCTGCCCTATACGGCGGCGGAGCTGCCCGGCGGCATCTCGCTCATCTGGGGCCGCAGCGGCCACTGCTCCGGCAGCGCCTGGTTCTCCATCAGCGAAGGGGGCCGCACCATCTTCTTTTCCGGCGATTACTACACCTCTGCTCGCGTGCACATGGCTGACCCCATCGTGGGCATCAAGGCCGACCTGGCCGTGCTGGACTGCGACTACGGCCATCAGGCGGGCAGCAACGCGCGCGCCGATCACGTCGATGTGCTGATGGGCCTGATCCGCGAGGCGCTGGACGACGGACGGCCTGTACTGCTGCCCGTGCCCAAGTACGGCCGCGGCCTGGGCATCCTCTCGCACATCAGCGAGCGCCTGCCCGACGCCTGCATCTTCGGCGACGAGCACTTCATCAACGAGATCAACCATCTGGACGCCACCGCCATGTGGGTCAAGCCCAGCGCGCTGGACATGCTGGCCGGCGTGCTCGTGCGCCCGTATCCGGACTTTGTGGCGCTGGGCGTGTATTTCCTCAGCGATCCGCAGCTTGACGCGCCTGCCAGCCAGCATCTGGCGGACCAGCTGCTGGCGTACGGCACGCGCGTGATCTTCACCGGCACCGTCGAGCCGCAGACGCATGCAGCGCTGATGCTGCGCGCCGGCACCGCGCAGAAGGTGCGCTACGGCGTGCACTGCACGCAGGACGATATGCTGCGCATCGCCGCGCAGAACGAATTCGGCAGGATCATCGCCTACCGCTCCGACTACGAGCCGACGCAGAGCGTGTATGACGTATAATCGCCAAGTGGCAAAAAACACGAAGGGAGTCTGGGGGACAATGTTCCCCTCGCTCCCTTCTTCGCTTTACACTGATTGACGTTACTTGACCGCATCCAGCACGGCCTCAGCCATCGCGTCCTTCTCGCACACGGCGGTATGGCGGATGGGCATCGCCGGCAGCTTCGCGATCTGATCCGGCTCGCGCGTGCCCGTCAGCTTGCTGAGCATCTGGCAGCAGGCGAAGTCGTCCTTGCCCGCCACGGCCTCCTCGCCCGCAATCGCCTCCAGCACGGACGCGCCAAACTTGTACGGGCTGGCTGTGGAGACGATGACGCACGGCGTCTCGTCACCGGTCTCCTGCTGATACCGGCGCAGCACCGCGGAGGCCACCGCCGTATGGGTGTCCATCAGGTAGTGATCCTCTTCCCAGGTGCGCCGGATCTCCTCGCGGATGCCGTCCTCATTCACATAGCCTGCGGCGTACCGCGCCTGGAGCTTTTCGAGCATCTGCGCGTCCACCTGATAGCGGCGATCGGTCTTGAGCTGCGCCATCAGCGCCGCAACCTTCGCCCCGTCCTGACCGCACAGGTCAAACAGCAGGCGCTCCAGGTTGGAGGAGATCAGGATATCCATGGACGGCGAAATCGTCTTGTAGAAGTCGCGGCCGGAGATATCGTACACGCCGGTGTTGATGAAATCGGTGAGCACGTTGTTCTCGTTGCTGGCGCAGATCAGTCTGCCCAGCGGCAGACCCGCCTTGCCGGCGTAGTCCGCGGCGAGGATGTCGCCGAAGTTGCCGGTCGGCACGCAGAAGTTGACCCTGTCGCCCATCTCAATGGCGCCCTCGGCGAGCAGGTCGGCATAGGCGGAGAAGTAATAGACGATCTGCGGCACGAGGCGGCCGAAATTGATGGAGTTCGCGGAGGACAGCACGCGGCCCTGCGCGTCCATCTCTTTGGCGAAATCCGGATCGGAGAAGATCTTCTTCACGCCGCTCTGCGCGTCGTCAAAGTTGCCCTTCACGGCGATGACGTGCGTGTTGCTGCCGCCGGTGGTCACCATCTGCAGGCGCTGCGCCTGGGAGACGCCGCCGTCCGGATAGAACACGCAGCAGCGGGTGCCCGGCACGTCGAGGAAGCCCTCCAGCGCCGCCTTGCCCGTGTCCCCGCTGGTGGCGACGAGGATGAACACCTCGCGCGTCTCGCCGTGCTTTTTGCCGCTCAGCGTCAGCAGGTATGGCAGAAGCTGCAGCGCCATGTCCTTGAACGCCAGCGTCGGGCCGTGCCACAGCTCCAGCGCATGCGCCCGGGTACCCACCTTCGCCATCGGCGCGACAGCCTGACAGTCAAAGCCCGTGCCGTATGCGCCGGCGATCGCGTCCTTCAGCTCCTCGGCCGTGAAGTCCGGCAGGAAGCGGCCCAGCACGAAGGCCGCGCGCTCCTGATAGTCCATTTTCGCCAGCGAGCGGATCTCCTCCGCCGTGAACGACGGGAATTCGGCGGGCACATAGAGGCCGCCGTCCGGCGCGAGGCCGCGCAGGATGGCCATGGACGGGGACACAGCGGCGGCGCCGCGGGTGGAAAGCATCTGCATCAGGAGTCCCTCCTCGGTATTGACCGGGCAAAAGCCCGCAGATATTGAAAAAACTGTTTTCCCATTATACAGGAAAGCCGCTTTCCCGTCAATAGACAGGAAAGCGGCGTCTTCGTCGCGCGTTCCGGGTTTTCCCTGAGGGGCATGCCGGTCAGATCTGATACTTGCGGATGCTCTCGGGCACGTTCGCCGCATCCTCGCTGAAGCTGATGATCATGTCGCAGCCAGCGTTCGCCACGAGGGTCTCGAGCTTGGCAAAGAAGTCCACCAGGTCCGCCGCGTCCGCCTTCACGAGCTTGAGGAAGGCGTCCACATAGATCACGCTGATGTCGTAGTTGCCGGCGAGGATACCCGCGAGGAAGCCGTAGAAGGAATTCTTGCCCTTGACAGCATATTCGCTCGCGTCAACGAAGCGAACCTGCGGCTTGAGGCTGAGGGTATAGCTCTTGTCATCGTCCACAAAGAGCACGTTGCCCTTGGCTTCCTTCACGGAAGCATTTGCCATATCCAAAATGCGCTTGGTCTTGCCGGAACCCTTCTTGCCAAAGATAACCTGGATCACGGTCAATCCCTCCCTTTCACGTTATTCTTGTTGCCACCATTATAGCTTAAATCCACACACCTGACTAGCCCTTTTTTCACCGAAATTTGAATTTCGCGCCGCCGGTCAGCCCCCGGATCGTGATTTTTGGGGTGCACAGCTTGCATTTTTTGGCTGAACATGCTATAAATATAATGTTACATTTTCCCAACGGGGAATGCGCGGTGCCCACGTCCGCGCATGGAAAGGAGCTCCCGTCATGAAACACATTCTGCGTGTCCTCGCGCTTTGCCTGCTGCTGGCTCTCCCGGCCTGCGCGCTGGCAAGCGGCCTGACCTCCTGCTACTGGCAGTTGGAGGCCGTCGAGGTCGAGACCCTGACCAGTGATGCCTATGGCCCTGCGTCCGCTCAGACGAGCGCGCAGGCGCTTAGCGAAACCGACCCGGCGAAGATGACCGAGCTGGTGCGCGGCGCAAAGTCCGTCGCCCTGGACGTCACGCGCGCCGCGGGCGGCTATAACGCCCACGCGGACTACACCCTCTCCGGTGTGCCCGCCCTCGTGCCCGGCGCAGCCTGCGCCAGGCTGACCGTCACCGCGTATACCCAGGCGGAGGAGCACTCCTTCTACCTGTATTCCTCCATCCTCGTCAACGGCCGCCGCACGCTGCGCGTGCGCGACACCGGCGCATGGGTGCACCGCGTCTATTTCCCGCGCAAGGCGGTGCCCGGCGACGAGCAGCGCATCACGTTTGATTCCCGCGAGATCCACGAGCTTGCGCGCAGCCGGGTGACGTACGTCTACCGCGCGCACGAGGGCGTGATGATCATCGACGCCAACGGCGACGTGGTGCTCTACGCCCTTGACGGCAACGAGATTTGCCGCATCCCGCAGACGGTGGACGACATTCTGCCCGTCTTTGCGCAGTCCGCCTCCGACGCCGCCGACGGCAAGACCATCTTCTCCGCCGAGGAGCAGGAGGACGGCTCCCTGCTCGTGCGCTATGATCCGGACAGCGGCCTGTCCGAGGACGAGCTGATCCGCCTGATCCGCGCCGCGACCGCGGGCGAGACCGACGCCTCCTCCTCCGCGACCTTCGTCTCCTCCCTGGAGGCGGACGACAGCGACGCCACGCTTTATCTCGCGCCGAACGCTGAGCTCTCCGACGACGTGCTGCGCACGCTCCTGCGCGCCGCCGGCGGCGATGCCGTCAGCGTGGACGCGGTGCAGGAGGCCGTCGCCTCCGGCGAGGTGACGCTCACGGCCGAAGCCACCGCCACCCCCGCGCCGCTGACCTATGCGCAGCTCAAGGCCATCGCTTCCGGCGATGCGCAGCCGAGCGAAACCGCCGCGCCGGCCTTTGACGCGACCGCCGGTCAGGATGCGCAGGTAGCCCAGGCGCTTGCGCTCTACGACGAGAGCGGTGTGCAGGCTATCGTGCTTGCGCCGGGCGCGCAGGCCTCCGGCAGCGCGCTGCTTGAGACGATCGACAAGATCCTCCAGGCCGATACCCTCAAGGATTCCTTCGCCGCCACCTTCGGCGACGATGCCGCTGTGCCCGGCCTGATCGCCGCGGAGAACAGCATCGAGATCGTGCCCGGCACGGAGACCACTGCCGGCCTGCATGCCGCCTCTGTGGACGGCAGCACGCTGCTGAGCGTCCTGCCCGGCAGCATGGACGAGCTGATCGGTCAGCTGGACGGCGCGCTCGTGGAGCTCAGCGCGACCCCGACGCCGACCCCGACCCCCACGCCGACTCCGACCCCGACGCCGACTCCGACCCCCACGCCGACCCCGACCCCCACGCCGACTCCGACCCCCACGCCGACTCCGACCCCCACGCCGACTCCGACCCCCACGGCCACACCGACCGCCGAGCCCACGGCCACTCCGACCGCCGAGCCCACGGCTACACCGACCGCTGAGCCCACGGCTACACCGACCGCTGAACCCACGGCCACGCCGACCGCTGAGCCCACAGCCGTCCCGACGGCTGAGCCCACCGCAGAACCGACGGCTGAGCCCACTGCAGAACCGACAGCTGAGCCTGTTGCCGAGCCGACCGCGGCGCCTGCCGTGGAGGCCACCGCTGTGCCGGTGACCGAGGCAACCGCAGAGCCTGCTGCTGAGCCGACGGCCGAGCCCGCCGCCGAGCCGACCGAGCTGCCTGCGCCCACGAACAACGGCGGCTTTTCCATCGGCCTGTGGCTGCTCATTCTGCTGCTGATTGTCATCGTGGTGATCGTCATCATCCGCATGGCGCGCAACAGGAAGAAGTAATTCAATCTCCCAGGGAGGATGCATGAGCATCCTCCTTTTTGCATGCCGGAAGCCGCATCAGGCCCGTCTCCCGCTCATATCCTGTGATCGATGGCAAATCGCCAATTCCTGACGGGAGGGATGCTTTTGAGCAATGTCCGAGCACTGTTTCCGGGCGCGATGGGCCCAGAGGGCTTTATCTCCTGCTTCGATGCTGCTCAGCAGCCAGGGCGAGGAAACGACGCTGTACTTCTGCTCCGGCGATCCGGACAGCCTGGACGCCGTCGCCGCCCCGGAGGCTGGCATCCTGATCCTCGACGGCACGGCCCCGCACATCGTCGATCCAGTCATCCCCGGCGCGCGCGACAGCCTGATCAACCTGGGCGTATGCCTGGACGAAGCCGCCATGCGTCCCCGCCTGCCGCACATCCGTGCCTGCATGGCGGACCACGCCGCCTGCTCGCAGCGTGCGCGCGCGTACATGCGCTCGGCCTGGGCGCTGCGCAGGGACAGCGCCGCCGCACTGCACGCCTGCATGGACGAGGCGCACGTCGCTCGCATGCAGGGCGCACTGATCGCCGCCGTGCTGCAGGCCGAGGGCGAAAGAAGCGACACGCCGGCGGTCCGTCCGGTCATCACCGACGCCGTGACGCCCAAGGGCGAGCTGTGCCTGCTGACAGACGGCGCGCAGCAGCGCGTCATCCGCCTCGGCAGGCACTTTGCCATGGACCTCACGCCCGTGCTGCGCGCGCTCAGCCACGCCGCGCAGGCCGCCGGCTACGACGTGGAGGAGCATCTCTCGCCCATGTCCCCGGGCAGCCTGCTTCACCTGACGATCCCCGCGCTGCACACGCTCGTCACCACAAACGAGACGCTCGCCTGCGAGCAGACGTTCGACTTTGCCGCATGCGTACCAGCCGCACGGCTGCTGCGCCGCGAGTGCGCGCTGGAGCAGAGCCGCACCGACATTGCCCGGCATATGCAGTGCGCCGTCCAGGCCATGGCGCAGGCCAAGCAGCTGCACGACGAGCTGGAGACGTTCTACGTCCCGAATATGGACTTTGGCCGGTGGCAGACCCTGCTCGATGAGACGGTCGCCTCGCTGAAAGAGTAAAACCTCTTTCGAGCGCGCGAAGCGAAGAAGGGTCAAGGGATGAAATCCCTTGCAGGGTTCAGGGGCGGCGCCCCTGAGCAGGTTTGGGCGGCAGCCCAACGTACCCAGTGATCAAACAAAAACGTAGTCTCAGAGCAGGAGGCAAAGCCTCCTACGATTGAGACAGGTCCGATCTGTGCGGCTTGAATTTCCATGGAAAGCACGCAAATCACAGCAAAAAACCGGGCTCCCGAAGGAGTCCGGCTTTGCTTATTTGCTTCACTTGTCAAACAACGGTTTGATGACGTTTTTGTACACCCTTCTGAAGAAGAAGCTGCTCAGCGCGAGCGAGAAGACCTCCGCAATCACGAACGCGTACCATACATCGGTCACGTCGCCCGTGACCCTGCCGATCACATACGCGCACGGGATGAGCACGAAGAGCTGACGCACCAGCGAGACGATCATGGAATAGACGCTGTACCCCAGCGCCTGGAAGACCGTGCCCACGCCGATGCAGAAGCCCGCAACCGGGAAGCTGAGCGAGATGATCCGCAGCGCCGGCACGCCGATGCGCAGCATCTCCTCCGACGCGTCGAAGATGCCCAGCAGCTGCCGGGTCGCCGTGTGGAAGAGCACCGTGCCGCAGACCATGATGACAATCGCCGCGGTGACCGAGTAGCGGATCGCCTTGGTCATGCGGTCCGGGCGGCGCGCGCCATAATTGTAGGCGACAATCGGCACCGTGCCGTTGTTCATGCCGAAGATGGGCATGAACACGAAGCTCTGGAGCTTGAAGTACACGCCGAAGACCGCCACCGCCGTCGAAGAAAACGCGATGAGGATCTGGTTCATCAGGAAGGTCATCACCGAGCCGATGGACTGCATGATGACCGACGGCACGCCGATGGAGAGAATGCGCCGGAGCATCGCGCCCTCCGGCCTGAAGCGCTTGAGCGTCAGCTTGACCTCCGGATTCTTCCTCAGGCACATCGTCAGGCCCACAGCCGCGCTGATCCACTGGCCCAGGATCGTCGCCAGCGCCGCGCCGGCCACGCCCATGCGGGGCATGCCCAACAGGCCGAAGATCAGAATCGGGTCGAGCACGATGTTGATGACCGTGCCGACGAGCTGGCTGTACATGGTCAGCACTGTGCGGCCCGTGCTCTGCAGCAGGCGCTCAAAGAGAATCTGCATGAACAGGCCCAGGCAGCCGACGGTGACGATGCCGGTGTACATCACGCCGCCCTCGACGATCTCCGCGATGTCCGTCTGCGCCTCAAAGTACAGGCGGCTGCACGTTGCGCCCAGCAGCATGAACGCCGCCGCGCACAGGAGCATCAGGAACAGGCCGTTGCTTGCGGCCTTGGAGACGCTCCTTTCGTCCTTCGCGCCCAGCGCGCGGGAGAGCACGGCGTTGAGGCCCACGCCCAGGCCGGCGGCCAGCGCAACCATCAAATTCTGCACCGGGAAGGCCATGCTCAGGGCGGTCAGCGCGTTCTCGCTCACGCGCGCCACGAACATGGAATCGACGATGTTGTACAGCGCCATGACGAGCATCGACGCCATCATCGGCACACTCATGTTCACCAGCAGCCTGCCCACCGGCATGACGCCCATCTTGTTTTCCTGCGTTTGATTCTTGTCCATTCTATCCTCCAGACTTCTTCATTTATACGCGAAGCGCAGAAGGGGTCTGGGGATGAAATCCCCAGGCAGGTTTGGGCGGCAGCCCAACGTTCCCCAGCACATCAAAACAGCCGTGCACAACTGCACAGCTGTATATTGTACCGCGTATTGTACGCGCTGTCAACGCCTCCGGCGGTTTTATATGGAGCGGCTGACCAGATCCTGCATCGACACGATCCTGCGCTGAAAACCGAAATCCGGCCGCTTGGTGAGCACGTCCAGCGCGAACGCGCAGGCCGCCGCCGCGCCGGGCAGCATCGCCGCCTCGTCCAGGTCGAACGCCGGCGTGTGATGGTTCGCGCCGGCGCCCTTGCACTCGTTCTGCACGCCGGTGAACGTGAGCACGCCCGGCCAGAGCTGCAGGTACGCGCTCATCGATTCGGAGGCCATCCATGGCGCGCACGCCGCCAGCGAGAGCATGCCCAGGTTTCGGGTGATCGCCTGTCTGGCCAGCGCCGCCGCCGCGGGATGGTTGTGCACCTCGTAGAGCGGCTTGCTGAAGTGCGTGTACTCTGCCTCGCAGCCGTGCGATGCGCAGGTGCTGTCGATGATGCACCTCATCTCCTGCGCAAAGCGCTCGCCCGCGCCCGCCGTGTCGTATGTCCGCACGGTGCCCGCAAAGCGCAGCGTATCCGGAATGACGTTGCCCTGCTCGCCCGCCTGCACGAGGCCCAGCGAGTAGGTGAGCACCTTCTCCGGCGCTACGACGCGCATGCGCAGCGCCAGCAGCTGCTGGTGAATCGCGCTGAAGCAGTCGATCGGGCTGACCGCCAGATCGGGCCTCGAGCCGTGGCCGCCCCGCCCGTGAATCGTCACGTCGAAGCCGAACGCGCCCGCCATCGCCGCGCCGTCCAGCACCGCAGTTTTCCCCGCCGGGATGTCCCAGCGCACATGCGTCGCATAGCACGCATCGACGGCAAAGTGCGCGTCGATATACGGCAGCAGGTGCTCAAGGAAGCCCTTGCCGCCCTTCTCCTCGCCGCGCTCGAAGACGAACAGCACGCGGCCGGGCACCTCCTGCGCATGCGCGGCCAGCGCGCGCGCCGCGCCCAGAAGCATCGCCATGTGCGCGTCGTGGCCGCAGGCGTGCATCACGCCCGGATTCTTCGAGACGCAGCAGCGCGGGTATTGCAGGTTCGTCGGGCTCTCCTGCACGGGCAGCGCATCGCAGTCCGCGCGCAGCAGCACGCAGGGGCCCGCCCCGCTCTCCCCCAGCACGCCGATCACGCCGCCGTCCGGGACGATGTGGATGCCCAGCCCCAGCGCCTCCAGCGCGGAGACGATGTATCCCAGCGTCTGCGTCTCCTGCCCGGAGAGCTCCGGGTGCTCGTGCAGCCAACGCCTGTCCGCAATCATCTGCTGCTCGAACGGGCGGAGCATGTCAATCGTCGTCATAAATGCCTCCTTGGGGAAACGTCAGGGCTGCCGCCCTGAAACCCGCTTGAGGGATTCCATCCCTCAAACTCCCTTCTTCGCTTCGCGCGGCATCAAGAGACAGCGCAAAGCGCAGCAGGGAGTCTGAGGGACAATGTCCCTCAGGCAGGGTTTGGGGCCCGCGGCCCCAACGTGTCCTTCAAAAAATGCCGGGCCAAGCGCCCGGCATCGGTTTAATACATCAGCACATACACGATCATCACGCACAGGCCCAGGCCAAAGAGCAGCAGGCCGTAGCTCATCGTGTGCGTCACCCGGCGCACAGCCGCCATCATGCCGTTCCACCAGCCCGCCAGCGTGCCCGTGTAGTGGTGCGCCTTGGGATGGTTGCGCAGCAGCGTATGGTTGACGATCTCCGCCGCCTTGTCCGCCGCGCCGCCGACCGTGTCGGTGACGACATTGCCCACGCGGATGGTCTGCGTGTAGTGCTTCATCGCCAGGAACGTCTGGTTGATCTTCGCCGCGATCATGTCCAGCACGTCGCCCAGCAGCTTGCTGACCACCGCGCCCGCGAAGGACAGCGCGCGCAGCGCCGGCCAGTACACGCGGTTCTCGAGCTTCTCCTCGTTGCCGATCTGCGCAAGCCATCCGCCGGCATTCAGCAGCCCGTAGATGAATGGACGGTAGACGCGGTCCTCGATGTCCAGCTTTGCGGGCCAGAGATCGACGTACACGCGCTCGCCGTTCACCTTCGGCATCAGCTTCGTGCGGATGAAGCCGACGTAAACAATCACGCCGATGGCCAGCGAGATGCACGCGCCCTTGAGGTTGGTCAGGGAGAAGTAGTGCACCGCGTGCGCCGGCGTGCCCGCGTGCAGGAAGCCGCCGGCAAAGTCCGCAATCCTGTCCATCGTCAGGTTCGGCTGCAGGCCGAGCAGCGGCACAAGCACCGCGCTCGCAAGCAGCGCGATGCGCGTCAGCCAGGTCATGTACGGCTTCTTCGCGTCGTAGAAGATCTGCTCGGTCGGGTGCTTCTGCCAGAACAGGCAGATGTAGAGCTTGATCATGTACGCGCCGGTCAGGCCGCCCGAGAACAGGTAAATCCACTCGGCCAGCGTGTAGAGCACCGTCAGGCCGGTCTGTCCGCCGGCGTGCAGCAGCTCCGCGTACTCCACGATGCCCTCGTGGATCAGCGTCTTGGAGACGTAGCCGGAGAAGCCCGGCACGCCCATCAGGCCGAACGCGCCCATCAGGAACGCGAAGTGCAGAACCGGCTTTTTGCGGCCGAAGCCGCGCACGTCGTTCAGGTTCAGCTTGTGCAGGTGCATGTACACCACGCCCGCCGCCATGAACAGGATGAGCTTGAAGAGCGAGTGATTGACCATGTACAGCAGCGCGCCGCGGGCTGCCAGGGCGTTGTGATGGCCCAGCAGGCAGCTCATGGCGATGCCCGTGAGGATGAAGCCGATCTGGGACATCGAGGAGCAGGCCAGCGTACGCTTGAGGTTCACGGAGAACACGGCCAGCACCGCGCCGCCAAGCATCGTGATGAGCGCCAGCACCAGCAGCATGTTGCCCCAGGCGCGGCTCTCGCGGAAGATGTTCGCGGAGACGGCGATGATGCCGAAGATGCCGGACTTGGTCAGGATGCCGGAGAGCAGCGCGGAGGCCGGCGCCGGGGCAACCGGGTGCGCCTTGGGCAGCCAGATGTGCAGCGGGAACATGCCCGCCTTCGCGCCAAAGCCGAAGAGGATGCACAATCCCGCGGCCCAGAGCGCGCCGCGGTTTTCGCACGCCTCCGCCGCCGCATACAGCTCGGAGATGGTGAGCGTGCCCAGGGTCATAAACAGGATGAACAGGCCCACGAGCATCACCATGCCGCCGATGATGGCGACGGCCAGATACGTCTCCGCCGCGCGCATCGCGCCCGGGGTCTCGTCGTGCGCGACCCAGGTGTAGGACGTGAACGACATGATCTCAAAGAAGATGAACGTCGTAAACAGGTCGCTGGAGAGGAACACGCCCAGCGTCGCACCCAGGGTCATCAGGTAGAAGAAGTAGTAGCGGTTGCGGTTGTGGTAGTGGTGCGCGAAGTACTGTCTGCTCAGCATGGAGGTGCACAGCCACATCACGCCGCCCACCAGCGCGTACAGCGCGCGGAAGCCGTCCAGCTCGAAGTTCAGCGCCATGCCGCAGAAGCCCGGAATGGTCAGCCGGTATTCCGCGCCGCGCGCCACGCCGACCACGGCGCAGAGCGCCACGGCGAACGTCACCAGGCAGGAGACGATCACGAAGCCGTCGCGCGCGTCCTTGCTCTTGCGGCCGATGCCGTAGGAGCAGACCGCCGCGATCATCGGGAAAAAGACCAGAAATGCAAGCGTCATGTTCTTCCTCCCCTTCTCAGATCACGCCGGCAGCCACGGCCGCCAGCTTGGCGATGATGCTGTTGGAGAAGACACCGCAGGCCACGATGGCGATGGTCAGGATCGCCAGCGGCAGCTTCATCTTCCACGTCGGGTCATAGCAGCGGCCCACCGTAAGGCCCTCCGTGTCCTCCAGCGGACGGAAGAACGCGAAGAACGCCACGCTCATCAGGTAGATCGCCGTGAGCACCGCGGAGACGAGGATCGCCGCCACGCCAAGGGTGCCCATGACCGTGCCGCTGTGCACCGCCGCCATGCCGATCATCCACTTGCTCACGAAGCCCGGCAGCAGCGGCGTGCCCATCAGCGCCAGCGCCGCCACCGTGTACACCGAAAAGGTGAACGGCATGATGCTGCCGAAGCCGCGCAGGCTCTCGATCTGGGTCTTGTGGGTCTTCACCAGCACCGCACCCGCGCAGAAGAACAGCGTGATCTTCATCAGCGCGTGGAACAGCATGTGCGCCAGCGCCGCGGTCAGGCCCTCCGCCGTCATCAGGCACGCGGCCAGCACGATGTAGGACAGGTTGGAGATCGTGGAATACGCGAGACGGCGCTTGAAGTGGTGCTCGCGCACAGCCATCGTCGAGCCGTACACGATCGTCAGCACCGCCAGCAGCATCGCGATGTGCTGCGCCCAGGTGCCGCGAAGCAGATGCGCGCCGAAGCTGAAGTACGTCAGGCGCATGATCGCGAACACGCCGGACTTGACGACCGCAACCGCGTGCAGCAGCGCGGTGACCGGCGTCGGCGCGACGGAGGCCTTCGGCAGCCAGGCGTGCATCGGGAAGACCGCCGCCTTCACACCGAAGCCCGCAAACGCGCACAGATAGCCGATGCGCAGCAGCAGCGGATGCTCGCTGGCAAACGCCTCGGAGAGCACGCCGCCCATCACGAACGCGCCGCCGTTGCCAAACGCGATGATGATCATCACGCCCACAAACGCGACGGCCGCGCCGAAGAAGGAGTAGATCATGTACATCCGGCCGGCCGCGATGCTTTCGCGGCTCGTGCCGTGCATGACCAGCGGGATCGTCGCCAGCGTGAGGAACTCATAGAAGATGTACATCGTCATGATGTTCGCCGCCGTGGAGATGCCCAGCGTCACGCCGTAGGTGATCGTATAGAGCGCGAAGAAGTGGTTTTCGCCGCCCTCATGCTCCATGTATTCAAAGCCATAGAGCACGGCCAGCGGCCACAGGAACGCCACCAGCGCCGTGAAGACGCTGCCCAGTCCGTCGATGACAAAGGCAACGGGCATATCCTGCATGAGCATGAACGCGACCGCCGGGGTCTCGCTGCGATGGGTCAGGCAGAAGAGCACGATCAGGGACGTGATGATCGTCACGCCCTCCACCGCCCACTCGCGCTGCGCGCGGGTTTTGGGCGGGACAATCAGCATCGCCAGGCCCGCGACGATCGGAAGAAATACCGCAAGGCAAAGCATAGACATTCTCTCCTTACAGGATCGCCGCCGCAGCGGACGCAATCACGTTGGTCAGGGGCTGAGCCAGCACGCCGCAGAGCACAACACCCACGGCCAGCACGATCATCGGAACGGTCATCAGCTTGCCCGGCTCCTTGTTTTCAAGGGACGCATAGTCGTAGTCGCTGCCTGGGAAGAAGCCGTTAATCGTCACCTGCAGCAGGTACGCCGCCGTCAGCAGGGCGGAAATGATCAGCACGACCGGGCCAATGATGCCGAACGCGCCGATGCCCGCGCCCATCGCGCCGGTCGCCAGCTGCCACTTGCTCACGAAGCCGCCCGTCGGCGGGATGCCGATCAGGCCCAGGGAAGCGATGGTCCAGCACCAGATGGTGATGGGCATCTGCTTGCCGATGCCGCGCAGATCGCGGACGTAGGTCTTGCCGGTCTGATGGATGATCGCGCCGGCGCACAGGAACAGGCAGTTCTTGATGGTGGAGTGCGCCACGACATGCAGGATCGCGCCGCTGAAGGCCACCGGGTTCAGGCACGCCAGACCGAAGAGCACATAGGACACCTGGGAGACGGTGGAGTACGCCAGGCGCTTCTTGAGCAGCGGCTCGCGGTAGGCCAGCATGGAGCCCATGAACACGGTGACCAGCGTCAGCGTGAGGAAAGCGGTCTGCACCCAGGTGCCGCGCAGCGTGTCCGCGCCGACCAGGAAGTAGATCACGCGGATGATGGCGAGCACGCCCGCCTTGGTGATCACGCCGGAGAGCACGGCGGACGCCGGGGCCGGCGCCACCGGGTGCGCGGTCGGCAGCCAGCCGTGCATCGGGAACATGCCGGCCTTGGTGCCAAAGCCCAGGATGACCAGGAAGGTGATGACCAGCAGACCGGTCTGGGAGGCGCCCGCCACAGGCGTGAGGCCGCCGGCGGTGAAGGTCACGCCGCCCAGGTAGTGATCAAAGAAGAAGATGCCCAGCAGGCCCAGCATCGCGCCGAAGATCGAGTAGATCAGGTACTTGATGCCCGCGGCGACGGCCTGCGGCGTGCGCTCGTGCACGACCATCGGCACGGAGAGCAGCGTCATCAGCTCGTAGAAGACGTACAGCGTCACCATGGAGCCGGCGTAGCACTGGCCGATCAGCGCGGAGAGCACGGTCATGTAGAACAGCTGATAGCTGCGCTCGTTGTGGTCGTGGTTCATGTACTCCAGCGCGAACACGGAGCCGATCAGCCACATCGCCGCCATCAGCACAGCGAAGATGGAGCCCAGGATATCCACGCGCAGGATCAGGGACAGGGTGGGCGTCATGTTCAGCAGAAGCACGCCGGCGCCCTGCGCCGTGCACAGGAAAAGCACCAGCGCCAGCTCCAGCGCCAGCGCGCCGCAGTTCAGCTTCGCGCGCAGCGCGCGGTCCTCCTTCGCCGCGGGCGTGCACCACACGACAAGGCCGGCCAGCGCCGGGAAGAAGACGGCCAGAATCATCAAAGCAGTCACGGTTTTATCCTCCTAGAATCCCAGGTTGGTTCATTCTTTTGCAGCGCGGTCATGCGAATCGGGCCAGCCCCTCGGCCAGCGCCGACAAAAACGGCTGGGAGAACAGGCCCATCGCGAGGTTGAGCGCCATCAGGCCGACCAGGCCCACCGTGGTGAACGGGTTTTTGCGCACCGTCGGCGGGAGCACCACATCGCCCTCCTTGGTCGGGATGAACAGCGTCATCGCCGTGCCCAGGAAGTACACCGCGTTAAGCAGCGTGGAGATCGCCACCGCGCCCAGCACGATGCCCATGTGACGGCCGCCGACCTCGATGGCCGCCTGCGTCAGCGTCACCTTGGTCATGAAGACGCTCAGCAGCGGCACGCCGGTCAGGTTCAGCGCGCCCAGCGAGAACGCCAGCGCCAGCAGCGGCGAATGATAGAACGCGCCGCGCAGATCCTTGCGCAGGTGCGTGCCGCCGCAGGCGTCGTCCATCTCCGCGCAGGAGACGAACAGCATGGACTTGGTCGCCGCGTGCGCCGCGCTGTGCCACAGCGCGCAGACGATGCCAATCTCGCTGCGCAGGCCCAGCGCCGCGAAGATGTAGCCGATCTGCGCGACGGAGGAATAGGCGATCATCAGGCGCGTCGTCTTGGCGCGCACCGCGCTGACGGAGCCCATGATCATGCCCAGCACGCCGAAGATGAACAGCACGTCCAGCACGCCCAGCGAGCAGATGACGTCAAAGCCGATCACGCGGACGTAGAACTTGATCAGCAGGAAGATATAGCCCTTGGAAACCAGGCTGGAGAGCATCGCCGCCACGGTCGGGGTCGCGTTGGAGTACGCGCCCGGCAGCCACTTTTCAAACGGATACAGCGCGCTCTTGACCGCAATGCCCACCGTCACCAGCGCCACGACGATCGTCAGCGGGACCTTGTAATCGCCACTGGCCGCCAGTGCCGCCACACCCTCGTGGATGTTGGCCATCAGCAGATGGCCGGTGATGGTGTAGAGAATCGAGATGCCGAACAGGAACAGGCTCGAGCCGACGAGGTTCATGATCATGTAGCGCACGCCGGCCACCAGGTTGCGGCCCTTCTGGCGCATCATGACCAGGCCCGCCGCCGCCAGCGTATTGATCTCGATGAAGACGTAAGCCGTGAAGATGTCGTTGGTGTACACCAGCGCCTGAAGCGCCAGAAACACCAGATCGACCAGGATGCAGTAGATGTTGTACTTGGTCTTCTCGATCTCGCGGATGGAGGGCACCATGCCGCCGATGAAGGAGAAGAACGTCACGAAGCAGAAGACCGTCATCATCAGCGCCTCGATCACGCCGATGCGGATCTCGTTGCCCCACGGGGCCGGGAAGTGGCCCATCATGTACACATAGCTGTCGCCCGTGGCGAGCGTGTAGCCCAGCACGCAGACGGTCATCGCCGTCACCGCCATGATCAGGCCCATCGTCAGCCAGCGGGCCGGGCGGCCCTTGAGCACGGAGGTGACGACCGCGCAGATCAGCGTCAGCAGGATGCAGAAGAACGGGAAGTTCTGTACGAAGTGCATCAGACCTCCTCCTTTCCGGCCAGCGCGATCATCTCATCCAGGTTGAGGGTGTGATAGCGGTAGTACAGGCGCACGGTCAGCGCGAGCATCAGCGCCGTCACGGAGACGGAGACGACGATGCCCGTAAGCACCAGGCCCGCGGGAACCGGGTTGATGTACGCCTCCACATCCTGCACGCCGCCAACCACGATCGGGGCGACGCGGCCCTTGATGAAGCCCTGGCAGGCCAGGAACAGGAAGATGCCCGCGTCCATGATGTCCATGCCGATGATCTTCTTGAGCAGGTTCTTGTGCAGCAGCATCGTGCTGAAGCCGATGCAGAACAGGATGACTGCCGCCGTCTGCTCGTAATTGACAAGCAGGTATTGCATCTTACAGCTCTCCTTTCCTGAACACCGCGTAGAAGCAGTACATCGTGCAGGCGACGATGAAGCCGACGCAGATGTTCAGCACGAGAATCAGGCCGCTGGAGAGGATCGCGCCCGGCGTGCCCAGCGGGATGACGCTTTCGATGTGGTTCGCGCCCGTGTAGAACGAGTAGCACTTGCTCAGCGCGTAGGTGAGCAGCGCCACCAGCACGACGCGCTGATAGGTCTTGTAGGTGAAGAACCGGCGCATTTTGGCAAAGCCGAACGCCGTGACGTACAGGATCAGACCTGCGCCCATGATCGCGCCGCCGGAGAAGCCGCCGCCCGGGGACAGGTGGCCGTTGAGGACGACATAGACGCCCAGCAGCAGCACGATGGGCACCAGGATGGTGGCCGTCTTCTGCAGGATGATGTCGTTCTTGGGCTCGTAATAGGTATCCGAGTGCGGGTTCTGGTCCATGGTCTGCGCCAGCTGGCTGTAGCGTGCGGAGTCCTTGTCCTTGCGCAGCAGGAACAACACGACCATCGCCGCCGTGAACAGGACGCTCGACTCGCCCAGCGTATCAAACGCACGGTAATCCAGGATCATGCCCGTGACAATGTTCACCGCGCCGGTCTCCTGCAGGCCGTTTTCGATGTAGCGCGCGGAAACCTCGTTGTTGATCGGGTGATTGGGGTCGCCGAAGGCCGGCAGCGCCGTGACGGTGTAGAGCAGCAGCGCGATCATCGTCACGCAGATGCCCACGCACAGCAGGTTGTACATCGCGCGCGCGAACGGCAGGGCCTTTTTCTCGGTCCAGTCGTGCATGGCGGCCTCAATGCGCTTTTCCTCCTCCTGCTCCTCCTTCGCCCAGCGGATTTCCGCCGGGGAGAGCTGCTCGATATCCGGCGCGGCGGCCTGTTCCTGTGTAGCCTCCATCTCGTTCTTCGCCATGCTGTTCACCTCCGCGCTGCTTTTCGGCATGCTTTCTGCGCACCTCGTTGCGCGCGTCGATCGCGTGAATCTTCTTGAGCGCCAGGAACAGCAGCAGGCTCGTGATGCCCGCGCCGACCGCCGCCTCGGTGATCGCCAGGTCCGGCGACTGCATCGTGATCCACACGATGGACATGATCATGGAATACGCCATGTAGATGACGACGCTGGTAAGAAGGTCCTTCGTCACGCACACGGCAATCGCGCAGACGATCAGGAACAGCAGCATCAGCTGAACGATGATACTCATGCCTGTCCCTCCTTCTCTTCGCCGGCCGCATCCTGTGCGGCAGCGGCCGCTTCGCGCTCCTGTTTGAGCGTATCCATGTGCACGGTCATGTACTCGTCCCGCTGCTCGTCCGTCTTGATCTCCAGGCGGCACAGCATGTGGCTGGCCACCGGGGAGGACAGCCACCAGAAGACGACCACCAGCAGGATCTTGAACGCCGAGAAGAAGTCCGGCGCGCTGATAGCCAGGCCGATCATGCACAGCGAGATGCCCATCGTATCGGCGATGGCCGCCGCGTGCATGCGGTTGGCCGCGTATTCAAACCGGAAGATGCCGTACACGCTGATGCAGCAGAACACAAGGCCCGTGAGCACGAGCGCCGCCGTCAGAAAAAAGCGAATCCATTCCATCAGACGCCGCCCTCCTTTTTCTCCTGTTCAGCCAGGAGCGATTCCTCATGCTTGTGCTCCTCATAGATGCCCGTGTACACCTTGCTCAGCAGGATGACGGCCAGGAAGCTGAGCATCGCGTAGATCAGCGCGATATCCGCCAGATACCCTTCGCCCAGCAGCAGCACCGTCACCGCCACCATGATAACCGTCAGCGTGCCGATCAGGTTGATCGCCAGCACGCGGTCGGAGATGCGCGGGCCCAGGATGCAGCGGATCAGGCAGGCCAGCGCCAGCAGCGTCAGCACGCCCAGCGTCACCGCCAGCAGCACCTGATAGGCAAAATCAATGCTCATGGTTCTCCTCCTTTGCTTCCTCCGCCTGCGGCTCGGCCGGCGGGGTATCCGGCGCCTTGGCGGCGCCGCGCGCTTCCATCTTCACCAGGGGCTGCACAAACACGCCGTCGTCCAGGCCCTCCACCAGCGATGCATCCAGCGCGTGCACCAGATAGTGGTTGTCGTGCAGGTCCACCGTGATGGTGCCCGGGGTCAGGGTGATGGAGTTCGCCAGGGCGACGCGATGCCGGTTCTTCAAAAGCGGCACATCGAACTGCACCAGCTGGGGCCTGGGCTCAAAATCCTGCTTGAGGATCATGCCGGCCACGGTCAGGTTGGCCTTCACGATCTCGCGCACCAGCACCACGCCGTAGCGGATCGCGGAGGGCAGGCGGCGCACGAGCGCCGCATCCACCTTCGGGCTATACCCCATGTACTTCCAGGCAAACGCATACGCAACCGCCGCGAACACCAGGCCGAACAGGGCGATTTCTGTCGTCCATCTGCCATTGAGGACGATCCAGAGCGCGAAAAAACAGATAAACATGGCAATCCTCCCACTGGTCGGCGCCTGTATACACAAACCCGGCCATTATTCACCATTATCACCGTACATTTTAATCCCGGTGCCCACGAATGTCAATTCAATCGCAGGATTTTAGCGGCATCTGAACCGATCTATAAAGGACACGGATGAACGCATCCGTGTCCCAAATATCGATTCCCTCAGTCTGCCTGCGGCGACAGCCGCCCTCAAGAAGGAGCGGAATCCTCCGCAGTCAGGCAGGGGGGGCGTTTTGTTACTTTCCGCATTCCTCTTTGATCTTGCGCTGATATCCGTCGCGGATCTTCGCGAAGGTCGCCTCGTCGCGCATGCCGACGGGCTTTCCGTCGATCTCCCTGACGCGGCAGGTCACCGCGCTGGAGCTGGAGAAGAAGACCTCGTCCGCGGCCATCAGCTCGTCCACGGTGAACGGCGCCTCGACCACCGGGATGCCCTGCTCGCCGCAGATCTCAAGGATGTGCTTGCGTGCGATGCCCGGCAGAATCAGGTTGTCGCAGGGCGCGGTATGCAGCACGCCGTCCTTGAGGATGTGCACGTTGGAATGGGAGCACTCGGTCACGCGGTCGCCGCGGTGGAAGATGGTCTCGTCGCAGCCCGCCTCCACGGCGCGCTGATTGGCGATGACCGCCGGGAGCAGGTTGATCGTCTTGATATTGCAGTGCAGAAAGCGCGTGTCCTCCATGGTGATGCAGCGGTACGCGCCATAGACGTCGCGCATGCCGTTCGGGCGCACCCAGGCCCAGAGGCTCGGGCCGGTCGCCGCGCCGCTGTACGGGTGATTGCGCATGCCCACGCCGCGCGTCACCTGCCAGTACACAAAGAGCGAATCGCCCTCCACCTGGTCAATCAGCCCCTGCAGGATCTGCTTCATCTCCTCCTTGGGCGGCACATGGTTCACCGCCATGGTCGCATCGTACACGCCGTCGCCGAAGTAGCAGGCGCGGTCGTTCATCGGCACCATCATCTCTTCGATCGGGCCGGTCTTGCCATTGTAATACGCGATGTTTTTCATGTTCCTTATCCTCCTGCTTTATCTGGAAACCGCAGCCTTGAGCGCTTCCACCTCGGAAAGGGCCTCCGCCCAGGCCACGCTCCTGCCGTCGATCTCGCGGATGCGGCAGCACAGCGCGCTGGCGCTGGTGAAGAACACCTCGTCCGCCTCCATCATCTCCTGCACGGTGAACGGCTCCTCGATCACCGGGATGCCCATCTCGCGGCACTGGGCGATGCGGTGCGCGCGGGTGATGCCCGGCAGAATCAGGTTGTCGCACGGCGCGGTCTTGAGCGCGCCGTCCCTGAGGATATGCACGTTGGAGTGCGCGCACTCGGTCACGCGCTCGCCGCGGTGCAGGATCGTCTCGTCGCAGCCCGCCTCCTCCGCCCGCTGCGTGTAAATGACGCTGGGCAGCAGGTTGAGCGTCTTGATGTCGCAGTGCAGATAGCGCGTGTCCTCCATGGTGATGCAGCGGTAATCGCGGTCCATGGGATCGAGCACGTCCGGCTTCACCCACACCCACAGGCTGGGCGTGCCGCCGGCAAAGCGGTACGCATGCCCGCGCATGCCCACGCCGCGCGTCGCCTGCACGTACACCATCTGGTCCGGGCTGTCCACCCTCCGGCAGAAATCGAGCACCATCGCGCGCAGCTCGTCAAAGGGCATCAGCACCTCGATCTCGATCCTTTTGGCCGAGCGGTAGAAGCGGCGCAGATGGTCGTCAAGCTGCAGCGGAACGCGCTCTACGGTGAACATCGCGTCGTACACGCCGTCGCCGAAGTAGCTGCTGCGCTCGTTCATGGGGATCATCATCTCTTCGATCGACGAGATCCTTCCATTGTAGTATGCGATATTCTCCACAGCGTTTCCTCCCCGGTTTTGCTGCGTTAATCATACTCCCTCCTTCTGTATTTGTCAATGAAGTGTGTGTTCGTCTTTGCCGGTTTTCCGCGGGAAAAATGCATTTCCGCCTTTTTCGCGCCGCGCTTTCATGATATAATGGGCATGAACATCTCTTGTGCCCTGCATGTCTGAAGGGAGGCTCCCCCTGTATGGAAACCCCGCTCGTCTCCGTCATCGTGCCGATCTACAACGCGGCCATCGACCTGGTGTCCTGCCTGGAAAGCATCAAGCGCCAGCGCTACACAAACCTGGAGATTCTGCTCGTCAACGACGGCTCCAACGACGCCAGTCTGGAAATCTGCCGCATGTACGCACGCATGGACCCGCGCATCATCATCATCGACAAGGCCAACTCCGGCGTATCCGGCACGCGCAACATCGCCATCGAGCGCGCGACGGGCAAATACCTGCAGTTCGTCGACGCGGACGACTTTCTGGACATCAACGCCACCCGCCTGATGGTGGAGGCCATGGAGGAAAGCAAAAGCGACCTGCTCATCGCCCACTACTGCTCCGTCATGCCGGGCGGCAAGACGCAGGTCTACGGCTTCCTGCCGCCGGACGCGCAGATGGACAAGGCGCAGTTCGCCCGCCATCTGATGGAGGAGCCGGCCAGCTTCTACTACGGCGTCATGTGGAACAAGCTCTACCGCCGCGACATCATCATGGCGCACGACATCCGCTGCAGCGAGGAGTTCACCTGGTCGGAGGACATGCTCTTCAACCTCGAGTACATCCGCTACGCCGAGCGCTTCTGTTCCCTGCGCACGCCGGTCTACTATTACGCCCGCCAGAAGAAGGGCTCGCTCTCCGCCTCCGTCTCGCCCGCCAAGGTGCTCACGACGAAGGCCTCCCTGTTCGCCTATTACAAGCAGCTCTACATCGACCTGGGCCTCTACGACACCTACAAGCTGCAGATTTACAAGTATCTCGTGGCCGTCGCCAAGGACATGTAAGGCCGATGCGTCCATGCCGCCCATACCATTTTCCAGCAAGGAGGGATCTTCCCATGCAGCGCAGCGCTGCCCGCGTGCTCAAAACGCTTCTGCCCATCCTCGTGTTTCTTCTCTGCCTGGGCGTGTCCGTCGGCTATTACGCAGCCTACGGCCGGCACAATCTCGACTCGGACATCTCGTCGGAATTCGTCCTTGCCCAGCTGCTCAACGAGGAGGGCCGCGTCTTTCTCACGGACAGCTGGTATTACTCCACCGAGCTGCGCATCGTCAGCCCTGTGCCGGTGTACCAGCTGATGCTCCGCCTGTTTTCCGACTGGCACGTCGCCCGCACGGTCTCCATCGCCGTCCTGCTGTGCGGCGTGGCGCTGTCGCTCGTCTATCTTGCGCGCGGGCTCGGCGTCTCGCTGACCGCTTCGCTGCTGTGCGCCGGCGCGCTGGTTCTGCCCATCACACCGTACAATTCCTTCACGCTGGTGTACGGCGGATTCTACACCGTCTGCGTGATGCTCACCTTTGTCCAGATCGGCCTTGTGCTGCGCATGGACAGGAAGCGGCTGCGCGAGCCGCTGCTGCTGATCCTGCTGGGCGTCTACGGCGGCCTGAACGGCGTGCGCATGCCCATGATCTGCGTCGCGCCGCTGCTGGCTGCGTGTCTGATTCTTCTGTTTCTGGATATGCGCCGCTGCGAAAGCCTGTCCGGCATCCTCGCGCTGCCCTCGCTTCGTCTTGCTGCGGGCGGCGTGCTGCTGACCCTTGCCACGCTCATCGGCTATGCCGTCAATACAAACGTGCTGGCCTATGCCTATGACTTTGAGCTCTTTGGCGAAACGGCGCTCTGTCCGCTCTCCGTGGAAACCTTCACGGATCAGATCATCTGCCTGATGTCGTTCTTCGGCTATCGCAACGACGTTCTGCTGCTCTCGCTGGAGGGCGTCGTCTCCGTGCTCTCCGTGCTGCTGCCCGTCGCCGGCGCAGCCGCCATGATCCTGCTGCTGCGCATGCCGCTCAATGCGCGCGAACGCCTCGCGGCGCTCTTCATGCCCATTGCGCTGGCGCTTGGCATGCTCATCAACGTGCTGACGCTCCTTGACGATCACACGGCGCCGCTGCCCTACTCCGTCAGCTACTACATGCCCGCGGCGCTTCTGCTCGTCTTTGCCCTCTTCTGGGTGCTGGATCGCTTCGCCTGCAGGCTCAGGGTTCTGCGCGTCGTGCCGATGCTGGCGCTGGTCGGCGTCTTTCTGGCCGGAAACGCCGCTTACCGGGACAAGGAGATGCACACCTACAACACCGAGCTGGAGAATATCGCGCAGTATCTGCTTGAGGAGGACTGCGTGCAGGGCTACGCCACGTTCTGGAACGCCAATGTGCTGACCGAAATCACGGACGGCGAAATCGACGTGTACTCCGTGGAAAACTGGAGCACCGGCGACTTCAACGCGTGGCTTCAGCGCAAGGATCACAGGGACTGGGCACCTGTGGGCAGCATCTTCGCCATCTTCACGACACAGGATCTTGAAAACGGTGTGCCCGGCTGTGACGAGGAGCACCTGTTCTATTCCTCCGACGATCTCTGCGTCGTCATCTACGACAGCAATGAGGAGTTCCTGGCCGCCCGCGGCCATGCATCCTGAGGACGCCCGGATTCGATGATATTCAGATGAACGCCCATAAGCTGCCGGTCATCCCTTCACATTCTCCAAAAGCCATCAAGGGCCTGCCCCCTTTCCGGGAGCAGGCCCTTGCTCTGTTCAGTTACTTGCCGCAGTCATGCACCTTGTCGCGGCACTTGAGCTGGCCGCACTTGCTGCACCAGCTGTGGTCGCGATTCGGGGAGATGCAGGTGAAGTGCTCGCCGCAGGGCGCGCGATGCGTCTTGCCGTTCTTGAGCACGCCGCCGCACTGGTCGCACACCGGCACGCACGCGCCGGCGCCATGCTTGCCGGTGCACTTGCCGCCGCCGCACAGGTCGCAGCGGGGATGATCAGAGGCGCGCCAGACCTTGCCCTGCTGCGCATACACGCACGGGCGATGGTTGCGGTTGCCGCACGGGGTGTAATGGCCGCCCAGGCTGCCGTCGCACCAGAGCAGGCCGCACATCTCGCAGGTCGTGTGCTTGTTGGAGTCGGCGCACAGGTAGGTCACGCCGCAGCCGCCGTTGGCCGGATCGCAGTAGTGCTCGGCGTCCTTCTCGCATTTCTTGTGCTTCGGCTCGGCCATGCAGAACGGGTTCTCCTGCGTGGTATGGCCGCTCTCGCAGGCGAAGTGGCCCGCCACGCCGCACACCGCGATGCCATGGTCGCCGACGCAGCCGATGTGGCCCGCATAGCCGCATTCCGCCGCACCGTGGTTGCGTCCGTCGGATACGCAGTGGCCCTTCTTGCCGCACACCGCCGGGGCATGCGTCAGGCCATCGCAGTTGTAGTGGCCCTTGTGGCCGCAGGCCGCCGGGGTATGATCAAGCCCGTCGCACAGCAGGTGGCCCGCTGTGCCGCAGGTTGCCGCCTTGTGCTTGAGGCCGTCGCACAGCAGATGACCCTCCAGGCCGCAGCCCGCCGCCGTGTGTCTGAGCCCGTCGCTCACGCAGTGGCCCGCCACGCCGCAGGCCGCCGGTTCATGGAGCTTCCGGTCGCAGGCATAGTGGCCCGCCGCGCCGCAGGCCGCCGCGCTGTGATCCTTGCCGTCGCAGTTGAAGTGGTTCCACAGGCCGCAGGCGGCGCGCTCGTGGTTCATGCCGTCGCAGTTGAAGTGGCCCTCCGTCCAGCAGGACTGCGGGCGGTCATGATTCATGCCGTCCCGCTTCTCGTGCCCCTCGGTCTGGCACCAGGGCTTCATGGGATCATACGCCGCCATGGCGCCCGCCGCCGCGCCGAGCATCAGGCACAGTGCCAGCAGCATGCAAATAAGCTTCTTCGACATCCGTGTTTCCTCCCCGTTCTTTTTTTACATCAGTGGTCGCACTTGCTCACGCACTGATACGCCTTGCACTCGTCGCACCAGTCATGCCTGCCGCCCTGGCAGATCATGTGCTTGCCGCACTCGGCCTTGTGGCTCTTGCCGAATTTCTCCGGGCCGCCGCACACCGGGCAGGGATCGACGCACTTGCGGTTGCCGTGCTCCTTGCCGTTGCACTTCGCCTCGCCGCAGTACTTGCAGTACTGATGGTCCTCCTTGACGTACTTCTTGCCGTTCAGGCGGTAGACGCACGGGCGATGGTTCGCGTTGTTGCACGGGGTCTCGTGGCCGCCGAGCGTACGGTCGCACCACAGAAGCCCGCACATGCGGCACGCGGTGTGCGCGTTGGAATTGGAGCACAGGTAGGTCTTGCCGCAGCCGCCCTGCGCCGGATCGCAGTAATGCTGCTGATCGCCCTGGCAGACCATGTGCTGCGGCACGGCGTTGCAGTACTTGCTGACGGGCTTGTGCAGATGCGCGCGCACTTCGCAGGCATAGTGTCCCTCCACGCCGCAGGCCGCCGGCTCGTGCGTTCTGCCGTCGCACAGGAAGTGCCCGGCATAGCCGCAGGGCGCCGCCTCGTGTTCCGCGCCGTCGCTCACACAGTGGCCGCTGCGTCCGCAGGCCGCGAGGGCATGCACAAGGCCGTCGCAGTTCGTATGGCCGCTCTTGCCGCAGATGGCGCGGCTGTGGTCCCCGCCGTCGCAGCCCATATGGCCGCTCCTGCCGCAGACCGCCGCCTTGTGCGCCATGCCGTCGCAGGCATAGTGGCCAGGATAGCCGCAGACCGCCGGCACATGGCGCAGGCCGTCGCTCACGCAGTGGCCCGCGATCCCGCAGGCCGCCGCCGCATGGGTCTTTTTGTCGCAGGCATAGTGGCCGTCCGCGCCGCAGGCCGCCGCGCTGTGGTCCTTGCCGTCGCAGTTAAAATGACCCCACGCGCCGCAGGCGGCGCGCGCGTGATCCATGCCGTCGCAGTTAAAGTGACCCGTCACCCAGCAGGACTGCGGACGGTTATGATCAATGCCATCTCCCTTTTCGTGTCCCGCGACCTGGCAGGCCGGCTTTGTCGCGTCGTACGCCGCCAGCGCGCTCAGCGGCAGCGCCAGACACAGCACGAGTGCACAGATCAAAACCAACGTCTTTTTCAAGGTCGTTCGCCTCCTCCATATTTCTTCCCGGCCCGTCGTCCCCGCCGGAAAAAACTTCCTGAACCCATTATACAATCGGCCCTGTCCCGTGTCAATGAAGGCGGGGCGTTCCGATGCGATTTCCCATGCTTTCCTCCGGGGGACAGCGGCGGAACAGCAAAAGGCAGGCCGGGTGCATGGCCAGCCCGCCTGAATCAGGAGGAGGCTTATTTGATAAAGGAGACGTGCTTGCAGATCTCGGCAACGGCGGCGTCCTTGCGCTCGTTGAAGCGCACCTTGTTCTCCTCGAACATGTTGCGGCCCTTCGCGTCGATGGAGACGATGAGCGGGCCGAACTCCTTCACCTTGCAGCACCACAGGGTTTCGGGCATGCCCAGTTCGTCCCAGTGGTGCTCGGCGATGCGCTCCACCTCGGTGGCCGCTCTGGACCGGCTGGATATGGAGCAGCTGGATCAGCAGAACATCCTGCTCTTCCATCAGGATTCTGTGCAGAACCGGATTCTGATGCAGCGCTTTGAGCACCTGCACATTCAGCCCCGCATCATCATGCACTCCAGCCATGTTGAGACGGTAGTATTGATGTCAAGGGTTAAGGAATAAAGTGTGAAAAACCGCTTATTTCCGGTGCTTTGGGCTATATTGGCTGACATCTAAATCACCAACTCACCTGCCTGAAAGTGTGTGAGAGAACATATCTGCCAAAGCGGAAAACAGGCAGAAAAGTTGAGTTAGTGGATTAGATGTTTAGCGCTGACAGTAGTTCAGCACACCCAACTATCTATGAAATTGAGTGAGCGGAATTGGACAATGAAACCAAATCAGAGATAACTCAGTTGTTTTCGAGCATAATGGTATTGATTCGATATCAAAAAGTATATTGGGATAAAACTATTTCAACAGGAGGTATTGAAATGTTTGTTCAGGATGATTTATCAATTAAATCCATGACAGTAAGCCAAATATATGATCTTTTTTTAAATGGAAGACTTATTGTTAATCGTAAGTATCAAAGGAAACTTTGCTGGAGCATTGAGGAAAAGCGAAATTTTATGGATACAATAATGAAGGGATTGCCTGTTCCAATGCTATTACTCGCTTCCACGGAGCCAGGAAATTATGAAATAATTGATGGAATGCAGCGATTGGATGCAATTTGTACATATGTCGGTCAGAAATATAGTCTAAAAGATGGATATTTCAATTTGGAATCTATGCCTGATACCATTGAGCAAAAACGCATTGGAAATATAACGCAACGTACTCCAATCTTGGATTCGACAATATGCAAGGCTATTGCAAATTATCCTATTCCAGTTTCTATTTTTCCTGCATCAAATGATGGCGATGTAGAGGAGATTTTCAAGAGAATCAATTCTACAGGGAAGCACCTGTCTCCTCAAGAGTTGCGTCAGGTAGGCGTAAGCACTAAATTTGCGACCCTAGTTCGGCGCTTGTCCTCCGAAATTCGAGGTGATGTATCGGAGGATATCTTACTTTTAAGAAATATGACAAATATTAGCCTGAGTAATTATCGGCTTTACTATTCCATAAATATAAATGACATCTTTTGGGTAAAAAACGGCATAATAAATCAGTCTGAAATACGGCAGTCCCGTGATGAAGAAGCAATTGCATTCATAATTGCGAATATGATTTTGCCACCTGACGAGCGAAAGCCTATCCTGAACAAAACGATGTTAGATAATCTGTACGGCTATTCAAGGAATCCGTTAAATACAGAAGTTCCTATCGAAATTACACAAATCAACAATGCAATTGACAGAGTTGGTTACGATAACATCACCAAACAATTTTCGATTGTAATGTCATGCATAAAAGAAATGATTACCGCCTCTCATACAACCTTCAGAGCACTTACGGGGATTTCTAAAGAGACATCAGATCTAATTGATCAATTTCAAATCGTTTTTATGGCTGTCCATCGACTGGTGATTAAAGAAAAACGGCAAAAAGTGGACTACTGCCGATTCGCAAACTTTTTTGCATCGAACGGTAATCCAATTCTTGCTCATAGTCGAAGGAATTATGACAATAGAAAACGTGAGAATGACATCAATGCCTTTTATGGTCTAATAGAAAAAGCTTTTGAATCATCTGGTAAAGAAGATCCTGCTATCGATGATTGGACATTAGAGTTTGAGAATATTCTTAATAAATCTAGAACGGAACAGAATTTATACGATTTCAAAATAGGTTTTGTCCCATATAAAGGAACGACTATTGATTCAGCAGTAATCGAAAAAGTGTTAAAGACTTTAACGGCAATTAATAACATTGGTCCCAATAAGGTTGGTTATGTGATTGTTGGCGTAGCTGATAAGCAGGAGGATGCTCAAAAGTATGCTGATCTGTACGGATTCAAGTACGAAACGCTCAATGATTTGGCATTGTGCGGTATAGATCACGATGCTTCTGCTCTTGGGATGAGTATGGACAGATATATCAAGGATTTTTACCAGAACGATGAATTAGTGGCCTTAACAAAGGAACTGACAGAAATGCTACGTAAAAATCGTACGATCGACTGGCAGAAAAAAGAGACAGCCAGGGCAACGATGCGGAAAATGGTCAAACGGCTGTTGAAGAAATACAAGTACCCGCCGGAAGATTACGATTTTGCAATCAACACGGTTATCAGCCAGTGTGAATTGTGGACAGATAATGCCTCGATGGCATAATCGGGGTTATCAGGTTGACGGAGAATACCAAGGAGAGATAGAATATGGATGCACGGAAGGGAAATATTTTCGAGATCTTGAACGGCAATAAGCAGTTCCTGATCCCGGTATATCAGCGATACTATAGTTGGGATATTGAGCAGTGCCGCAGACTCTGGAACGATATTGTGGATATGCAAAAACGAAACAAGGCTGGGCATTTTGTTGGTTCTATTGTAAACATCGCCGAGCAGGCTATGCCTACTGGCGTCCAGAAGTATATGATTATTGATGGACAGCAGAGGATGACGACGCTGACCTTGCTGCTCCTGGCGCTGAGAGATTATGCCATTCAGCACCCAGAAGATACCACAATCAATTCCAGGCGTATCGATAATATGCTCCTGAAAAATGAGTATGAAGTAGGCGATGAACGGTACAAGCTCTTGCTGACCGAAACAGATCGCGATATTCTGATTCGCCTTGTGGAGTCGAAGCCTATTCCTGATGGTACGAAATCGCGTCTGATTGATAACTACAAATTCTTTTCCGGCAAAATCGCCGATCGTGATTTGCAGCCCGCAGAGATTTATGAATCGATCGGAAAACTGCAGATCGTCAATATTACGCTGGATAGGACCATTCCCGGATAATGATAAATTCATGGCTGCATTTATGTCCCGGGATATCTATACAATGCGTGCAAGAAACTATATTCTCAGCCGTCTTGAAAATTTCGGGAATAAAGCGCCGATTATCATCGAAAACTATACGATTGAACATATCATGCCGCAGAACACCAGTCTTTCCCCAGAATGGCAGCATGATCTGGGCGTCAACTGGAAGGAAATCCAGAAGACCTATATTCACACCATCGGAAACCTGACACTGACAGCTTATAACTCTGAAATGAGTGATCGTCCATTTATGGATAAAATGAATATGCCCGGCGGATTTAAAGAAAGTGCGCTGAGGCTCAATGCGTATTTGGTTAAGCTGACAGAATGGAATGAAGACCACATCAAGGAAAGAGCACAACAGCTTGCTGCCAAAGCTGTGCAGATTTGGCCCTATCCCAGCTTGACAAATGCGGAATTGGCACCTTACACGGCCGAGGAGAAGTCTGCACCGAAATATACTCTCGAAACCTATGATATTAACGCATTTACCAAAATACTGTTTGAAACTCTGGATAGACGGATTATGAATTTGTCTCCGGCTGTAAAGAGAGAATATAAGAAACTGTATATTGCGTATAAGCTTGATACCAATTTTGTAGATATTGTCGTTCAGAAACAGCGGCTGCGTATTTCGGTAAACATGAAGTTCTCCGAAGTGTATGACCCGAATGGAATATGTCGCGATGTCACCGGCCTTGGACGCTGGGGAAATGGCGATGTCGAGCTGTTCATGGAACATACATCGGATATTGATCGGGTGATGGAGATTATTGAACAGTCGTACAAATTGCAGGCGGATTGATGAAATCTGCTGAGACAACATCTGCTTCGGGTCGAGTGCATAAGGCGTTCGCGGAAACAAGTCACTGTGGACTTATCCCCTAAATGGACAGGCAGGGTTGAGGCAATGGCATATTATACATTTCGTGGCAATGGCATATTATACATTTCGTTCTCGCTGGTATTATATAGTAGCGAAAGAAATATATTGACCTGTTTCCGAGAACAGCGGCCCTTTAGGCTTTGGATTTGATGTCAGCCTTATCTCGCCCATTTCAGGGGTAGAGCAGTTCCCACGGACACACGGAAAATCTGACATCATTTCGGGCCTGTCGAGCCAGCTGATGACGGTGCTCAAGTTCCTGCGCCGGGGCAACTGCGGCTGCTTCCTGTTCAAAAGCATGCTGCCGATGGTGCCGGAGCTCGTCTCCATCCCGCTGAGCACGCCCATTCCCGTACGGGCGGGGCTCATCTGGAAGCAGGGCCGCCATCTCAACAAGGGCATGCAGTGCTTTGTGGATTTCTGCCGGGAGCACTTCCCCATCAGCCGGGCAAGGAGCTGAAATCGGGCGATGCGCCCGGATATGCAAAAGCGAACGCGCTGCGGTGGGATGCACCGTGCAGCGCGTTCGCTCTCATCCTTGCAATTATTTCAGGCAAATAAAAAACCCAGACATCACGGGATGTCTGAGTTTCCAGGTGGAGGCGCCATCCAGACTCGAACTGGAGAGTGAAGCTTTTGCAGAGCTTTGCCTTACCACTTGGCCATGGCGCCGATATGGAGCGGTAGACGAGATTCGGACTCGCGACATCCACCTTGGCAAGGTGGCACTCTACCACTGAGCTACTACCGCATATCTGGTGCCTTGGGGCG
>SFFH01000095.1 GCA_004557905.1 Clostridiales bacterium | reverse complement strand
TGCGCGTAGACGCGCAGGCCCGGCTTGCTGATGCGCTTGAGGCCAACAATGACGCTCTGCTTCTTGTCGGTGTACTTCAGGCCAATCTTGATCTGGCCGGCCAGGCCGTCGTCGATCAGATCGACGCTCTTGATATAGCCTTCGTCGAGCAGGATCTTGGCGATGGACTTCTTCATGTTGGAAGCCGGCATTGCGGATGCGGGTGAGCATATCTGCAATGGGATCGTTAACGAGCATTTCAGTCCCTCCTTACCAGCTGGCCTTGCGGACGCCGGGAATCTGTCCCTTGTACGCCAGTTCGCGGAAACAAATGCGGCAGACACCGTACTTGCGAAGCACGGAGTGCGGACGGCCGCACAGGCGGCAGCGGGTGTAAGCGCGAGTAGAGAACTTCGGCTCCTTCTGCTGCTTGTTGATCATACTGGTCTTAGCCATGTGATTTGTCCTCCTCCTTACTTCGCGAACGGCATGCCCATCGCGGCGAGGAGCTCCTTGCACTCTTCGTCAGTGTGGGCGGTGGTCACGAAGATCATTTCCATGCCGCGGACAGTCTCCACCTTGTCGTACTCGATTTCCGGGAAGAGGAGCTGCTCACGGATGCCCAGCGCGTAGTTGCCGCGGCCGTCGAAGGCCTTCGCGGAAACGCCGTGGAAGTCACGGACGCGCGGGAGAGCGATGTTCATGAGCTTATCCATGAACTCATACATACGCTCGCCACGGAGGGTCACCTTAGCGCCGACATTCATGCCCTCGCGCAGCTTGAAGTTCGCGATGGACTTCTTGGCCTTGGTCACCAGGGCCTTCTGGCCGGCGATCGCCTCAAGCTCCTTCACGGCGGCTTCCAGCGCCTTCGGGTTGTCCTTGCAGTTGCCCAGGCCCATGTTGATGACGATCTTGTCAATCTTCGGGATCTGGTTCACATTCTTGTAACCGAACTTCTGCTGCAGGGCAGGAACGACTTCGGTCACGTACTTATCATAAAGACGCGCTTCCATTTCTCAATTCCTCCTGCTTTTACGCTTCGATGGTCGCGCCGCACTTCTTGCACACGCGGACCTTGGTGCCATTCTCGAGCACGCTCGTGCCAACGCGGACGCCCTTCTTGCACTTCGGGCACACCAGCATGACGTTGGACGCGTCGATCGCGGCTTCCTTCTTGATGATGCCGCCCGGCACGCCGGCCTGGCGCGGCTTCTGATGCTTGGTGGCAATGGCCACGCCTTCAACGACGACCTTGCCAGTCTTCGGGAAGGCGGTGAGAACCTTGCCCTCCTTGCCCTTGTCCTTGCCGGTGATCACAACCACCGTGTCCTTGGAACGGATCTGCATAATTCTTTCGCCACCTCCTTACAGAACTTCGGGGGCCAGAGACACGATCTTCATGAAGTCGTGCTCGCGCAGCTCACGGGCCACCGGTCCAAAGATGCGGGTGCCCTTGGGCTGCTTGTCGTTGTTGATGATCACGGCAGCGTTGTCATCAAAACGGATGTAGGAACCGTCCTTGCGACGGTAGTTCTTGTGCACGCGGACGACAACGGCCTTCACAACATCGCCCTTCTTCACAACGCCGCCGGGCGTTGCGCTCTTGACCGAAGCCATGATGATATCGCCGACCGAAGCGCTCTGGCGGAAGGAACCGCCCAGAACGCGGAAGCACATAATTTCCTTGGCGCCGGTGTTGTCGGCAACCTTAAGACGCGTTTGCGGCTGAATCATTGAGTTTTTTCCTCCTTATCCGACAGGGCTTACTTCGCCTTCTCGATGATCTCGACCAGGCGCCAGCGCTTGTCGCGGCTAAGCGGACGGGTCTCCATGATGCGCACGGTGTCGCCGATGCCACACTCGTTCTTCTCATCATGGGCCTTGATCTTCGTGGTACGGTTCATGATCTTGCCATACAGCGGATGGCGAACGCGGTACTTGACCGCGATGGTGATGGTCTTGTCCATCTTGTCGCTGACGACGACGCCAACGCGGGTCTTGCGCATTCCTCTAACTTCAGACATGTCTGTGTCTCCTTTCAGGTTACGCCTGAGCCTTCAGCTCGAGGGCGCGCAGCGCGGTCTTGGCACGGGCGATGTCACGCTTCGTGTTGGCAATCGCCATCGTGTCCTGCAGCTGGCCGGTCGCCAGCTGGAAGCGCAGGTTGAAGAGCTCCTTCTTCAGCTCCACAACCTTATCGTTGAGCTCGGCAGCGGACAGATCGCTAAACTGATTCTTCTTCATTACGCTTCACCACCTTCGCTGGTCTGTTCACGGGCGATGATCTTGGTCTTCAGCGGCAGCTTGTGCTGCGCCAGACGAAGAGCCTCGCGGGCGTCAGCCTCCGGCACGCCCTTGATCTCGAAGATCACGCGGCCCGGCTTGACGACGGCAACCCAGTACTCCGGAGAGCCCTTGCCGGAGCCCATTCGGGTCTCAGCCGGCTTCTCGGTGATCGGCTTGTCCGGGAAGATCTTGATCCAAACCTGGCCGCCACGCTTGGTGTAACGGGTCAGGGCAACACGGGCGGCCTCGATCTGGCGGGCGGTCACCCAGCACGGCTCAGTGGCCTGAATGCCAAAGTCACCGTACGCCAGGAAGTTGCCGCGATGGGCCTTGCCCTTCATGCGGCCGCGGAAGACGCGGCGGCGCTTCACTCTCTTGGGCATCAACATGGTTTACTTGCCTCCTTCGGTCTTGGCCGGAACCTTCTTCGCGGTCGGAAGAACCTGGCCCTTGTAGATCCAGACCTTCACGCCCAGGCGGCCGTACGCGGTCTTCGCCTCGGCGAAGCCGTAGTCAATATCCGCACGCAGGGTCTGCAGCGGGATGGAACCCTCGTGGTAGCCCTCGGAGCGCGCGATGTCCGCGCCGCCCAGACGACCGGAAACGGAGGTCTTGATACCCTTCGCGCCCGCACGCATGGAGCTCTGCAGGCACTTCTTCATCGCGCGGCGGAAGGACACGCGGTTCTCCAGCTGAGCAGCGATGTTCTCGGCAACCAGCTGCGCATCCATGTCCGGGTTCTTGATCTCCTGGACGTTGAGGATGACCTGAGCATTGTTGCCCAGCTCCTTGGCCAGCGCAGCCTTGATCTTCTCGATGTTCGCGCCGTTCGCGCCGATGACGATGCCCGGCTTGGCGACGTGCACGGTCACAGTCACGCGAACCTTGTCGTTATCGAAGCGGCGCTCGATATCGACATGGGAGATGCCGGCGTCGTAGAGCCTGACAGGCTTCTTGCTCTTGTCGTCGACGAACTCCAGATTCTTGATCATCTTGCGGAGCTTCGCGTCGGACACGAGGTTGTCCGCGAAGTCCTTCTTATCCGCATACCAGCGGGTGCTCCAATCCTTGATGACGCCGACGCGGGCGCCATGCGGATTCACTTTCTGGCCCATCCGAAAACCTCCTTACTTCTGGTCG
>SFFH01000036.1 GCA_004557905.1 Clostridiales bacterium | reverse complement strand
TGATGTGCGTGGTGCCCAAGGGTCTGCACACGCAGACGCCCGGCATCATCACGGTGGAGGAGATGCGCCCGCACACGTTCGTCGTGCAGGACGACTCCACCGACGCGGACATTCAGGCGTTCCTGGCCAAGTACCGCCTGAACGTGCGTGCCAGCTGCCGGGTGGTGGACGACCTGTCCACCATCGCCATGGTCGAGAGCGGCTTTGGCATCTGCATTCTGCCCAGCCTGATTCTTGAGCGCGCGCACGGCAACGTGGATGCCTATCCCATCGAGCCGATGGAGTACCGCGAGTTCGGCATCGCCGTGCAGAACCCGCAGATGCTGGCGCCGGCCGTGCGGCAGATGGCCGCGCATATCGAGGCGTTTGCTGCGGAAAAACGGGCGGAGGACCCGCAGACCAACGCGGACTTCGTCCCGGGGGAAGGAATTTGACGGGTCAGTTTTTATGAATATGACAATTGAAGCGCTCCGTGCTTTCAAGGCGGCTGCGGAAACGGGCAGCTTTACCAAAGCGGCGGAGCAGAGCTATATGACGCAGCCGGCATTCAGTCGCTTGATTGCTTCGCTGGAAAAGGAATTCAGCGTTCGGCTCTTTGAAAGAAGTACCCGACGAGTGTCGCTGACACCGGCTGGGGAGCTTTGCCTTCAGCGGGTGAAACTGATCCTGAGCACCTATGATCTGATGCTGAAGGATATGGAGTCGGAAAGAGCCAAATGCACCGGGCACCTGCGTGTGGGATACAATCCTGTCTCCGGTCCGCCTGCGTTTTTTGTGGAAGCTATTCGCCGCCTGAGTATTGAGCGGCCGGGGATACACACGTCGCTGGTGCGCGCGTATTCTGCCGGCCTAGTTGAGCAGGTGGAGCGCGGCGAGCTGGATTGTGCGCTGGTTTCCGGATTCTATCTGAACAGAAATGACAAACTGAGGGTTCGTCACCTGCAGCCGATTTTCCAGTATGCGCTTGTCCGCAAAGAAAATCCCATGGCCAGGTGTGAGCGTGTCAGTGTGCGCGATTTGGTGGGAAAGCCAATGGTTTTTATGAAGGATACGGCACCGCTCACCCGCATCAGTGTCCTGTATGCCTTTGAAGAATGCGGGCTGCCGCCTACCGAAGCGGAACCTGTGAACGATCTTGATGAAATGATCATGCGTGTCCGAACAGACGATGTCGTGGGGATTTCCAGCTTTTGCGATCCCAACCATCAGTATCCGGATGTAGTACCGGTCATCATCAGGGAGTTTGAGACGATCAGGCCGGAGTGCGGGCGGGCTCTTGTCTGGCGTCGGGATGGCGTGTCCTCTGAGGTGGAAGTACTGAACCGGATTCTTGATGACGAAGCCTGCAAGGGCAGCAGAAACGGCGTCTATCCCTTCGATTGATGAAGGAAAAGTGCCTTATTTATATCAGATTTGATATGAATGACAGCGAATTCCCTCAGAAAATGGCATTTCTCATTTCTGACAAGATTTGTTAAAATACAGACAACATCTCGAAGAGATGAATGCCAACGAAAGGATGAAGAGAAATGAAGAAATGGTTTGCGTGCCTGCTGGCGCTTTGTCTGTGCTGTGCGTCAGTGGCGGGCATGGCTGCAGCGGGCGTCTACGAGGGTGCGGCGCAGGGCTTTGGCGGAGAGGTGAAAGCGGCGCTGACCATCGATGAACAGGGCGCGATCACCTCGGTAAAGCTTTCCGGCGAGAATGAAACGCCTGCCATCGGCGGCGCGGCACTGGAAACGTTAGAAACTGCAATCCTCTCGGCCCAAGGCACTGAGATTGATGCGGTCGCCGGCGCGACCATCACCAGCAACGCGGTGAAAGAGGCGGCGACGGCGGCGCTCCAGGCGGCGGGATTGGTGCAGGTGCAGGATGCGCCGATGAAGGCGGGCACCTATACGCATACCTATCGCGGCTATTGCTCGGATGTGACGGTGGAAACGACGATCAGTGACGATGCGATTGCGGCGGTGAACATTGTTGCTCAGGATGAGACGGTGGGCATCGGCTCTTATGCTCTGGAACGCGTTCCTGCGGCCATTGTCGACAAGCAGACAGCCGGCGTGGATGGCGTTTCCGGCGCGACCGCTACGTCGAATGCAATCCTGGCTTCTGTGCGCGATTCGCTGCGCGAGGCGGGCGCAGACATGAGCGTGTTCAATGCTAAGCCGGCGGCTGAACCGTCTGTTGACGAGACGTACGACACAGATGTCGTGGTTGTCGGTGCCGGTGCGGCGGGCTTTGCCGCAGCTGTCCGTGCGCTGCAGGAGGGCGCGGATGTCGTCATCCTGGAGAAGATGGATATCCCGGGCGGCAACACGGTGCGCTCCTCCGGCGTGTGGAACGTTGCAGGTCCGGACGAGCAAGAGATCGAGGACTTCATCGCTTACACGATGAAGGGCGGTCATGAGATGAATGACCCGGCTCTGGTGCGCGTGATGGTGGAGAACTCCTCCAAGATTGGTCCCTGGCTCAGCGATTTGGGTTTTGTTGTTCGCGAGGATGGCGGTGCGGTCGAGGGACTGGCTCGCGGCCTGATTACGGGCTACTGGAAGAAAGCTGAGGAAATGGGTGCAAAGGTCCTCTTTGCGACGAAGGCCGAAAGCATCATCATGGAGGATGGCGCTGCCCGTGGTATTGTGGCAGTCTCTGACAATGGCGGTACGGTGACCGTGCATGCCAAGGCTGTGGTGCTGGCGACTGGCGGCTTTGGCTATGACCTGCAGAAGTGCTACGAGCTCAAGCCGTCTCTGACGGGCATGATCACCAACAACCAGGTTGGTGCAACAGGCGACGGCATCTATATGGCGCAGGCGGTGGGTGCGAACATTGTGGACATCGAGCAGATTCAGGCGCACCCGACTGTCGAGCAGTCCACAGCCACGCTGGTCACCGAGGGCGTGCGAAAGGCGGGCGGCATTCTGCTGAATGCCGAAGGCAAGCGTTTCACGGATGAATGCAACTACCGCGACATCGTCGCAGCGGCGATTCTGCAGCAGACGGGTGCGTATGCGTATGTCGTGTTCAACCAGGATCTTTATGACAGCAATGGCAATATCCCGACCTATGACAAGGTGGGCATTGTGGCGCATTGCAACGACCTTGCTGATATCGCGGCCTATATTGGCTGCGACGAACAGGCCGTGGCAGACAGCTTTGCCGCCTGGCATCAGGCCGTCGAGGCGCAGAATGACGAGCAGTTTGCCAGCGAATACGACTGGAAGCGTGACATCACCGCCGAAGGACCGTGGTATGTGATCAAAATTGCTCCCGGTATCCATCACACGATGGGCGGCCTGCAGATCGACACGCAGGCGCAGGTGATTTCCACGGAGGGCACCGTGATTCCGGGCTTGTACGCGGCTGGCGAGGTAACTGGCGGCGTGCATGGCGGCAACCGTGTCGGCGGCAATGCGCTGGTCGATTGCCAGGTATTCGGCATCATTGCAGGCGAGAACGCTGCGGCATTTGCCAAGTAAACACAGGAATAGGAGCCGTCTCCCGGGCAGGGGGCGGCTCTTCTTTTGTACATGATGCGATCTGACGGGAGGCTTTACAGCCTCTCATTTTTCGTGGTATAATCGTTGTATTCGCGGCAAATGGACAGTCCGCAGATAAAAGGAGAGAAGCTCAAGCCTGCGCGCCGCGGGCGTGCTGGTGGGCTATCAGACGCTGATCAACTGGGAGCGCACCGACCGCGAGTTCGTGCAGGCGGTCATCGAGGTCAACGTCGTGCCCCAGCGCGAGAAGGGCTTTGACGCCATCGCTCAGCGCATCGTGCAGTACGACGAGGTCAAGTCCCTGTACCTGATGAGCGGCGCGTATGACCTGATGGTGCTGTGCGAGGCGCGCACGCTCAAGGAGCTGGCCTCCTTCGTGCACAGCCGCCTGTCCACCATCGAGGGCGTGACCGGCACGAGCACGCACTTCATGCTCAAGACGTACAAGTACGGCGGCATGGTCTTTGACAGCGGCAAGAGCGACAGAAGGCAGGCGGTGATGCCCTGATGGAGTACGAGCGCATCATCAACCGGCGTGTGGCGGACGTGCCGCCCAGCGGCATCCGCAAGTTCTTTGACATCGTGCAGAAGATGCCGGGCGCCATCTCCCTGGGCGTGGGCGAGCCGGACTTCGTCACCCCCTGGTCCATTCGCGACGCGGCCATCCAGTCCATCGAGGACGGCCAGACGCAGTACACCTCCAACTGGGGCCTGCTCAGCCTGCGCGAGAAGATCGCCGCGTACCTGCGCATGCGCTACCGCGTGACCTACTCGCCCAGCAACGAGATTCTGGTCACCGTCGGCGCGAGCGAGGGCATCGATCTGGCCATGCGCGCACTGGTCTGCCCCGGCGACGAGGTGCTCATCCCCGAGCCGAGCTACGTCTCCTACGCGCCGGCGGTCACGTTCGCCGGTGGCACGCCCGTGCCGGTGAAGACCTTTGCTGCGGACTGCTTCGCACTCACGCCTGAGGCGCTCAGGGCCGCCCTCACGGACAGGACCAAGGCGCTCATCCTGCCTTATCCCAACAACCCGACCGGCGGCGTGATGACCAAGGCGCAGCTCATGGAGATCGCGCAGGTGCTCGAGGAGACGGACGTCATCGCTGTCTCTGACGAGATTTACTCCGAGCTGGTCTACGGCGGGCACGAGCACACGGCGTTCGCCTCCCTGCCGGGCATGCGCGAGCGCACGATCACGCTCAACGGCTTCTCCAAGGCGTTTGCCATGACCGGCTGGCGCGTGGGCTACGCGTGCGCCCCGAAGAAGCTGCTCGCCCCCATGTTCAAGATTCACCAGTACACGATGCTCTGCGCGTCCATCCAGGGCCAGGTCGCGGCGGACAGGGCGCTGGGGCGCGCGTTTGAGACGGGCTTTGAGGACGTGCGCACCATGGTGCGCTCCTACGACCGCCGCCGCAGGCTGATGGTGGAGAGCCTGAACGACATGGGCCTTGCGTGCTTTGAGCCGCGCGGCGCGTTCTACGTCTTCCCCTCGATTGAAAAGACCGGCTTGACCAGCGACGAATTCTGTACGCGGCTGCTGGAAAAGAAGCAGGTCGCCTGCGTGCCGGGCACGGCCTTCGGCGCCTCCGGCGAGGGGCACATCCGCTGCTCGTACGCCACGAGCCTGGAAAACCTCAATGAAGCGCTGAAGCGCATCCGCGAGTTTGTGAACGAATTGTGACCCGGACATGAAGCATCCATGGCAATTTCAGCAAATCATTGCGTTTTCCCTGCGCGGCAGGTATAATGAAGGCCATGGTGAATACGAAAAATGGAGGGAATACAACCTATGAACATGAAGAAGCTGCTGGCCCTGCTGCTGGCGCTGACGCTCAGCCTGACCGGCCTGTGCGCGGCGGCGGAGCAGGACGAGGACGTCGTGCTGGCGACCGCCTATGACGGCGCGGTGAGCGTCCTGATGTCCGAGGTGAAGCAGGAATTCGACGAGATGCTCGATTCCTACATCGCCTACTATGCGCAGTACGGCTACGAGATGGATAAGTACGACACCGATTTCCAGAACTCCGTCGCGCAGGAAACCGTACAGATGAAGCTGAGCCAGCGCGTCGCCGAGCGCCATGCCGAGCAGACCGGCTATGTGCTGACCCCGGAGCTGGACGAGAGCTATCAGGCGCAGGCGAAGGCGGCGCTGGATGAGATGATGGGCTACTACAAGCAGTACCTGCTCAGCTACGGCGTCTCCGAGGACGAGGTGGAATCCGTCGTGACGGAGGAGTTGGCGGCCGCCGGCTACACCTACGACACCCTGTACGAGAGCGCGAAGCTCAAGGGCGTGCTGGATCACCTGTACGCGCTGGGCATCGAGGGCGTCGAGGTGACCGAGGAGGAGGTCCGTCAGGCGTACGACGCGAAGGTGGAGGAGCAGAAGGCCACCTATGACGCCGATGTGGACAGCTTCATCAACGCCTATCTCTCCGAGGAAGACATCCTCTACACTCCGGAAAACGTGCGCCTGATGCACTGCATCTTCACCGCGATGGACGAGGAGCAGGCGGAGGCGACGCCGGACGAGGCGACCCTGGCCGAGACGCAGGACGCCGATCCGCTGAGCCTGTCCGGCCTGGCCCGCGCGAACGCCGTGCTGGCCAAGATCCGCGCGGGTGAGGACTTCACCAGCGTGATGGAGGCCTACAATGAGGACTCCTCCACGGTGGAGCAGATGGCGCTGGGCTATCCGATCGCGGAGGGCAGCACGATGTACGGCGACGAGTTCAAGGCCGGCGCGATGGCGCTTGAGCATGTCGGCGACGTGAGCGACGTGATCGTGACCGACTACGGCTATTTCATCCTGAAGTACGCGGCGGATATCCCGGCCGGCACGGTGGACTTTGAGACCCGCAAGGAAGCCGAGACGGAGGAGGCGCTCACCAACAAGCAGAACGACGCGTATTCCGCGTACATCGACGGCATGCTGGGCGACGCGAACATCGTCATGAACGACCTGAGCCCGCTGTTCAACGTCTATGTGGGCGAGTCCGTCGAGGCGACCGTCGCGTATGCGGGCGTCACGGAGGAGACCGACCTGACCGACATGCCGGCGGGCGACACGGTCGCCAAGCTGGCGTCCGGCGCGACGCTGGACGTGCTGGGCAGGATTGATGTGGACGGCGAAAGCTATGCCTTCGTCGCGGTGCCGGGCACCACGATCAAGGGCTATGTGAAGGCCGCCGCGATGACGGACATGGCCGAGGCGGACGCGCTGGCGGTCGACAACACCGCGCTGGCGACGGTCTGCCCGGTCGAGGGCAAGAAGCCGACCTTCACCATCGCGATGAACGACGGCTCTGTCATCTACGGCGAGCTGTATCCGGAGCAGACCCCGGAATCCGTGGGCAACTTCATCTCCTTGGCGAACAGCAGCTTCTATGACGGCCTGATCTTCCACCGCGTCATTCCGGGCTTCATGATCCAGGGCGGCGACCCGCTGGGCAACGGCACCGGCGGCCCGGGCTATGCGATCAAGGGCGAATTCAGCGCCAACGGCGTGGAGAACAACCTCTCCCACACCCGCGGCGTGCTCTCCATGGCGCGCTCCAGCGCGATGGACTCCGCCGGCAGCCAGTTCTTCATCATGCACGCGGACAGCGATTATCTGGACGGCGACTACGCGGCGTTCGGCCTCGTGCTCGGCGGCATGGAGACGGTCGACCTGATCGCCTCCCAGCCGACCAACAGCAGCGACAAGCCGATGAGCGACCAGACCATGCGCACCGTGTACGTGGAGACCTACGGCCAGGAGTACACCTTCACCAAGCTGGAGGACTGAGTGGCTTACTGCACGCGAAGCGAAGAAGGGAGTCTGAGGGATGAAATCCCTCAGGCAGGTTTGGGCGGCAGCCCAACGTAGCCCCAACATGAGAAAAGAAGTTTCAGAGCAGGATGCGGAGCATCCTACGATTGAAACGGGTTTGATTCGCCAAGCAGGAATTGAAACCTTCATATTGACAGCGGCTTTCGGGCCGCTGTTCTTTTATAGAGCAGAAATAACCATGTAAAAAGGTGACAAAATGTCTCGCTGGCCGCTCGTGAATCTGACGAAATACATGAACGGGATGCAATGAGGCCTGTACAGTTTTTCACTTTTGCGGTATAATGCGCTTGCAATTCGCGCAAACAGGAGCAAAACATGGAATCGGATGCATATTTTGAGCGGCTGCTGGCGTCTCTGGCCGCCTCGTACGACGTGGTGCGGGATGCACAGATTGTCTCGCGCAGGGTGGACGCCCTGGCGCAGCTTCGCGCGCTCAACTCCAAATATGTGCTCAGCAAGAAGCATGTGCTCTGGGAGGCCAACGCCTACGATCACGCGCTGATCCTGCGGGTGCAGACGCTGACGGCCGCGATGGTGGAGGACTGGTTCACCTTCCTGACGCGCGAGGCGGAGCCGGAGCTGGTGCATCCGGGTGCGAGCTGCCCGCCCGAGGGGCACATGGCCTCGACGCTGACGCTGATCCTGATTGCCGAAGCTGTGGAGCCGGAGGCGGCCAGGGCCGTGCGCAGAGCAAAATTCAGCAAAAACTACCGGTTCTCCCTGCGCGGCTGGGCGACGGGCCGCGCGGCGGCGGCGGACCTTGGCGGCGGCTGCGTGCATGCCAGCCGCGACGCGAAGGACCTGGAAAGGCATCTGCTCGGCCTGATGCGGGCGCAATAAGGCAAGCTGATCCGCGCGGCGCTCACCCGCCGTACGCTTCATCGATACGATACAAAAGGAACAAAGGAGCGACCATTATGAACGGATTTGCCATCCTGCTGGTCAGCCTCGTGCTGTTCGTCGTGGCGTATGCGACCTACGGCGCCTGGCTGTGCAAGAAGTGGGGCGTGGACCCCACGAGAAAGACCCCGGCCGTGGAGAAGAACGACGGCGGCGACTATGTGCCCACCAGCACAGCGGTTGTGCTCGGCCATCACTTCGCCTCCATCGCCGGCGCCGGCCCGATCACCGGCCCGATCAACGCGGCCTTCTTCGGCTGGATCCCGGTGCTGCTGTGGATCGTCATCGGCGGCATCTTCTTTGGCGGCGTGCAGGATTTCTCCGCGCTGTTTGCCTCCATCCGCCACGACGGCAAGACCATCGGCGAGGTCATCGAGCAGCACATCGGCCACAAGTGCAAGATGATCTTCAACGTGTTCGTCTACCTCGTGCTGCTGCTGGTGGTGGCGGCGTTCACCGACATCGTGGCGGGCACGTTCGCCTCGGTGCCCAAGGCGGAGACGGAGCAGGCGCTCGCCAGCGCGCGCTCCGCGGGCTCGGTCGCCATGGCGTCCATGTGCTTCATCCCGCTGGCGGTTGCCTTCGGCATCCTGCAGCGCAAGAACAACAACCTGGTGGTCAACACCATCGTCGGCGTGGCGCTGCTGTGCGGCACCATCTATCTGGGCATCCGCTTCCCGCTGATGAACGTGGGCAAGAACGTCTGGCTCGCGGTCACCTTCGCGTACATTTTCGTGGCGTCCGTCGCCCCGGTGTGGATTCTGCTCCAGCCGCGCGACTACCTCAACAGCTTCCTGCTCTACGCGATCATCATCCTGTCCGTCGTGGGCATCGGCGCGGCGCGCCCGGACATGACGCTCCCGGCGTTCACCGGCTTTGTCGTCAAGGGCCAGCCGCTCTTCCCGGTGCTCTTTATCACCATCGCCTGCGGCGCGATCTCCGGCTTCCACAGCCTGATCGCCTCCGGCACCACCTCCAAGCAGCTGCGCAATGAGGGCGATGCCAAGCTGGTCGGCTACGGCGGCATGCTCATCGAGTGCGCGTTGGCGGTCATCGCGCTGGTGGCGGTCGGCTCCGTGCGCGGCCAGGAGCTGGCCGGCGCGGGCAGCGGCCCCGCGGCGATCTTCGCCAACGGCATCGCCTCCTTCGTGGCGGTCATTGGCCTGCCGGAGGCGACCAGCGCCACGGTCATCGCGCTGGCCTACTCCGCCTTCTGCCTCACCTCGCTGGACACCGCGACCCGCCTGGGCCGCATGATCTTCCAGGAGATGTTCGAGGGCTTTGCGCCGAGCGTGAGCAAGGTTCTGGGCAACAAGTATGTGGCCACCGCCATCACCATCGGCCTGTCCGCGGCGCTCACCGGCGCGGGCTACCAGAACATCTGGCCGCTGTTCGGCGCGGCGAACCAGCTGGTCGCGGTGCCGGCGTTCCTGGCCTGCGCGGTCTGGTTCAAGCACATCGGCCGCAGCAACAGGATGTTCCTCTTCCCGATGTTCTTCATGCTGGCGGCGACCATGAGTTCGCTGGCGCTGAGCTTCTACGGCAACGTGATGAAGCTCATGGCCGGCACCGGCGTGCTGGTCAAGGAGGGCCTGCAGTGCGTGATCATCGTGCCTGTGGTCGTCCTGGCGCTCATCATCACCTTCGACGGCCTCAAAGCCCTGAAGGCGAAGGAAGCCTGATCTTCTTCTTTCATAAAAGCATCAGCCCGGCAGAGCAAGCGCTTTGCCGGGCTGTTGATGTATGCGGTTTTGGCTTGATTACACGCCGAACTTGGCGTTGAGCACCTCGACGGTCTTGCGGGCGACGTCCGCGGTCAGGCAGGCGCAGCGGTTGATGCGATCCGGATGCTTCATGTCGTAGTTGATTTCCGGGACCGCCTTGAAGAACTCCATCAGGGAATCGCGGCACTCCGTGGAGCCCGGGACGACCTGCGCAACCGCCGGCGCGGAGCCGCGGTCATAGGTCGGCAGGGTGCTGGTCTTGTACCAGTCCATGACCTCCTTGAGGCAGGCCTTGGAATCGGCGGCCTCGCAGACCAGGCCGATCGCCGCGGCAGCGCCGCCCAGGCAGCCGCACAGGGAATTCTGGCCATAGCCGGCAGCGCCGTTCTGGAACATCTTGACCGGGAAGGTGGTGTACGGCGCGCCGACTTCCTCGGCCAGGCTCTCCACCACGCCGGCGACGACGCCCGCAGCGCAGCCGCCCAGCTCAGAGAAGCGGACATAGGCGCGGTCGGCGACCTTCTCCGGGTCGAGCTTCACATAGGGGTAAGGATGCTCAGCGGTCTGCTCGGCCATGGCGCCCAGCGGAAGCGCGGAAGCGACAGAAGCGGCGACGGCAACCTTGCCGACGTTCTTCAGGAAATCACGACGGGACTGCATCATAAAACAAATCCTCCTTGAATGTTCTGATGATGAATACATTATACGACTTTGTGAAGAGGCTGTCAATAAATCCTGATAAAAATCAGGGAATTCCAGGTTAGAACCTGCGAACAAAAGAGGTTTCCCGCGCGCGGCGGCGTATGGTATAATGGACGCAGCAAGACACAGGAGGAAACGGCCATGCCGAACTGGACGCAGCAGCAGCAGGACGCCATCACAGACCGGGGACACAGCCTCATCGTCTGTGCGGCGGCGGGATCGGGCAAGACGGCGGTGCTGGTGGAGCGCATCGTGCAGCTGGTGAAGGAGGGCTGCCCGATCGAGCAGATGCTCATCGTCACGTTCACCAACGCGGCGGCGGGCGAGATGCGCCTGCGCATCGGCAGCGCGCTGGAACAGGCCGCGCGCGAGCGCCCGGAGCTGGGCGAGCAGGTGCTGGCGCTCTCCCGCGCGAGCATCTCCACGCTGCACAGGTTCTGCGGCAATCTGCTGCGGGAGCACTTCCAGGCGCTGGGCGTGGACCCGGCGTTCCGCATCGGCGACGAGCAGGAGTGCGGCGTGCTGGCCCAGCAGGCGATGGAGGATGCGCTCTACGCCTGCTATGACGTGGGCAGCGCGGACTTTATGGCGGCGGACGCCTGCTTTGCGCAGGAGCAGCTTGCTGAGCTGGCGCAGGCGCTGCACGGCTTCATCATGACGCGCCCCGACCCGTGGGCCTGGCTGGACGGCGCGGTCGCCTCCTGCGGCTGCGGCGCAGACGCGCTGGCGGACAGCCCAGCGGTGCACCTACTGGTGTCCGACGCGGCGGAGCAGCTGGAGCAGCTGCTTGCCGATGCGCGCGAGACGCTCGCGCTCTGCCGGGGAGAGGGCGGCCCCGCGCACTATGCCCCGGCCTGCGCGCAGGACGCGGCGCTCCTGGAGGAGCTGCTTTGCGCAGCGGCGCAGGGCTATGCGCCGCTGCGGGCGGCGCTTGCGTCCGTCTCCTATACCGCGCTGGGCAGAAAGAAGAAGACCGACGTCTTTGACGCGGAAATCGCCGGGCAGGTGAAGCAGCGGCGCGAGGGCATGAAGAAGGCGGTGGCGGCGCTGGGAGAGCTGCTTTGCGTGAGCCTCGAGGATGCGGCGTCCGATCTTGCGATGACGCAGGCGCCGCTGCGCGGCCTTTGCGAGCTGGTGCGCACCTACGACGCGCTCTACACGGCGGCCAAGCGCCGGCGCGCGCTGATGGACTTTGACGACCTGGAGCACGGCGCGCTGGAGGCGCTTGCGCACGACGAGGTGCGCGAGGCGCTTTACGCGCAGTACCGCTATGTGTTCATCGACGAGTACCAGGATTCCAGCGCCATTCAGGAGGCGATCGTGGGCAGCTTTGCGCGCGAGGACGGGCTGTTCCTGGTGGGCGACGTGAAGCAGAGCATCTACCGCTTCCGTCAGGCGGAGCCGTCGCTGTTCCTTGCGCGCGCGGCGCGCTACGACCGCGAGGAGCAAACCAGGGCGCGGCGCATCGACCTGCAGCGCAACTTCCGCTCGCGCGCGAATGTACTGGCAGGTGTGAACGCGGTGTTTGGAGATTGAGTACGACGCGCGCGAGGCGCTGATTCCGGGCCTGGAGGCGCGGGCGGACGATCCGCCGCTGGAGCTGCACCTGATCTGGCGCGGCGAGGACGAGGCACAGGAAGCGGATACACCGGCGGAAGCGGAGGACGGCGACGGCGCGCAGGAGAGCGGCGAGGGCGAGCTCAGCACGCGGGAGCTGGCCGGCGTGGAGCGCGAGGCACTGATTGCGGCGCAGCGGATCCGTGCACTGGTGCTGGTGGGCACGCCGTTTTACGACGCAAAGGCGGGCGGCGAGCGGCCGCTGCGCTACCGGGACATGGCGGTGCTGCTGCGCGTGGCGCGCGGCGCGGCGACGCTGGCGGCGGATATCCTGCAGGCGGAGGGCGTGCCCGTCTTCTGCGACGCGGGCGAGGGGTACTTCGATATCCCGGAGATCCGCGCGATGATGGCGCTGCTGACGACGATCTCGAGCGGCGCGCAGGACGAGGCGCTGCTCGCCAGCCTGCGCGGCCCGGCGCTGGGCCTTTCCGACAGCGAGCTGGCGGCCATCCGCATGGCCACGCCGGACACCAGAGTGCCCTATCACGAGGCCGTGCGCCGCTACCGCGAGGAAAAGGAGGATGCGCTGTCAGACAAGCTGCGCGGCTTTGAGGCGCGGCTGGAGCGCTGGCGGCTGTGCGCGCGCCATCAGGGCGTTGACCGGCTGATCGAGCGCATCTATGCGGAGACGGGCTTTCTGGCCAAGGCCGGCGCGCTGCCGGGCGGCGCGGCGCGGCAGGCGAACCTGCACCTGCTGGTGTCGCGCGCGCGCGCGTTCATGCAGACGCAGGGCGGCTCGCTGCACGCGTTTCTGCGCTATGCGGCGCGGCTGCGCGCGGGCGGGGACAGCATGAGCGCCAGCGCCATCGGCGAGAGCGAGGACGTGGTGCGCATCATGACCACGCACAAGAGCAAGGGCCTCGAGTTCCCGGTGGTGATCGTGCTGGGCATGGGCCGGAAGATGAGCACGCGCAGCCAAAGCGCGCCGCTGCTGCTGCATGCCGAGCTGGGCGCGGGCCTTGCGTGCGTGGACACGCAGCTGCACAGCGAGCGCGACACGCTGCTGCGCCGCGCCATCCGCGTGCGCCTCTCGCGCGAGCAGCTCGCCGAGGAAATCCGCATCCTGTACGTCGCCATGACGCGCGCCCGGGAGCGGCTGATCCTCATCGGCGACACGGGCTGCGCACAGGTGCCGGCTCTGTGGAAGCGCGGCAATCAGGCCGGCAGCCTGCGCGCGATGCGCACGGGGCTGGACATGGTCTGCCCGGCGCTTGTGCAGGCGGGCGCGTCGTGCATGCTCCGCGAGGAGGAGGTCGTGGCCGGGGAGAGCCGCTGGCGCGTGTTTGCGCACGTTGGCGGCGCGGCGACGGAGAAGGAGCCGCGCAGCGACGAGGCTGTCATGCGGATGCTGGCCAAGCTGGAGAGCACGGCGGCGACGGACGCGGAGCTGATCCGGCTGCTGGATTTCACGCCGCAGGACGCGCGCCGGGCGGTGCGCAAGACAAGCGTGAGCGCGGTCATCCGCGACGAGAAGCGCGAGGCGCAGGCGGAGGAGGGCGACCCGCTGGCCCCGCGGGCCACGGAGCTCATGCGCCTGCCCAGGTTTATGCAGGAGACGCAGCTGACCGGCGCACAGATCGGCACGGCGTTCCACCGGATGATGCGCATGCTCGACCTTGATGCGCTGCGCGCAAGCCGGGACATCGCGGGCGAGCTGGCGGCGCAGCGCGAACGGATGCTGGAAGGCGGCGTGGTCACGCAGGCGGAGGGCAGCGCGGTCAGCGTGCGGATGCTGGTCGATTTCTTCGCCTCGCCGCTGGGCGTGCGCCTGCTGGCGAGCGGGCGCGTGGAGCGCGAGTGGGCCTTCACCTTTAGGCGTTCGGCCCGGGACGGGCAGGTGCAGCTGGTGCAGGGCGTCATCGACTGCTGCTTTGAGGAGGACGGGCAGTGGGTGCTCGTCGACTACAAGACCGATTCCCCGCGCGACGTGCAGGCTGTCCTGGACAAGCACCGGCCGCAGCTTAACGTGTACGCCGATGCGCTTCTTCGCATCACCGGCATGGAGGTTAAGGAGCGCATTTTGTACCTCGTGCGCGCGGGCGCGGGCTATGTCGTATAACGGGAAATTTAGGCGCATGGCGGGGTTGACAAACGCTCAAAATGGGCGTATTGTAAACATGAAATTTGGAGGGAACGAGGTGAAAGACGTGGACGATACGCCCAGTAGCGTGGCGGGCAAACCCCGAGAACGCATGGCGCTGTGCGCGCTGTCTGCGTCTTTCCGCCTGTAACAAAAAAGCGGAAATTCTCGCAGCATATCCAGCGGGCACGCGGGCGCGTGGGCTGTCTCCTGCCGGGCGGCAGGGGGACAGGCACGGCTTGCTGCGCCATTTTTTGGGGAAACGACCGGCATTTTCGGCCTGCACAGGAATGAAAATGATAGGAGGGAATCCCGATGGACGAGGAATTCCGCAAGGATTTTGAAGAGCTGGTTGCCCTGATGGACGCGGGCAAGCTGCTCGATTTTAAGAAAAAGGCGGCGGACTGCCTGCCGGTGGACATCGCCGAGGGTCTGGAGGAGATCGAGGAGGACGCGCGGGTCATCAAGCTCTTCCGCATGCTGCCCAAGGACATCTCCTCCGACGTGTTCTCCTACATGAACAGTGACCAGCAGCAGCTCATCGCCGAGAGCGCGACCAACGCCGAGCTCAAGGCGCTGGTGGACGACATGTTTCTGGATGATACGGTCGACTTCCTGGAGGAAATGCCGGCCAATGTCGTCAAGAAGGTGCTGCAGAACGCCGACGAGAGCACGCGCAAGCTGATCAACCAGTTCCTCAACTACCCGGAGAACAGCGCGGGCTCGCTGATGACCATCGAGTACGTCGACCTGCGCGACTACTTCACCGTGCGCAAGGCGATGGACTACATCCGCCGCACGGGCATCGACAAGGAGACCGTCTACACCTGCTACGTCATCGACGAGCAGCGCAGGCTGGTCGGCCACGTCTCCCTGCGCAAGCTGATCGTCGCGCCGGAGAGCACCTACATCCGCGACATCATGGACACCAACACCGTGTCTGCGACCACGACGGATGACCAGGAGGTCGTCGCGGAGGATTTCCGCCACTACGACCTGACCTCCATCGCCGTCACCGACAAGGAAAACCGGCTCGTGGGCATCATTACCATCGACGATATCGTCGACGTCATCACCGAGGAGAACACCGAGGACATCAAGAAGATGGCGGCCATTATCCCCTCCGACGAGGAGTACATGGACGCCGGCGTCATGCACCTGGTGGCGCACCGCCTGCCGTGGCTGATGATCATGATGATCTCCGCCACGCTGTCCTCGACGATCATCACCAGCTTTGAATCCGTGCTCGCGGGCGCCGTGGTACTCACCGCCTTCATCCCGATGCTCACCGGCTCTGCCGGCAACTCCGGCAGCCAGACCTCGGTCACCATTATCCGCAACATGGCGCTGGGCGAGGTGGAGCTTGGCGACTGGCTGCGCGTCCTGTGGAAGGAGGCGCGCGTGGGCGTGGTGTGCGGCGCAGCGCTGGCCGCGGTCAACTTCCTGCGCATGATGATCTTCTCCGGCACCACGGTCGTCATCAGCCTGATCGTCTCGGTGACGCTGATGCTGGCCATCGTGATGGCGGCGTCCGTGGGCTGCCTGCTGCCGATGGGCGCCAAGCGCCTGGGCCTTGACCCGGCCGTCATGGCCAGCCCGATGATCACCACCATCGTGGACGCGGCGTCCCTGCTGCTCTATTTCATGATTGCCTCGGTCATGCTGGGGCTGTAAGGCAATCCTATGATCAGCCTGCGCTGATATGCGCGAAGCGAACATGGGGTCAAGGGGCGAAGTCCCTTGCAGGGTTTGGGGCAGAGCCCCAAGCAGGTTTGGGCGGCAGCCCAATCATTTTAGAAGAAACACCGTTTCAGAGCAGGATGCAGAGCATCCTACGATTGAAACGGAGGCAGAGCGCCAAACCGGACATGATCGCTTAACCCAAAAAACGAATACAGCAAAGGCGTCTTCCCATGTGCGGAAGACGCCTTCGTTATGATCATTGGATCACGCCACCAGCCGGTTGCACGCGCTCTGCACGAGCGCATGCAGCGCGGGGAAGAAGCTCTCGCCGATGTCGCCGATGTTGAGGATGGACAGATACATCAGCTGGATGACGGAGAGCACGATGTCGTCCGGCGCGGTGAAGTGCACCTCCGCCTGGCGCAGGGTATCGAAGATGCTGCGCGCGGAGGAGAGGATATGCGTGCAGGCCAGCTCGCGGGGCATAAACCCGTTGAGATAGGGCAGATCCTCCTTGAGGAAGCGCGCGATCCCCAGCTGATGGATGCGCTCAAACGCGCAATAGACGAACGCGGCGGCGCGCTCCTTGTCGCTGCCCTGCCGGTTCTCGGTGAGCGCGCGCATCGCCGGACCGATGATCTCGGACTCCCAGTGCCGGGCGACCTCGATGAACAGCTGCTCCTTGCTCTCGTAGAACTTGTAGAACGAGGATTTGGAGATGCCCGCCTCGGAGGTCAGCGTGTCCAGCGACGTCCTCTGCACGCCGTCGCTGAGGGCGTGGCGCTGCGCGCTTTCAAACAGCTTCTGACGGATCGCGCTGCGCTGCTGCTCGGTGAAGGGAAGCGCCATGAAAACACCTCCTTGTTGAGTTGGAGAATCATTCGCCGATGGTGACCGTCGCGTTCATGCCCGGCAGCAGCGTGACGCCCTGCGGCGCGGCGACGCGCACGTCGAAGTAGGTCGCGTTCTGGCGGGCGGAGCCGATCGGGCGGATTTCGGTGACGGCGCCGGAGAAGGTCTGGCCGGCGTACGCGTCCAGCGTGAAGGAGAGCACGTCGCCGATCTTCACCCTGTCGATGTCCAGCTCGTCAACCTCCACGCTGAGTTCCAGCGTGCTCAGGTCTGCAATCTCGCACAGCAGCGCGCCGCGATAGACCTGCGTGCCGGAGGTGACGTACACCGCGCTGACCGCGCCGGAGACCGGGGCGGCAATCACCGGGGAGGCGTCCTTCGCGCTCTGGGCGTCGATCATCTCAAAGAGCAGATCGCCGACCTTGACCGTGTCGCCCGGCTTCACATGGACTTTGGCCACGCGGCCGTCGGAGACGACGTTCACGTCGTCATAGCGCTTGACCTTGCCGCGGCCGGTCTCGCTGTCGCTGGGCGTGCTGCTCTCGCGGAAGCAGCGCACGGTGTCGCCCACGTCGAAGGAGCCGGTCAGGATCTCGACGATGTAATCCTTGCCGCTGACGCTGGCGACCCTGCCGGTGCCCTTCTCGTTGCCGCACTTGAGGTACAGCGTCTCGCCCGCGTGGAGGTAGCGGTTGTCGTCGTCGTCATAGGCCTGGGCAGTGTCCGCGTCGATGTACAGCGCGAGCGCCGGCTCGATGACGGCCATCGCGCCGTAGCGGCTCTGCACGCCGGAGGCGTCGTCGCCCACGCCGGCGAACACCGCGGCGACGGTGCCGTCCTGCGTGGCATAGACCGGGACGGTGTCGATTTCAAAGAGGGCCTCGCCGGCGGCGACCTCCTGCGTGGCCGTGAGGTCGAACGGCTTGAGCGTGCCGGCGAACGGCGCGGTGATCTTGACGGTGTCGGGCGCGACGATGGTCGCGTTCGCGGTGGCGGCCAGCGCGCAGGCGCACACGAGCGTCAGGGCCAGCAGGAGCGCAGTGAAGACGGACAGCTTCGTTTTCATGGGGATGTTCCTTTCTGTCGTTTTTTGGATGAGAGGGAAGTCGTTGTTTTGCGGTTTGAATCCGTCTCAATCGTAGAAGGCTTCGCCTTCTGCTCTGAGACTACGTTTTTTCCTGATGATGATGGGGACGTTGGGGCCGCAGGCCCCAAACCCCGCCTGGGGATTTCATCCCCAGACCCCTTCTTCGCTTCGCGCTTACTCCACCGACTTGAGCGCTTCGACCATGTCGATCGAGCGCACCTTGCGGGTGAGCAGCAGCTGGATGAAGACGGAGAAGCAGAATGTGATGACGCACGCAATGACGACGGACTGCACCGTCGGCACGCCGGGATAGAACGCACTCTCCGGCTCGCAGGTGTGCATGACCACGTCGGTGAGCAGATAGCCCGGCACGATGCCGCAGAGCACGCCCAGCACGGAGATGATCAGGTTCTCGTTGATGATGAGGCTGCGGATCTCCTTCTGGTGATAGCCCAGCACCTTGAGCGTCGCGTATTCGCGGATGCGCTCCACGAAGTTCATCAGGCCCATGTTGTAGCAGATGACGAAGGCCAGCGCCAGCGCGATGAAGGTGATCATCGAGAAGACGGAGGAGAGTGCGTCGAGCATATCCAGCATCTCCTGAATCTGATCGGCCGGGTAGTTGAGCGTGTCGACCTCGTCCATGTCAAGCAGCTGCGCGATGCACGCCTCGTCCGCGCCGCGCAGCTGGATGGCCGTGGGCGCAAAGTCGCCCTTGCGCTGTGCCTCCCAGGTGGTGCGGTTCATGTACACGCCCTGCACGGTGTTGTTGTGCACGATCTGGCCCACGATCATGGAGATCACCTCATCGTCGCCGGGCAGCAGCAGGCGCACGGTATCGCCGACGTGGATATCAAGCGTCCGGCTCAGCTTGTACGTCACGGCGACAAAGCCGGTGTCAAGCTTAACGAACGTTTCGTCCTTGCCCAGATACTGCATCTGCTGGTCGTCATCGAGCACAGTGAGCATCGTGGTGCGTGAGCCGCCGGCGGCGCGCAGGGAGACGGACTGCTCCATCATGCACTCGACCTGCTGTGCGCTCAGGCGGCGCTCATAGCTCTCCGCCGTGCCGGTCTCGCCCTTCAGGTTGGCGCGCACGTCGTATCGCAGCGTGCCGGTGTAGTAGTTGCGGGCCAGACTTGTGACGGAGTCCTGCAGGCCAAACGAGGTGATGATCAGCATCGTGCAGCACAGCAGGCCGATGAACGACATGAACGTGCGCATCTTGTTGCGCATCAGGTTGCGCACGATCATCTTTGCGTTGAAGGTCATGCGCGACCACAGCGGCGTGATGCGCTCAAAGAGGATGCGCTTGCCGTCCTTGGGCGGCTTGGGCCGCAGCAGCGCCGCCGTGGTCTCCCGCGCGGACTTGCGGTAGGTGATGTAGCATATGGCCACGCTCATCACCATCGTGAGGAAGACCATGCACCAGGCCGGAACGGAGATCATCGGCTCCAGCCGGTAGGGCATCTCGCTTTGCCCCAGCAGCGCGTCCCAGAGGACGTAGGGCAGCGTGTAATGGCCGACCAGCGTGCCGATCAGCGCGCCGATGAGCGAGGGAACGATGGCGTAGGAGAGGTAGTGGTTTCGGATCTGCCGGCTGGAGAAGCCCAGCGCCTTGAGCGTGCCCATCTGCAGGCGCTGGTTGTCGATCATGCGCGAGAGCGTCGTCATGACGATCAGCGCGGCGACGGCGTAGGCCAGCAGCGGGAAGACGTAGGTCAGGCTCTCAAACATCTGCGCGTCGTTGTCGCAGCGGGCGGTGCTGGTGTGCGCGCCGCGGTTTAAAACCAGCGCGTCGGGCAGCGCCTCCTCGATGGCGGCCTGCACGGCGTCCTCGTCCGCACCGTCAGCCACGGTGACGATGGCCTGCGTCAGCGGGAGCTCCGGCAGGGCGCGCGCGTTGATGAGGATGAAGCCGTATTCCTCCGGCTTGGCGGACACGCCGCGCGAGAGCGCCACGTATTCCGGGCTGACCGCCACGCCGCGGATCACGAAGGTGTGCTCCTGCCCGCCGAGCTTCACGGTGATGCGGTCGCCGACGGTGAGATGCTGCGCTTTGGCGAAGCGCTCCTGAATCAGGCAGCCGCGCAGGTCCGACGGATCGAGCAGCTCGCCCTTGCGCAGCAGGGGCACGTTGATCTCCATCGCGCCGTCGTAGGCGGTGACGTTCACGTTGACGGTCACGTCGCCGTTGCCCAGCGTGGTCTCCAGGTCCGTGACGGAGCGGGCGATCACCTGAGAAACGCCGTCCACGGCCTCGAGCTTGTCAAGCGACGCGCGGTCGATGCCTGCAGGGAGCGTGACCCAGAAGTCGGCCAGGTTGTTTTCCTCGAAGTAGGTGTCAAACGTGGTGCGCGTCATGCGCGCCATGCCGTCCAGCGCCGCGAATGTGAACGTGCCCAGCGCGCACAGCAGGATGATGGACAGAAACTGCATCCCGGCGCGGCGCATGTCGCGGTAGAGCTTTTTTCGCAGGGTGTTCTTGTTTTTTGTCATGATGATTCCTCCGGCGGGGCGCCCCGCTTTACCATGAGATGTCGCTGACGTCCGCGGGATGCTCGCTGGTCTCGATGGATTCGATGCCGCCGTTCTTGACGCGGATGACGCGGCTGCCCAGCGGCGCGATCATCGCGTTGTGCGTGATGATGACGACCGTGGCGCCGTAGGTTTTGCACACGTCCTTGAGCAGCGCGAGCACCTGCACGCCGGTCTTGGAATCCAGCGCGCCGGTCGGCTCGTCGCACAAAAGCAGCGCGGGATTCTTGCACAGCGCGCGGGCGATGGACACGCGCTGCTGCTCGCCGCCGGAGAGCTGCGCCGGGAAGTTGGCAAGGCGCGCGCCCAGGCCCACCTGCTCCATGACGGTCTTTGGATCCAGCGCGCGGCCGCGGCAGACCTGCTGCGCCAGCTCCACGTTTTCAAGCGCCGTGAGGTTGGGCATCAGGTTGTAGAACTGGAAGACGAAGCCCACGTCGTGACGGCGGTACTCGGTCAGCTGCGGCCCGCGCATGCCGGTGATCTCCTTGCCGTCCACGGTGATCCTGCCGCTGGTGGCCTTGTCCATGCCGCCCAGCAGGTTGAGGATCGTCGTCTTGCCCGCGCCGGAGGGGCCGAGCACCACGCAGAACTCGCCCTTCTCGATGGAAAAGCTGACGTTGTCCACCGCCTTGACGACGGTGTCGCCGGTCTGATAATGCTTGCAGACGTTTTCAAATGTGATATAGCCCACAGGAATGCCTCCTTGAAGTAGCCGGGAATTGCCGGGTGAAAACGTAAAAACGATTTTGTTTTTATGTTTTTATTATAGGCGCGAAGGAAGAAGCTGTCAATCCAAAAACCGTCAAATCCACTGACCGGAAAAAAGAGGTTTACTTCTCCATGCAAACATGCTATGCTGTCGCCCGGGAGGTGTTGAGGATGGAGAAAACAAACAGGTGCGCGCGGCTGTTGCGGCTCTTTGGCTCGATGCTCGTGATCAGCGCGTGCACGTTCGGCGGCGGGTTTGTGATCGTGTCGCTGATGAAGAAGAAGTTCGTGGACGAATACGGCTGGCTGAGCGAGGCGGAGATGCTCGACTACACGGCGCTTGCGCAGTCCTGCCCGGGCGCGATTGCGGTCAACGCGGCGATCCTGGTGGGCTGGCGCGTGGGCGGCGCGGCGGGCATGCTCGCCGCGGTGCTGGGCACGCTGCTGCCGCCGCTGGGTATCCTGACGGCGATTTCGATGTTCTACAGCGCGTTTGCCGGCAATCCCCATGTGGCGATGCTCCTGTCCGGCATGCAGGCGGGCGTGGCGGCGGTGCTGTGCGACGTGGTGCTGAGCATGGGCTGCGGCGTGCTTGCGCAGCGCTCGGCGGTCAAAACCGCCGTCATGCTCGCAGCGTTTGTCGCGGTGTACGTTTTTGACGTGAGCGTGGCATGGGTCATCGTTGGCGCTGGCCTGCTGGGCGCGGCTGTTCAGCTGCTTGCGCGGAAGGAGGAGGACGCATGATCCTGATGGAGCTGTTTTGGGCGTTCTTTCAGATTGCGCTGTTCTCCGTCGGTGGCGGGTATGCCGCGATGCCGCTGATCCGCAGCCAGGTGGTGCAGGCGCACGGCTGGATGACGATGAGCGAGTTTGCCGATCTGCTGACCATCGCGGAGATGACGCCCGGGCCGATTCAGCTCAACGCGGCGACGTTTGCGGGCATGCGCGTAGCGGGCTTTCCCGGCGCGGTCTGCGCGTCGCTGGGCGTGGTGACGCCGTCGCTTCTGCTGGTGTCCCTGCTGGCCTGGCTGTACCGGCGCTACCGGAGCCTGTCGGTGATTCAGGGGGTGCTGGGGTTTCTGCGCCCGGCAGTCGTCGCGCTGATCGCCTCGGCGGGGCTGGACGTGCTGCTGCTGGTGCTCTTTGGCGGGCATAAGATTGCGCCGCAGAGCATCCGGCTGCTGGGCGCGGGGCTGTTTCTACTGGCGCTGTTCCTTCTGCGCAGACGCAGGCTGAGCCCGATTGCCGTCATGCTGCTGTGCGGCGCGCTCTCGCTGGCCGCGGGGGCGCTGTTTGGTGCGGGATAAAGCGCGCAATCCCTTTACAGGCAAAGAAGGATTCGGTATAATGAATGATGATGGCAAGTTTGCATCATGCAATCTGTACAGAACGAGGAGGTACCCTGGCATGCAGCCCAATATCAAGTGGCTCGACGATCCGCGCGTGTTCCGCGTCGGCCTGATCGATGCGCACAGCGATCATCTCTACTATGCAACCGAGGCGGACGCCCGGGCGGACAGGCAGACGCTGCGGCAGTCCCTCGATGGCGTGTGGAAGTTCAAATACGCCGTGAACGCCAAAACCCGTCCGGCGAACTTCTATGAGGAAGGCTACGACGTCTCTTCCTTTGACGACATCATGGTGCCGGGCCACATCGAGATGGCCGGCTATGACAAGATTCACTACATCAACACCCTGTATCCGTGGGAGGGCCACGAGTACCGCCGTCCGGCGTTCTCCGGCATGCCGGGCGAGCGCATGGAGGGCCAGTTCTCCGAGGCGGACTACAACCCGGTCGGCTCCTACGTGTGCAAATTCGACCTGAACGAGGCGCTGCGCGGCAAGCGCGTGGCGGTGCGCTTTGAGGGCGTGGAGCAGGCGATGTTCGTGTGGCTTAACGGCGTGTTCCTGGGCTACGCGGAGGACACGTTCACCCCGTCCGAGTTCGACCTGACCGAGGCTATCCGCGAGACGGGCAACACCCTGTGCGTGGAGGTGCACAAGCGCTCCACCGCCGCGTACCTGGAGGATCAGGACTTCTTCCGCTTCTTCGGCATCTTCAGGAGCGTCAGCCTGCTGGCCAGGCCCGATGCGCATGTGGAGGACCTGTGGGCCCGGCCCCAGGTGAACCTTTCGACCCTCGCGGGCAGGGTGAACGTCAGCTTGAAGCTCAGCGGCAACGCCGTGAAGGTGCAGGCCCGCGTGCTGGAGGGCGACACCGTGCTGGCGAGCGCCGAGGCCGACGCCGACGACAGGCTCACCCTGACGCTCGACATGCCGGGCCAGGTGAAGCTCTGGCACAACCATCATCCGAACCTGTATACGCTGGAGGTTCTGCTGCTTGACCAGAACGGGCAGGTCGTGGAGGTCGTGCCGCAGCGCATCGGCTTCAGGACGATCGAGTTGAAGAACAAGATCATGTGGCTCAACGGCGAGCGCCTGATCATCAACGGCGTGAACCGCCACGAGTGGAACTGCCGCAGCGGCCGCTGCATCACCGACGCGGACGAGGCCTGGGATATCGCGTGCATGCAGCGCAACAACATCAACGCCGTGCGCACCTGCCACTATCCGGATCGCCTGTCCTTCTACCGCCGCTGCGACGAGGCCGGCATCTACATGATGAGCGAGACGAACCTGGAGAGCCACGGCTCCTGGCAGAAGGCCGGCGCCATCGAGCCGAGCTGGAACGTGCCAGGCAGCAACGAGGCCTGGGAGGCCGCCGTGCTCGACCGCGCCAGGAACAACTTTGAGACCTTCAAGAACCACGTCTCCATCCTGTTCTGGTCGCTGGGCAACGAGTCCTACGCAGGCGACGTGCTGGCGAAGATGAACCGCTACTTCAAGGAGAAGGACCCGAGCCGCCTGGTGCACTACGAGGGCGTGTTCAACTGCCCGGCGTACAAGGACCGCATCTCCGACATGGAGAGCCACATGTACACCGCGCCGGACAAGGTGAGGGAATACCTTGAAAACGACCCGCCCAAGCCGTTCATCCTGTGCGAGTACATGCATGACATGGGCAACTCGCTGGGCGGCATGAAGTCCTACCACGATCTGGTGGACGAATTCCCGATGATGCAGGGCGGCTTCATCTGGGACTACATCGACCAGGCGATCATGGTGACGGACGAGGTGACCGGCCGCGAGGTGCTGCGCTACGGCGGCGACTTTGACGACCGTCCGTCCGACTACGAGTTCTCCGGCAACGGCATCGTCTTTGCGGACAGAACCGAGAAGCCTGCGATTCAGGAGGTCAAGTATTACTATGGACTGCACAAATAAGCTGAAACTCGTCTTTGGCGACCTGACCCTGGGCGTGAAGGGCGATGCCTGGCAGGTCATCTTCAACTACATGCGCGGCGGCGTCGAGTCTTTGGTGAGCGGCGGTCGCGAGTGGGCGTACCGCGCGCCGCAGCCGACCTTCTGGCGCGCGCTGACGGACAACGACCGCGGCAGCCAGTTTCACCTGAAGTCCGGCTGCTGGCTGGCGGCGGATACCTTCATCAAGGTGACCGGCGCGCAGGTGACGGTGGACGGACAGGACATCGCCCTGCCCATCGCGCCGGAAAACAACCGCTATACCTCGGACGAAACGGCGGACAGTGTGGCGATTGCCTTCACATTTGAGACGCTGACCGTGCCGGCGGCGAAGGTCACCGTGACCTACACCGTGACAGCGGACGGCCGCATCAACGTTGCCTGTCGGTACTTTGGCCAGAAGGGCCTGCCGCAGATGCCGGTCTTTGGCCTGCGCATGATCATGCCCACGATGGCGACGGGCTTCACCTACGAGGGCCTCTCCGGCGAGACGTACCCTGACCGCATGGCCGGCGGCGTGCCGGGCGTGTATGAAGTGAAGGGCCTGCCGGTGACCCCGTACATGGTGCCGCAGGACTGCGGCATGCACATGGAGACGAAGTGGGTGGAGATCCGCCGCGATACGCAGCTGGCGAACACCGCGAATCCGCCCGAGAGCGCCCTCAAAATCACCATGGACGACAAGCCGTTTGCGTTCTCCTGCCTGCCCTACACGGCCGAGGAGCTGGAAAATGCGACGCATCACGAGGAGCTGCCGCCGGCGCGGCGCACCGTGCTGTGCGTCTACGGCGCCGTGCGCGGCGTGGGCGGCATCAACAGCTGGGGCGCGGACGTGGAGGAGGCGTATCACCTCAGCGCTGAGAAGGATATGGCGTTCTCATTCAATATTGAGCTGTAAGGATGCTCGCTAAGCGCCTTCTGAGCGCGCGAAGCGGAGAAGGGAGTCTGAGGGATGAAATCCCTCAGGCAGGTTTGGGCGGCAGCCCAACGTACTCCTATCGCGAAGCGCCATGTGCAAGAATTGCAGCGGAGCCGAAGGCGACTATTGCGATTCCGTCTGCGCTGCTTTGAACCGTTCCGAAAATCGAAATGCAAAAAAACGCTGCTGCGGAACAGTCCGCGGCAGCGTTTTATATCTTCTTTGTCAGTGCCCGCCCAGCACCTGCGCAAACGGGTCGTCGTCCTGCGTCTCGTCGATCAGGCCGTCGGATTTGAGCATGTCGCGCAGCACGTCCATCTCGCTCTCCAGGTCGATGAAGCGGTACTCATCCAGCGCCTCCACCTGCCGCAGGAACGCCTTGTCGATTACGCCGACGGCCTCGGAGATGCGCGTGCGCACCTCGCGGGCCTTGCGGGTGTTCGCCGTGTTTTCCAGCCGGGCGCGCGCGTCCAGCAGCTTGAGCGTCGTGGGCAGGTAATAGCGCAGGAACGTGCGCAGCTGCGGCAGCAGCTGGGGCCGCTGCTCGAGGATCGAAAGAATCTGCCCGCAGCTGCTTTCAATCGAGTCGATCTGCGCGGAGAGCGTCTCGTCGGCGATGATGTCGTTGGCCTGACGGATGCGGCGCATGGCGTCGCGGCCGCTGCGGATGACCTCGTCCACATCGGCGTTCTCATCCATCGGCTGCACCGGCTTCTGCTGGGTCTGCGCGTGCGCGGCGGAGGACTGTGTCTTCGCCCATTGGCGGTTGATCTCCTCGTCGGAGGAGACGACGCATTCCTCATCCTCATACGCGTCGGCGCTGCCGTATGCACCCGCGCGGTGTGCGTAACCGCTCTCGCGCTCCTCCTCGGCCTGATCCTGCGCCATCTTCCCCAGCACATGGAACACCAGATACACGCCCACCGGGCCGAACGGCCCCGCGACGAAGAACGAGAGCATATACCATGCCCAGCGGGGCAGGTAGTCGAGCTTTTTGAGCACCTGTTTTGCTTTCATGAATGATTCCCTTCCCATCCCATTGCAGGATTTCCCGTGCGTTATTTCGCGGGCGCGGCGGTTGCTTTGGGCGCGGGCAGCCCCAGCGCGTCCAGCAGCAGCAGCCTGTTGGCCTCAAGATCCGCGACGACGCCGTTTACGCCGTTGGCACTGCCGTAACGCCATTCTCCCTCAAACGGCACGGCAATACGCTCGACATGCGCGCCGCGCAGCCACAGCGCCTTGAAGACCAGGCCCACCTGCTCGCCTGCGGAATAGGACGAGCGCCACGCGTGCTTGAGCGAGGAGAAGACGCCGGCGACGTTCGCGGCGGTCATATGGCCGGTCTGCTTGACCATCGCGGCGATCAGCTTGCCCTGGCGCTCGCCGCGGCCCAGGTCGTTGTCCAGCTTGCGGCAGCGGGCATAGGCCAGCGCCTGCGCGCCGTTCAGGCGGCAGACGCCCTCCTCGAGCGGGCTGTCCGGATACACGCCGACGGTCTTGTTCAGGTAATTCACCTCGGCGCGCGTCAGCTCAACCTCCGCGCCGCCGATGGCGTCCACCAGCTCGATGACGGTGGTGAAGTTCACGCGGAACCAGCCGTCGATGGATACGCCGAAATTGCGCTCGATGGCCTCGCACAGCGCCTGCTCGTCCTTGCCGCGCACGATCGTGTTGATCTTGGTCAGGTTTCCGTTCTCGTTCTCCACGAACATGTCGCGCGCGAACGTGACGGCGGAGATCCTCGTGCGGGTAAAGTCCACCTGAATGAGCATGGTCACGTCGCTGCGGCCGGTCTCATTGAGGGAGCCGTAGTTGTCCATGCCGATGACCAGGAAGGTCTTTGTGCCGTGCGGATGCAGCAGGATGGACAGGGCCAGAAAAACGGCCAGCACAATGCAGGCGATGCGCGCCAGACGGTGCTGTCTCAAAAAAGTCTTCGCTTTTTCAAAATATGTGCGATAGCGGTTCATAGACGGTCGCCTCCCGGGGCAGAATGCGAGTGCGGCAGGCAAAGCCTGCATCATCAGCGATGGAATAAACATATCATATTTGGCAGGCAAAATCAAGCAAATTGCCTAGGATATGCGCTTTTCGTCAGATTAGAAAAGAAAATGGATTGCAGGCGCAAACGTTTTTGTGTATAATAAAAACGTTATGGATTTTTGCACAGGCTCATCCCACTCCCTGCGGCTGAAATCGACCGCGCCGGGCTGACCTCCGGCGGCGGTAAAAAGCAACATGCTGACATAGATCGTACCCCAATCAAAGAAAGGAAATCATCGTGACTGACAACGAAAACCGCAAAACCCCCGAGATCAGTGAGGTTAAGAATGAAAAACGCGCGCCTGCGCGCCGCCGTCCGGCGGTGAAGAAGGCCGCTGAAGCCAAGGACAGCAAGATAGAGAAGCCGAAGAGGACGCAGGCGAGGCCGGCGAAGGCCGCGCAGAGCGCGCCTGAGGCCGGACAGGAGACCGGCGCCCGTTCCGCCGCGCCCAGAGCGCCGCGCAGGAAGACCGCTGCCAGGCCGGCGAAGCCCCAGCAGGAGGCGCAGACCGCCCGGACGCCGCAGAGCCAGCCGGCTGCGCCCGCCCCGCGCGCGAAGGCTGCCAGGCCGCTGGCGGGCAAAAAGCCGGCCGCGCATCCCCAGACGGGCCGCCGCCGCGTGACGCCGCCCGCCGGCGCGCAGGCGGACAAGCCGTTCATCTCCCAGACCCTGCAGCTGGTCGGCAAGAAGCCGCCGACGATGCGCTCCCGCGCCAGCGAGCACCCCAGCCGCGCGACACTGCGCATGATCCCGCTGGGCGGCATGTGCGAGATCGGCAAGAACATGACGGCCTACGAGTACGGCAACGACATCATCATCGTCGACTGCGGCCAGATCTTCCCGGACGAGACCATGCCCGGCGTGGACGCCGTCATCCCGGACTTCACCTATGTGCTGCAGAACCGAGACCGCGTGCGCGGTATCTTCATCACCCACGGCCATGAGGACCACATCGGCGGCCTGCCGTACCTGATGCGCGAGTTCAAGGCGCCCATTTACGGCGGCAAAATGGCCGTGGAGCTGCTCAAGTACAAGCTCGACGACCGCGTCCCGGGCCTGACCAAGAGCTGCACGCTGCGCGCCGTGGAGGCGGGCGAGGTGATCCGCGCGGGCTGCTTCTCCGTGGAATTCATCCACGTGAACCACTCCATCGCGGATGCGTTCATGTTCGCCATCCGCACGCCGATCGGCACCATCGTGCACTCCGGCGACTTCAAGATCGACTATACGCCCATCAGCGGCGACATCATGGACCTGCAGCGCATCGCGCAGATTGGCCGCGAGGGCGTGCTGCTCTTCGTGTGCGAGTCCACGAACATCGAGGTGCCGGGCTTCTCCAAGTCCGAGCGCCACGTCGGCGAATCCATGGCCGACATGTTCAAGGACGCACAGGGCCGCATCTTCGTGGCGACGTTCTCCTCGAACGTCTCCCGCCTGCAGCAGATCTTCACCGCCGCCGAGCGCCACGGCCGCAAGGTCGCGCTCGTGGGCCGCAGCATGCTCAACGTGTTCAACGCGGCCAACAACCTGGGCTACATCCAGATGAAGCCGGACACGCTCATCGAGATCTCCCAGGTGGACAAGCTGCCGCCGGAGCAGGTGTGCATCATCTCCACCGGCTCCCAGGGCGAGCCGATGAGCGCGCTCACCCGCATCGCCTTCAACAACCACCGCGAGCTGGAGATTCAGGCGGGCGACACCGTCATTATCTCCGCTTCGCCGATCCCGGGCAACGAAAAGCCCATCTACAAGGTCATCAACGAATTGTACAAGCGCGACGCGAAGGTGTACTACTCCGCGCTGGCGGACGTGCACGTCTCCGGCCACGCCTCCCAGGAGGAGATCAAGCTGGTGCACAGCCTGGTGCGCCCGAAGTTCTTCATTCCCGCCCACGGCGAGACCCGCATGCTCTACCAGCACGCGGAGCTGGCGCACAAGCTGGGCGTGCCGTTTGAGAACATCTTCATCCTGGCCAACGGCGATATCTTCGAAATCACCAAGGGCAGCGCGCGCGTGACCGGCTTCACCAACGGCGAGGCCGTGCTCATCGACGGCTCCTCCAAGGGCGAGGTGGACAACACCGTGCTGCGCGAGCGCAAGCTGCTCTCCGACGACGGCGTGGTCTCCATCGCCCTGGCGGTCAGCGCCAGAACCGGCGCGATGATGGCCCAGCCGGTCGTCAGCGCGATGGGCTTCCTCTACGACAGCGAGCACCAGAAGGTCGAGGCGGCCTGCCGCCAGCATGCGGCCAACATGGTCGCCCGCACGATCGCCTCGGGTAAGAAGCTGAGGGATTCCGTGCCGCAGATGCAGAGCCAGATGCGCTCCTTCCTCTACGAAAAGACGAAGCGCCGCCCGGTCGTGATGATCAACGTGATTGAGGTGGAATAAGACCTCATCCGTCTCGCCTTCGGCGAGCCACCTTCCCCAGGGGGGAAGGCGAGGTGACCTGTCTCTCCCTGATGGAAACCGCGCCGAAGGGCGGCTGAGGTTTCTGCTGCAGGCGAATGGATTGGAGAATGATTATGGCAAAAGAGAATCTGCCCGTCGTCCACGTCATCAACGGACGGCAGAAGAAGCTGCTCCAGGGCCATCCCTGGGTGTACGGCAACGAGATTGAGCGTGTCGAGGGCGAAATCGTCGACGGCGATCTGGTGACGGTCGTCGATTTCCGCGGCCGGTACATGGGCACGGGCTTTTACAACAGCCGCAGCCTGATTACCGTGCGCCTGCTGACCCACCGGCAGGAGGAGATCACCGACGAGCTGATCGCCGCCCGCGTCCGTGCGGCCTGCGACTACCGCCGGTTCGTCATGCAGCGGGAGGGCACCGATTCCTGCCGCCTGATCTACGGCGAGGCGGACCGTCTGCCCGGCGTGATTGCGGACCACTTCGGCGGCGTGATCGTGCTGCAGGTGCTGGCGCTGGGCATGGAGCGCTACACGCAGGTGATTGCGGACGCGCTGATCGCCTGCGAGCAGCCGACGTGCCTGCTGCTTAATAACGACGACGCCATCCGCATCAAGGAGGGCATGACCTGCTTCACAAAGGTCCTGCACGGCGAGCTGCCCGGGGAGACGATCATCAGCGAGAACGGTGTGAAGCTCGCCGTGGACGTGCGCGGCGGCCAGAAGACCGGCTACTTCCTGGATCAGAAGGAAAACCACCTGTTCCTGCGGCAGTTCTGCCGGGACGCGCGGGTGCTCGACTGCTTCTCCTACATCGGTGGCTTTGCGCTCAACGCGGCCGTGGGCGGTGCGCGCGAGGTGACGGCGGTGGACATCAGCGAAAGCGCGGTGGAGCTCATCCGCCGCAACGCGGCGCTCAACGGCGCGCAGATCAACGCCGTCTGCGCCAACTGCTTTGACTTCCTGCGCGCACAGGTGAAGGCGGGGGAGAAGTACGACGTGGTCGTGCTCGATCCGCCGGCGTTCACCAAGGCACACGCGAACATGGCCAACGCTTGCCGCGGCTACAAGGAGATTGCGCTCTCCGCGATGCGCCTGCTCCCCGCTGGCGGCGTGCTGGCGACGCACAGCTGCTCCTATCACATGCCGGAGGACGTGTTTGTCAACACCGTCCTCTCCGCCGCGCAGGATCTGCACCGCCAGGTGCGCGTGATCACGCTGCGCCGGCAGGATATCGATCATCCGGTGCTGGCCGGATACCCCGAGAGCCACTACCTCAAGAGCCTGTGGCTGCAGATGCTGGATTGATCAGAAAAGCCGCGTATTGAAGCGCGAAGCGAGGAAGGGAGTCTGAGGGATGAAATCCCTCAGGCAGGTCTTAGGGCGGCAGCCCTAACGTACCCAATATATCAAAAAAAGAAGCCGTCTCAGAGCAGGATGCGGAGCATCCTACGATTGAGACGGGGAATACCTGTAAAGCGTGTTAAAGAATACTTCCATCATGCGGATAGCTGAAAGGCTGTCCGCTTTTGTAGGCAGGTAGGGTTCTACGGGTGGATGCCTCCGCAACGGCGTACAGAAGCGGAGGTGGTGATGAGATGACGAATGTTGAGTTGCTCAGTATTCTTCTCTCCGTCGCTGGTTTGATTGTTGGCGTCTTTGCGCTGGCATTGACCTTGAAGCGATAAAATAAAAAACCGCCTTGCAGATTGCCCCTGCTGGCGGTTTGCTGACCCATAAACAGGCCTTTGCGGTGAGTAATCACCCGTAGGGCGCGACCCCTATCTGCCTACATTGTACGCTATCCTCCCGTCCTTGTCAAGCCATGGGCGGGAGGTCTTTTTGATGATAGGTTTGCCACCGGATATAACTAATGGTTATTTTTTTTCTCTCCATGCTTAACTTCCCCTCGCTTGTGCGCGGACATGGGATGTGCTATCCTGTGGTCACAGGCCTGAAGTGAGAAAGGGAGCATGACCTATGCTGAGCATGAACGAGACCATCCGCGCACGCAGACATGCGCTGGGCATGACGCAGGAGCAGCTGGCCGACCGGCTGGGCGTGAGCGCGCCCGCGGTGAGCAAATGGGAGCAGGGCGCGTCGTACCCGGACGTGACGCTGCTGTCCGCACTGGCCCGGACACTGGGGATCGACCTGAACACGCTGATGGGCTTTGCACGCACGCCGGAAAGGGCTGAGATCACGCGGATGCTGACGCGCGTGAACGATGCGGCCAAGTCGGAGGGCATCGAGGCGGGACTCTCGCTAGCGAAGGCATTTGCGCAGGAATACCCGACCTGCGGCGCGCTGCTCTTCGGTCTGGCTGCGACGCTGGAGGGCCGGATGATCATGACGGGCATGACGCAGGAAGAGCGTGAGCCGATTGCGGCGCAGTTGGAGGACTGGTATGCGCGCGCGGCGGACAGCGAGGACGAGGAGGCGCGGGAGTCGGCGGCGCATCTGCTGGCCAGCCGGGCGCTGGGCCGGGGCGACACGGACGCGGCGCAGGCCATGATGGAGCGCCTGCCGCGCGAGCCGTTGACAGCGCGCTGGACGCTGGAGACCGGGCTGCTGCCATGTGCAGAAGGCGCTGTTTGCGCGCGCGGGCGACATGCAGCAGATGCTGCTGCGGCTGATTCAGATGGAGATCGACGCGGCCAATCCGGACCGCGCGCAGGCGCTGGCCGACCTGACGAGCCGATTTGTGGAGCTGCTGTGCATGCACCCGTATATCGGCCATCTGGCGCAGCTGATGCCCGCGCTGGCGAGGAAGGATACGCCTGCCTGCATGGCGCATATCCGCGCGATGCTGGAGGCGCTGCAGACGCCATGGTCGCCGGGGGCCTGCCTGCCGTATGACCGCGCAGGGCTGGGCCGGGGCGCATCAAAGGATATGCTGGGTGGCATCGTGCGGGAGATGGAGGAAAGCGATGAGTACGCGTTCCTGCGGGAGAATGCGGATTTCCGGGCGCTGCTGGCGCAATACTGCGCAAAATAAGGTGAAAGCTGCCGGGCAACGTGCCTGACAGCTTTATCTTATCATTTTACGGGTACGCCAGCCAAATATCGTCCTTCTTCACGTTTTTCCAGTCAAACAGCTTCGTCAGCTCCGTCAGTCCTGCGGGTCGGTTTTCGGGGATCACCCCGGCGGAAAACGCCAGCATGCCCAGAATCTGCTCCGGCGTCATGACCTTCGAGAGCGCCGTCAGGTCGAGGTCCTTGTCCCGCTTGGCGAGGCGGCGGCCCTGGCTGTCCATCAGCAGGGGAATGTGGCGGTAGGCGGGCGTGGCGTAGCCCAGCAGCCGCTGCAGGTAGATCTGGCGCGGCGTCGCACTCAGGATGTCCCGGCCGCGGACGATTTCCGTGACGCCGGAGAGCGCGTCGTCCACGACGACCGCCAGCTGATAGGCGAACAGGCCGTCCGAGCGGCGGAGGATCACGTCGCCGCAGTCCCGCTCAAGGTTCTCGCAGACCGGGCCGAAGTGGCCGTCCACAAAGGATACGTCCTCGTCCGGTACGCGCAGGCGCATGGCGGGCGTGCGCGTCTTTGCGCGCTCGGCGATCTCCCCGGGCGTGAGGGCGGCGCAGGCGCGGTTGTAGACCGGCTCGCGGTCGCCCAGGTTCGGCGCCTGCGCGGCGTGCAGCTGGGCGCGCGTGCAGAAGCACGGGTAGATCAGGCCCATGGCGCACAGCCGGTCGAAGGCCTGCTGATAGATGCCCGTGCGCTCGCTCTGATATAGCGGCGGCTCGTCCCAGTCAAAGCCCAGAAAGCGCAGGTCGGCAATACACTGGTCGGCTAGGCGCTTCGGGCAGCGCGGCGCATCCAGATCCTCGATGCGCAGGAGGAATTTTCCCCCCTGGCTGCGGCAGGAGAGATACGCCAGCAGGCAGCACAGCAGGTTGCCCAGGTGCAGCCGTCCGCTGGGCGTGGGCGCAAAGCGCCCGACCACCGGCGCGCTCATGCGTCCGTCAGCGGATTGCGCGCGCCGCTGCGCTTCTTTTCGCCCTCGGGCAGAAGAAGTTCGATCTCAAGCCGGTCAAAGTCCACAGCCTCGGTGAAGTGCTCCTTCGTGTAGGCGGTGCGGCCGAACTTCTCAAACTCCCGGTTGTGCTTGGGCAGCTGCAGCGGGCGCTGCACGTCAAACCGGCGGCAGATTTCAAGAAACGCTTCCTCGATATCGTCGCCCTCGATGGTCACGGTCTCCTGCCTTGCAATGCGGTGATGCCGGATGAGACGGCCCCAGAGCCTGTTTTTGTCCATGTTTGTCTCCTTGCCTGCGCGCGGCGAATGCGCTATAATAAACAATCAGTGAGATGATTTTATCTGATCGAAGGGGATTTGTAAAGGCATGCGGCTCACACTTTGTCCGCTGTTTTCCGGTTCCTCCGGAAACAGCATCTATATTTCCGCCGGCGGCGTGCGCCTGCTGGTGGACGCGGGCATGAGCGCATCGCGCGTGGAGGCGCATCTGCGCGAGATCGGCGTGGATATCCGCGACATCGACGCGATTCTGGTGACGCACGAGCATGTGGATCACATCCGCGGCCTGGGCGTGCTCTGCCGCAAGTACGGCCTGCCGGTCTATGCCAACGAGGGCACCTGGGACGGCATCCTGCTGCGCGATTCGAGCATCCCGCTGCGCTGCGTGCGCACGTTTGACACGGGCGAGGATTTTTACATCGGCGGCGTGAACGTGCATCCGTTCCCGATTCCGCACGACGCGAACGCGCCCGTGGGCTACAGCTTTGACTGCCAGGGTCTGCGCTGCGCCGTGGCGACGGACCTGGGACACATCTGTGAGGGCTGGATGAACGCGATTGCCGGCTGCCAGGCGCTGGTGCTGGAGGCCAATCACGATGTGGACATGGTCAACCGCGGGCCGTACCCCGCGCACCTCAAGCGCAGGATTCTGGGGAAGAAGGGACACCTGAACAACGAGGACTGCGCGAAGGCGCTGCTTTCTCTGGTGAAATCCGGCACGCGCGCGGTTTTCCTTTCTCATCTGTCTTTGGACAATAATTTGCCGGAATTGGCATATAATACCGTATGCGGCGCGCTTGCCGATGCGGGCTACGACGTGGGCACGGACGTGCGCGTGACGGTTTCCCGCAGGGACAAGGTGTCGGACATGCTGGTGCTGACCAGCGAGGATGTGCAGGCCGGTGAGGCATAAGGAGGCCATACATGATGGGGCGCAGGGTGACGCTTGATCTGGACGAGCAGACGCTTCAAAAGCTCGACGCGCTGGCCGAGTCGCTTGGCTTTACGCAGGAGATGGCGGCGGTATACGCCATCCGTCTGGTGAGCGCGTGCGTGGAGGAGGGGCTAATTAGCGACGTGCCCGCGCGCGCCTGGCCCAGGGAGGCGCAGCTGCTCACCGGAACCGGCGGGAAGGTGATTGAGTTTTACGCGCGGCGCGAAAAAAACGCGAAGGAAAGCGATTAAGGCGCATAAGCGCGCCGCTGTCGGTGCAGACTTCCTTTCGTAGAAAGGAGTGGACTGCATGGATCGACTATCCCTTTTGCTTGTCATCATCGGCGCGATCAACTGGGGCCTCATCGGGCTGTTCCAGTTTGACCTGGTGGCGTTCCTCTTCGGCGGACAGGCTGCGCTGATCTCCCGGGTGCTCTACACCATCATCGGTGCGGCCGGCGTGTGGAGCATTTCGATGCTCTTTACCAGCCGGGAAGCGCGGCAGGAGCACCGCGGCGAGCCGAGCACAGGCAGCGCGAACGCCTAATTTCATGAAGCTTACCCCTGCGCCTCCCCGCTGCATGCGGGCGGGACGCAGGGGTAAAAAAATCCTCAAAACGCAGCAATTCCCCCCTGTCATATCCCATTTCGATGGTGTATAATAGGAACATATGATGGTATAAAGGGAGGATGCACTGTGGACGCGATTGTCGAACAATTCTCTGCGGTTCTGTGGAACGTCATCAACAGGCCGAGCATTGTCGATCTCATCGATATCCTCCTTCTGACCTTTATTATCTACGAAATGCTGGTCCATCTGCGGCATACCCGCGTCTCCCAGACGCTCAAGGGCATCGTCGTGCTGCTGCTGGCGACCTGGCTGAGCGATGTGATCGGCATGCGCACCATCCATGTGCTCCTGTCCTGGATCATCAACGCCGGTCCGGTGCTGCTGATTGTGCTGTTCCAGCAGGAGATCCGCCGCGTGCTCGAGGAGCTGGGTGCGACCAACCTGCTCGACTCCGCGACCCGCATGCAGCAGACCAGCAGCACCGATCTGATGATCGACGAAATGATTCTGGCGCTTGAGCACATGTCCCGCCGCCGCGTGGGCGCGCTGATCGTCATCGAAAACAGGACGCGCCTCAACGACGTGATCGCCACCGGCACGCGCGTGGACGGCGTGCTCTCCCAGCCGCTGCTGGAAAACATCTTTGAGCCGAACACACCGCTGCATGACGGCGCCGTCATCGTGCGCGGCGAGCGCATCATGTCCGCCGCGTGCCTTCTGCACCTGTCCGATACGACGGGCGTGGGCCGCGATCTGGGCACCCGCCACCGCGCGGGCCTGGGCATGAGCGAAATCTCCGACGCGACGGTCTTCATCGTCTCCGAGGAGACGGGCATCATCTCCATGGCCAGGGGCGGCGAGCTGGTCCGCCACCTGGATGAAAACTCCCTGCACAAGATCCTGCACGAGCTGTACGATAGCGAGGAGAAGGAGCAGGGCCGCCTGAGCCTGAATGTGCCGCTGCTCAATTTCAAGCAAAGGAGGCGGGCTTCGCATGATGAACAGCAGACCACCGAAAAGGAATAACGCGCCCCGCGGGCCGTTCAGAGGGCTGCGCGACATGATGGCGCGTATCGTGGGCAGCAAGCGCTTTCTGCTGCTCGCCTCGCTGCTGGTCGCCGTGCTGACGTGGAGCGTGCTGGTCGCCTCCGATACGACGCTGACCCGCCCCAAGACCTTCCAGAACGTGTCGGTGAGCGTCATCGGCGAGCCGACGCTCAAGAGCCGCGGCTTCATCGTGATGGACGACCTTGACGAGCTGGTCTCCGGCGTGCGCATGACGGTCGAGGTCACGCAGGCCAATTACAACCGCGTGAGCGGCACGTCCTACAACCCGCACTTTGACCTGACGGACGTGACCGGCGTGGGCGAAAACACGCTGGAAATCGCCTATTCCTCGCAGATTTACGGCCCGGTCATCTCCTGCGAGCCTTCGACGATCACCGTGAACGTGGAGCGCTATATGACCCGCCGCGTGCCGGTCGTGCTTGAGATGGTCGGCTTTGCGCCGGAGGACGTGTATCTGGACAGCTACCGCACCGACCCGACGATGCTCTCCGTGTCCGGCCCGCAGTCGCTTGTGACCAGCGTGGCGCGCGCGGTGGCGAAGCTCGATCTGTCCACGCTCTCCACCGACCGCGCGAGCGACCGCACGGCGCTTGACGTGGAGCTGCAGGACGCCTCCGGCGCGGTCATCGTGTCGGACAAGCTGGAAATCACCAATCAGACGGTTATCACCGATTCCGTCATCGTGGATACGGAGGTCGTGCCGGCGGCGATGGTGCCGCTGGAGCTTGACAGCCTGGTGACCGGCGAGCCCGCCGAGGGCTATGAGCTGGCAAGCGTCTACGTCGAGCAGGACGCGCTGCGCGTGGCCGCCAAGCAGGAGATCCTCGGCTCCATCGAGTTCATCACGGTCGATCAGCCGCTGGATATCTCGGGCGCGACGGGCAACGTGAGCGGCTATGCGAGGTTGAAGAAGCTCACGGGCATCGAGAACACGCTGCCCGGTGAGATTGCCGTGACCGCCGAGATCGCGGAAAAGTCGATCGAGCGGACGCTGCGCGCCGTGGACATCGACGTGGAGGGCGTGGAGGACGGCCTGAGCACGAAGCTCTCCGCCCGGCAGAGCAGTGTGCAGCTGACGGGCGCGTACAGCTTTATCGAAGCGCTCACGCGCGAGGACGTGCGCCTGTTTGTGGACGCGAGCGGCCTTGGCGAGGGGAAGCACACGCTGCCGGTGCAAATTGGCATCGACAATGCGCAGGACTTCACCTGCGCGCTGAGCGTGCCGGAGGTCATCGTCACGCTGACGCAGACCCCATAACGAACACGCGGGCGACAGCCCCTTTCCGGCCGCGGACTGCGACCGGATTTTTTTCACTGCGGATAGGAGGTTTCATCATGGGGACGCTGACAGATTCCCTGTTTACAGTGCTCATGAGCTGGGTGCGCGGCCTGGTGAACGCGCTTTGGGCGCTGTTTTCCTCGGATCACACGACGGCCCTCGAGTTTCTGGGCAAGCACTGGCTGCTGATCGCTGCGGTGCTGATCGCCGCGGGCCTTGTGATCGACTGGATCATCTGGCTGCTGCGCTGGCAGCCATATCACCTGTGGGCGCAGCGCGCGCGCAGGCTGCTGCACATCGAGGAGCCGGAGGACGAGGAGGAAGAGGATACCCCCGCCCGGGCGCGCGCGGCCGTGATGCCGAAAAAACGCGATGCCGCCGCGGAGGAAGCGGAGGCGGCGCAGGAGGTGCCGCTGTACCTTGATGAGCAGGACGAGCAGATGGCCATGGCGCGCGCACAGAGCGCGCCGGACGAGTACGCCTATCCGGGCATGCGCTACGACAGCGCCGCGCAGCAGGAGATGGACAGCACGCAGCGCTACGGCGCCGTGACGCAAGAGGGCCCGGGCGCGGCCGAGGTGGCGCGGCGCAGGGCGGAGATCGAGGCCTGGCAGCTGCAGATGCAGGAGGAGGCGCGCGCCCGCGCCGAGGCGGAACGCGCCGCACACGAGGCCTACGAGGCCGAACAGGCGCGGCTGGCGCAGGAGGCTTACGAGGCCGAACAGGCGCGGCTGGCGCAGGAGGCCTACGAGGCGGAGCAGGCACGGCTGGCGCAGGAGGCCTACGAGGCGGAGCAGGCGCGCTTGGCCCAGGAGGAATACGAGCGCCAGATGGCCGAATACGAGCGGCAGAGGGCGCAGTACGAGCGGGAGCTGGCGGAGTATGAGCGCCAGAAGGCGGCATATGACGCGCAGATGGCGCGCGAGGCCGCCGCGCAGCAGATGCAGGAGCAGGCCGGGGAGCTTGCGCCCGCGCAGAGCGCGTCCCGCCGCCGCAGGGGTACAAGGCGGTCGTACAGCGATTATGTCGAGGGCGAGGACGTCGCCGACCTGCCGGATGCGCCGCAATGGCCGCAGATACCGGATGCGCAGGCTGCATCGCCTGCGGAAAGCGCGCAGAAGAAGGCCGGCAGCAAGCTGCTGGGCCGCATGGCGAAGATGATCGAGCCGGAGGAGGAGCAGCTGGCCGCTCTGCCGAAGCTGCCGCCGCGCGTCGACATGCATGACGCGTACAGGACGCCGGCGAAGCCGGGCCGCCGCAATCCCCGCATCTGAGGACGGAACGGATGAACGAATTCCTGATGACGGCGCTTGAGCACGCTGCGGCTGCGGTTTCCCTGCTGCTGATGGGCGCGTGCGGCGTGGGGCTGGCGCTGCGCCTCCTCCGCGTGCTGCGCGGGCAGGAGGCCGCGGACGGCCTGACGCGCCGCAGCGCCTTTGCGCCGGGCGCGTCGCTGCTGGCGGCTGCTGGCGTCGGCCTGCTCTCCCGGCTGGCGCTGTATGGGCTGGCGTACGCGATGTACCGCCTGCTGGGCGTGGGCAACGACGGGCCGCTTGAATCCCTAGCGCCGCTGTGGACGCACTGGGACACGCGCCACTACATCGGCATCGCGCAGGAGGGCTACACGGCCGTGGGCGACGAGCGGCTGCGGCTGGTGTTCTTTCCGCTGTACCCGGCGCTGATGCGCCTGGTCTCGCCGCTGACCGGCGGAAACCTGTTTGCCGCCGGGCTGCTGGTGTCGCTTGCGTGCAGCGCCGCCGCGACGGCGCTGGTGTATGACCTGTCGTACCTGCACTTCGGCAGGAGGACGGCCAGACGGAGCGTCGCGTACTTTTTGCTCAGCCCGCTGAGCGTGTTTCTCTGCTGCGCGTACACGGAGGCGCTGTTCATCTGCCTGACGCTGGCGGCGGTCTGCCTGCTGCGGCGCGGCCATCCGAGGCTGGCGGCGCTTTGCGGCGCGCTCAGCGCGCTGACGCGCATGCCGGGCGTGATCGTCGCCGGGCTGTTCATCATCGCATTTCTGGAAAAGATTCCCCAAAAAAGAGCGAATGCCCGCGCGCTCCTCGCGTGCGCTGGGCAGGTGCTGCTGGTCTTCTCGGGCTTGTTCGTCTACTGGCTGATCAACTGGATCGTGACGGGCGACCCGCTGATGTACATGACCTACCAGCGGGAGAACTGGTTCCAGCGGCCGGGCACGTTCTGGGGCTCGACGGCCAATACCATGCACTACTTCCTCACCGGCGTGGGCGAGAGCGACTGGCTGTGGACCTGGGGCTTCCAGCTGCTGTGCATGCTGGGCATGTACCTGCTGCTGGCGCTTTGCGCGCCGCGCATTCCGTTTGATCTGGCGGCGTACAGCTTCGTGTATACGGCGGTCGTGCTGTCGCCGACGTGGCTGCTCTCCGGCGCGCGGTATCTCTACGCGCTGTGCGCCATGCCGATGCTGCTTGCGCGCATGCGCATTGGGAAGACGGGCCATGCGCTGCTGCTCATGCTCTCCGGCGCGCTGCTCGTCGTCTGGACGTTCGGCTATACAATCGCCATTCAGGTGCTGTGAATGGCGTAACCTGTGCTTCATTTTCCTTGGGACGAACGAAGTTCGTCCGCTGTGGACCTTCATGGAGCTGCCGCGAAGCGAAGAAGGGGTCTGGGGACAATGTCCCCAGCAGGGGTTTGGGGACAGCGTCCCCAAGAGGTGCTTTATGATTCACGTCATTTGTGCGAATCCCGCCATCGACAAGCTCTACGCCATCGACGACTTTGCGCCGGGCGAGGATTATCCGGGCCAGAGGCCGACCGTGCGCTTCGGCGGTAAGGGCGTCAATGTGGCGCGCGTGCTCAGCCAGCTCGGCGCACAGGCGACGCTGTACGCGTTCATGGGCGAGGAGAGCGAGACGGGCTTCCGGCGCGAGATGGAGAAGTGCTGCAGGTGCGCGTTTATCGCCGTGCCTGGCGCGTGCCGCACGACCGTCAATGTCATCGACCGGAAGAACGGCCGCGAGACCGTGATCACCGAGCGCGGCTCGGAAGTCACCGATACGCATGTGCAGCGGATGCTGCGGACACTGGAGGCGAACGTGCAGCCGGGCGACCTCGTTTGCTGCTCCGGCTCGATCATCGCGGGCGCGCCGGCGGACCTCTACGCGAGCATCAGCCGCCTGAGCGCGGAAATGGGCGCACAGTGCGCGCTGGACTGCAACGCCGCAGCGCTGCCCAAATCGCTTGAGGGTGCGGCGTACGCGCTGGGCAAGCCCAATGAACGCGAGCTGTGCGCGCTGCTGGGACAGGCGCGCACGCAGGAGCCTGCCGAAATCGCGCGGCTCGCCCGAAGGCTCATGCCGCCGTACGCGGCGCTGCTCGTCTCCATGGGCGCGCAGGGCGGCGTGTGGGTCGGGCCGGAGGGCGCGTGCCTGGCGCGCGTGCCGGAAAAGCCGGTCGTCTCCACCGTGGGCAGCGGCGACGCGGCGTTCGCCGGCGCGCTGCATGCGATGGTGCAGGGCATGGACGCGAAGGACGCGCTGCGCCTGGCGATGGCCTGCGGCGTGGCCAACGCGATGCTGGGCGAGGTGGGCAGCGTGCGCCCGGAGGACGTGCGCGGCGTGATGAACGAAATCGCCGTCACGGCGTTGGAATGAGGAGGATATGACATGATCTATGTGCAGTATGAAGAGGCCGTGAAGCGGATGGCCAGAGGCCTTGAGCGGTTTCTGAACGCCCAGGACGCGAAGCGGTTTGCGGAGATCTTTGCGGGGAACTCGCTGGACGGCGTATACAGCCACGGTATGAATCGCTATCCGCGTTACCTGTCCGACATGGAGAGCGGCCTGTGCGACGCGAAGGTGACGCAGGCGGAGCGCGTCTCCGGCCTGGGCGGCCTGGAGGTGTGGGACGCGCACTTCGGCGTGGGCCCACTGATCGCGCAGCAGATGGCCGAGCGCGCCATTGAGCTGGCCAGAACGCACGGCATCGCCTGCGTGGCGCTGCGCAACAACAGCCATTGGCTGCGCGCGGGCCGCTACGGCCTGATGATGGCGGACGCGGGCATGATGGGCCTGTGCATGACCAATACCTGCATGAACCTCGTCGCCTACGGTGCGAAGGAGCCGTCCACCGGCAACAACCCGATCACCATCGCCATCCCGCGCAGGGCGGGCAGTCTGGTGATGGACATGGCGGTGAGCCAGTACGCCTTCGGCAAGCTGGAGATCATGGCGCAGGAGGGCGGCATGCTCGACACGCCATGCGGCTATGATACGGACGGCAACCTCACCAACGATCCCCAAAAGATCGTCGAAAGCGGGCTGATGACGCCGATGGCCCTGTGGAAGGGCAGCGCGCTGTCCATCATGATCGACCTGATGGTCTCCATGCTGTCCCTGGGCCGCACGTCGCTTGCCATCGGCACGCCGGCCGACGGCGAGAAGGGCATGAGCCAGATGTTCGTCTGCATGAACCCCGCGGCGGTCATCGACATGGACAAGGCGGAGGCGCAGATGGAGAAGACCATCGCGTTCCTCAACGGCCTGGAGCCCAAGGACGGCGTGCATGGCGTGCACGCGCCCGGCGAAAACCTTGAAAGGACCCGCGCGCGCAACCGTGAGCGCGGCATCCCGGTGACCGAGGACACCTGGCAGAAGATCGTGAACGCGTCGGAGTGAAAGCGGCGCGCGGACATAAACATCATTCGTCACGCTGCGGCGTGGGACCTCATCCGTCACGGCTGCGCCGTGGGACCTCATCCGTCACGGCTGCGCCGTGCCACCTTCCCCATAGGGGAAGGCAAGGGGGGACGGTTGATAAGCAACGGTTGCTTTATGACGCAATCCGCTCTCCTTCCCCTCTGGGAAAGGCGCCCGAAGGGCGGATGAGGTGCTTATGTGACCGGCTTGTAGATGAGGCGGTGCTCCATGCACGCCCACGCGTCCATGCTGGCCGTGCGCAGCTGGATCT
>SFFH01000094.1 GCA_004557905.1 Clostridiales bacterium | reverse complement strand
TTTCTGCAAAAAAGTATGAAAAAAGATCCAGGCCGAGTTTTCCCTCTCGTTCTGGATCTTCGTTTATTCTGTTACTGGCATTAACTTAATGACATTGCGGAATTCCTCCGGCCTCTTTTCGTTTAGAATAAATTCAGCAGCCTTGCGCTCGCCAGCAGCATCAGCGTAAGGCTCAGCACCGCGCCGATGGACGCGCTCACCCGGAATGCCGTGTGCTTCGTCTTGTGCCGGAAGGTTCGCATGGCAAGCCACGCGCCCACGCCGCCCAGCAGCCAGGTGCCGGTGAGCAGCGTCTTTTCGGGAATGCGCCACGCGCCCCGGATCGCCCTGCGCTTATCCACGCCGTAGAGCGCAAACACGGTCACGTTGATCGCCGCCCAGATGCCCCAGAGCAGCCCCAGCGTCATGCCTCGTCGCCCTGCACGGTCGCATCGCCGTCAACCTGCGCAGCCTCTTCCGGCTCGGCGTCCTTCACCTCGTCGCCGAAGGAGGAGGACAGCTGGCGCGGGGCCAGCGCGGCCATAAACTCGATGCCCGTGATGGTCTCCTTTTCCAGCAGGATCTTGGCCAGCTCGTGCAGCTTCTCCTTGTTGTCGGTGAGGATCTGCAGTGCGCGCTCGTAGCAGTTCGCAATGATCTGCTTGACCTCCACATCGATGCGCGCCGCCGTCTGATCGGAGCAGACGAGGTTCGCGTCGCCGGAGAGGTACTGGCCGGACTGGGTTTCCAGCGCCATCATGCCGAACGTATCGCTCATGCCCAGGCGCGTGATCATCGCGCGGGCCAGCTTGGTCGCCTGCTCGATGTCGTTGCTCGCGCCGCTGGTGATGCGGCCGAAGACCAGCGCCTCCGCCGCGCGGCCACCGCAGAAGGTGGTGATCTTGTCGAGGATCTGCTCGCGGGTCATCAGCAAGCGTTCCTCCTCGTCCACCTGCATGGTGTAGCCCAGCGCGCCGCTGGTGCGCGGTACGATGGTGATCTTCTGCACCGGCGCGGCGTTTTCCAGCTTCGCCGCCACCAGCGCATGGCCGATCTCGTGATAGGAGACGGTCAGCTTGTCACGCTGGGAGACGACGGCGTTCTTACGCTGATAGCCGGCGATGACCGTCTCAATTGCCTCCTCCAGATCGCGCTGGGAGACGGTCTTGCGGCCCGCCTTGACGGCGGCAATCGCGCCCTCGTTGATGATGTTCGCCAGCTCCGCGCCGGAGCAGCCGCTCGTGGCGCGCGCAATCTGCGTGTAGTCGATGTTCGGGTCGGTCTTGACCTCCTTGGCGTGCACGCGCAGGATGGCCTCGCGGCCAGCCAGGTCCGGCAGCTCCACCGGGATGCGGCGGTCAAAGCGGCCCGGGCGCAGCAGCGCCTTGTCCAGGATCTCCGGACGGTTCGTCGCCGCCAGGATGACGACGCCCTTGCCCGCGTCAAAGCCGTCCATTTCCGTCAGCAGCTGGTTGAGCGTCTGCTCGCGCTCGTCGTTGCCGCCCATGCCAGCGTTGTCGCGGCGCTTGCCAATCGCGTCGATCTCATCGATGAACACGATGCACGGCGCCTTCTCGCCCGCCTGCTTGAACAGGTCGCGCACGCGCGCCGCGCCCATGCCGACGAACATCTCCACGAACTCCGAGCCGGAGATGGAGAAGAACGGCACCTTTGCCTCGCCCGCGACGGCCTTGGCCAGCAGCGTCTTGCCGGTACCGGGAGGGCCGACGAGCAGCGCGCCCTTGGGCAGCTTCGCGCCGATGTCGCGGTACTTCTGCGGGTCGTGCAGGAAGTCAACGATCTCCTGCAGTGCGTCCTTCGCCTCATCCTCGCCGGCCACATCGTCAAACGTCTTGCCGGTCTGCGCCTCGACGTAGATCTTGGCGTTGGACTTGCCGAAGGTCATGGAGTTGCCGCCCATCTGCTTGCTCATCCTGCGGAACATGAGCGTGCCCAGGCCGTAAAACACGACCAGCGGCAGCACCCAGGAGAGCAGGAAGCTGATGATCGGGCTCATCTCCTCCGGCACCACCTGGTCAAAGACCACGTTCGCGTCAATCAGGCGCTGGACGATCTGATCGTCCGCCGTCACACGGTTGGTCGTGTAGTAGGTCACCTTGCCGTCCTCAATCTGCTCCGTGGGCGTGAAGGCGATCTGCGTCTCGTCGATTTCCACCGACTTGATCTTGCCCTCATCGAGCATCTGCAGGAATTCCGAATAGGCCACCTGCTTGACGCTGTATCGCTCGATCTGCGGGAAGAGCAGCGCATTGAGCAGCAGCACCACCACCAGCGAGATGATATAATACAGGATCAGCGGCTTGCGATTGTCCTTTTTTTCGTGCATATATGATCCTTTCCCGGAAGTGTTTTTTCCGTCCTATGTTGGCTCAATCATACGCCGAAGATGCGAAAAAGTCAATCGAAAGCGGCTCAAAGATACAATTTGGTCGCCCGAATGTCGCGAAAGGAACGTCAGGGCTGCCGCCCTGAAACCCGCCTGTGGCTCCGCCCCAGACCCCGCAAGGGATTTCATCCCTTGACCCTTCTTCGCTTCGCGCACGGAAAGCCTTTCGGCACAAAAAAGGACCGCCCTCTCAGGCGATCCCTTGCATGTGTGCGGTTCAATTACTCGGCGTCCAGGCCATCGTCAAAATCCAGGCCCTGCACCTCGGCGTCGAACTCGACCTCCTCGGTCAGCGCCTCGCGGATGGACAGGCTGATGCGCTTGGCCTCGGTGTCCACCTTGAGCACCTTCACACGGACGGTCTGGCCGACCTGCACGGCGTCCTCCACCTTCGCGATGCGCTTGAGGGCGCACTGGGAGATGTGAACAAGGCCGTCAAGACCCGGCTCGAGCTCGACGAACGCGCCGAACGTGGTGATGCGGACAACCTTGCCCTCGACGATGGAGTCCACCGGGTACTTCTCCTCGGCGACCTCCCACGGCTGCGGCTGCAGCGCCTTCAGGCTCAGCTGGATGCGCTCCTTCTCCTTGTCCACGCCGATGATCTTCACCTGGACCTCCTGGCCCGGGGTCACGATCTCGGACGGGTGCTTCACGCGGTGCCAGGCCAGATCGGTCACATGGATGAGGCCATCCACGCCGCCGATGTCCACGAACGCGCCGAAGTCGGTCAGGCGGCGGACGATGCCGGTGACGACCTGATCCTTCTCGATCTTCTCCCAGGCCTTCTTCTTCTCGTCCATCAGGTACGCCTTGCGGCTGGCGACGATGCGCTTCTTGGCCTTGTCAACCTCGATGATCTTGACGGTCATCGTCTTGCCGACGAACTCGCCGATGTTCTCGACGAAGCGGCGGGACAG
>SFFH01000035.1 GCA_004557905.1 Clostridiales bacterium | reverse complement strand
CCCTGCGGGGACCTTCGCCCTTCCGGAGGTGAGCGCATGAGCGGAAGACACACGGTCAGCTACTGCTCCGACGGCGAGAGCTTCGGGGATTACTTCTGCAAGGGGGACTGCTGCCAGGGTTTCCGGGAGGCCTTCGGATCATCCGTCTGCCTCGACGAGGGACGCTTCCTCCTGTCGGTCGGGATCTGCTCGGTCACCGGCGACGGATACAACGAACCGATCGAGGAGGAGTGGGACACCGAGTTCGTCCCCATCCGCTTCTGCCCCTTCTGCGGGGCGGAACTCGCCGAGGGCCCGGAGGAGGTCTGCGGACCGTCGGGTTCCGAGAAGGACGCCATGTTCGCGGAGGGGGAGGAATGATCGTCTCCCGGAACGACACCGTCCTGGAATGCGACGGATCCTCCTTCGGTTGTCTGGGATCCGTCGCCTTCCCCACCACCTCCGCGAGGGAGGCGAGGGAGTTCGGCCGTGCCGAGGGATGGGCCTTCGCCTCCGTCCCCCGCGTGCATCTCGACCTCTGCTTCTGCCCGGAATGCGTCCGCATCGCCATGAAGGAGGTGAAGGAATGAGCAAAGCACTTGAACCCGGAATGTGCTCCGAAGGTACAACGATTGTAAAAGGAGGTGAGAAAAGAATGGCTGAAGAGAAGATCACACACAAGGACGAACTGATTATCAGATACGTTTCCGAAAGATACCAGATGGCTGTTTTCGCAGGTCGTCTGAAGGACCTCTCCGAGTTTTCCATCAGGGGAACGTTCAACGGCGAACTTCTGAGAGTTCCTTCGGAAAAGTGGCTGAATAAGATCGCAAGATATGCATGGGAACACCGCGACACCGAAGACCTGGGTTTCTCCGGATCCGACATCATGGATTACGGCGTCGAATCCGACTGCGCATATTCCGAATTCGAGAGGATGTGCAAAGAAGGGGAAGCCGCATGGCCTTACCATTACGAGGAAAGTCCCAATCACGGGATATATCTCAAGGAGGCGGAACAAGACCCCGGATGGCCCGAAGATCCTAAGATCAAAGGCGACTGGGACAATCTCGAATCTCTGTCCGAGAAGGAACTCGAAGACAGGATTGCCGAGATCGGAAAGAAACGCGGAAAACTCGAATCCGCCCTGAAGTCCCTTGCCGAGGAATTCGGGAAAGAATACGACGATCTTCTTCCCCCGGAGGGAGACGAATGAGGTCCGGAAAGAAGCCGTCTTCGGACGGCCCGGGCCTCATTGAGGCGTTCCGTGCAAGAATCAGTGCGGATAGCATAAAAATCCATTCGAACGGTGGAAAACACCGCCAAACCGGCACTCATAATGCGATGGGCGCAAGTGCCAAAGGAAATGTCAGAGTCCACATCGAAACCCAATATCCGAACTCAAACGATAATCCATCGCGTCCGAACGATGGAACGGAGATCGATGGGGATTCCGCAGACATCTCTGCCAGGACCGTCAACAAACCCCATCCTTCCAAAAATAATCCGAAACGTTTCGAAGTGAACGTCAAGGATGATGTGAAGATCCTTATCAGGAGGTTGAAGAGATGATCTTCTCTTCAATCAACAGGATTAAAGACTGCATCCCCCATGGGGATGCAGAGAATAAAAACGAGGCCCGCGAGGTTCAATTTTTAAGAAGTAGTTCTCCTAAAAATCCTCAGGGCCTCTCGCCCTTTTTCTCGGCCTCCATGTACTTGAAAACACAGAGTTCCACTCCGTGTGCCATCGATGCAAATTCCTTGGCTTTTACCTTTTTTTCGAGATATTCGATGATTTCTGGGGACAAGGTAACTGTCAACGACTTCTTCTTAACTCTCTCCATGCAAGAATCATTCTTGCGGAACATTATTTATACTTCCGCCAATCATTCTTGTTTAACACGGAATATCCGTGTTGGAGAACTACAATATGACAAAAGCAACAGCCTCAGCGCAAGCTCTGCGGACCCCGGACGCCACCGGTTCCATCCGCATGGAATGCCTCACGAACGTCTCGGACCTGGTCCGCGTGGGAGTATGGGTCTCTCCCCCGCTCTCCCTCACACCAGAACAGATCCGGAAGCTGCAGGAAGAGACGGACGTCTTCGTCCGCCGGCTCTGGATGGACCTCGCAGAGGTCCCCTCGAGGAGGTGACGGCATGACCGACCGCAGATGGATCCGGGACGAGGTCGCCGGAATCGGCGAGCCCATCCTCGACGCCGACGGGAACAGGATCGGCGTCATGACCGCCGACGGTCCGGTCTACTGCGCCGACCCCGAGGTCCTCGAGGACATCCTCGAGACGATGCGGAAGACCGGACAGGCCGTCGCGGAGAAGGTCTCCGCCAAGGCCCGCAGGGCCATGGGGCGGGACATGTCCCGCCTCCTCGACATGGCCGAGGTGGACCCCGCCAAGGCCGTAACGGCCATCGACCAGCTCACGGCGGAGGAGCGCAAGGCCGTCCTGTACGCCCTGCAGCACAAGGATTCTGTGAGTTTGCCGTCCGCCTCCCGCGACCTCCACAAGACCTTGGAGTACAGGGACGGTACCTACCACAGGACCGAGGTCGCCATGGGCCGTGCGTTCTCCCGTTTATATACCAGAGGTCTCGCAACCGTCGAAAAGAAGGACGACGGCCTCGTTTGGCTCACGGTTTCCAGGGCGAGGATCCTCTCCGTCATCCGCTCCGAAACGGCCGCGAAGCGGCACGGGGGGCCCGACGACATTTACTTGATGAAGGTACCCTGCAAAATTCAAACTTTACCTGCTGGCCAACCTCCGAGGAGGCCGAAGGCGGATCCTCTCGGCCTTCCCCGAAACGCCTCCGGGGACCGTCTCTGCGCCTGCCGTCTCCTTACCGGCGTGAAGATGCTCTCCGAGGAAGACCACGGCGAGATCGATTGGCGCTTCCTCCGCTACCTCGACGGGACGGAGCAGAAGATCATCGCCCTCCTCGACCCCTCCACCGGGGACACGATCGGGGCGGAATACTCCACCCGCTTCAACGACCTCGCCAAGGCCGCCAGGAACCTGAAGAGGTTCGACTACGCCCTCGACAAGAGCTTCGAGGAGAACAGCCGCGCCGTCTTCCTGACGCTGACCACCGATCCCAATCTGACCGATGCGGAGAGGGCCGAGATCAAGGCCGCGAAGGTCCGGAAGCTCGAGGCGCAGCTCTCCTCCCCCACCCTGTCCGGGAAGAGGCGCGACGCCGTCGTCAGGCAATATTGGCAGGCCATGGGCCCGGATGCGGAGATCTCCGAGCTGGAGAGGAGGAGGGACGCCGGCACCGCCTCCGAGCGGGACCTCTCCCGCCTCCGTTCCCTCGAGGCCGACCGCGAGCACGCCAAGGAGCTCCGTCTCCTCCTGGAGGACCCCCGCGTAGGGGTCCGCACCAAGGAGCGCGCCGTCCTCGGTCTGAAGAAGATGAACCGGTGGGAGTACAGGTGGGACCCTGAGGGATTCGGGTCCAACTGGGAGGCCAACAGGAGCTTCGCCCCGGCATGGAACCGTTTCATGTCGTACGTCAAGAAGATCCTCGGCCGCAGGCCTCAGTACATCTCCGCCTACGAGTTCACCGATTCCGGGCTCCTGCACATCCACGTCCTGATGTTCGTCAAATACCTCGCCGACATCGACAGGATCGCCATGGAGTGGCGCCGCGTCGGTCAGGGCGAGGTCTCCTACATCTACTCCCTGAAGGCGGTCCGCATCCGCGGACAGCCCGGCAGATACAAATGGGTGTGGAACTCCGCCAGATGCCCGTCGGATGCGAAAGGCTCCGAGAGGTCGGACGGCGGACAATATCTCAAGAAGTACGTCAGGAAGGCCATGCTGGCCATGATGGACGACTTCACCTCCCCCGCATCCATCCAATCCCTCTACTGGGCGTTCAACAAGAGATACAACTCCTGCTCCAGGTCCCTCATGGAAGGGTTCGAGGAGAAGGAGGAGACCACGGAGAAGGCGCCGTCCAGATGGAGCCTGTGGAAGATCATGACGAGGGAGGAGGCGTCCGTGGAGCTCCGCGAGGACCAGATCGTCTACCACAGGGTCACCCGCGAATCCATGGCCGAACGTCGGCTGATGTCGGCGGAAGGAGGTGACGGGACATGAGGGCCCGCAAGACCATGTTGCGCTACCCCGACGTCCCTTACATCATCGTGGACGTCGCCGGACAGCAGATCGGACTGACCGTGCCGGACGCCGAGGCGCTGGTCAAGGCCATCCGGGATGCGTTGGACGGGGAGGCGGAGGAATGACCACGGCCATCCAAAATGCCGAGGCCCGCCTCCTCCGGGAGAGACTGGCCGCCCTGGACATCGAGGTCGTCCGCACAAGGTTCCACAGGGGGGTGCTGATCGCCGAGATCACCCCCGAGGGGCAGGCGAGGCTCCTGGAGAGGTGGGAGCTCGGCTATCCCGACGTTCCGGGCAATTTCCTCACCCGCTATCCGCCGGAGCGGACGGCCCCCATCGACGGGGACGACGACGGCCTCAGGCCCGAGTCCTTCGAAGTCTCCGAGGGATGGACCGGCGACCACTATGTGGAGACGTTCTTCTCCGAGAGGGCGGCCCTCAGGTGGTTCGAGCCCGGCTACGAGTGCATCGACGAGTGCGCCAGAATCGACCGCCTCTGGCTGATGAAGCACGGATTCTGTAAGCTGGCCAGACGCTTCTACGGAGAGATCAATCGTTATGACGTCTGACGCCTCGATCCGCGCCTACCTCGCCATCCCCGACCTCGAGAGGAGGCAGGAGAAGGTCCTGCGCACCATCGAGAGATGCCCGGGCGCGTCCTCCTGCGACATCGCGAGGATCGCGCACATGGAACCGTGGAACGTCAGGAACAGGATCACCGAGCTGCTGAAGGCGGGGAGCATCAGGGTCGTCGGGACAAAGCGCGACCGGCTCACCGGACGCACGGTCAGGCAATACGAGGCTGCGGAGGACCCATGACCGGACAGTGCACCCTCGACGGCGGGAGCGCCGACCCTTCCCTCCTGATCAGGAGGGAAGGGGATGCCGTCCGGACCTACCGCTTCAAGCAGCGCGCCTCCGTGGCCAACCTGGTCGACCAGCTCTCCCTGGTCACCGGCAGGACCAAATCGGAGGTGGTGGCGGACTCCGTCCGCCTCGCCGCCCTCTTTGTCAAGATGGCGGGACCGGGGGCGCTCGAGATCGTAGCGGAGTGCGACGACATAGACAGGCTGCTGGAGATGGTCTCGTCGGCCCTTTCGGGATCCTGAGGTCTCCGTCGGCCACCGATCGGACGTCTGCTGTCGACGATATTTAAACTCCTTCTGTTTTTTCGGTTTGCTACACTTTTCTCTATTCAAATCCGCGGACAGCGTCGGCCATCCATCGGTCGTCCGTCATCAGTTCGGACGGCCGGAGCCGATAACATGGACAATCAGAAAATAACCCTGTTCGCCGTGGCCATGCTGGCCGTGGCGGGCGTGGCCGGTCTCGTCGTCCTGGCCTCCGATTCCGATGAATCGGCCGCCTCATACTCCGGGTACGGGACCGTCTACACGGTCAATCTGGCGCCCGGTTTCTCGTACACTTACGCGCCGACCTATCCGTCGGACCTCACGGTCACGACCACCATCGAGAAATACGAAAGCACGGGGATCAACGCCTCCTTCTCCTCCGGCACCCTCACAGTCACCGTCAAGGACGGGATCACGTCCGGGTCCTACGACATCATTCTGAAGGCTACATCTAACACGGCCGGACTGAGTCAGACCGCCTATCAGCACATCAGGATCAACGTCGTCTCCGGACTGTCCGTGTCGGGATCCATCAACGACATCATCAAGGGCGCGGCGGTCAACTTCACCCCGTCCGGGACCTCCACCATGGGGGACGTCGTCTGGAAGGTCAAGTCGGGAACCACCCTCCCTGCAGGACTGACCCTCTCCAACGGGAAGGTCTCCGGTACCCCCACCACCCTCGGTGTCAACACCGTGTCCCTGACGGCCACCGCCGCCGGTGAGAGCAAGGACCTGGTGGTCAGCTTCACCGTCTATTCCAAGATCGTCGGCGGATCCGCGCAGACCATCGTCTCGCACGGCAACACCGTCAGCTCCACCGCCATCTCCAACGGGTCCGACATAAAGGTGACCTGGAAGGTCACGTCCGGAACCCTGCCCTCGGGATTCGCCCTCAACTCCTCCACCGGAGTCGTCAGCGGATCCTCCACGGTCAAGCAGTCCGTCACCGTGACCCTCACCGGGACCTCCGGCGCAGGACCGTCCCAGACCGCGACCAAGCAGATCACCATCAAGAGCGAACCGAACCTGGCCATCTCCGGCGGGTCCTCCGTCATCACCTATCCGGGGGCTGCCGCCAAGACGCTGACCCTCACCGGGACCTCCGGGACATCGGCCCAGACCTGGACCGTCGGCTCCGCGACCGGGGTCAGCATCAGTTCCTCCGGTGTCCTGAGCGTGACTGATGCGGCCTCGTCCGGCACCGTCACCGTGACCCTCGCCACGGAATACGGCCAGACCGCGACCAAGAAGATCACCATCACCAAGGAGGCGGCCGCGGCCATCACCGGAAGCGCCACCTTCTCCAAGACCACCGCGGCGAACGCCACCTCCGTCTACACCTCGAACGTGTCCGGGACGTGGTCGGTCGTCTCCACCGGCGCCCCCACCGGGACCACCGTCACCATGGACAACGGCACCCTGACCCTCGCGGGTTCGTCCCCGACCGACGCCTTCACCGTCGTAGTGAAATGCGTCACCCCCGGAGGACAGACCGCACAGAAGACCGTCACCTGCCAGATCGTCAGCCCGCTGGGATTCTCCAGCGTCCCCTCGTCCGGGATAATCGCATACGAAGGATGAAAGAAATGAAAACGACAGACAGAACAGCAACGGCTAAGACCGCCGCCCTGGCCCTCATGGCCCTGGTGGCCGTCTCCGCCCTCGCCTGCGCCCTGCCCGGCGCAGACGCCGATGTCGGGGAGACCACCAGCGTCGACCTCGGCCAGAAGTACAGCATGAAGGTGCAGTTCATCTTCTCCGGTTCCGATGCCTCCGGCATCACCTGGGACTTCGGGGACGGAACCACCTCCAACGAATGGAATCCACTGCACGAGTACGCCGCGACCGGCGTCTACCACGGGAGCCAGGTCGTCACCAACTCCTACAACGGAGGGTCCAGCACGACCCTGAACTTCACCATCGAGATCATGGGATACCCCGAGATCCACTTCGAGGAGAACGGCGGTTCCGAGGTCGCCGACATAGAACAGACCGCCTTCGACGTCGTCGCGGAGAAACCCGCCGACCCCGTCCGCGAGGGATACACCTTCGCCGGATGGTACACCGACGCGGATCTGACCGAGGCGATGGACTGGTCCTCCGGCATCAAGAAGGACATCACCCTCTACGCCGCATGGACATCCGACGGGACCGGACCGGTCCCCGCCCCCGAACCCGATTCCGACGACGATTCCGGCTTCGCCGGGAAGGACGTCGCCGCCATCGCCGTGGCCGCCTTCGGCGTCCTCGCGCTCATCGCAGGCCTGTACACCAGGCATCCCGCCGTCCTGGTCCTCTCGCTGATCCTGCTCGCGATCGCCGGACTGATGCGTTTCGAGGTGATCTGATGATGGAATCCACGCATGGAAGGAGGTCTAAGAGCCTGGCCATCGGCGCCGTCGCGCTGCTGATGGCCATGTCCGCATTCGTCATGCTGTCGGCGGACGATTCGGATGCGGCCGTGACCCACAACTACTACGTGTCATTCAGCGTCAACGCCGGGGATTCCTTCAACCAGAGTGCGGAGGCCGCATACAAATCCGGAACCACAAGTACCAGCGGAATGCCCAGCTGGTGCACGTTCACGGATTCCGGTGCTGTCCATTCGGTATCCGGAACCGTCCCTGCAGATGTGTCCGGAGTATTCGTCTTCACGACCACGACCCAATTCAGAGCCGGGGCGCAGACCGCATACAAGGTCACCGAATGGACAATCACGGTCAACAGCCAGTTCTCGCTGGCGTTCAACGCCAACGGAGGAACCTCGAGCATAGCCTCCCAGAGTCACACCGGTCCCGAATCCACCCATACGTTCACGATCCCGTCCGAAGTCCCCGTCCGCGACGGATACACCTTCGCCGGTTGGGCGACGTCGCCCTCCGCCTCGCCCTCATATCAGCCCGGATCCTCCATGACCATGTCTCCCGGGAGCACGACGCTCTATGCGGTGTGGAACGCGAACTGGAACGTCTCCGACATCACGGTCTACGCCGGACAGGCCATCTCCATCACTCCCGTGGCCTCCGGGACCGTCTCGGTCTCCGGAGTGGGATGGCTGTCCGCCTCCGGCAACTGCGTGTTCGGTACCGCACCTTCGGAGAATGGGGTCTACGACGTCACCGTGTCCTGCGGCGGTTCGTCCGCCTCCTTCAAGATCACCGTGATATCGGCCCTGGCCTTCGCCAGCATCCCCTCCTCCGGCATCTTCGCCTACGAAGGATGATGATCGGAATGTCTGCGATGATGTCGAGGTCCGGCATGGGACACAAGGCGACGGCCGCCGTCGCCGTCCTCGTCCTGATGACCGCCGCCCTGGTCCCCGTCTCGGGGGCCTTGGACGACGATGACGGGATGTGCGACGGCTCCGACGCCATCGCCCCCGTGATCGCCTACGCCGGATGGATGGTGTTCGGATTCGTCATGGGATTCCTCGTCGACAAGGCCGTCTCGGAACCGAAGGCGGACACGGAGTACACCGACGAGGTCAACGCCTCAATCTACCGGTCATGGCTGGATACGCAGATGCACGCCTTGACCAACGGTGTGGCCATCGACACCCAGACCCTCGCCCTCACCCAGATGTTCTGGTCCCGTTCCGCGGAGGTCGCCGTGTCCTCCCTCTGGTCCCCCGGATCCGACATGTCGGCGCATGCCGACAGGATCCTGTCGGACTCCACGTTCTCGTCCAACGTGGGGAACCTATACAGGTCGTGGGAATCCCTGATCGACCAGCCCTTCGACGCCATGACGTCGTGGCCGTCCGACAGCAGGGACAAGGGATACGGTGTGAGCTACGGCTTCTACGCCGGAGATTCGACCGTCTCCGTGACGGATTCCCTCCGTTACGACGCTGGCACCTACGTGTCGCCTGCGGCCGGGGCCGACAGGGTCTTCCTGGCCTCTGCAGGCTCCGAAAGCACCCGCGGTCTCTCGACCCTCTACGTCCTCGGGACCTCCGGGACCCTGACCGCCGCCGACGGGACGACCTACAATTTGACCAAGGGGACCTACGACATATCGGAATTCGGACCCGGGTTCTACACCCTGCGCGGAGGACCGTTCGTCGGTCCGTTCATCCCCGCCGGGAAGGATGCCGCGGAACTGTCCGGGGCGTTCGTGCAGATCTCCGACGGGGAGTTGCACTGCCTCCATGCGACGGACGGGACCGTCTGGTACGACGGCGTCGCCGTCTCCGATGCCGGGGTCTCCGCATCCTGGAGCGAAGGATCCGTGTCCGTCTCCGTCAAAGGGTGCCTGCAGAGATGGGACGGGATGATCTCCTCCATCGAGAACATCGCCGCCTCCACGCTGACGGCGGCCAAGGCGGAATGGATGCTCTTCAATTCCGTCGGCTCCGCCGATGCCAACGCGTCCCTGACCATGTACATCCCCGACCTGAGCAACCTGCAGATGACCGCCGAACAGAGGTATCTCGTCGGCCTGCTGTGCATGCAGCAGAACTACCAGTGGTACACCGGATCTGACATGCAGATCACGGCGGACGACGTCTCCCTGACGTCGGAATCGCTGCAGCTCACCGTCAAGGGCGGAATCCTCGGGTCCGACGGCTCCGCCGTCGCGGAGGATGCGGTGTTCACCCCGATGGGATGGACGCATGACGTCCAGCTGACCGCCGGGGCGCAGACCCAATGGACCCAGCAGGGGTTCGCCGTGGTCTGGTCTGACGATGCGGAGGGATGGGACGGCACCACCGACCTGTCCAAGATGAGGATCGTGCCCCTCTCCCCCGGCATGGTCCTGTCGGCCGACACCGTGACGTATAAGGGGACCGACGTCCCGTCGATGATCCTAGATGTCAAGAAGATAGACCTCGTGCTGAGCTCCTTCGACAGGATCTCCCCGCCCGCCGTCCCCCACAGCGACCATTCCCTGGCCGTCATGGTCGCCATGGTCGCACTCGGCGTGCTGGTGGCGTTCATGGGCATCAGGTCCGGCAGACCCCTGGGGGTCATCGCAGGGGCCGCCATCGTCGCGGTCGGGGCCCTCTACTCCGGCACGATCTCCGACATCATCACCGGCGATTTCCACTGGAGGTGGTTCTGACGGACATGTCGGTAATCCTCGAATACGGACCGACCTGTCTGCAGGTCGGTCTCCTGATGATGTGCGCCTGGCACCTGTGGCAGCGTAACATACTGAAGTCGGTGGTCTCCCTCGGGGCGTGCGTGGCCACGTTCATCCTGGGGTGGTGAGACATGGATGCCGTGGAGGCGATCGTGCTGTCCACCATGGTCGCCCTCGTGGGGGTCGTGGTCGGAGCGAAGGTCCAGAGGATGGCCCGTTTCATCTACCCGACGGACGTCTTCACCATCACCGCGGTCGCATGGGTCCTGGCGGACACGGCCTTCTCGGTCTCCGGACTGAATCCCTTCTGGTACCTCCCGTTCCTCCTGGGATATGTCGTGGGGTACCTCATCGTCGGCCGCACCTCCTACATCATGGTCTGGGAGACGGAACTCGGAGACAAACGGGTCACGATGCGTCCGTGGGTCGTCTGGTGCGAGGGGGGATGCACCTACCTGCAGATCCAGTCCAACAGAGCCCTGCTCCGCCGTCTGGTCTTCGGGGTCAGGCACGACATCGTCTCCACCGGGCCCCTGGATGCCGACTGGCAGGTCGTCTCCAAGTATCCGCTCTTTCCGGTGTTCGACCGTCCCGCCGTCGTGGCCGAGAACGTGTCCACCACCTTCGAGCTCGTCCATGCGTTCTGGAGGTTCAAAGTGCGCCACTACGTCACGGAGATGGACATCGCCTACGGATCTGTCGTCTCCAAGATACAACTGGCACAGGACGAGCAGGCGCTGACGTCCATGCAGAGGCTGAACAACGACCTCACCAGCGAGGTCCACGAGCTCCGGGCGAGGCAGGGCCCCATGCTCATGCAGATGGCCCTCGACCTGCTGCAGAAGATAGACAAGACAAAGCCGGTGAACTGTGCCTACGACCTCGTCCGCCAGTACGAGGCCTCCGGGCGCGGGAAGAGGCAGACAGAGGAGGATTTAGGATATGGCGATAAGGAAGACTGCGCAGATCCGTCTCAATGACGAGCTGAAGAAGGCCGTCCATTCCGGAAGCGGATGGTACGACTACAAGGTTACGGTCCAATTCCTGAACTCGATGAAGGACCTGCTCCGGAACAACATCCAGAGCGCCCGTGCGGAGCTCTCGCTGTTCTTCGGCGGCGGAGGGGTCATCGAGGAGGACGATTCCGGCGACGTCTTCGACCTCTCCTTCGACGGTGTGAACGTCCACATCGTCTACGACGGAGGGGAGGTGTCGGAGTACACCGTCTCGGGCATGAAGGGGAGGAGGGACGTGGTCCAGCGCCTGCTCTCCCTGTTCTTCTACGACCGCATGCTCCCGAAGTACGAGAACATGGTCGTGGAGATCGACAGGATGCTGGCCGACCTGGACAACGACACGACCCTGCGCGGCCTGTCCGAGCTAAGGGAGATAATCCGCGGCGACCGCTACATGACGGTGTCCGCCATCTCCGGTCTCCCGATCCGCGACGAATCCGATGACAGGTACGACCTGTTCGGAGGCGAGGAGGAATGATCTCCGCCGACGGGCTGAGATGCGGGCGCCTGTCCCTCCATGACGGGGACGACACGTCCCTGCTCTCCCTGGATGAGATGTTCGTCAGGGATAGGAGGAGGGACGTCACCGATGCCGCCGACAAGAGGTTCTTCATCCCCTTCCCCCGGGGTTCTCAGGTGGCCAAGGCCTCCTGTTGCATCGTCGGAGGGCAGGGGTCGGGGAAGTCCGAGCTCCTGAAGGCCCGTGTCGCCAAGGCCTGTGCCAAGTACGGCCGCAACAACGTCCACGTGATCTACACCGACGACATCCGCGTGGCCCTCGACGTCATCGACGACGCCCCTGTGCAGTATGTCGTCGTCGACGACGCCATGACCTACGCATCGAGCCGTCAGGTCTACGAGCAGGTCGAGATCGTCAAGACCTACAACAAGAGCCGCCACGTCTTCGAGGAGAGGCTGAAGGGGTCTCCCGGGCTCATCCTATACGACTGGGCATGGCAGAGGTTCGGCGAGCTCGACCCCGCCTTCCGGCAGGGGGACGTGATGCTTTTCAAGACAGGCATCGCGGAACCGTCGGAGAAGAGGCTGATAGAAAGCTTCCTGGGTCCCTGGTACACGAAGATCCTGTGGCAGATCTGGGACACCATGAACCGCGGGAACAACGACGTCAAGAGCTAGTCGGTGGCGTCCGTCGCCTCGATGGACCGGTCGCAGGGGGTCGGGATGTACTGCACGTCTCCCGTGTCCGTCCCGCTCCCCCCGATGCTCACCCACGACGACCACTTCGCGGACAAGAAGGAGGTCGAGGACATCCTCGATCAGTACCGGGACAGACCGCCGTGGGACCGCAGGATCGCATGCTACGAGCTCTCCCTCGAGGGACTGAAGCAGACGGAGATCGCCTCACGGATGGGAGTGAGGCAGGGATGGGTGTCCGAATCCATCAGGAAGGTGAGGGAACTGATCGAGAGGAAATGACGCGAGGCCTGCACGGAAAGGTGTGGGTCGACGCACGGGAAGGCACCGATAACGGGGCGATAACTGGGCGATAACGCCCCGATATCCTCCGATATTCGGCATGCCTAAGATAGGGGTACACACGCCCCGCTGGTCGCGCGCACGCGTGACGCGCGTGTATAACTAACGGAGCCGGGCGATAATATCGCCCCGGCACACAGGAGGAATGGAAATGGCAGCAGAGAAGAGAGGCGGAGCGGACAGAAGCATGGATGCCCGCCGCGAAGAGGTCAGGATGAGGAAACAGGAGACGGCGCAGGAGAGAAGGCGCATCGCGAACATGAAGCGCGAGCAGGCCGTCAAGGACAAAGAGTCCAAGAGGAAGGTCAGGGAGGCGCACGGAGGTGCAGGCATCACCGTGATGTTCTACGAGAAGGCCCCTCCTAAAACCAGATCCGGGAGATGCTCCCGCGAGATCGAGTTTGAAGCACCCAAGAAGACGGGGAGGAAGAGACGATGAAGCACACCGGGAGAAGAAGCAGGACTGTCCATCGGGATGTCGGGAGCGCTCCCGCCCCGAATACCCAGACAGGCGGCTACACCGTCGTGAACCTTCCTTCGGGGAAGCGCGTGCGGGTCCCGGTCGACAAGGGCGGGAACGTTGACCTCCGCAGGTTGTCCGCCATCATGGACATCGACGACAAGAAGTCCGTCCACGACTATGACGAGAGGGCCGACAAGGTGCTTCCGGTCGACTGCACCCCCAGACAGGCGGCCGCCTGGATTGCCAGCACGGACAACGTGGATATCGAAGGGCTCGATGTCAAAGGGAGTCCGTTGCGCAACTACGGCGACCGCACCGGAGACAATCTGGAGGTCCACAGGAAGATAGACGTCTATGCCCTTCCGGACCAGGAGAAGCAGATCAGGGACACCATCGACAGTGCCTTCACCCTGGAAGACAGACGCAAACTCGTAGGCAAGGGGACCATGGAGGTCGAGTCGAGACCTCTTAAGTCCGGCGTCCTCGGAACGCACTGCGAGGACAACATCTCCCTGAAGAGGGGACGCGGCGTGAAGAACTCCGTGGTCGTCCACGAGGGGGTCCACCATCTCCGGCAGGTGGACAAAGACAGGGAGTCCCCCATCGTCAAGACGTTCGACTTCAAGGATGTGCAGTATTCCGGCAGGTCTACCGACCCCAGGGCGATCACCCGCTACAGGATGGCCGAGGCGTCGAACGTGGAGGAGTCCTGCACCGTGGCGGAATCCATGGCGAGGCAGAAGGACTTCGACGTGTCAGGGTACTACTACAGCGTCCAGGTGTTCGATCCCAAGACCCACAGGTATAGGAATCCGACCCCGGCGGAGGCGGAGAGGATGGCCGAAGAGGACAGGAAGCTGTTCACCGAGGGAGGGAAACCCCTCGCCGGCCGGGAGGCCGTCAGATCCGTCGAGCGCCACTGGGCGGACAGCAACATAGCCAGACTGAAACTCGGACGTTCCATGGCCATAAACACGATGGCCCGCTGCAAGCCCTCCTCCGGAGTTAAGCCGATCACCAATTCTAAGTCGCCGAAGAAATCTAAGCCGGCCAAGTCCGGACCGGCCGCCGAGAAGACTCCGGCCGGACGTACCGGCACATCGAGTGCGAAGTCGCCCAGGCAGACCGTCCTCTTCTCCAGGTCCGCCAAAAGGAAGACGAAGGGAGGGAAACGGAAATGCTGAGCCCCTGGCTCTTCGGGATCAAGCCATCAGAATTTCACAGGAGGAAGAACAGACCCTGGGATACGGGTGGTCCGAAGTGATCAGATACGTCGCGATGGCCGCGGCGGCCGCCGTCTTCCTCCTGGTCCTCGCCTGCGCCTTCGGCTACCTTGACTTCTGGGTCATGAAGGTGTTCGGATGAGATACCTGTTAATTTACGGAGCCTATGCCGTCGGAGCCGTCTATGCGGCCGCGGCCTTGGTCAGGTTCCTGTCCGACATGGGGTGGTTGGTGTGAGCGGCCTATTGGTGCAGGCCATCAAAGGTCTGCTTCTAATCAGTGCCGGAATATTCCTGGCACTGTCTGTCCTGACCGTCGCCGGTGTCGTCCTGATCCTGCTCAACGGAGGCGTCGTCTGATGGGGGCGCTGCTCTATTGGGCGGGACAGGCGGCGGCCCTGGTGCTGGTCGGACTGCTCCTGACCGCCGTCCTGTGGGAGTCGGCCCACCTGGTGGACTGGGCCCTGACCTTATCGGGAGGGGATCCCGCGTCTTACCTCCGCCACCACGCCTACGATTATGTGACATGGCTCTTCGGGACAGATCTCGGATGGACTGTCGAGGGGTGATGTGCCAACCGTCAATTTCCGTTTGTCTGTTCGCGCATCTGCAGCAGCTCTTGGAAATCAATGGCGTCGGCGCCGTCGTACATGTGGATCTCGAATATCGTCTCGGGGAATTGTCATCGAATATTCCGAAAGGTCTCACATGAATCGCCTCAGATGAAGTCGTATGAAATCAGGCTTTTTCCAGTTCCGGCAGACTGTCTGCATTCGGCGGATGGGACCTGTCGTCTCCGCCCTCGATCTCCATGAGGAGGCGGCAGATCCTCTCTCCTTCCATTGTAAGCGATATCATTTTCACATTGTGCAGACCGTGTCGTACTTCGACTAGGAATCCACACTCGATAAGATCGTCGACACGGTTCTTCTTCGTAGTCGATGATCCTGGAAGAATCCGATAGATGTCATCCCTCTTCGATTCTCCTTTTTCATAGACGAATTGAAGAATCTCACGATAATGTGATGCAAACAGGATATCGGTGTTTTTCACACCCTTTTATCATTTAGGTATTTGATTAACAAATTCATCTTCTATCATTTACGTAAATGATTAAATATGATTTACGTTATTGATAAAACTAAGAATTGGACTCCGAGGACGACGGAAAACTGCATCCTATCCATGAGGGTCCGGGCTTCAAGGCACGCATCGTCCAATTCTTGTGCCGTGCTCCGGACCCCCTACCACCTTTTCGCCCTCCTCGGAAAAAGGAGCTGGAAATATGAGCGAAGGAAAAATTGCGACGATTCTCGCGTTCGCAAAGAAGAACGGTTTTGTCAAGACCAGCAGTTTCAACACACATCTGAAGGAACTCGGGGTCTCCGGGAAAGACCGCAGAGGCATTTTGGACGCCCTGGCCGACTGCGGATACCTGGAGAGGACGAAGACGGACGGGGTTGTCTACCTGTGGAGGATCACTCCCTCCGGGGAGGATTTCCTAAGACGTGCGGAGGTCTCTGAATGAGGGCCGTCGTCTTCAACGGCCGCAGGCAAAAGAAGATACAGGCCAATTTTAGAAAATCGAGGAGGAAGAACCGATGACCGGCACAGAAACCAACTCTGGGGTCCAGCCCTCCTCCGCCCTCTCCTGCGATTACTGCGGATGGATGCAGCGCTTCGACGGCAACGGGTCCCCGGAGAACCTGAGCAGGGCCGCAAGTGTCAGAGGATGGGCGGTCTCCGTCCGCGTGGGCTTCTCCCACATGACGCTGTGCCCCTATTGCGAGCGCATCCTCCTGGGACCTGTCCCCCCGGTGCAGCACATGTTCCCCTGTCCGGAGGTACCTCTGTGAACGACGAGGTTCTGATCGAACTCGAAGGGACGTCCCTCACCCTCGGCGAGGTCATGTCCCGCATCGAATCCTACAAGGCGGATCCCCGTTTCAGACACAAGGAGATCTTCATGGACGGCGACCGTTTCGCCATCGTCGCCCGCGTCAACACCTCAAAGGGAGTGAGGATGTGACTGCCTTCGCCTGCCTGACCCTGTTGGTTCTCTGCGTCGGCTTCGCCGGTGCATGCTTCGGGTCCGCGGTCACGCTCGCCGTCACCTGTAGGAGGCATGGGTCCTGACAAGATATCCGTTCGTCTCCGCCTACCGCGACTTCCTGGCATCGTATGAAGGCGTCTACTCCGATGGGATGATGGCCGAACTCCGTCGCCGCTACCCCAAAATCGGGAGACAGATGCAGAACCTATACGATGACGGGAGGATCTCCACGACCGATCCGGGGAGGTTCACACCGGAGGACGTCAAGGAATACGTCCGTTTCCAACGTCAGCGCGGACTGAAACCCACATCCATATCCCACGACATCTCCGCGATCGCCAATCTCTGCAATTATGTGGGAAACTCTGCAGCAGTACTCGAGGCTCGCGCCCGCTATCCTCTTCTTTTCCCGAAAAGAGAGAACAAACGCCTGCCGGTGGTCGAACGTCCGCAGTTCGAGGTCATCAAAAAGATGTCTGAGACCCTTACGGCGGAATCTGATCCCAGACGCATCCGTGCCTACGCCGAGGTCATGCTGGCCTTCGGAATCGGCCCCAGGACAGAGGAGCTGCAGCATATCTTGGTCGACAACGTCTCTCCGGACATGTCCTCCGTTTTTCTCGATTTTGTCAAAGGCCGCGGGACCTATGGGTCTGCCCGTACGGTGCCCATCCGCCCCGAATGCCTGCATGCCGTCAGGATCTGGATGGAGGTCGACTCCGTCAGCAGCAGATTCCTGTTCCACACCCGGAACGGGACCATGCTGTCGACCATGCAACTCACACGCGACCGCCTCTTAGTGTGCCGCGAGACGGGCATAGATTTCGACTTCAGGGCATGCCGCAGGACATATGCCCAATACATCCTCGATGAGGAACGCCTCAGCACCGAAGAGCTTGCCATCATACTCGGCCATAGCTCGTCCAAGACCACCGAAACCTCATATGCCAGACCCCGCAACGACAGGGTCGTCAACAAACTCATAGAATCATGGAAGGAATCAGAATGATGAATCGTACAGTGTATATTTTGGCCGGCGTCCGCACCTACAACCCTTATCCAGCAGTCGGAATCCCCGGCTCAATGATTTCGGCCAGCTTTGAAAATTTTGAATATTCCGCGGGGGCTTTATTCTGACCGGAATACGGCTCGTCGCATGCCCCCTCAAGGACGGTCTCGCGTGCTGCGCCGGGACCCCTGACGTCGTCTCCGACTGCAGATGCGGATCGTGCTTCAGATGGAGGGAGATCTATGACAACCCCCGCGACGCCTTCCTGTCCCGCCTGACGGCGAAGGGGGTGCGCGCATGACGTGCCACGATCTCAAGATCCTGCCGCAGTTCTTTCAGGCGGTGGTCGACGGCCGCAAGACGTTCGAGCTTCGCAGAGAGGACGACCGCATGTTCCATATCGGGGACACACTGACTCTCTGCGAATGGCGTCCCGGCTCCGGCCACACCGGACGCCAATGCAAGGTCGCGGTCGTCTACATCCTCCGCCATGCGGATTTCGCCGACGGCATCCCCGAGGGCTACGCCGTTCTGTCCATCAGGGTGGTCGGTCGCATGGCAAAGGGGGTGCGCATTTGAGCGCATACGTCCTCGATGCCGAGACGATCGGCCGCATGGCCGACCTCATGGGAACCGCGCTTGCCGGGACAAGCGACAATAAGGGCGTCGCCACCTTCTTCTTCCCTCCGGAAGAAGAGCGCCACGACATCGACGAAGCGGGCCTCATCGTCAACTTCAAGATCTTCATCGGCTGGCGCGCCCGCGAGGTCCTGTTCTACACCAAATCGAGGAAGAAACCGACCGTCAAGGCCACTTCCAGCAGCTGCGAAGGAACCGTGGTGAAGATCAACCACCACATGTCCGGAACCCTCGACATCTGCCTCAGCAACGGCAAAACGATCACCATCAAACCGAGGGAGGCGGTCGAATGATCGTCTACGTTGTGGACACGGAGACCACCGGCCTCTATGGGTGTGACCGCGGAGACAGGGTCGTCGACATCGGCATCGTCGAGGTCGACACGGAGAGGGGGACCGTCATACCCGTCTACTCCGAGGTCGTCGGATACGACGTGTCCGGCTGGTCGGAGGACCAGAAGAACGCATGGATCTTCGGCCATTCCGACCTCACGTTGGACATGGTCGCCCGGGCGAAGCCCCTGGAGGAGATCGCTCGCGACGTGCGTCTGATCCTTGACGGACACGTCGCCGCCTCCTACAACGAGGAGTTCGACTTCGGTAAGTTCCTCTGCAAGAGCCCGTGGGACGTCGACTGCGTCCTCGCCCCCGACATCATGCTGAGGGCGCACCGCCTCATCGACGGCGACTACCTCTTCTCCGACGGTTCGACCTCGTGGCCGAAGCTGGAGACGGCCTACCGGGGCCTGTGCCCGGACGACCCCGCACATCTGGACGGTCCGCAGGCCCATCGGGCGCTGTCGGACGCCGTTGTGGCGTCCCATGTGATGCTCGCCCTCATCGGGAGAGGGGAATACCCCGACAGACTGGACTGCTTCGAGAGGAGTTCCTTTTCCGTCTTCGCCCGGGAGGGATGCTGATGGAGGTGCGCGTCATGGGTACCCGTGCCGAGTGCGAGGAGTTCGCCGCCATGGTCCGCAGGAGCGTCCCGGAGAGGTTCCTGCGTTCCATCTCCGCCTTCTACCCCAACCGCCGCGGCGGTTTCTCCACCGAGGGCAGGATCTACATCAAGTTCGCGGAGATCCCTGCGGGGACCTTCGCCCTTCCGGAGGTGAGCGCATGAGCGGAAGACACACGGTCAGCTACTGCTCCGACGGCGAGAGCTTCGGGGATTACTTCTGC
>SFFH01000093.1 GCA_004557905.1 Clostridiales bacterium | reverse complement strand
CCACGTCGTAGAGCCCAAACTGCTCCGTGTGGCCAAAGTGCTGAAAGATCTCTCCATTTTCGTAGGTGACCGCAATTCTCATGATGGTTTCTCCTTTCGGTTTTGCGTATTGCTCCATGATTTTCTGCTTGTAGCAGCCACTGCAGCCCGGATTTCCTCCGCCGCACAGCGCCACGTCGCCGCCCTCGATCCGCAGGGGCAGGCCGTCCACCAGCACATCCGCGAGCTTCTTGCGCGCGCTGGCGTAGATCTGCTGCACCGTGGTGCGGGCCACCTGCATCTGCTCGCCGCACTGCTCCTGCGAAAGCCCTTCTTTGTCGATGAGGCGGATCGTCTCGTATTCATCCACCGTCAGGATGACGGGCGGCTGACACGCGCCGCTTTCCTCCGGCGAAAAGGCCAGCGTCCGGGGATAGTCGCACACCCGGCGGCATTTTCTCGGTCTTGCCAGATGTCTCAGCTCCTTCCTTCCTGATTCTGTGCTCAGTATAGCAAAGATTTTCGGCATATGTCAACAATATTATTTGACATATGCCGAAAATTCTTGTATACTGCGGGAAGAAAGAGGTGTTCATCATGGATGTACAGGACTTTTTCCCCGTTTGGGCACAGCTGACGCCGCAGCAGCAGAAAATCCTGACGCAGAGCGCCATCCGCCGAAGTATCCCAAAGGGAACGACGCTGCACAGCGGCAGCACGGAGTGCACGGGGCTGCTGCTCGTGTGCAGCGGTCAGCTGCGCGCGTTCATCCTGTCCGACGAAGGGCGGGAGATCACCCTCTACCGTCTGTTTGAGCGGGACATTTGCCTGTTTTCCGCGTCCTGCATGCTGCGTTCCATGCAGTTTGAGATCATGATCGCAGCGGAGAAGGACACGGAGCTGTTCGTCATCCCCGCCGACGTGTATCAGAGCGTGGCCAGGGAATCCGCCCCTGCGGCGAACTTCACCACGGAGATCATGGCCGGCCGGTTTTCAGAGGTGATGTGGCTGATGGAGCAGATCATGTGGAAGAGCTTTGACAGGCGGCTGGCGCGCTTTCTGCTCGACGAGAGCGCACTCGAAGGAACCGCCGTGCTCCATCTCACGCACGAGACCATCGCCAACCACCTGGGCACCGCGCGGGAGGTCGTCACCCGAATGCTGCGCTACTTCCAGAGCGAGGGGCTGGTGCGTCTCTCCCGCGGCGCGGTCGAACTCTCGAATCATAGTGGGCTGGAGGTGCTTGCAGATGCATAAGCAATCCGCCATTCTGGCAGAGCTGTTTCTGAGCATGATGAAGGTGGGGCTGTTCACATTTGGCGGCGGATATGCCATGATTTCTGTCATCACGGATACCTGTGTGGAGAAGAAGCGGTGGCTTTCGCAGGATGAGATGATGAACCTGACCGTGGTTGCCGAATCCACGCCAGGCCCCATAGCCATCAACTGTGCCACCTTTGTGGGCTACAAAATGGCAGGGATGATGGGTGCGGTATTGGCAACTCTGGGACTCATTCTCCCATCGTTCACCATTCTCTTCTTCATATCCTTGTACCTGGATCAGTTTCTGGAGATTCCGCTCATTGCAGCTGCCTGCCGGGGCATCCGAATTGGCGCAGGGCTGCTGATTCTGGATGCGGGGATGACGATGCTTCGCAAAATCAAAGGGAAGCGGCAGCCCTGCCTCATTGCAGGCGGAGCGTTTGTGCTGATGCTGGCGGGCAATCTGCTCGGGATGCGTATCTCCTCCATCGTTCTGATGCTCGCTGCCGGAGCCGTCAGTCTGGCGCTGTATGCCGCTCGGTATGCAGCGGGCAGGAAAGGCGGTGCGGGAAATTGATCTATGCAGAACTGTTTGCGGGCTTTCTGAAGGTAGGCTTCTTCTCCTTTGGCGGCGCGTACAGCGCCATTCCGCTAATCCGCGACGTCGTACTCTCCTATGGCTGGTTGACGGACGAGGCGCTTGGTACCATGATCGCCATCAGCGAGAGTACGCCCGGTCCCATCATGGTCAATCTGGCGACCTATGTCGGCAGCAGTCAGGCGGGGCTGGTCGGCGCAGCGCTGGCTACGCTGGCTGTTGTGCTGCCCTCGTTCTTCGTGATTCTTCTCGCCATGAATCTGCTCGGCAGCCTGATCAGGTATCGCGGTGTTCAGGCTGTGCTGCAGGGAATCAAGCCCTGCATGATCGGCATCATTCTGGCAACCGGCGTGTACATGACACTGCGCAGCTGCCTGACGCTTTCTCAGACCAATGCAGTGGATTTTCGGGCCCTGCTGATCACCGCTCTGCTGCTGACTGGCTCTTGTATTTACCGGCGCATCCGAAAGAAAAAGCTGTCGCCCATCTCGCTGATTGTCGTATCAGCTTTGCTGGGCATGCTGTTTGCGTGAAAGCAGCCCCTTCCAAAGCGCTCATAGAGGAGCGAAGGAAGGGGCTGCGTATTATTTCTGATCCATACCGCAGGCTGTGGCCGAGCGAATCAGGCATCGCTCCTGCGTCACCGTAGCGTAGAAGCGATAGCCGCCGGAGAAGTTGTAGCAATCAAAGCCGTGCCCAGCGAGAATCCGGCAGGCAATATAGCTGCGCAGGCCGCTCTGGCAGATGACGTAGACGGGCTTGGTGCGATCCAGCTCATGAAGCCGCTCCCGCAGATCGTCCACGGGAATATTGATGAAGCCCTCGATGTGACCGGCGCTGTATTCACCCGGTGTCCGCGTGTCCAGCAGCGTGACGCTGCCGTCGCGCGGCAGGCTGTCCGCGTCGGCCAGATGCCACTGACGAAGGAGACCGCGCGCGATGTTGTCCACCATGAAGCCCGCCATGTTTACCGGATCCTTGGCGGAGGAATACGGCGGCGCGTAGGCAAGCTCCAGATCCTTGAGCTCTGTGGCCTTCATGCCCGCCCGAATGGCGGTGGCCAGCACATCGATGCGCTTGTCCACGCCCTCGTAGCCGACGATCTGCGCGCCCAGCAGGCGATACGTTGCTTTCTCGAAGACTACCTTCATGGTCATGACCCTGCCGCCCGGGTAGTAGCCCGCGTGGCTCATGGGCGAGAGGATCACCGAGTCCGCGTCAAACCCCGCCGCTGCGGCCTGCGTTTCGTTGAGACCCGTGAGCGCCGCTGTCATGTCGAAGACCTTGAGTACGCTGCTGCCCTGCGAGCCCGTATACCGGCTGTCCCCGCCGCAGATGTTGTCCGCCGCAATGCGCCCCTGCTTGTTGGCCGGCCCGGCCAGCGCGATCAGCGCGTCCTGACCCGTGACAAAGTGCCTGACCTGCACCGCATCGCCGACAGCGTAGATGTCCGGCACGGAGGTCTCCATCCGGTCGTTCACCACGATG
>SFFH01000092.1 GCA_004557905.1 Clostridiales bacterium | reverse complement strand
GGGGAGCGTTATCAAATCGTTATCAAAAGAGAGATATAAAACCGCAAAATCGTTGTGCCGCAACGGGTTCGGAGTTTCAAAAACTCACTCCCACTCAATCGTCCCAATGGGCTTGGGCGTCAGATCCAGCAGCACGCGGTTGATGCCGTCGACCTCATGGGTGATGCGGTCGGTGATGTGGTGCAGCAGGGGATACGGGATCTCCTCGATGGTCGCAGTCATGGCGTCGGTGGTGTTCACCGCACGGATGATGGCCGGCCAGCCCTCGTAGCGCTTGCCGTCCTTCACGCCCACGCTCTTCATGTCCGGCACGGCGATGAAGTACTGCCAGACCTTGCCGGCCAGGCCATTCTTGTCGAATTCCTCGCGCAGGATCGCGTCGGCCTCGCGCAGCGCGTGCAGGCGGTCGCGGGTGATCGCGCCCAGGCAGCGCACGCCCAGGCCCGGGCCCGGGAACGGCTGACGGTAGACCATGCCGTGCGGCAGGCCGAGGGCCTCGCCCACGACGCGGACCTCGTCCTTGTAGAGCAGCTTGACCGGCTCGACGAGCTCCATGTGCATCTCCTCCGGCAGGCCGCCGACGTTGTGGTGCGCTTTGACGCCCTTGCTCTCCAGGATGTCCGGGTAGATGGTGCCCTGAGCCAGGAAGGAAATGCCCTCGAGTTTGCTGGCTTCCTCATCGAAGACCTTGATGAACTCGGCGCCGATAATCTTGCGCTTGCGCTCCGGCTCGGAGACGCCGGCCAGCAGATCGAGGAAGCGGTCGGTCGCATCGATGTAGATCAGGTTGGCATCCATTGCCTTGCCGAATACCTCGATGACCTGCTCGCTCTCGCCCTTGCGCATGAGGCCGTGATTGACATGCACGCAGACCAGCTGCTTGCCGATGGCCTTAATCAGCAGCGCCGCGACGACGGAGCTGTCCACGCCGCCGGACAGCGCCAGCAGCACCTTCTTATCGCCCACCTGGGCACGCACGGCAGCCACCTGTTCCTCAATGAACGCGTGGGCCAGCTCAGGGGTGGTGATACGGGCCATGGATTCGGGACGAACATTGCTCATGATGATCACTCCTGTATATGGTTGAAAATATAGCGGATTGACATACCCATTTTATCATGCGGGAATTGCGGCTGTAAAGAAAACCGGAAAATTTTCTGCACGAACGTTCGGCTTTTCGGGAATTCCCGCTTTTCCGCGCATATTTACAGCCATGCTAAACCGCGATATAATGATTCACAAATCGATTCTGATGACGGGTGAGAACATGATTCTTTTGATGACCAGCAGCCCCTGCGACGACCATGTGCCCGAGGGTGTGAACCTGCCCTGCGTGCTGGACGGCCGCAACCATTTTCTTGACAACCTGCGCGCGCACTGGAAGCCGGACAGCCGCCTGGTTGTCGTCTGCTCGGATCCCTTCAACTTCCCGCTCAACGACGAGATGTGCGGCACGTTCACGGAATGCTTCAATTACCACGGCCTTCCGGTCGCCTCCTCGGTCATGCTCGACAGCCGCAATGCGCGCGACGCGGGCAGGCTCATCGCGCTCAGCGACGCGGTGCTGCTCGGCGGCGGGCATGTGCCCACGCAGAACGCCTTCTTTGCCGAAATCGGCCTGCGCGCGCTGCTGCGGGAGTACACGGGTGTAATCATCGGCGTGAGCGCGGGCTCCATGAACTGCACGGACACCGTCTATGCGCAGCCGGAGCTGCCGGGCGAGTCCGTCGATCCCGACTATCGGCGCTTTCTGCCGGGGCTGGGACTGTCGCGCGTGCAGATTCTGCCGCATTACCAGATGGTGAAGGACAACCTCTTGGACGGCAGGCGCCTGATTGAGGACATCACCTTCGGCGACAGCTTCGGCCGCGAATTCTATGTGCTGGTGGACGGCAGCTATGTCATGCGCAGGGACGATACCTACACGCTCTGGGGCGAGGGCTATGTCATCCGTGACGGCGCGATGCGCCCCGTCTGCCGCGAGGGCGAACACGTCACGATCCGCCCCAAGGAGGCATGACGATGGAGCTGCTTTGCGGACGGCCCGCCTCCGGCGAAGGGAGGCTGGCCAAGGAAATGCGGGTGTACGATCTGCTCGACCGCCTCGGTATCGCGTACGAGCGCACGGATCACGAACCTGCCATGACCATGGATGACTGCATGGAGATCGATCGGATTCTGGAGCTGATCATCTGCAAGAACCTGTTTCTGTGCAACCGCCAGCGGACGAAATTCTACCTGCTGATGATGCCGGGCGGCAAGGTCTTCAAAACGCGGGATCTGTCGCCGCTCATCGGCTCGTCGCGCCTGTCGTTTGCCGGCGCGGAGGACATGGAGAAATACCTCGACATCACGCCCGGCTCGGTCTCCATCATGGGCCTGATGAACGATACGGAGAATCACGTGCAGCTGCTCATGGACAGGGCGGTGGCGGAGAGCCCGCTGCTGGGCTGCCATCCGTGCGTGAATACATCGAGCCTGCGCCTGAGGACGCGGGACGTGTTCGACATCTTTCTGCCCGCCGTGCACCACGACGCGATCATCGTCGATCTGCCGGAATACCCAGCCTCTGTGTGAAACGGCGCAGGCCTGCGGGCACAAGTGAGCCTGGTCATGCGCGGCGGGAAACGCCGCATAGGAATTGAATAAGAAAACGGGGAGGATTACCATGAGACTGGACGGATACGGACTTTTTGTCAAGGACATGGGCGCCATGATCCGCTTCTACAGGGATGTCCTGGGCTTTGAGATCAAGGAGAACGAGAACGCGGACAATGTGTACCTGGTGAAGGACGGGACGCTGTTCCTGCTCTATGGCCGAAAGGATTTTGAAAAGCTGACGAGCAAACGCTACGAATATCTTCAGGGCGTCAACGCGCATTCCGAAATGGCGCTGTATGTGGACACCTATGAGGAGGTCGACGAGCAGTACCAGCATGCCCTGAGGAACGGCGCGACGTCTCTGCTGGAACCGACGACCGAGCCCTGGGGACAAAGGACGTGCTTCATTGCCGACCCGGAAGGGAATGTCATCGAAATCGGCTCCTGGAACAAACCATATGAAGAGAAGGATGAATAATGCGGTTGCCGAACTGAAGGGAGAGAATGCTAATTAAGAGATATTGAAGATTGCCATCTTCAGGGGAAGCGCGCTGCGCTGGGCCCAGAGGGATGAGGAGGGATTTCGATTTCCCCCCTACATCCCTCTGGACTCCCATACCCCCTTGAAACGACCAGGACTGTGGTCCTGGACCTGGGGCAGTATGATCAGCTTTCGCAAATCCCCCTGGGTCCAGGGTCGCAACCCTGGTCGTCTGGGGAGGGGAATGGGAGGTCCAGGAGGGTCTGGGGAGGGCATCGAAACCCTCCCCGACCCTTCTGGCCCC
>SFFH01000091.1 GCA_004557905.1 Clostridiales bacterium | reverse complement strand
CGTTTGATCCTCACCGTCTTGATCTCAAACGCGCGCATTGCCAGCGTCACGGCGTTGGTGTTCACGGCCAGCTCCTGCTGCGGGTTTTCCAGCATATCGCAGACAAACGCCTTTGCGGCCGGGAAGCCCAGCGACAGCGTCGCTGCTGTCTGCGCATGCTTGCTCTCGTACAGGCGCACGATCACGTCGCCGCTGCCGTCCTCGGCCAGCTTCACTGTGTCGATGATCACGTTCGGCGCGTCCACCTGCATCAGGCTGTGCGTCGGGCACCTGCCCGCCGACTGCGTGAGCGGCACATTGAGCGCATAGCCCTCGCGCACCACGCCGCAGTCCATGAACGGTCCGTCCCAGACGTAGTAGCTGTAGGTGAAGTCGTGCTCGCCCTTGTCGGCGTTCAGGTCCGGGCAGGTCGCCGCGCGCAGCAGCGTCAGCGCGATCTCGTCGCCCAGCACGCTCACGCCGTACTTGCTCTCGTTGAGCACGGCCGCGCCGCGGTTCTCGTCGCACAGCGCCGTATAGCGATGGTTGCAGACCTCGAAGCGGTCCGCGTCGTAGGGACGGCTGCGGTGCGTCGGCCGCCTGATGAAGCCGAACTGAATCTCGTTGATCGCCTCGTCCGCGTGCACGCCGGTTTCAAACGCCGCCTTGAGCAGTCGGTGCGTCTCCTGCCAGGAAACATGCGTGATGAAGTCGATGCGGCAGCTGTCCGCCGTAAGCGCAATCTCCTGTGTGAGCGTCGACTGGCTGAACCGGCGCGTCACCCTCACCGCGCAGCGCCACGGCGTCTCCTCGATCACTTCGAGCACCGCGTCACCGCCCAGATCGACCTGCTGCTGATCGTACATGCTGTCGATGTCCCACGCATCGAACAGGCGCGGCACATCCTTGTACAGCTTCAGCACGTTGCCCCTGCCGCCGATGCAGCGCTTTCCCCGGTGCTCGCAGGCGACGATTTCGCCCAGGCGGTTGAGCTGCGCCGTGATGAGCCCGTTGCGCAGAATGACGCCGCCGTCCTCAAGCGCGCAGAGCATCACCGGATGCGCCGGCTCGCTGAAGTCAACCTCCGCACTCCAGCCGCACGGCGGCAGCACGGCAAAGCCGTAGCGCCCGTCCTGCTTCACCAGCGCGCGGCGGCTCCAGCTCAGGGAGTTGAAATATGTTGTGCCCTCGCTTCCCTCCGTGAGGGCGCTGACCGCCGCCTGCGTCATGTCCTTCGCGCTTGCGAGGATTTCGCCGTAACGCCTGCGTGCCTCCTCGTACACCCGCGCGATGCTCGAGCCGGGCAGGATGTCGTGGAACTGATTGAGCAACACGCCCTTCCACGCCTTGTCCAGCTCCGCCTGCGGGTAGGGCAAAGCTTCCGCCGCCGCGGCGCTCCACATCTCCGCCTCGCGCAACGCCAGCTCGCTCTTGCGGTTGCCGCGCTTGATGGCTGCCTGGCTGGTATAGGTGCCGCGATGGCACTGGAAATACAGCTCGCCGACGTAGCGGTTCTTCGGCGCGCCGTCCTTTGCGCATTCCTCAAAGAAGTCCTGCGGCGCTTCAAACGTCATCCTCGGCGCGCCCTGCAGGTCCTTCTGCCGCCGGACGAACTCGATGTGGTCGCGGGTCGGGCCGCCGCCGCCGTCGCCATAGCCGAACGGCAGCAGGAAACGGCTCATGTCCCGTTTCTGCACGCGATTGCGCCAGCGGTTTACCGTCGTCTCCGGGTCGGTTCTGGAGGTATAGTCCATGTGCAGGAAGCTGGTCACCTCGCTGCCGTCCATGCCCTGCCAGGTGAAGTAGTGGTACGGGAACGGGTCGCTGCCGTTGTAGGTCCAGAAGATCTTCTGCGTCGTCAGGTATTTGACCCCGCAGCCGCGCAGAATCTGCGGCAGCACGGCGCTGTAGCCGAACGTGTCCGGCAGCCACAGCAGCTGGCAATCGACGCCGAACTCTTCCTGATAAAACCGCTTGCCGTGCACGATCTGGCGGATCAGCGACTCGCCGGAGGTCATGTTCGTGTCCGGCTCCACCCACATGCTGCCGTCCGCGATCCACTGGCCCGCACGCACCTTTTCCTTGATCTTCTCGTACAGCGCGGGATACAGCGTCTTGCAGATTTTATACGTCTCCGGCTGGCTCTGGAGGAACTTGTAATCCGGATACATGTCCATCAGGCGGATCTGCTGGGCAAACGTGCGCGCCACCTTGCGCTGCGTCTCCCGGTACGGCCACAGCCAGCACACATCCAGATGCGCGGTGCCGATGGCCGCCATGTGCGGCGCAGACGTGCCGTTGCGCGCGGCCAGCACGGGGGCAATCGCCTCGCGCGCACGCGCATAGTCCGCCAGCCGTCCCTCGCGCGGCTGCTCATAATCCACCAGCAGCGTGAAGCGCTCCAGCGCCTCCTCCAGCTCTGCCGCGCGCAGGGAGTCCTTGTCCTCCACCTTCAGCAGGTCGGCGATCGTGCGCAGATCGAGCCACAGCTGGTACGCCGTCTCATGCCAGATGCCGAACGTGCTTCGGCCCATCCTCTGGCGCGGCACGTCCTCCGGCTCGGGCAGAAAGTCGCCCGGGCGCACCGGCCCCGTCGCGCAGCCGTCCTGATGCTCGCCCGGGTAGTCGTGCCCGGCGTAGGCTTCCATCAGCAGATGGAAGCGCTCGCCCGGCTCGGCATGCAGGGTCAGCACCTGATCACAGATGTAGTGATGCGGCACACTCACCCACTCCGCGCGGCGCGTGCCGAACGCCTCGCCGTTCACAAACAGTGTCGCCTCGCCGCCCTGGCGCAGGTCCATCACGATGCGCTCCCCCGCCGCCTGCGCAGGCAGCACGATCTCCCCGCGCATCCAGCAGTAATGCCACTTGCAGCCCCAGGCCGTTCCCACGGGCATCGGCGCAAAGCCGCACGCCTCCGCCTCCTCGGGCGCAAGCATCTCCGTCGTCTCGAAGCCCTCGAGCGCGATCTCTCCCAGCGGCTCGTAGAACTCCTTCTCCAGCACGTTCATCCAGTGCTTCACGCGGTCCTTCCACTCGGGTTTCATCCCATATACACCCCTTTGTTTAAAAAAACGCCCTTCGTGGTCAAGAGCGTTTTGGTTATGCAGTTTTTCCTGGCAAAGCGCCTCAGGTCTTGTCGGCCGTGCAGCCGATTTCCCTGAGATACCGGCTCAGCGCATCCTGCCATGTGGGCAGCGGCTCAAAGCCGTTTTCGATCAGCTTGCGCTTGTCGAGCCGACTGTTGAACGGCCGTGCGGCTTTTGACAGGCCGTACGCGGGCGAAGTCCGCCCAGGAGATGTAACCGCCCTCGTTGGTCGCATGATAGTAGCCGTACCTGTCGGTTTCGATCATGTCGACCAGCAGCCGGGCGAGGTCGAGCGTGTAGGTCGGTGTGCCGATCTGGTCGCAGACCACGCGCACACACTCGTGTTTCTGTCCGAGGCTGAGCATCGTTTTGATAAAGTTCTTGCCGTTCAGGCCGAACACCCACGCCAGCTCACCCTCCAGCTTCGTCTGACCGTAAACGTTCAGCGGCGCGTAATCGGTGCAGTCCGGCGCCCACGGTGTCTCGCCCTGCCCGTCAAACACATAGTCCGTGCTGATGTACATCAGCTTGCAGCCAAGCACTTTGCACGCCGCCGCGATGTGCCGCGTGCCGCCCGCGTTGATGGCGCGCACCCTGTCCTCGTTGTCCTCGGCCGCGTCCACCGCCGTCCAGGCCGCGCAGTGCACGACCGCATCGGGCTTCGTCTCGCCGAGCACGCGCGAAACCGCATCGGCATCGGTGATGTCCAGCTGCACATACGGCGCGCGCGTCACCGCCGTGCCGTCGTCCGCGCCGCTGTATACGGGCGTGATGTCGCTGCCGATGGCCTCATGGCCGCGCTTTGTCAGCTCATTGACGACGTCGTGGCCCAGCTGGCCGCAGACGCCGGTGACCAATACCTTCATATCAGTTTACCTGTTCCCGTACATCTTCTCGTAGTAGTTCTGGTACTCGCCGGAGATGATCTCCTCCCACCAGCCGCGGTTGTCAAGATACCACGCAATCGTCTTCTGAATGCCGTCGGCGAACTTCGTCTCCGGCAGCCAGCCCAGCTCGTTGTGGATCTTCGTCGGGTCGATCGCGTAGCGCATGTCGTGACCCTTGCGGTCGGTGACGTAGGTGATGAGGCTCTCCGGCTTGCCCAGCGTCTTGCAGATGAGCTTCACGATGTCGATGTTGCGCATCTCGTTGTGCCCGCCGATGTTGTAGACCTCGCCCACGCGGCCCTTGTGGATGATGAGGTCGATCGCCTTGCAGTGGTCCTCGACGTACAGCCAGTCGCGCACGTTCTCGCCCTTGCCGTAGACCGGCAGCGGCTTGTCGTTTAAGCAGTTGGCGATCATCAGCGGGATCAGCTTCTCCGGGAAGTGGTACGGGCCGTAGTTGTTGGAGCAGCGGGAGATCGTCACCGGCAGACCGTAGGTGCGGTGATACGCCAGCACGAGCAGGTCCGCGCCCGCCTTGGAGCTGGAATAGGGGCTGCTGGTGTGAATCGGCGTCTCCTCGGTGAAGAACAGATCCGGGCGGTCGAGCGGCAGGTCGCCGTAGACTTCGTCCGTGCTGACCTGATGATAGCGCGTGATGCCGTACTTGCGGCACGCATCCATGAGCACCTGCGTGCCCATAATGTTGGTCTGCAGGAACACGCCCGGGTTCTCGATGGAGCGGTCCACATGACTTTCCGCCGCGAAGTTCACGACGATGTCTGGATGCTCCTCCTCAAAGAGCTGCTCCACCGCTTCGCGGTCGCAGATGTCCGCCTTTACGAAGCGGAAATTCGGGTTGTCCATGACGGGCTTGAGCGTGGAGAGATTGCCCGCGTAGGTCAGCTTGTCCAGGCAGACGATGCGGTACGCCGGATGCTTGTCCAGCATGTGAAAGATGAAGTTGGAGCCGATAAAGCCGGCGCCGCCGGTCACGATGATCGTCATATGTGGCCCTCCTCAGATTTCGCCGTAAACAAAGTTGCAGTCGCTTTCCTCAAGCAGCGGGGCGGTCGTGTCCTTCTGCGAGAGCAGGCTCTCCGTCACCTCGCCCCAATCCACGCCGATGGCCGGGTCATTGAAGCGGATGCCCCGGTCGCACTCGCGGCTGTACAGGTTGTCCACCTTATAGCAGAATTCCACGTCGTCGGTCAGCGTCTTGAAGCCGTGGCCGAAGCCCCGCGGGATGAACAGCATGCGCTTGTTCTCGGCGGAGAGCTCCACCGCGACCCACTGCTTATAGGTCGGGCTGCCGCGGCGCAGATCGACCGCAACATCCATCACCGCGCCGCGCGTCACGCGCACCAGCTTGGCCTGCGTCATCGGCGCGTTCTGAAAGTGGATGCCGCGCAGCACGCCCTTCTGCGCCGTGAAGGACTGGTTGTCCTGCACGAACACGGCCGTGATGCCGATATCCTCAAAGGCCTTTTGATTGTACGTCTCCATAAAGTAGCCGCGCTGGTCGCCGAACACCTGCGGCTCAACGATATACACACCCGGGAGCTTTGTATCGATCCTCTTCATCGCCATATCAATACCGAACCTTTCCTTCCGCAACGGCCTTCAGATGCTGGCCATACGGACTCTTACCGTAGCGCGCCGCGCCTTCGAGCAGCTTTTCTTTGTCGATCCAGCCGTTCTTGTAGGCAATCTCCTCCGGTGCGCTGATCTTGATGCCCTGTCGCTGCTCCACCATGCGCACGAAGTCCGCCGCGTCCACCAGGCTGTCCATCGTGCCGGTGTCCAGCCACGCAAAGCCGCGGCCCAGCAGCTGCACGTCCAGCGCTCTGTCCTCCAGATACATCGCATTGAGCGTCGTGATTTCCAGCTCGCCGCGCGCGGACGGCTTC
>SFFH01000090.1 GCA_004557905.1 Clostridiales bacterium | reverse complement strand
CCGAAAAGGCCGTGAAGTGGTTTCAGGAATACGCGCTGCTCAAGCAAACCGGCGTAGTCGACGACAGAACCATTGATTCGCTCTATGCCTGCTGGCTCCGGATTATGGATGAAAACGGCTACACCGTGCCCGACGACGAAATGGAGCCCCAGACCGCGGGCTTCGTGCCGGGGTACAATCCGTATGGCGATGACGACTATGGCGACAGCTACGGCGATTATCCGGCCTACTGCCATCGCTATACGATGGATGCGGGCGACGAGCACGTCGAGATGTGCAGCTTCCACGCCCAGATGGCCGCAAATCAGACGCTGCCGGGGCTGGAAAAGTGGACGAACGAGCTCAACGATCTCTACAGGGAGTGGATCGACCTTTCTATGGAGAAGGATCGCGCCGCCGTGGCCTCCTCTCAGGCGTTCTTCATGCTCTGGCTGGAGCAGCAGCGGATCGCGCTGGAGCAGCAGGGGGTCGAGAATGTGGACGATCACATCGAGGCGCTGCTGCGCAATCAGTGCGTCGATCTGTGCAGCCGAGTGTATGCGGCCCGGGTGGAATAATTTTGAACGAAAGAAGGACGAACCATGAGTATTGCCAGCTATAATTGCCCCCAGCTGCGGCGGCCCGCTCAAGTTCAGCGGTGAAAGCTGCAGACTGGAATGCGCCGCCTGCGGCAACAATTACGAGCCGGAAGCGCTGGAGATGATGGCTTCCGAGGAAAGCGGCGACGAGATCACCTTCGCCAACGACGCCAAACGCTTCGACACAGGCGGCGGGCGGCACGCTGGCCAGCCAGTGGAAAGAGTATTTTTATGTGGATTCCCTGCCGGACAACGTGCTGGCGACGAAAGCGGAAAAAAAGGAAAAAGCCCGCTTTGGCGGCAGCCGGCATGAGGATGACAACGTCATTTCGGACGGCAGTGTCGTCGCCGTGGCCGACGGCCAGTGCATGATGATCGTGGATCAGGGAAAAATCGTCGATTTCTGCGCCGAGCCGGGCGAGTATGTCTTTGAACAGGGCGATGAGCCCAGCATCTTCTGCGGGCCGCTCAATGACGAGAAGATGAAAGCCGTTCTGAAAACCACCTTCGACTGCCTTTCCTTCGGCGGTCAGGCCAACAGGGATCAGCGGGTCTATTTTTTCAACACCAAGGAGATCCTGGGCAACAAATACGGAACGCCCAGCACCGTGTCCTTCCGCGTGGTGGACAGCAACATCGGCCTGAATATGGACGTCTCCATCCGTTGCTTCGGCGAATACAGCTATCGCATCACCAACCCGAAGCTGTTCTACGTCAACATTTGCGGCAACGTGGAAGGCGACTACACCCGCGAGCAGATCGACAGCCAGCTCAAGAGCGAGCTGCTGACGGCGCTCCAGCCCGCCTTCGCGAGGATTTCGGAGATGGACATTCGCTACAGCGCGCTGCCTGGTCATACGACGGAGATCGCTCAGGCGCTCAACGACGTCCTTTCCGAAAAATGGGTCAACCTGCGCGGCGTGGAAATCGTCTCCTTCGGCGTGAACTCCGTCAAGGCCTCCGAAGAGGAAGAGGCGACGATCAAGGAGCTTCAGCGCAACGCCGTATTCCGCAATGCCAACATGGCGGCGGCGCGCATCTGGTGGGCGCGGACGCAGCGAAGAATCAGGGCGGCGCGTTTACCGGCTTCGTGGGCATGAACATGGCGCAGCAGGGTGGCGGTATGAACGCGGCACAACTATTCCAGATGGGCGCGACGGCGACGGGCAAATTCTGCTCGGAATGCGGGGCGAAGCGCCCGTCCGGCGCGCCGGTATACCGCTGCGACAAGTGCAGCTGGCAGCCCGCCGAAATTCTGCCCCGAATGCGTCGATCCCTTTGACGATCAGGACCTTACCTGACGCGGCGATTTTCATTTTGTTTGTCTGAACCTTGTCCATGCGGCTCATAAAACACCCTGCTGTAAAGGCTGCAAACTGCCGGTGGAAATCCGGCGCACGCGCTCAGGAAAACTGTATAGCGTCGCATGGAAACGGGACTGAATCCGAACGAGGAAGGCGATTCTCTTGCCATGACGGTTTATCTGGCCATAACAGCCGCCGCTTGGCTTACGGGTTGCCCTCCCGGTAAAGCCCGATTTCCTTGATGGACACGCATTTTTGCAACCAGACCGAGTAACGGACGCCGAGGCAACGGAGTACCACCGCCGGATGACTGCTTTGTTCAAAGCATGCATTCGGCGGTTTTCTTTTGCTTCGACATTCGCTGCCCGGTCTTTTTGCATTTTGGAACACGGCAGTACCGCCTGTGCCGCTCCATGCCCCGGCTCCGGGAACAGGAGCGCGGACATGAGCGGCCTTATTTTCTTTGAGAAAATTTTTCAAATAGGAAATTACCCTTCCTATTTGGCTGTTAGGCTTCAGCCAGAGCCAAAGGAAGGAGGTGATCGACCGTGACGGCAAACGAGCACCGCGCTGAAATCATGCGCATCATGACAGCGCGGAGACAGGAATCCATGGGCCGTCTCGCGCTGGAACTGGGCGTGACCCGACGCACCATCCGCTCGGATATTACGGCGCTCACGGTCGATTATCCTCTGGAAACACAGCGCGGAAACGGCGGATGTGTCAAGGTAGCGGACTGGTACCATCCCCACCGCAACATCCTCAGCTGCGAACAGCAGCGCGTTCTTTCCGAGCTGATCGGCAACTGCGATGCATATCAGGCCAATGTGCTTCGGCAGATGCTGACGGAATATGGCTCCTTCCAACACAGAACGATGAAAGGAAGATCAGGATGAGCAAAATCAAGCTCCTGCTGGATGTGGTGCAGGATGTACGTGCATTGGCAGATAGCCTTCAGGCCGTTGCGGATTTCATTCAGCTGAGCACAGCATCGCCGGAGGAAACGCCCGCACAGCCGGTTGACAGTACGCCGCCCAAGCACACGAAGCCTCAGATCACCATCGATCAGGTGCGCACGCTGCTGGCCGAAAAGAGCGGAGAGGGCAAGACGCAGGCCGTCAAAGCCCTGCTGTATAAGTACGATGCGGGCAAGCTCTCCGGGGTCAAGCCGGAGGATTACGCCGCGCTCATGGAGGAGGCAAGGAAGCTGTAATGCCGGATACACACGCAAGATTTTCTCCCTCGGCGGCCAATCGCCGCATCCATTGCCCGCCTTCCCTGCTGCTGGAAGAGCAGTTTGAAGAGAGCGAGAGCGTATACGCCGCCGAGGGCACGGCAGGCCATGCGCTGGCCGAGCACCTGATTCGCAAGCACTTAAAGCAGCGCACCACCCGCCCCACGTCCGAATACTACAACGACGAGCTGTTGGAAGCGGTGGACGAGTATGTGTCCTTCGTCATCGGTGAAATTGAGGATGCTCGCCGGGAATGTCACAGCCCCGTACTGCTGGTGGAACAGCGCATCGACGCTTCCGAGTATGTGGACGGCTGCTTCGGCACAGCGGATATGGTCATC
>SFFH01000034.1 GCA_004557905.1 Clostridiales bacterium | reverse complement strand
CTTCACCGTCAGCCCGGCGGCGCTGGATGCGTTTGAGGAAACGTACGGCTACGCGCTGACCGCCGAGGATTTTGTCAATGGCGGCAGGCATCAGGCAACACACATGCCGCCGAGCCGGGCAAAGCTTGACTACATGGACTTCATCCAGGCATTCGTAGCCGACAGGGCGCGCGTGCTGGTGGACATCATCCATCGCCACGGCAAACAGGCCTATGTCTTCTACGACGACAGCTGGGTCGGCATGGAACCGTGCGGCAAACGCTTTGCCTCCATCGGCTTTGACGGTCTGATCAAGTGCGTCTTTTCCGGCTTCGAGTGCCGCCTGTGCGCCTGCGCCGATGTGCCCGTGCACGAGCTGCGCTTCCACCCGTACCTGTTCCCGGTGGGTCTGGGCGGCCTGCCGACGTTCTCCGAGGGCGGCGATCCCGCGCGGGACGCGATGCGCTACTGGCGCAGCGTGCGCCGCGCCCTGCTGCGCGAGCCGGTGGACCGCATCGGCCTGGGCGGCTATCTGCACCTGACGCTCGGCTTCCCAGCGTTCAATGACACCATCGAGGCGATCTCCGACGAGTTCCGCCGCATCAAGGCGTTCCACGCCCACGGCAAGCCCTATGTCCTGCCCTGCCGCGTCGCCGTGCTGCACACCTGGGGCAGCCTGCGCTCCTGGACGCTCTCCGGCCATTTCCATGAGACGGACAAGCACGCGCTCATCCACATCAACGAGGCACTCTCCGGCCTGCCGGTGGACGTGCGGTTCATCAGCTTTGAGGACGTGAAGCGCGGCGCGCTGAGGGACGTCGACGTGGTCATCAACGCGGGCCGCATGGGTGACGCCTGGAGCGGCGGCGACGCCTGGAGGGACGCGGCGCTGGTCAGCGAGCTGACCCGCTTTGTCTGCGAGGGCGGCGCGTTCATCGGCGTGAACGAGCCCTCCGCCGTGCCCGGCTTCGACCGCACGCTGCGCATGGCGCATGTGCTGGGCGTGGACATCGACAAGGGCGAGCGTGTCTGCCATGGCCGCTGGCAGTTTGACGTGGACGGCGGCGTGCCGGTCACGGTGTGCGAAAGTGCGTTGGGCAGCAATCCGGACGTGTACCTGACGGACGGCACGGCCCGCGTGCTCTGCGAAAAGAACGGCGCGCCGCAGATGACCGTGCACGAATTCGGCCGCGGCAAGGGCGTGTACATGAGCAGCTTCACCGTCTCGCCGGAGAGCACGCGCATGCTGCTGGAGACGCTGCTGTACTGCTGCAATCTGCCCCGGAGCAGCGCATACATCTCCGACAGCGCGCTGGTGGAGGCCGCATGGTATCCGGCCGACCGCGTGCTCGTCGCGCTCAACAACGCCGAGGAGACGGTCAGCGCCCGCATCCACACCCCGGACGGCGACGTGCCCGTGACGCTCGCGCCGCTGGAGACGCGGATGATCAAGCTGTAATTGGAGAAACGATTAGGGCTGCCGACCCGGGGAACTCGCATAGTCGCGCCATCGGGCGCTCCTTGCGATTCCCGACGCTTCGCCTGCCCGCTTCCGCCACTGGCGGCGGCAGGCTCCGGTCCCTCAGACTCCCTTCATCGCTTCGCGCTTATGAAAGCCATTGAGGATGAAATCAGTATAGGACAAGCGCAAAATCCCCGCCGGACACCCGGCGGGGACTTTTTTTGCTTATTGGGTCAGAAGGCTGCGCCGCGCTTAGCGCTGCGGCAGCTTGGTGGTCTGGCCGGCCTCGTAGGCATTAAGACGCTCGTCGATGATCTCCTGATAGCCGGCGTCCAGGTAATCCTGGCTCAGCTGCTCATAGAGCGCGTCGAACTCGGCCGGGTCGCACTTGACCAGCTTGGCAAAGGCCTCCTGATACAGGCTCAGCAGGGAGGCGCTGTACTCGGACTCGGACTCGATCGCCACGGCGAAGACCGGGTCGGAATACGCGTTGCCCTTCGCGGCGATCTCCGCCAGCTCGTTGTAGTTGTCCAGCAGCGCCTGATAGAAGTCCTGCGGCAGGCCCTGCGGCGTGATGGCCGCGATGCTGTCCTCGATGGTGCCCACGACCTTGGAGGCGTGCACCAGGCAGGTCATGTCGATGTTCATGTTGTGGTTGAGCATCTCGGTGCCCGTGTAGTCGCCCACGACGACCGGCAGGCCGTTTTCACCCATGGTGTAGGTGACGCCCTCGACGCCGTTCTCCAGCACGAACAGGTTCTCCGGCTGGATCATCCACTCCATGAGCATCCAGGCCGCCTTGAGCTGGTCCTCGGTCGCGTAGGAGGAGAAGCCCACGATCATGCCGAACGGGTTGTCCGCGCGCAGCTGCGCATCCGGGACGACCTCGCCGTCCACCACCGCGTAGTTGCTCTCGATGGCGAGCTCGGCATTCGGGTTGTTCTCAAAGAAGGCGGTCAGCCAGGAGACGTTCGCGGACATGTAGCCGCCGTAGCGGTAGGTCTTGCCGTTGATGAAGTCGGTCTGGGCCTGATCGGTCGCGGCGCCCTTGGAGTCCTTCTCCAGGTCGAACTCGGAGGAATACCAGCCCATGTGGTACTCGCTGTTCAGGCGCTTGAGAAGCTTCTTGGTCGGCTCCCAGGAGAGGGAGGCGGTGCCCAGGGAGGAGTGCTGCGCCCACTCAGCTTCGTCCACCGGAATGTCGCGGTAGGCGAAGTTCTGCACATACGCGCTGGTCGGGATGCCCAGGCCCAGCGGCGCCTGATCGGTCAGGCCGGCGGCGATGATCTTGTTGATCGCGTCCACCTGCTCCTCGTAGCTCTTGGGCACATGGTCATAGCCCACGGCGCGCAGCCAGTCCATGCGCACGAAGGTCGCATAGGTGTAGGTGGTGTTGTAGTACGGGCGCTCGGAGAGGACGAAGTAGGTCTCGCCGTTGATGTCCGTGTAGCCCAGCTGGTTGTTCTCCACCATCTTGCCGTAGTAGGTCGGCGCGACGGCGGCGAACGCCTCCAGGTCGATGGTCTGCATGGCGCCGTCGGTCGCCCACTGTGCAACCTTCGGATAGTCATACTCCATCATGATGGTCGGGGTCTCCTCGCCCGCGATGAGCAGGGAGTACTTGGTCATGACGTCGCCGCGCGGGATGGCGACATACTTGACGGTGATGTTGTACTTGTCGCCGAATTCCTTCTGGATGTACTGGGTCCAGTAGTTGTCGTCGACGGCGGGATAGCCGACCTTGGAGCGGTCGTACACCGGCACGGTGATGGTGACGTTCTGCTCAAACGGCTTCCATTCCGGCACTTCGGCATTGGCGGCGGCGATCATGGTCAGCACCATCACCAGCGCCAGCAGCAGGGTAAGCGTTTTCTTCATAGAAACAATTCCTCCTTTTGAAATGATGTATAGACAGACAAGCCCTGTCGTTATACCTGTGCAATTGCCGCTCAGCCCTTCACCGCGCCGATCATCGCGCCCTTGACAAAATACTTCTGCACGAAGGGGTAGATCATGATGATCGGCAGCGTGGCGAACATGATCGTCGCGGCCTGCAGCACCTCCGGCGTGGTATCCGCCGCGGCGGACTCGGCCAGGGAGATCGCGTCGTTGCCGGAGTTGAGCACCATGTTGGAGAGCAGGTACTGCAGCGGCTGCAGCGACTTGGCGGTGATGTAGTACTTGGCGTCCGCGTAGGCGTTCCAGCGGCCCACCGCGTAGAACAGCGACAGCGTCGCCAGAATCGGCTTGGAGAGCGGGAGCACGATGCGGGTCAGCGTCTGGATGTGGCTGGCGCCGTCGAGCTTGGCCGCCTCGTACAGGCTCTCCGGGATCGTGGAGGCGAGGAACGAGCGCATGATCAGCATGTTGTAGGGCGCAAAGCACAGCGGCAGCACCAGCACCCACATGGTGTTGAGCAGGCCCAGATCCTTGTAAAGCAGGTACTCCGGAATCAGGCCGGCGCTGAAGTACATGGTAAACATCAGGATGAACGCGAACACCGGCCGTCCCTTCAGGCCGCGGATGGACAGCGGATACGCCGCGCAGATGGTGATGAACATGCCGATGACGGTGAACAGCAGCGTGACGAGCACGGTGTAGAGCATGGAGTGCGTCAGCTGGCCGTCCCGGAAGATGGAGACATATGCGTCAAAGTTGAGCCCCTTGGGCCACAGATACACCGACTTGGACATGACCGCCGTGTTGGAGGACACGCTCTTGGCGGTCACATGGATGAACGGCAGGATACAGGTAAGCGAGAGCAGGAGGATGACCAGCGCGATGACGAGGTCGCTCACGCGGATGCGGTTGACGCCGGAAAAGGCGGACGTCTTCTTTGCGGTTTTGGCCTGCATGATTGTTCCTCCCTTCCCTTACAGCAATCCGTCTTCGCCAAGCTTCTTGGCGACCCGGTCAGAAGCGAGCACCAGAATCAGGCCGACCAGCGACTGGAACAGGCCCACTGCCGTCGCGCGGGAGAAGTTGCCGCCCGCCAGGCCTTTTTCGTAGATGTAGATGGCCAGCTGGTACTGGAAGTCCTTGACCTGCACGTTGCCAAAGGCGTCCAGGCGCTCGAAGTTGGAGCCCATCACGCGGCCCAGGTTCATGATCAGCAGCGTGACCATCGTGCCGCGGATGCACGGCAGGGTGACGTTCCAGATCTTGCGCCAGCGGCCCGCGCCGTCGATGGTCGCGGCCTCGTAGAGCTGTCCGTCGATGCCGGTGATCGCAGCCAGGTAGATGATGGAGCCCCAGCCCATGTTCTGCCATACGCCGATGAGCAGATAGGACACCGCCCAGTGCCACTTTTCGGTCAGAAACGGAATGCCCTTGTCGATGATGCCCAGGTTCATCAGGGCGACGTTGACCAGGCCCGTCTCCGGCTTGAAGAGCGTGAGCATGACGGAGGCGATGATGGGCCAGGAGAGGAAGTGCGGCAGATACAGGATGGTCTGGGAGACCTTTTTGTAGCGGTCAAAGCGCAGCTCGTTGAGCAGCAGCGCCAGGATGATGGGCACGGGGAAGCCGACGATCAGGTCGAGAAAGTTGAAGACCAGCGAGTTCCTCAGCGCGGTGTGGAAGCTCTTATCCTTGAAGACCTTCTCAAACGTCTCAAGGCCCACCCACGGGCTGCCGTCAAAGCCCTTGGCAGGCTTGTAATTCATGAACGCGATGCGCATGCCCGGATACGCCGCATACTTGAAGATGATGACAAACGCGATGGGAATCACCAGCAGCGCGTACAGCTGCCAGTTGTTTTTCAAATACACCTGCAGCTTCCTTGCGCGCAGATCCCGCCGCCCGACGCCCTTCTGAGCCATAAGGCATCCTCCTATCCATCCAACAAAGTACACAAGATTCCGTCGTCGTTTTATGTTAAATTCATTATAGACCCTCAAAAGCGGGCGTTTCTACAATAAAGCAACCATGAACTTCTCATTTTCGACCAATAACTATTCCATTCCACACTTTACCGGTCAGCATTTCGGTGTTATACTGAGGATAGGCACCCGAATTTGTGCGATTCATATACTTTCATGGATAAAAGGGGCCGGCAAACGGCAGGAAGCAGGAGGAAACCGCATGGCGCGTCCGTCCAAAAACATCATCGAATACCGCATCTATGAGCTTGAACCCGACAAGCCGTTCCTGTGCCTGTCCGGCGAGGAATGGCGCATCTCCGACGTGCTCAGCGACCGCCTCCACTTTCACAACTGCCTGGAAATCGGCTACTGCCTCTCCGACAGCGGCTTCCTCGGCTTTGAAAACGACGTCACCGTGCCCTTTGCCGCGCGGGACATCTTTCTGATTCCGCGCTTTGTGCCGCACACCACCTGCTCCGCGCCCGGCTGCCGAAGCCGCTGGAACTACCTGTTTGTCGACCCGGATGCGTTCAGCCATCATCCGGGCCTGCCCGAGGGGGAGCAACAGAGCCTCAGCGTGCTGCTGGGCAGCTATCTGCACATCACCGCCGCCAGCCATCCGCGGCTGTATTTCATCTGCAAATGCCTGCTCGAGGAGGCTGTCTCGCGCGCCGACGGTGATCCCTCGCTCTTCACGCTCTACTCCCTCCTTCTGGTCGCCGAGCTGCGCAGCCAGCTCAGCGACCGGATCCGCCGCGCGCCCGCCAACAGCCGGGCGTTCATCCTTCGCCCCGCGCTGGAATACATCAACGACCACTATGTGGAGCCCTGCAGCGTGGACAAGCTCGCCGGCCTGTGTCACCTGAGCCAGACGCACTTCCGCCGCCTGTTCCTCTCCATCATGGGCACCACGCCCCTGCAGTACGTCATCCAGATCCGCATCCGCCAGGCGTGCATCCTGCTCAACACCACCAGCGAGCCCATCACCTCCATCGCGCAGGCCGTGGGCATCGCCTCCATTTCCAGCTTCAACCGCAATTTCCAGCAGGTCATGAGCGTCACCCCGCAGCAATACCGCCAGTCCAGCAAGCCCATCCGTGCAAGGCAGAAATCGTACATCCTGCCCTACAAGGGCTGGCTGGTCCCCGAAAATCTGTGACGCGCAGGAGGTATCCCGATGAATGCTTTTGACCTGTCCGGCACGTGGCGCTGTGAAACCGGTGAGGGCTGCGCGCCCGCGCAGTTGCCCGGCACGCTGGATACAAACGGCATCGGCCATGCCGATCTCACCGCCGCGCCCTGGCATCCGGACGAAAACGTCAACGACGCGCTGGCATCACAGGACGTCATCGCCACGCGCCTGACCCGCCGGCACACCTACGAGGGTGCCGCGGTCTTCACGCGCGCGCTTTCGTTTGTGCCGCCCGTGGGCAAGCGCGTCTTTCTTTTTTGCGAGCGCACGCGCCGCCTGTCCCTGCGCGTCAACGGTCAGGAGGTACCGCCCTTTCTGCCCGCCTCCCTCTCCACACCGGTTCTCTTCGAGCTCACGGGGCTGCTGACCGGCCGGGACGAGCTCGCCCTCACCTGCGACAACCGCTATCCCGGCTGGCCGCACGACGACATCGTCTTCTCCAGCGCCGCGACGGACGAGACGCAGACCAACTGGAACGGCGTCATTGGCGAGCTGTCCCTGCGCGTGGAGGAGCCGGTGTTCATCCACGCGCTGCGGGTCTATCCGCGCGGCGATGCGCTGGACGTGTGGCTGGAGATCTCCGCCGACCGCGCCTTTCAGGCAGACGTCGCCGTGACCAGCGACGCGCTCGCCGCGCCCGTGAGCATCACGGCGCAGGGCGGCCCGGGCTTCTCCTCCGTCGCCCTGCGCGGCCTGCCGCTTCGCGCGGACGTGCGCCGCTGGGACGAGGGCGAGGGCAATCTGTATGCGCTCAGCGCCTCGCTGGGCGATGCGGCCAAGACCGTCTCCTTCGGCGTACGCACCTTCTGCGCGCAGAACGGGCGGTTTGTGCTGAACGGGCGTCCGCTCTTTCTGCGCGGCGAGACGAACTGCGCCGTCTTCCCGGAGACCGGCCATCCCCCGACGGACGTCGCCTCATGGCGGCATATTCTGGCGGTCTACCAGAGCTACGGCGTGAACTGCGTGCGCTTTCACAGCCACTGTCCGCCGGAGGCCGCGTTCATCGCCGCGGACGAGACGGGCATGCTCATGCAGCCGGAGCTCTCGCACTGGAACCCGCGAAACGCCTTTTCCTCCCCGGAGAGCCGGGCGTACTACCGCGCGGAGCTCGAGGGCGTGCTGCGCATGCTCGCCAATCACCCCTCGTTCGTCATGCTCACGCTGGGCAACGAGCTGCACATGAACGAGAACGGGCAAGCCTTCGCCGATTCGCTGCTCGCCCTCGCGCGCAGCATCGACCCCACCCGGCTGTACGCCGCCGGCTCCAACAACCATTACGGCGCCAGGGGTCCCCATCCCGCGGACGACTTCTACGCCGCCTGCCGCTGCCGGGCGCACGCGCTGCGCGCGACCAGCTCGCCCATGACCGGCTGGCTCAACGAGCGCTGCCCCGACCTGCGCACGGACTACGCCCCGGCCATGCGGGCCATCCGGGCGGTCAGCGATCAGCCGGTGCTTTCCTTTGAGGTGGGCCAGTATGAGGTCCTGCCGGACTTTGACGAGCTGGCGGCGTTCCGGGGTGTGACACGACCGGACAACCTGCGTCTGATCCGCAGCAGGGTGGAGGCGGCGAGCCTGCTGCCCCGCTGGAGGGCCTATGTCCAGGCGACGGGCGAGCTGGCCCTGCGCTGCTACCGCGCGGAGGTGGAGGCGGCGCTGCGCACCGTGGGGCTCTCCGGCCTCTTTCTGCTGGGCCTGCAGGATTTTCCCGGGCAGGGCACGGCGCTGGTCGGCATGATGGACAGCCACCTTTCGCCCAAGCCCTACGCCTTTGCGCAGCCGGAGCGCTTTGCCCGCTTCTTCACGGCCGTCCTGCCGCTCGTGCTGCTGCCGCGCCTGACCTATACCGCCCGGGAGACGCTTGCGGCCGATGTGCGCGTGGCCAACTACGGCAGGCAGACGCTGGGCGGCGTCCCGGTCTGGACGCTCGAGGGCGGCGGCGTATCCCTGCGCGGCACGCTGCCCTACGCGCGCGCCGCGTGCGGCGCGGCTACGGACCTGGGCAGCATCTCCGTGCCGCTGGACGGCATCAAAAAGGCCGCCAGACTGACGCTCACCGTCAGCCTGTGCGGCCATGAAAACAGCTATGATCTTTGGGTCTATCCGGACGAGCCCGCCGTCTGTCCGGAGCGTGTTTACGAATGCCGGACGCTCGACGCGCGGGCGCTTCAGGTGCTTCAGCGGGGCGGCAGGGTCTTCCTCGCGCCGGATTCCACACAGGAGGCGCTGCCCCATTCCATCCGCGGGCAGTTCTCCACGGACTTCTGGTCCGTCGGCACGTTTCCCGCGCAGGCGGGCGGCATGGGCCTGCTCATCGACGCGGCGCACCCCGTCTTTGCTTCCTTCCCCACGGACGCGCACACCGATTTTCAGTGGTGGCCGATGGCCTCCCGGCGCGCCGTAATCCTGCCCGAGGCGCTGCAAAGCCTCCGGCCCATCGTGACGCTGATGGACAGCTACGCCTATCTGCGGCCCATGGCGCAGCTGTTTGAGTGCCGCTGCGGCGGGGGTCGGCTGCTCTTTTCCTCGCTGGGTCTGCACCATCTGACGCAGTATCCCGAGGCGCGGGCGCTGCTATTTTCCATCTATCGCTATATGGGATCGGAGGCCTTTGCGCCTGCGCAGGAGGCGCCGGTCGAAGAGATCCGCACGATTCTGGCGTAAACGGCTGCTAAAACGCACCTTGCCGCAAAACCTCCGTTTCAATTGCAGGATGCTGTGCATCCTGCTCTGAAACGGTTTTTTCTTATGCAATATGGGAATACGTTAGGGCTGCCGCCCTAAAACCTGCTCGGGGACATTGTCCCCGAACCCCTTCCTCGCTTCGCGCGGTAAAAGCATGTCGGCAAAATGTCTTATACGCCCACCGCGAACAGGCCGCCCGCGCCGCCGGAGTGCAGGAACAGCACGCGGTCCGTGGGCTTGAACGCGCCCTCCCGCGCCATGGCGATCAGCCCGGCGAAGGCCTTGCCGGTGTACACCGGATCGAGGAACAGTCCCTCGTTTTCCGCCATCATCGCCACGGCGGCGTTGCCCTCCTGCGAGGGAATCGCGTAGCCGGGGCCGCAGAGGTCGCGCAGGTCGAAGTCCTCCGCGCTCACCTGAACGTCCGCGTCCAGCAGTGCCGCCGCCTCGCGCATCAGGCGCACGGTGATCTCCTCGAAGGGATCGCTGTCCACCATCATGCCGGTCACGCGCGTGCCGGGCAGGTAGAGCTTCGCGCCCAGCGCCAGGCCGGCCATCGTGCCGCCGCTGCCCTCTGCGCAGATCAGATGATCAAAGTGCAGGCCCTGGTCGCGGATCTCCCGCGCGCAGTCCACATAGCCCAGCGTGCCCAGCGCGTTGGAGCCGCCGCAGGGGATCTTGTAGTACGGCCTGCCCAGCGCCTTGCCCACGCGGTCCATCTCGGCGTAGATATCCGCATAGTCGTCCGTGTCCATGAAGCGCACGTCCACGCCCATCAGGTGCTCCAGCAGCTGATTGCCCTGCCGCGCCGTCACGCCGCGCTTTTTAAGGATCAGGATGGGCGTCATGCCCAGCTTGCGCGCCGCGGCGGCGGTCAGCATGGCGTGGTTGGACTGCGCGCCGCCGGTGGTGAAGACCACCTCGGCGCCCTGCGCCTTCGCGTCCGCGAGCAAGTATTCCAGCTTGCGCACCTTGTTGCCGCCCAGGCCCAGGCCGGTCAGGTCGTCGCGCTTGACATAGACCTGCGTGCCCAGCAGGCGGCTGATGCTTTCAAGCTTCTGAACCGGCGTGGGGAATACGCCGATGGATATCCTGTCAAAATCCTGTGTCGTCTTCATGGATGTGCTCCTTCCGTCTTGTGTTTTCCCCAGTATAACGCGTCCGGCTGCGTCGCGCAAGCGAAAAAGACGGTTGCGTTCCCCGCGCAAAGCCGATATAATGGAAAAACAGCGTTTATCCTCTGAACGAAAGACTACCATCCAAAGGCGGAATCACCATGTATCGAATCATGACGGCGGACGAAGCCATCAGCCTGATCCGCGACGGAGACTGCGTCTGCGTCAATTCCTTTGTCGGCATTGAAAACCCGGTGGAGCTGCACGAGGCGCTCGGCCGCAGATACGAAAAGACCCACTCCCCCAAGCACCTGACGGTCGTCTCCAGCGCGGGCTTCGGCGTGTGGGATGAAAACCGCGCCGCGGAGGGTTACATCCGCGCAGGCGCTGTGGACCGCCTGATCTGCGGCCATTTCGGCTCGATGCCCAGCACCAAGAAGATCATTCTGGAAAACCGCTTTGAGGCGTACAACCTGCCGCTGGGCTGCATCTCCCACGCCATCCGCGCGCAGGCGGGCGGCATCCCCGGCGCGCTCTCCAAGGTCGGCCTGGACATCTTCGTGGACCCGCGCCGTGAGGGCCCGGGCATCAACCAGATTTCCACCGACTCCTCCTTTGTCAAGGTGGTGACGGTGGACGGCGAGGAATTCCTCTACTACAAGCTCCCCAAGATCACCGTCGCGATGATCAAGGGCACCGCCGCCGACCGCAAGGGCAACATCTCCTTTGACGACATGTACATGTCCGGCGACGCGCTCTCCATCTGCCAGGCCGCCAAGTCCAACAACGGCATCGTCATCGTTCAGGTGGACCGCATCGTGGACATGCCCGCCCGTCCGCGCAACGCCATCATCCCGGGCTGTCTCGTCGACGCGATCATCGTGCAGGAGCCGGAGGCCCGCGACGAGGCCTTCACCGCGCTCACCGGCAGCTTTGAGATCCCGTTCGAGGAGTGGCACGGCTGGACCGAGAAGCTTGAGGCCGTCACCTCCGCCAGCCGCGAGCGCAGCGTCGCCAGCCACATCATCGGCCGGCGCGCCGCGCGCGAGCTGCGCCAGGAGGACATCGTCAACATCGGCATCGGCATTCCGGAGATGATCTCCCAGTACGCCAAGCAGAACGGCATGCTCGACCACATCACGCTGACGGTGGAATCCGGCGGCATCGGCGGCTTCCCCGCCTCCGGCAGGGTGTTCGGCGCGATGATCGGCGCGGCCTCCGTCTACGACATGGCCAACCAGTTTGACCTGTACAACCACGGCGGCCTGGACATCTGCTTCATGGGCGCGCTGGAGGTGGACCGCTACGGCAACGTGAACGCCCACCGCGGCCCCGGCGCATACGCGGGCATCGGCGGCTTCGCCAACATCACCGCCAAAACCCCGACGGTCGTGTTCTGCCTCACCTTCAATACCAAGGGCCTGAGCGTCTACCGGGAGGGCGAAAACATCACCGTCGAGCACAACGGCGCGGTGCCCAAGTTCGTGCAGACCGTGCGCTCCATCAGCTTCTCCGCGCGCAACGCGATCAAGAACGGCCAGAAGGTGCTCTACATCACCGAGCGCTGCGTGTTCATCCTGACCGCTCGCGGCCTCAAGCTGCTGGAGGTCTACCCCGGCATCGATATGCAGAAGGATATCCTGGATCTTCTGCCCTTCGACGTGGAGCTGCCCGACAGCTATCACATCTGATTGGACTCCCTCAGGAGAGCGAAGGAGCCAATGAGCCGCGGCGTGCTGCCGCGGTTTTTTCGTCTCCTTTCAAAATCCGAACATTTCTTGAAAAGCCGGATAAAATATTCCACAAAAATGTTGATCTTCCAGGAATTTCAGGTATAATGAACCTGTTTTGTTCATCATGCTCACGCCCGCGCCGCTGAAGACGCGGGCATGGGACACAAAAGCATTTTTTGGAGGTTGTCACGATGCGTAAACTGCTCTCTCTGGCGCTTGTCCTGGCGCTGGCGGTCATCCTGCCGGTTGCGGCGTTCGCCGAAGGCTCCCTGGTCGTTTACACCCCGAACCCGGACGAGGAGATCACCTACATCCTCAACACCTTCGCTGAGAAGTACGACGTGGACGTCGAGCTTCAGTCCATGGGCACCGGCGTGTGCTACACCCGTCTGGACAGCGAGAAGGCCAACCCGCAGGCCGACGTGATGTTCGGCGGCGTGGAGACCACCTGGACCCACGACTATCCGGACCTCTTTGAGACCTATGTGGCCAATGGCAACGACAAGCTGCCTGCCGAGTACCAGAATCCTGACGGCCTGATCACCTACTACATCCTGGGCGGCAGCTGCGTCATGATCGTCAACGACGAGCTCGAAGCCGAGCTGGGCATTGAGATCAAGTCCTATGCGGACCTGCTCAACCCGGCGCTCAAGGGCAAGATCGCCAATGCCGATCCGACCTCTTCCTCCTCCGCCTTCGCGCACCTGTGCAACATCCTGCTGGCCATGGGCGACGGCGAGAATCCCTACACCAGCGACGCGGCCTGGAACTATGTGGAGAGCCTCATCGGCCAGCTCGATCACAGCCTGACCAGCGGCTCCTCCGCCGTGTACAAGGGCGTGGGCAACGGCGAGTATGTCGTGGGCCTGTCCTACGAGATCGGCGTGGCCGGCTTCATCCGCAACGGCGCGCAGGGCGTGCACACGGTCTATCCGACCGAGGGCGTCTGCTGGACTCCGGTGGGCTCCGCCATCGTCAAGGGCGCCAAGAACATGGACAACGCCAAGCTGTTCATGGACTGGCTGATCTCCGACGAGTGCCAGACCATCATGGCTGAGAAGACCGTCTGCCGCGGCGTGCGCACCGACCTGTTCAAGGCGACCGAGTACATGCCGTCCTTCGATACCCTGAACCTCAAGCAGGAGAACGAGGAGTACACCTCCGCCAACAAGCAGACCATCGTCGATCACTGGACCGAACTGTGGACCAAGTAATCAGCTGATCGATCAGACGTCGCTCCGGCAAGCCCGGGCCTCTGCTGACCAGCTACTTCACATCAACCAGAGAGGTGCGCTTCTCTGGTTGATTTTCGTCATTCAGCTTTTCTGACGAGCAATTCGCAAGAAGGAGACTGCATATCCATGAGCGTCAACATCCGCATCGACCACGCCCGCAAGTGCTACGGCAGCAGCGTCATCATCAAGGATCTCTCCGTGCATATCCGCGAGGGCGAATTCTTCACGCTGCTCGGCCCGTCCGGCTGCGGCAAGACCACCCTGCTGCGCATGATCGCCGGCTTCAACTCCATCGAGGGCGGCGACTTCTACTTTAGCGATACCCGCATCAACGACATAGACCCCAGCAAGCGCCGCATCGGCATGGTCTTCCAGAACTATGCCATCTTCCCGCACCTGTCCGTCGCCGACAACGTCATGTTCGGCCTCAAGAACCAGCCGGTCAGACTGCCCAAGGCACAGATGAAGGCGCAGGCCGAGAAGTTCATGCAGCTCATGCACATCGACGAGTATGCCGACCGCATGCCCGAGCGCCTCTCCGGCGGCCAGCAGCAGCGCGTCGCGCTGGCCCGCGCGCTGGTCATCCAGCCGGACGTGCTGCTGATGGACGAGCCGCTGTCCAACCTGGACGCCAAGCTGCGCGTCGAGATGCGCGAGACCATCCGCGAGATTCAGCGCAGCGTGGGCATCACCACCGTCTACGTCACGCACGACCAGGAGGAGGCCATGGCGGTCTCCGACCGCATCGCCGTCATGAACCTGGGCGAGATCCAGCAGATCGGCGCGCCGAAGGCGATCTACCAGCGCCCGGCGAACCTGTTCGTCGCCAGCTTCATCGGCCGCACCAACCTGCTCCCCGGCGAGATCCGCATCGTGGACGGCCAGGCGCAGCTCACCGTATCCGGCGGCTACCGCATGACGATGAACAACCTGCTGGCAAGCGAAATGCACGACCAGAAGGTCGTCGTCTCCGTCCGCCCGGAGGAGTTCATCCTCGACACGGACGGCGAGGGCATCCGCGCGACGGTCGACAGCAGCACCTTCCTGGGCCTGAACATGCACTACTTCCTGACCCTTGAGACGGGCGAGCACGTCCAGGTCATCCAGGAGGCGGAGCTGGATTCCGTGCTGCCCGAGGGCAGCAGCGTGGTGCTGCGCATGAAGCAGCACAAGCTCAACATCTTCTGCGAGGACGGCAGCAGGAACCTGGTCCGCGGTGTGGTCAACGACGCGGCCGCCTGTCAGGAGGGCTGAGCATGAAGCAGAAGCGTCCTATGGACGTCTGGCAGATCATCTCGTTTGTGATCCTCGGCCTGTACGCTCTGTTCCTCATCCTGCCGATGTTCCAGCTGCTGCGCAACTCCGTCGTCGGCGCGGACGGCCAGTTCAGCCTGGAGTATTTCAAAGAGTTCTTCACCAAGGAATACTACTACGGCACGCTGTTCAACAGCTTCAAGGTCAGCGTGGCCGTGACCGCCGCCTCGCTCGTGCTGGGCATCCTGTTCGCGTACTTCTACAACCTGTTTGAGATGAAGGGCAAGGCCCTTCTGCACACGCTGGCCATCCTGTGCAGCATGTCCCCGCCGTTCATCGGCGCGTACAGCTGGATTCAGATGTTCGGCCGCGGCGGCATGTTCACCAAGTTTTTCAGCTCGATGTTTGGCATCAAGTTCCCGGACATCTACGGCTTCACCGGCATCGTCATCGTCATCACCTGCCAGCTCTTCCCGTTGGTGTTCCTCTACATCACCGGCGCGCTGCGCAACATCGACAACTCGCTGATCGAGGCGGCGTCCGGCCTGGGCTGCTCAAGCTTCAAGCGCTTCTTCGTGGTCATCCTGCCGCTGTGCATGCCCACGATCCTCGCTGCTGCGCTGCTGGTGTTCATGCGTGCGTTTGCGGACTTCGCCACGCCGCTGCTCATCGGCAAGGGCTTCCAGACGTTCCCGGTGCTCATCTACAACCGCTACGTCGGCGAGACATCGATGAACCACAACTTCGCCGCGGCGCTCTCCGTCATCGGCATCGTGGTCACGGCGGCCATCTTCCTGGTGCAGAAGTTTGCGACGACCCGCTTCAGCTTCACCATGAACGCGCTGCACTCCATCGAGACGCACAAGCCCCGCCGCCTGACCAGCATCCTCATCCACTTCTACTGCTACGCCGTCGTCGGCATCGCGATGCTGCCGCAGGTGTTCGTCGCCTGGCAGTCCTTCCGCAAGTGCAGGGGCGGCGTGTTCCAGCCCGGCTACAGCCTGGACAGCTACCGGGAGGCCTTTGGCAAGATCATGAAGCGCAGCCTGCCCAACACGTTCACCATCGGTCTGGCCTCGCTCGCGCTGGTCGTCCTGCTGGCGATCCTGATCGCCTACCTGGTCGTGCGCCGCAGCAACGCGGTCAACAACGTGATCGACACGCTCTCCATGGTGCCCTACATCATTCCGGGCGCGGTCGTCGGCATCGCGCTGGTCATCACGTTCAACGACGGCCCGATGGTCCTGACCGGCACCGCGGCGATCATGGTCATCGCGCTGATCATCCGCCGTCTGCCCTACACCATCCGCTCCTCCGTCGCGATCCTCCAGCAGATTCCCCTGTCGATCGAGGAGGCCGCCATCTCCCTGGGCTGCTCCAAGCTCAAGGCGTTCTTCACCGTCACCGTGCCGATGATGACCAACGGCATCATGTCCGGCGCGGTCATCAGCTGGATCACGATCATCACGGAGCTGTCCACCGCCATCATCCTCTACAGCGTGCGCACGGAAACCCTGACGCTGGCCATCTACACCAACGTGGTGCAGGGCAACGACGGCGTCGCCTCCGCCATCGCGACCATCCTGCTGGCGGTCACCACCGCTTCGCTGCTGCTGTTCATGAAGTTCTCCAAGAACAAGGAAATCGCGTTCTGATACACGCCCCCTCCTTTTTTGCCTCTTCGCGAGGCAAAAAAGGAGGGCTGCAGCACAGTGTCTCCCCGGGTCGTCATGGCCCGGGCTTTTTTCATTCCTGTTTGGCTTTTGTCTTGCCTGAGCGCGTACCTTGAGGTATAATCCTTTCGTTGTACTCCCATTTCATCACAAAGGAAGCACATACACATGAATAAGATCAAAGCCTTTCTCGCCCGCAAGGGCGTCGTCTGCTCCTTCAGGCAGTACGGCGTGGACGCGCTCGGCGCCATGGCTCAGGGCCTGTTCTGCACGCTGCTGGTGGGCACCATCCTCAATACCCTCGGCCAGCAGCTGCACATCGGCTTTCTGACCGCGCCCGTCGTCTCCGTCGGCACGGTCTCCTACACGGTCGGCGGCCTCGCCTCCGCGATGGTCGGCCCAGGCATCGCCGTGGCCATCGGCACCGCGCTGCACTGCCCGCCGCTGGTGCTCTTCTCGCTCATCCCCGTGGGCTTCGCGGCCAACGCCATGGGCGGCGCGGGCGGCCCGCTGGCGGTGTACGCCGTCACCATCATCGCCGCCGAGCTGGGCAAGCTCGTCTCCAAGGAGACCCGTATTGACATCCTCGTCACGCCCTGCGTCACCGTGATTGCCGGCATTGCCGTCGCGCAGCTGATCGCCGCGCCCATCGGCACCGCCGCGCGCGCCGTCGGCCTGGCCATCATGTGGGCTACGGAGCTGCAGCCCTTCTTCATGGGCGTGCTCGTCTCCGCGCTCATCGGCATCGCGCTCACGCTGCCCATCTCCTCCGCCGCGATCTGCGCGGCCTTCGGCCTCACCGGCCTGGCAGGCGGCGCCGCCGTGGCGGGCTGCTGTGCACAGATGGTCGGCTTCGCCGTGATGAGCTTTAAGGAGAACCGCTGGGGCGGTCTCGTGGCCCAGGGTGTGGGCACCAGCATGCTCCAGATGCCCAACATCCTCAAAAATCCCCGCATCTGGATCCCGCCGACGCTCGCCTCAATGATCACCGGCCCGCTGGCCACCTGCGTCTTTAAGCTCCAGATGAACGGCTCGCCCGTCTCCTCCGGCATGGGCACCTGCGGCTTTGTCGGCCAGATCGGCGTGTACACCGGCTGGGTGAGCGACATCGCCGCCGGCACGAAGGCCGCCATCACGCCGATGGACTGGATCGGCCTTGTGCTCATCTGCTTCATCCTGCCCGCCGTGCTCAGCATGTTCTTTTGCCGCGTGCTCGAAAAGCGCGGCTGGATCCGCGAGGGCGACATGAAGCTCGATCTGTAATTTTCCTTCCCGGCGCGTGCATGCTGCTGCACGCGCTTTTTTCTATGCCTGCGATTTTGCAGGTTTCCGGTCCATTTGATTCAGTTTGCAGGATTTCCTGCAAATTGCTTGCATTTTTTGCCGATTGTGGTAGAATAAAAGCGCTGTGTGACCAGCAATCCGGAAAAACAAAGAGGTTTTTACATATGATTCATTTGGCACAGCGCATGGCTTGCGTGCATTCCGACATCCGCGGCCCGCTCTATCGCGAGGCCCTGCGCATGCAGCAGCAGGGCATTCCGGTCATGAAGCTCAACACCGGCAACCCGGCGGCCTTCGGCTTCCCGCTGTCCGAAAGCATCCGCGCCGCGCTGGAAGGGCGCGCCGAAGAGGGCGTTCCCTACTGCGACTTTCAGGGCATGCCCGCCGCCCGGCAGGCCATTGTGGACTATGCTCTGCGCAAGGGCATCGAGGACATCGATCCGGAGGACGTGTTCATCGGCAACGGCGTGAGCGAGGTGGTCAATTTCGCCCTGATGCCGCTGCTCGATCCGGGCGACGAGGTGCTCGTCCCGACGCCGAATTACACGCTCTGGAGCAACACCGTCCGCCTGTGCGGCGCGACGCCCGTGTATTACCGCTGCGACGAGGCCGCCGGCTGGAACCCTGACGTAGCCGATCTGCGCAGCAAGATCACCGCGCGCACCCGCGCGATGGTCATCATCAACCCGAACAACCCCACCGGCGCGCTCTACGACACACAGGTGCTCTACGACATGCTCGAGGTGGCCCGCCAGCACAGCCTGATCGTCTTCTCCGACGAGATCTACGACCGGCTGGTGATGGACGGAATGACGCACGTCTCCACGGCGTCCCTCGCGCCGGACCTGGTCGTGGTGACGATGAACGGGCTGTCGAAGTCCCATTCCCTGTGCGGCTACCGCTGCGGCTGGATGGTTTTAAGCGGCCCGCGCCAGCTGCGCGAGCAATACCGGGACGGCATCGTGCAGCTCACCAGCATGCGCCTGTGTGCCAACGCGCTGGCACAGTTGGTCATCCCCGCCGCACTGGAGGACATGGAGACCCCGCTTGCCATGGTCCGTCCGGGCGGGCGCATCTACGAACAGCGCGCCGCGACGCTCGAGGTGCTGGATACCATTCCCGGCCTGAGCTATGTGAAGAACAGCGCCGCGTTCTATCTCTTCCCCCGGCTGGACGCCAGGCGGTTTGCCATCACGGACGACCGGCGCTTCGCGCAGGACCTGCTGCATGAGACCCATATCCTCGTGGTGCCGGGCAGCGGCTTTGACTGCCCGGACAACGATCACTTCCGCCTGGTGATGCTGCCCGAAGCAGGCGAGCTGCGCGGGGCCATGGGCCGCATGGCGCGGTTTCTGGAAACCTATCGACAGAATTGACGCAAAAGAGAGAGGCTTCACGCAGAAACCTCTCTCTTTTGTCATGCACTGGTCTTGGAGATGTACACATCGCAGCTTTCTTCATGAAAGTATGCACTTCATATACAAAATTGCTCAAAACTCCTGGGTCCAGGGTCGCAACCCTGGTCGTTTGCAGGGGGGAAGGAGAGTCCAGAGAGGCTTGGGGGGAGAATCGAAACTCCCCCCAGTCTCTCTGGCCCCAGCGGAGCGCGTTCCCCCAACGCTGGGAATACCTGACTTCATTCATCCAAACGCTGTAGCATCTGGCTGAAACAGCTCAGTCCTCCACCTCAATATCCAGCCCCAGCTCCTTGGGCAGGAACCGCGGACAGACGTTTTCGCTGGAGGTGATGACCGACGCGGCCAGCTGCGCGCCGATGTCGATCGCCTCCGGCAGGCTCTTGCCGTAGGTGAGGCCGATGGACACACCCGCGCAGAACGCGTCGCCCGCGCCGGTGGTGTCCTTCACCTGCACGTCGATGGCCGGGCAATAGCCCTTCGTGCCCTGCATGTCCGCGTAGACCGCGCCCTCGCCGCCGAGGGTGACGACCATCGCCGGAATCTGCGCCTGCACAACCTTCTCGGCCAGGATGTCGCGCATCTCCTCGCGGCTTTTCCCGCTGTAATCGTCAAAGAAGAACATGCCCGCCTCCTGCCTGTTGCAGATGAAGCAGTCAAACTGCTTGAGGAAGTCGCGGCGCTCCGCCGCCAGGCTCATGTTGGAGACCAGCGCGTAGATCCTCTTGCCATGCTTCTTGGCCAGCTCCAGCACCTTCTTCACCAGCGCCTTGTCCAGATCGACCTCCAGCACCGCCGCGTCGGCGCCCGCAAAGATCTCGTCGCCCTTTTCGTTCAGCAGGTCGACCAGCGGCAGCATGTTCGGGCGCTTGGAGATGGAGCCCGCCACGTCGCCGTTGTTGTCAAACACGGCCAGCCAGGTGCCCATGCCGTCCGGGATGGTCATCACATAGTCGCAGTTGACCTTGTGATTTTTGAGCTTCTGCACCACGGCCTCGCCCATCGGCGTATCATCCACGATGCCCAGGTACGTCGGCCTGAGCTGTTGCGCCCGTTGGGGATGTAATTGTCCTGCGGGAAGCCCTTGATATCCACGAATGCCGCGCCGATTACCACGATGCCCATCAGCTTACGCTCCTTTGTAATGATGAATTCTTCTGCACAAGCATGCATTCATCATACCACATTTTACGCTGTTTTCAAACGTCCTTTACGCAAATCGCGTCCATGATCTCCTCGATGTCCCCGCGGAGCACCAGGTCAGCCCGGCTGTCCGCCTGCGTGCTCTCCCGGTTGATGACGGCCATTTTGCGGCTGCCGCCGCGGAAATAGGCGAGCATCGAGGCCGCAGGCTCCACCGACAGGCTCGTGCCCGCAACGATGAGCAGGTCGCAGCGCGAGATCTCCCGGCACGCGCCGGTGCTCACATAGGGGTCCAGCCCCTCGCCGTAGAGCACGACGGAAGGCTTGACCACGCCGCCGCAGTCCCTGCACCGGGGCACCCCCTCGGTATGAAGGATGTAATCAAGATCATAGAGCCGCCCGCACTCGATGCAGCGGTTTTCGTGCACGCTGCCATGCAGCTCGTAGACATAACGGTTGCCCGCCTGCCGGTGCAGGCCGTCGATGTTCTGCGTGATCAGGCCCGCGAGCTTTCCCGCGTGCTCGAGCGCATAGAGCTTCCTGTGCGCGGCGTTGGGCTGTGCCTGCGGATGGAGCATGTGCTCGCGGTAGAACGCGTAAAACCGATCGGGGTGCAGGTAAAAAAACGACTGGCTGAGCATCATCTCCGGCGTGAGCTCGCCGTACTTTTGCCTGTACAGCCCGTCCTTCCCGGTGAAATCCGGGATGCCCGACGCGGTGCTCACGCCCGCGCCGCCGAAGAACACGATGCGCTTTGCCCGGTCGATCATCTCCTGAAGCTGTGAAACGCTATCCATCGCGATTCCCCCTTCCGCTTGCTATTATCCCACGCCTCCGCCCGGTTTTCAACCGTTGACCCGCCCTTTCTGCATCTTGACAAGCCTGTCCGGTCACGATAAGATCGTTTATCATGCTTTTGAAAGAAGGCCTATCATGCAGAAGAAGGACAATGCGTTTCTCGGCACGGAGCCGGTCGGCAGGCTGCTGCTCCGCCTTTCCGTGCCCACGGTCGCTGCGCAGCTGATCAACATGCTCTACAACATCGTGGACCGCATCTACATCGGCCACATGCCCGGCTCCGGCAATCTGGCGCTGACCGGCGTGGGCGTGTGCATGCCCATCATCCTGTTCGTCTCCGCGTTTGCCGCGCTCATCGGCGCAGGCGGCGCGCCGCGCGCGTCCATCTTCATGGGCAAGGGTGACCCCGACAGCGCGGAAAAGACGCTCGGCAGCTGCTTTACGCTGCAGGCCATCGTCTCGCTGATTCTGACCGCGCTGCTGCTGCTCTTTGCCGAGCCGATGCTCATGGCGTTCGGCGCGAGCGAGAACACGATTGGCTATGCCGCCGATTACATGAGCGTCTACGCGCTGGGCACGATCTTCGTGCAGCTGACACTCTCGATGAACGCCTACATCACCGCGCAGGGCTTCGCCAGGACCGGCATGCTCACCGTGCTCATCGGCGCGGCGCTCAATATCCTGCTCGACCCGCTGTTCATCTTCGTGCTGAACCTGGGCGTGCGCGGCGCGGCGCTGGCGACGATCCTCTCCCAGGGCGTGAGCTGCGTCTGGGTCGTGTCGTTCCTGTGCTCGAAGAAGTCCACCATCCGCATCCGGCGTGAAAACCTGCGCGTCAGAAAGGCGGTCGTCCTGCCGTGCATCGCGCTGGGCGCGGCCCCGTTCATCATGCAGTCCAGCGAGAGCGTGATCTCCGTTTGCTTCAATTCCTCGCTGCTGCGCTACGGCGGCGACGTGGCCGTCGGCGCGATGACCATTCTCACCAGCGTGATGCAGTTTGCCATGCTGCCGCTGCAGGGGCTTGCGCAGGGCGCGCAGCCGATCACCAGCTTCAACTTCGGCGCGCGCAACGTCGGCCGCGTCAAGCAGACCTTCCGCCTGCTGCTGACCGTCAGCCTCATCTACTCCGTCTCCCTCTGGGCGCTGATCCAGCTCTTCCCGCAGGCGTTCGCTTCGCTCTTCACCGCCGACGCGGCGCTGCTCGCCTTCTCCGCAAAGGCGCTGCGCATCTACTGCGGCGCGCTGTTCATCTTCGGCATCCAGCTCGCCTGCCAGATGACCTTCGTCGCCATCGGCTACGCCAAGTCCTCGATCCTCGTCGCCGTCATGCGCAAGTTCGTGCTGCTCCTGCCGCTGATCTACCTCATGCCGCACCTGGTTTCCAATCAGGTCATGGGCGTATACCTGGCCGAGCCGGTCGCGGATTTCCTCGCGGTCATGTTCACCGCTTTCCTGTTCCGCAGCCAGTTCAAAAAGGCCATCGCGAGCATGGAGTGAACATTGCCCCGCGCGCCTTTTCGTGCTATACTGAACTGCATGCAAGTCCCGCATGCAGGAGGATGATTGATCATGAAGATTTCCAAGAAGGACGCACTGCTGTGGTTTGAGTTTTTTGCTTCCCTGCCCGAGGACGAGGAGCTGCTTCCCCGTCAGCAGGAGATCGCGCTGGCGACGTTTGCCCAGATCGAGGCTGCGGTGGACGCGCGCAACGAGAAGCTGATGCGCGACATTCCGGGCCTCAAGACGCTCGGCGGCCGCACGTACTATGTCGGTGAGGAGAGCCGCTTCTCCAAGGGCTGCCGCTCCTGCCTGACCGGCACGGGCCTGTCCGCCATCCGCAAGACGAACAAGTGCAACATCCAGTGCAAATTCTGCTATAACTACGGCGAGCTGGACCGCATCCCGCCCATCGGCGAGGGCATGTGGCAGATCGGCGGCACGAAGTTCTATGAGAAGGACATCGACCTGCTGCTGTCCATCCAGGACAAGCCCACCGGCGTCTCCTATGTGTACCTCGAGCCGTTCATGGAGATTGAGCAGTACTACGGCATCATCGCCAAATTCCGCGCCGCGGGCGTGTACCAGCACATGTACACCAACGGCCTGCTGTGCACGGAGGAGAACCTTCGGGCGCTGGGCGAGGCGGGGCTTGACGAACTGCGCTTCAACCTGGGCGCGAGCGGATGCAGTGACAAGGTGATTGAAAACATCCGCATCGCCAAAAAGTACATCCCCCACGTCGGCATTGAGACGCCGATGACGCCGGAGTTCTACGAGGCGTTCATGCGCAAGAAGGCGCAGGTGCTCGCCACCGGGCTGGACTTCATGAACTGCGCCGAGCTGCACCTGAACCCCAACAACATCGGCAACTACGACGGCGAGAGCCTGTACATCGCGCGCCTGGGCTACATCTCCCCGATCTGGAGCCGCGAGATCACCTTCAAAATCATGAAGATGGCGGACGCGGAGAAGTGGCCCATCGTCGTGCACGACTGCTCCAACCACACCAAGTTCGCCCGCGGGCTGAACCTTCGCGGCAAAGAGGGCGGCTGCTTCGGCGCCAGCGACTACTGCTGCGAGTTCCCGGTTATGCCCTACGCGGCGTTCCTGCCCATCCTGTGCGACGAGTCCTTCCCCTTCCTTGAGGAGGAGCCGCTGCCCCACGGCTATAATCCGGGGGATATCGTGCTGTAAAGCACACAGCTTGACAAGTGAATGCCCTGTGGCTATACTGATGGAAGGAGGCTGATATACGATGGAAGAACAGAGCACGCTGCAACTGATTCTCAATGAGCTGAAAGCGCTTCGTAGCGATGTTGAAGATCTCAAGCTGATGCGCAAGGACGTCGAAGAACTCAAGCTGATGCGCAAGGACGTCGAAGAACTCAAGCTGATGCGCAAGGACGTCGAAGAACTCAAGCTGATGCGCAAGGACATCGTAGACCTCAAGGAAGGCCAGAAATCCATGTGCGCCGACGTGGAAGACCTCAAGGAAGGCCAGAAATCCATGCGCGCTGATTTTGGAGACCTCAAGGATTCTCAGAAGGCCATGCGCGCTGATTTTGAAGACCTCAAGGATTCTCAGAAGGCCATGCGCGCTGACATTGACGAACTCAAGGAAGGCCAGAAATCCATGCGCGCCGACGTGGAAGACCTCAAGGAAGGCCAGAAATCCATCCGGCGCGACATCTCTCGCGTAGACCGCAAGCTCGACCGCCTGTCCAATGACGTCGGCGATACCCTTGCCATTGTCACCGAAGCCACCGACTACGAAATGAGCAAGCTCAAGGAAGCGAAGTAAGCATCGCAGGCATCCAGCCATGATATAGGAGAAGCACCGAGGCATCATCTGCCCCGGTGCTTCTCTTTTTTCTTTTGCTGCTTCAGTTCAAACATGCGCTCAGCCTCAGCCAGCCTCTGTTCCCGGC
>SFFH01000089.1 GCA_004557905.1 Clostridiales bacterium | reverse complement strand
TGTCGTACAGCAAAAAAGAGAAGATGACTCTCTTTTCGATAAATCATCTTCTCTCGGAGATATTCTTCCTCTGCCATCTGCTTAACTAAATGACATTGCTTTGCGGGACGCCTCTTTTCGTATGGCCGGAGAATGGCGCGGGCCGCGGCGCGTTATTGCTGACGGGGCTGGCGGCGCTTTGTCCCGGGCGCGGTGAGCCGGTAGCTGTCGTCGATGAGATGGAAGACCTCCTCGCCGGTCATGCTGCCGTCCAGGATGATACTGATCCAGTGCTGCTTGTTCATGTGATACGCCGGGACGACGGCGGGATAGACGGATTTCCAGAAGTCGGCCCAAGCCGGCTCGGCTTTCACGTTGATCCACACGCGCCCCTCGTGGTCGTAGATCGCGGCGAACATCTTCCTGTTCGTCTGATGGCGCATCACGGCCCAGTTGCCGTCGAAGGGATAGTCCTCGTAGGCATCCGGCAGACTGAGGCAGGCGTCAATAGCCTCCCGGCGCGTCATAGCTGGGCCCACCTGCGCAGGATGGCGCATTCCTCATCGGCACGGCCCGGCCAGACATCCTCACGCAGCGCGCAGAGCCGGTCGTTGTTCGCGCGCAGGCGGGGCAGAAGCGTGGGCCAGTCCATGATGCCCTCGCCGAGGGGACGGTTCTCCCACTTGTTCTCGCTGTTCCACACGCCGTCCTTGACGTGCAGCACGCAGATTTTGTCCCCAAAGAGGGAGAGCGCGCGCTCCAGCAGGTCGTGCTGTGCCTCGGGGCGCGATTCGCCCGGGGGAACGAGGTTGGCCGTGTCGAGGATGACCCTGAGGTGCTCGCTGGGCATGTCGTCCAGCAGCCGGCGGGTCAGCTCGGGCGTGGCGAGCGTGTGATAGGCGACGGGCTCAATGCCCACGGTCGCGCCGCATGCCTCGGCGACGGCGACGGCAGCGCGCGTGAAGTCGACCAGGCGGGCATAGGCGCTCTCGCGCTCGGACTCATCGAAGGTGAAGTGCGTGGTCTCCGTGCCGACGCAGCCCGCACCGAGCTTCACGCTGGCGCGAAGATGCGCGGCGAACTTCGCCTTGGCGGCCTCGAGCTTTGCAGGATCGCGGTCGCTGGCGCTGACGTAGCAGCCCATGACGGGCACGGCGATCCCGCGCGCGGCAAAGGCTTCGCGGACGGATGCGAGGCCTTCTTCCGTCATGTAGGTCTCCGGGCTTTGCACAAACGCCTTGCCGAAGGCCAGCTGCGTGGCGCGATAGCCGTGCGAGGCGATGGCCTCTGCCAGCCGGTCAGGCTCCATGCGGCCGAAGTCGTGTCCTCTCATGCCGATGATCATATGCAGAATCCTCCTGTTTTCAAGATGCGGTGGCTGCCTTCAGTATACGACAACCGCGCGCAAAATGGAAGGGCGCGCGGCGTTGCGTGAGCCAACTTTTTGCGGTATAATACAGGATAACAGAGCTGTTTTGAAGGAGGATGCTTATGGAACTTTCCAAAATTCTGTCCATGGTGGACCATACGCTTTTGAAGCCCGAGGCCACCTGGGCACAGATTCGGGAGATTTGCGACGACGCGATTCACTACGGCACCGCCACGGTGTGCATCCCGGCGAGCTATGTCGCGCGCTGCAAGGCGTACATGCAGGAGAAGGGCAGCAAGGTCGGCGTGTGCACGGTTATCGGCTTTCCGACGGGCTATTCCACCACGGCGGTCAAGGCGTTCGAGGCGGCGGACGCGGTGAAGAACGGCGCGGACGAGATTGACATGGTCATCAATATCGGCATGCTCAAGGACGGGCAGAACGAGGACGTGCTCGCGGAGATCAATGCGGTGAAGGCGGCGTGCGCCGGCAGGCCGCTCAAGGTGATCATCGAGACCTGCCTGCTCAGCGAGGACGAAAAGATCCGCATGTGCGGCATTGTCAGCCGCTCGGACGCGGACTTCATCAAGACGAGCACGGGCTTTTCCACTGCGGGCGCGACATTTGAAGATGTGGCGCTGATGAAGGCGCACATGGCCCCGGGCAAGGGCATCAAGGCGGCGGGCGGCATCGCCTCGCTGGCGGACGCGGAGAAGTTCATCGAGCTGGGCGCGACGCGCCTGGGCACCAGCCGCATCGTCAAGATCGTCAAAAACGAGGAAGCGACCGGGTATTGACGCGGGCTTTTTATGAGATTTTTCCCTGAGATTTTTCCGGAAATAGCAGGAAAAACGTTGACACCGTGGGAAAAAGCTGTTATCATAGGAAGGCAAGCCGCTCGGGGCTGGTTTTGTTGAAATGCCTGAAAATCCGGCATACCTAAACCCGGCGAGTAAATATTTAGGAGGTGTCACCATATGTACGCTATTATTGCGACTGGTGGCAAGCAGTACCGCGTTAGTGAGGGCGACGTGATCTACATCGAGAAGATCGATGCGGCCGTTGACTCCACGGTCTCTTTCGACGTTCTGCTCGTGGGCAACGAGGGCGACGTCAAGGTCGGCACCCCGGTTGTCGAGGGCGTGAAGGTTGAGGGCAAGGTCGTCGGCCAGATTCGTGGCGAGAAGATCATCGTCTTCAAGTACAAGTCCAAGAAGAACTATCGCCGTAAGCAGGGCCATCGTCAGCCGTACACCAAGGTGGAAATCACCAAGATCGGCTAAGAGATGACCACCATCACGGTCTATACTTTTGACGGCGGCAGGCTGTGCGGCTTTGAGGCGGCGGGCCATGCGGGCGCCAAAAGGATACGGGGATACGATCTGGTCTGCTGCGCGGTCTCCGCGCTGACGCAGACCGGCGTGAACGCCCTGTGCTCGGTCGCCGGCGTTGAGCCGAGGGTCGAGGTGAAGGACGGCTACCTGAGCTGCTTCCTGCCCGAGGGCATGGACGAGCAGACGCAGGAGCGCGCGCAGATCGTGCTTCGTACGATCATGACAGGACTGACAGACATTCAGAAAATCTATCCGAGCCTGATTCGGATACAGCAAAAAGAATGGAGGCAAGCAGATGCTTACGATGAATCTTCAGCTCTTCGCTCATAAGAAGGGCACCGGTTCTTCCCATAACGGCCGCGACAGCGAGTCCAAGCGCCTCGGCGCCAAGCGCGCGGACGGCCAGTTCGTTCTGGCGGGCAACATCCTGTACCGTCAGCGTGGTACCCACATTCATCCCGGCACCAACTGCGGCATCGGCGGCGACGACACCCTGTTCGCCCTGGTGGACGGCGTGGTCCGCTTTGAGCGCAAGGGCAAGGACAAGACCCAGTGCAGCGTGTACCCGGTCGCGCAGTAAACTGCAAACGATGGAGCGTCGCTTCGGCGGCGCTTCTTTATTGTTGTCCAAAAAGAAGACGGCGGACAGGATTTCCTGTCCGCCGGTTGAGTTGGATGATGATCTTCAAAAGGGAGCAAGTGTTTACTAAGAGACTTTGAAGATGTCCATCTTCAGGGGAAGCGCGCTGCGCTGGGCCCAGAGGGATGAGGGGGGATTTCGATTTCCC
>SFFH01000033.1 GCA_004557905.1 Clostridiales bacterium | reverse complement strand
GCCGCCTTCAGCGGTCCTCTTTCGAGGTGCCTCGCTCGTGGCGACTTGATGTATTATACACGCCTTGACGATCCTTGTCAACACCTTTTTTCACTTTTTCTATTCTCTTTTTCTTTTTTGCAGTTATTCAGGGCATCAGGTTTCGGAGACGTGTGTCCTTGCGCGCGGCTTGCCCCGATTCATGCAGTGTGCTATAATACTTTATAACCTGCGGCGAGACGCATTGACATGCGCTGCCGCTTGTGAAGGGAGTTTTCCTATTGATGATCAAGCGAATATGGGCATTTTCCTTTGCCTTGTGGATGGTGTTCTTCTCCTGTTCTTCCGCTTTTGCGCAGACCTTTGGGCCTGTGTCGTCGTATGACGAATTAAGCCGCGCGGTTGCATCAGCACAAAGCGGCGATACCATTCTTCTGTCCGGTGAGATCTCTGCCGAAAGCAGCGAACCGCTGTCCACCTCCGCGTTCATCCATCTCAAATCCGAGACCGGCGCCGTTGTGCGCGGCCTTCATCTTCAGGATGCCGCCCTCGCCTTCACAGGCATTGCCCTAGAGGACGGGATGACCGTGGACGGCACCTCTCAAATCAGCCTCGGCAGCGGCGTCACCGTATCCGGCGCCGACGGCAGCGTCGCGCTTGCCTTTTCAGGCAATGGCGCACTGATCGTCGAGCGCGGCTGCGAAATCGAAGGCGGCGCGGGTGCAGCCGGCATCTCGATCCGCCACGACGGCGGCGAGTTTTACAGCAGCATTGAGGGACGTGTGACTGGCGGCGACGGCAGCAGCGGCGGCGCGGGCATGATCGTCTCCCCGCTCAAGGAGGGCGGAGCGGTGATGATCACCGGCTCCATCAAGGGCGGCAGCGGCACGTCGGTCGGCGGCCACGCGCTGAATCTCTACGATCTCAGCGGCAATGCCTACATCACCGTGGGCGGCACGCTTCAGGGCGGCGACGGCGCCATCGGCGGCGACGGCATTCAGCTCGTCTCCGCGAGCGACAACGTGAGCGTCGGCATCAGCGGACAGGTCAAGGGCGGCCAGGGCGAAAGCTACGGCGGCAACGCGCTGATCATGATGAACGCCGAGGACGCTTCCTCCGTCAATCTGTCCGGCCGCTTCTCCGGAGGCGATGCGATCGGTGACGGCGCGCAGCCTGGCACCTCGCTGAACCTCGTCGGCGATTCCGCCTCCCTCCGTGCGCGCATTGATAACTGCATTCTCGAGGATGGCAAGCAGCTGCGCCCTGCCGCCGAGCCGCAGCCCACGCCAGACGTCACGGCACTGCCGGAAATCACCGGCGAGCCCGTCCAGTCCATGGAGACAACCCCGTCTGAAATCGACGCTGAGCCCGCGCCCGAAGCCACCGACGAGCCGTTGCCCGACGAATCTCTCCCCGAGTCCACGCCTGAACCTCTGCCCGAAGCGCCGGCGGAGGCAAGCGAGGATGCCGATGATCCGGCAATCCCAGCCGGGTCCGATGCAGCGGTCTCCGATGAAGCGACGCCCGGCGAGGCAGACGCCGAATAATCCCGCATGACAAAACGTCCAGCAGCGCAAGCCGTTGGACGTTTTTGTATGTGTGTCAGGCGAATCTCCCGTGCCTGTCACGCGGAAAAGCCGTTATTCGTCGATGCCAAACGCGTAGATTGTCGTGGTGTCGTACTTTTCGCCCGGGCGCAGCACCGTCGTGCCGGTGAACTGCGGGTTGTTCGGAGAATCTGGGAAGTGCTGGCTCTCCAGGCACAGACCGGAGTACTTGCCATAGTGCACGCCGCCCTTGCCGCCGGGGACGTCGGTCTGGCAGGCGGAATAGAACTGCACGCCCGGCTGGTCGGTGATGACCTCCATCGTGCGCCCGCTGTTCGGATCGACCATGTACGCCGCAGTGCCAAAAGCCTCACCCTTGCGCAGCACGAAGTTGTGGTCATAGCCGCCGGCATACTTCATCTGCGGGCACTCCTCCAGCTCGTCCAGGCCCACGCCCAGCAGCAGGCCGCCGCGCAGATCGAACGGCGTGCCCGCAACGGCCATGTAATCGCCGGTCGGAATCAGGCCGCCGTCGATCACCGGGGTGATTGCGTCGGCGTCGATGTGCAGCACTTGATCGCGGATGGTGCCATGGTCATGGCCCGCGAGGTTAAAGTAGGTGTGGTTGGTCAGGTTGCAGTGGGTCGTCTTGTCCGTGGTCGCCTCATAGCGGATGCCGAGGTGGTTGTCCTCGCTCCAGCTGTAGGTGACGGTCACATCGAGCGTGCCCGGGTAGTTCTCCTCGCCGTCCGGGCTGACGCAATGCAGCTTCAGGCAGTCGGCATGCTCACCCTCGACCGGCGTCACCGCCCACATCTTCTTGCTGAAGCCGATCCTGCCGCCGTGCAGGTGGTTCTTTCCGTTGTTCAGCGCGAGCTGATATTCCACACCATCAAGCGTAAAGCGGCCCGCGGCGATGCGGTTGCCGTAGCGGCCGACGGTATCACCCATGCAGCCGTGGTCCGCGAGGTAGCCGCCGAGATTGTCAAAGCCCAGCGCCACGTCGCCGAGATTTCCGTCCTTGTCCGGGACGATAATGTTGGTCACGATGCCGCCGTAGTCGATCAGGCTGACGGAGGCGCCGCTCCCGTTGGTCATGGTATACTGCGTCACGGCCTGACCGTCAGGCAGCCGGCCGAAGGGCTTGGTCGTAATCATTGTCAAACACTCCTTTGTTGGCTTGTCGGTTCCTGTTATCTACTATTCTACGCCGGAACAGCGGGATGTCAAGCGCTTTTATGCCCCTTTCCTCTGCCCGCGAGCAGCGAAACGAAGCCCAGCGCGAGGAGCAGCACCGCCGTCCAGCAGGCCGCGCCGAGCGGCGCCTGAATGGGCTGCGACCACGGCACCACACTCTTTGCTGACAGCGCCGGCACAGTCCTCTTGCCGGCGAGCGTGAAGAGCACGAAATTGCTGGTCAGCAGATAATACAGCGAAGCGCCGCCCAGGCGTTCCAGCACACCGCACAGCGCATCCGCAATCCGCCGTACCCCGCGCCCCGACAGCGCGCACAGCGCGCGGCTGAGCGCAGTCACCGCCGCCACGAGCAGTCCCGGCAGCAGAATCCATCCCCAGTCCGGCGGAAAGCGCCCAGGCAGGCCATGAAGCACGAAGTCCACAGCGCCTGCCGCCGTGCAGACCGCCGCCACCGCAAGCAGCCGTCCGCGTTCTCCCCGCGCATAGAGCAGACCGGCCAGGAAATACGGCATGTACTGCACCACCGGGAAATATGCGAATTCCGTGCCGCCGATGAGCAGCGCCAGCGGATGCGGGACCGCCCCATAGGGCACGATCAGACAGAAGCCCACGCACGCCGCGCCCACGGCCAGCGACGCCAGTGGTCTGCCCGCAAGCCAGCGGAAGGCCGCAAAGCCCACGATCAGCAGCAGGCTGTACAGCGCGAAGGCGACCAGGAACTCCGACCAGCCGGGAATGTCGGAGAGCGTCAGCACGCGGCGAACCGTTCCCACGGCAAACGGCTTGTTCTCCCGCAGCACGCGGTAGCCGATGCCCGACAGGCAAAACGCCGCATACGCGCGCAGGCCCGTCTTTACCATGCCCGTCAGTGCCTGACGGTACGGCCTTTTGAGATACGCCAGCTCCGCCGTCACGCCGAAATCAAATACAAACGTGCTAAAGACGGTCAGGTTGACGATGCTGATCAGGCCGTCCACCAGCGGGAAAAGCTGCGCGTCGCCAAAGAATTGCAGCACATGGCCGTAGACCATCATAATGACCAGCAGGCCGCGGCTCACGTCAATCGATCTGTCTCGCATAATCCTCATCTCCCCGCCGCTCCATACAGTGTACACGTTGGGCTGCCGCCCAAACCCGCTTGGGGATTTCATCCCCAAACCCCTTCTCCGCTTCGCGCCGATGGTTCGCCGCTATGCATGCATCGCATCCATCGGAAAAACGCATGCAGTCCAGTCCAGCCTGCATGCGTTTTCTTTTCGTTTTCAAAGCAGTATTCGAGCGCCCTCCGCGCGAAGAATACGGCTTCAGGACGCAGCAGCCCTTCGCACCCGCCAGGTCAGGCATCAGAGGGCCCTCCGCCCGAATGATGCCATTAGAAGCAAGGCGAAGCGTATCGGACGCAGGCCCTGCCTGCTCCGCCCGAACGATGCCCTTGGAAGCAAGGCGAAGCGTATCGGGCGCGGGCACTGCCCGCTTAGCCCTTTACGCCAGCCTGAACAGAGATGCCCTGCAGGAAATACTTCTGCGCACACAGGTACAGCACAAACGGCGGCACCATGGATACCAGACAGCTGGCAATCATGTGCGCCCAGCGCTGCTCGTACTGGCCCATCAGCAGACGCAGACCGGCGGTCAGCGTCTGGTTGTTCACGTCCGTCATGACGATGCGCGGCCAGAGGTAATCGTTCCACGCGCCGTTGAAGGCAAACAGGCCGACCACGATCATCACCGGCGCGATGGACGGCAGAATGATCTTGGTGTAAACCTGGAAGCTGCTCGCACCGTCAATCGTCGCCGCCTCGTCCAGCGCCTTCGGGATGCTCTTCATGAAGTTGCGGATCAGGAAGATGTTGAAGGTGCCGGCCAGCATCGGCCAGATCAGCGCGTTCAGGTTGTTCACCCAGCCCAGCGCGTTGGCAATGCGGAACTGCGGCAGGATGGCCACGACGTTGGGGAACATGCTCATGTACATGAGCGTCCAGAAGATTTTGTCGCCGCCCTTGAAGTTCAGGCGCTCGTACGCGAACGCGGACAGCGAGGTGATGATCACCGTGCACACCGTCACCGTGATGGACACGATGAACGAGTTCTGGAACATCAGGCCGATGTTCGCGTTGGTGTTGACGTTTGTGCCGCCAAAGAACAGCTCGGTGTAGTTGGACGTCGTCCACTGGCGCGGAATCAGGCGGGTCAGATAGTCCAGCGGGCCCTGGATGTTGGCGAAGGACGTGATGAAGTCCGCGTCAAACTTGAAGGAGTTCGTGATCAGCCAAACGATCGGCTCGAACCAGCAGATGCCCAGGATCAGCAGGAACAGGAACGCGATCAGCTTGCCTCTATTCTTTTCTGACATCCTTGTTCCCTCCTTAGCCTTCCTGATTCTTGACCATCATGCGCATCTGGATGAAGGACACCACCATGATGCACAGGCCAAGGATAACCGCCATCGCAGAGGACATGCCGGCCACCTGCTTCTTGACGGAGTTCTCGTAGATGTACTGCAGCAGCACGGCGTTGGCCTCGCCGTTGCTGAAGCCGACGAGGATATCCGGCTGGCCGAAGATGTTGAACTGCGCGACCACCGCGGTCACCAGCGTGTACATGAGCGGGTACACCATGTTCGGCAGGGTCACGTTGATGAATTTCTGGATGGTGCCGGCGCCGTCCACGGCTGCGGCTTCATACTGATCCTGCGGCACGGAGGCCAGCGCGCTCTGGTAGATGACCATTGTGGAGCCCGTGCACCACCAGACCGTGACAATCACGAGCATGACCCAGGTGTACGGCGGCATGAAGAAGTTCGCCTTGACGCCGAAGCACTTGTTGACGATGCCGTACTGGACGTTGAAGACATAGCGCCAGGTCAGGGTCACGGTGGAAATGGACATCAGGCTCGGCAGGTAATACAGCGCCTGGAAGAGCTTGTTGCCCTTCGGGCGCGCGTTGAGCGCGAGCGCCAGGGACAGCGGCACGATGATGCAGAACGGCACGCACAGCACCACGAACTTGATCGTGTTGCCAAGGCCGTTGCGCAGCTGCTTGTAATAGGTATTGGACGAATCAAACAGCAGGGTCTTGAAGTTCTCCAGGCCGGTGAACACAGGCTCATTGAACAGGTCCCACTTCGTGAACGCGGCGTAGATGCCGTAGATGGCCGGGGTCATGAAGAAGACGACGAAGAAGAACAGATGCGGCGCGATGTATGCGTAGGGCAGCAGATCGCGCTTGAGGATGTGGCGCTGGTCCTTGGCAAAGGAGCCATGGCCGATCACGCAGGAGAGCGCGATGCAGGCCAGCGCGATGTAGGTCATGATGTCAAAGGACGTCGTAATCAGCTTCACGTCGCGCTTTTTGAACTTGACCTCTGCCAGATTCAGCGCTTCGGAAATCGGCGTATACAGGGCGGAATTCTTCTCCTCCATGGAGAAGAAGACCATGAACAGCGCGAAGGAGACGGCTGCGACGAAGCTGAAGAGCATGCCGACATTCTTTTCATTCTGAATGAACGCGATAAACGCAGCCACGGCAGCCACAATGGCCAGCGGAATCAGCAGCAGCGGCGCGCTGGACAGGGAGAACAGCAGCTTGGGCATGCCCATCTCGACGGAGACGGTCACGTCCTTCACCGTCGTCGTCGCCGTCACGCCTGCAAAGCAGAAGAGGACGACAAACGCGAGCGCCAGAAACGCCGCGATTTTTGAACGTGTCATTCCGACACCTCTTTTCTTGAAGCGTTGAAGAAAGTCCGGCAGATGCCGGATAAGGCAGGGGGATTGCTCCCCCTGCCCTCAAGCAGGTCAATCAAACCATCCGATCATCCATCGGAAAGCGATCTCCTTTACTGCGCGGCGATCGCGTCGGCGACCTCCTGCTCAATCTGGGCAAGCGCATCGTCGATGGAAATGGTGCCGTCCACGAAGTCCCAGCCAACGCGGGAGAACGCGGTGTCAAACAGGCCCCAGTGCAGGTAGTAGTAGATCGCCAGCTCGTCCACGCGCTCCGGATCGGACAGGAACGCCTGCGGCATGGAGGCATACTCTTCAACAGCGTTCAGGGAGACGTGCGCCGGAACCTGGCCAGCGTCCCTCGCCCAGGTCAGGGAGTTCTCGCCCATGAAGTTGACGAACTTGGCCACGGCCAGGTCCTCTTCCTCGGTGCGCTCCTCGTCAGCGAACTGCACGAAGTTGTGGGAAGACATCCATTCCTTGCAGGTGGACGGCTCGAAGCAGACGGCCGGATACATCTCGAAGTTGACGCCGGCGTCGACCACGGCAGCCTTCATCCAGATGCCCTCGGACCAGACGAGGAGCTCGCCGCCGTAGAACATGGAGGAGTAGTCGTCGGTCTTCTGGGTGGTGTAGCCGTCCTCATACAGGGACTTCATGGTTTCCATGGCCTTCTTCATGGCGTCCTTGTCCAGAGACAGGTTGACGCCGTCGTCGGTCAGCTTGTGGCCCTCGCTCAGCTGCGCATAGTAGCCCAGCATCTGCGCACGCATCCAGCCCAGGTCGAAGATCTGGCCGGTGTAGCCGGCGGCACGCGCCTTGTCGCCCAGCGCGCGGATCTCGTCGAAGGTGAGGTAGCCATCGGCCACGAACTCGTTCAGATCATACTTGTCAAACAGATCCTTGTTGATGTAGGTGATGTAGCCGTGCACGTCCAGCGGGATGCCGTAGTGCTCGCCGTCGATGTCGGTGCGCTCCCACGCCGCCTGGTTGTAGTTCTCCGCCACGATGCCCGCCCGCGCGACCAGCTCCATGTCGTACGGATAGAGCATGTCCTTGGCCACGAAGTTCGGAATGCGCTCGATGTGCACAACGGCGACATCCGGGATGCCGGTGCCGGTCTGCACGGTCAGCGGAATCTTCTGATACAGGTCGTCAGCGGTCATCGGGGTGTGGTTCACGTGAACCTCATCCTGAGAGGCGTTGAACGCGTCGACCATGCCCTGCATGACCGCGCCGTCGCCGCCGGTGAAGACGGACCAGTAGTCGATTTCGGTCACGGCCATCGCGTTTGCCGCCGCCAGCAGCATGACCAGAGACAGCACAAGAGCCAGAGTCTTTTTCATATGGGGAAACCTCCTTTTTATTTTATACCGCGTTTCTTCTTCGCAGTATAATTACAGATGAATGGGCCGCTCGTCAGTCGGTGTGCCTGACGACCTCCTGCACGCTTGTGCCCTCCTTTTCCGCCGCGCCGGTGTTCAGGCGGGCAAAGCGCTTCACGTCCATCTTCGGCTTGCGGTCCGGGGTAAGCACGCCGTTGATCTCCTGCATGACGTCGGTGAGCTGCGTGTAGCAGTAGCCCTGGCAGAACGGTATGGCTCGGATGGCCTCCGTGACGCCGGCAAAGCGGACGAAGAACGCCTCCTCGTCGGTCACCTTGTCGTGATAGCCCCAGGTGGCCATGCCGCCCATCTCGCCCTGGATGCCGATGTTCTGAAATGCGATGCCGCCGTACTCGGTGACCATGAAGGCCTCCTTGCCGGTGGGCTTCTCGGTGTCGGCAAACGCCGGACGCCAGTCGCAGGCATGCCTTTCCACCTCGGCGCGGTCCGCAAAGTGCGCGGCCATCACGTCCTTCTCCGCGGCGTAGTCGTGCAGCGCGCAAATGTCGGTGGTCACCTGCTCCCAGCCGTCGTTGCTGGAGCACAGGCGCGTGCCGTCGGCCGCCTTGGTCAGGTGATAGAGCATGCGGCCCGCCGCCTGCTGGCGCCTGTCGGTGTAGATGTTGCGCACGCCCCAGCTCTCGTTGAGCGGAACCCAGCAGATGATAGACGGATGGTTGAAGTCGCGCTCGATGAAGCCGAGCATCGTCTCCGTCAGATTGCGCACCGTGTCGTCGGAATAGTCGTACGGGCTGGGCACCTCGCCCCAGACCAGCACGCCCATTTTGTCCGCCCAGTAGTAGTAGCGCGGGTCCTCGAGCTTCTGGTGCTTGCGCGCGCCGTTGTAGCCAAAGTCCAGCGTGTACTGCAGATCCAGGCGGATCGCCTCGTCGCTCGGCGGGGTGATCAGGCTGTCCGGCCAGTAGCCCTGGTCAAGAATCAGCCGCTGATACAGCGGATTGTTGTTGAGGTAAACCTTGCCTTCCTTCACCTCGACTTTGCGCATGCCGAAGTAGGTATCCACGGTATCCACCGCGGCGCCCTCCTTCAGGACGCGGACCCTGAGGTCATACAGGTACGGGGAGCCAGGCTGCCAGATGTACACCGGGTCGAGGTCGGCCTTCACGATCAGGTCGACCGGCACGCGGGTGATGCGGTCCTCGCAGCTGACGGTCACCCTGCGCTTGAGTTTGCCCTCGAAGGAGACGGTCAGCTCCAGATCCAGCGGGCAAACCGGGCGCTTGTCCAGTGCGATCTCCGCCGTGAACATGTGATTGTCGATGTCCGGGGTGACGTGGATGTACTTGATGCCGATCTCTCCCACGGCCTCCAGGTACACGGTCTGCCAGATGCCGGAGACCGGCGTGTACCAGCAGCCCATCAGGCCCTCGGCCCAGTACTGCTTGCCGCGCGGCTGCGTGCAGTCCGGCTCGTCGACCACACGCAGGCACAGGTCATTTTCGCCGTCCTTGAGCAGCGCGGTGATGTCAAAGGCGAACGGCGTGTAGCCGCCCCTGTGCGTGCCGGCCTGCCGGCCGTTGACATACACGGCGCATTCAAAGTCCACCGCGCCAAAGCGCAGCAGCACGCGCTTGCCCGCCATCTCCTGCGGGACGGTGAAGCTGCGGCGGTACCAGATCACCGGGTGGATGGCGTCCGTCGGGCCGAGGCCGGAGGCCCTGGTCTGGTACGCGAACGGCACGGTAATCTCCAGCGGCAGCTTGTGGCCGGGATTCATCCATCCGGCACAGAGGCCCTCGTCGGCGTCGTCAAAGGCAAACTGCCAGACGCCGTTGAGGTTGCAGAAGGTTTCGCGGACAAAGTCCGGGCGCGGATGCTCCGGACGCGGAATATTGAGGATATTTTCGGCAGCCATAACTCGCCCTCCCGAATAATTGGAATGAATGAGGTAAAACGCGCGCAAGTATTTCAAGATTATTGGAATATTCGGCAGACCCGCTATATAAAAATTGTAGGTTATCTTCGTCGTGCTCGCCAAATCTTACAAAAAAGACGCGGTTCAGTTGATACATTGAGTATATCAACAACCGTGTCTTCCTGTCAAGCGTTTTGCAATTGTTCTATAAAACCCGAAGGCAGCAGCCAAATCACTCCAAGTTTTTTGTAGTCTGCTGCGCATTGGGCTTGAGGTGATACCCCGCGCGCACCACGATGGCCTGCGGATAGTCGCCAAAGGACTCGCCGAACAGATTGATGCCGCCCACGTTCAGCGCGTCCGCAGGCACCTCGATGCGCGCCCTGATGAACATCTCCTGCCCCAGCTGCAGATCGCCGATGGTCACGCCGCTCAGGCGCACGCCGTCCAGATACGTCCCCTCCCGGCTGACGCGCCAGGTCTTGAGGAAGCCGAACTGTGTGGACAGCGCGGGCCACCAGCCCGGCGTGAGCCGGCCGCGCCGGCCGCCGCAGTCGCACGGGCAGGTCCACACGCCCAGACGCCGGCCGTTGATGGCGACGGCGATATCGCTCTTCCAGGGATCGCGGTACATCGGCGCCTCCGAGCAGGCTTCAAACGACATTTCCAGCCAGTCGATCTCCATCTGGTCCATGTGTGGGAAGGTAAAGTGGTATTCCAGCGCGCCCTGCCTGAACCACAGCAGCTGCGCCTGAAAGCGCTCCGGCGAATAGAACACGCCCGGCGCGTCCATCTCGCCGATGATTGTCCCCTGGCTGGCCAGGCCGCAGGTGGGCATGATGCCCTCCGCCTGGCTGTATCCGCCCAGCGGGATCGTCTGCGCGAGGACGTTGCTCTCGTCCTGCTCCGGCTCGAGCTGAATGGAGAGGGAATCCAGCCTGCGGCTGCACAGCTTCATCGCGCCGCGCGCGCCCGGCTGGGTCTCCGTGGTGATGATGCCCGCCTCCTCCAGCGTCTTGACCGCCAGCGCGGTGGTGCTCATCGGAATATCCAGCGTCTCGGCGAGCTCGCCCACGTTCATGCTCCGGCTGCCCAGCGCCTGCATGATGCGGATGCGCACCGGCGAGGCCAGCGCGTGCGCAAACCGGTAAAGCTGGTCCGGCTTGTCGATGGACAGATCGACATGCTTGCCCTGAATGTCGTCCACAATGGTTCCTCATGCTTTCTTGTCGGTTGGAAACGATGCAGAACACCGTACGTCGGGCACCGAATGACTTCATGACACAAAGCCGTTCGGATGCGGGAGCGGGCACAGCCCGCTTTCTTGTCGGTTGGAAATGATGCAAAAACCGTACGTCGGGCGTCGCCCGCTTGATGATGACAACATACTGTTTTTTCGACATCCTGCTCCAATTTCCTCCCGGAATTCTTGCATGTTTTCCATTTATTTCCGCTCAGGGCGCGCGCGCCCGCTTGCCGTCTTCCGGCGGAGGGTGTATAATAGGAAAAAATACACTTCGCAGGAGGGAACATCCCATGAAAGACTGCAACTGCGGCTACTGCATGAAGGGCGAGCTGCTGGACGCCTTCGGCATCTTCATCTGCGACCTGAGCGTCAGCCAGCTCATCCTCTTCAAGGAGCAGAGCCACCCGGGCCGCTGCATCGTGGCCTACAAGGACCATGTCAGCGAGATCGTGAACCTCTCCGACGAGGAGCGCAACGCCTTCTTTGCCGACGTGAACCGCGCCGCCAAGGCCATCCACGCCGCCTTCGCCCCCAAGAAGGTGAACTACGGCGCCTACGGCGACACCGGCTGCCACCTGCACTTCCACCTCGTGCCCAAGTACGAGGGCGAGTTCGAGTACGGCGGCGTCTTCGCCATGAACCCGGGCAAGACCTTCCTGACCGACGCGCAGTACGCCGAGATGATCGAGAAGATCAAGGCGAACCTCTGATCCGCACAAAATAGCCTGAATACAGCGAAAGAGCCCGCATCGCACGATGCAGGCTCTTTGTTGTTTTCTGCTGAATTCAGGCTTCGCAAAGCCAACCCGTTTCAATCGTAGGCTGCTGCGCAGCCTGCTCTGAAACTACAACTTTTTTCAAATGGGATACGTTGGGGCCGCAGGCCCCAAACCCCGCTCGGGGACGCAGTCCCCGAACCCCTTCTTCGCTTCGCGCACACCAATGCGGGTGCGAAGAAATTCAGGCGTCGAAGCCCGGCAGGCCCTCGATCGCGAACGCGCGGACCGGGCAGGAGTCCGCGCCCAGGATGGGCAGCGGCGCGTAGGCCATGAAGAAGGTGTCCTTCTCCAGGTACTCCAGGTTCTTGAGCACCTCCAGGAACACGATGTTCTTCGCCATCAGGATGTCGTGGAACGGCTTCACGTTCGCCTCGCAGTCCTCGATGGACACGCCGTCGCCGAAGCCCACGCACTTGACGTTCTTGTCGGCGAACCAGTTGGCGCTGTCCTCACCGATGACCAGGCGATGGTCGTCCGGCGTGTTGCTCAGCGGGGAGAACGGCGGAATCTTGTGCGGGCTGTCGAGGATGACGATATCGCCCTCCTTCACGCGGTCGCCGAGCGCCTTCTGCAGATCAGCGCCGGTGATCTGCGCATTCTCCGGCAGGTCGAGCGTCACATAGATCGCGCGGCCCATGAACGTGGTCAGCGGCAGCTCGCCAACGGACGCGCCGTCCTCAAAGTGGTGATACGGGCACTCGCAGTGCGTGCCGAGATGGCTGGTCAGGTCGAGCGCGGTGTGGAAATCCGGAATCGGCCCGCCGGTGTTATAGCGGATCAGGTGGCAGCGGCGGCTCTCCGTCGCGGGGTCGAGCGTCTTGCTCAGGTCGATCAGACGCAGGCCGCAAAGATCATACACGGGTCCCATACAATTACCTCCAAACGTTTGATTGTGCCAGATGATGATTTTGCCGTGCAGAGCGGAGAAGGCCGCAGCGCTTCTTCGCCCTGCGCGTTACAAAGCTGCTTTGGCCTCCATCGCGTGCACCAGCGCGATCATGGCCTCGTGCGTCGGCGCGGGCACGCCGTTTCGCCGGCTGGCGCGCACGACGCTGCCGGAGATCGTGTCCACCTCCGTCCTGCGTCCGTCGCGCAGGTCGGCATAGATGCTCGTCAGGCCTTCCGGGCTCCTTTCGCACACAGCGCGCACCTGAGCGAGCTTCTCCTCCGCGTCAAAGGCGAATCCGTCGCCCGCGGCCACCGCTGCCGCCTCGCGCACGAGCGTCTCGCACAGCGCCCATGCATGCGCATCCCGCACAATGAAGCCCATCGGCACCTGCAGCACGCCCGTCAGCACGCTGGCGGAGGCGTTGGTGAACAGCTTGTCCCAGATGAGCCGCTGCACCCGGTCGTCACAGACCGTCTCCAGGCCGCACGCCGTGAACGCCTGCGCGATGGGCGCCAGGCGCTGCGAATCGCCGTCCAGGCAGCCGATGCAGGTCTTTCCGCTGCCGCCGTGGCGGATCTCGCCGAAGTCGAGCACCGCGCTGTTGTGCTGCGTCGTGCCGATGACCACATGCGCGCGGTCCGCGTATTTCAGCAGCGTTTCCTCGTGCCCGCTGCCGTTCTGCAGCGTCATGAGCACGGTGTCCGGCCCGATGAGGCTGCGATTGGCCGAAAGCGCGGCGTCGGACACCATCGACTTGGTGAACAGAATCACCAGATCTGCCGGCTCCATGCCCCGGGTATCCGCCGCAGCCTGCGGGCGGCACAGCGTCACGCTGCCATCCGGCTCATGAATCGTCACGCCCTTTTCCCGAATCACGTCCATCTTTGCCCGGTTTGCATCCACCAGCAGCACGTCATGCTGTCTGCTCATATAGCCGCCGTAGAGCACGCCCATCGCGCCCGCGCCGATCACCGCGATCCGCATCGCCGATCCGCCCCCTTTTCTCCGCCACAGTATTGCAATCGATTGCATTTATACGATATCATATTTTCAGATGAATTTCAAGTGTCTTTGATAAAAAAGCCGTATAAGTTGCAATCGATTTCACATCTTCAAACCGACTCCCGCTCCACAATGCTGGTGAACAGCATGGTCTGCGATGGCCACGCCGGATTCAAACACCATCGTGTTGAGGCTCGTCAGCCGCGGCGTGCAGATGTCGCAGTAGACCGAGTTGTCCGTGCCGATCACCGCCACATCCTGCGGCACGCGCCTGCCGCTGTCCGCGATGGCGCGCATTGCGCCGCACGCAATGATATCCAGGCTGCAAATCAGCCCATCGACATCGGGATGCCCGGCCAGCAGCGCCTTGGCCGCCGCATAGCCGCCCTCGACGCTGCCCTCCACGCCGCCAATCGTCAGCGCGCGCATGCCTGCCCGCGCCGCGCCGTCCTCATAGCCCAGCTGCTTGAGCCGGCTGCTGGGCGTCGGCTGATCCACCAGGAACGCGACCCTCTTTCTGCCCCGCTCCGCCAGATAGGCCACGCAGTCCGCCGTGCCCGCTCGGTCGTCCGAGAGAACGCTGTACACGTTGGGCAGGTCCATCTCGCCGTTGAGCATGAACACCGGCGCCTCGGGCAGGCTGCAGGCGATCGCATCGCGCACGGCCTCCGTCTGGAAGATGGAGCCCATGAGCACCGCCGCCTCCACCTTGCGCGTCTCCAGCATGCGGATGCCCGCCGCGCGCTCCTCGTCGCTGCCGCCGGTGTTGAGTACCAGCGCGCAATAGCCCAGCCTGGCCAACTCCTGCGCGATATAGTACGCGCCCTCGATGTGATGCTGATTGCGGATATCCGCCACCAGCACGCCCACCAGTCTGCTGGACTGCGTCACCAGCCCGCGCGCCGCCTCATTGGGCACATACCGGTGCTCGGCCAGCAGCGCGCGAATCCGCTCGCGCGTCTGGCGGTTCACGCCGGGCTTGTCGTTGATGACGCGCGATACCGTGCTCGCCGATACGCCTGCCTCCCTGGCAATGTCATAAATGGTCACGTCGTCCTGCTCCTTTGCTTCCTGTATACCCTACTTATACCGTTTTGTGCGGCAATTGTCAATCCTCTGCCTTGTCCATACAGAAAAGGACGGCGCTTGTCTTCGCCGTCCCCAATTGATGCACTTACGCGTCCCTGTCCTCATAGCCGATGATCATGCCGCCCTGCTCCGCATAGAAGCTGCACAGGCCGGTGGTCTGCTCGCAGGTGATCTCCGCATCCGGATAGTCCCTGCGGATGATCGCCTCCAGCTGATCGGTCACGCTGTCGTTGAGGCAGTTGCTCATGCGCACCTTGCCGCCGTTGTAGCCGTGCGCCTTCATGTCGCCATAGGCGGTTTCCGCCGCGCGCTTCTCGCCGCGGCACTTGTGCTCCTGCTGAAGGGTGCCCTCGTCGCTCCCCTTGCCGACGACCCAGATGCCCAGCACGCCCGCAAGCTTTGCCACCGCGCCGTTCACGCGGCCGTTGCGCGCCAGGTTGTTGAGCGACTGGAGCGCAAAGATGGTGTGCGTGTGCTTCATGTACGCGCGCGTGTTCGCCTCAATCTCCTCAAACGCCTTGCCCGCAAGGATGCCCTCGCGCACCTTTTCGCAGATCAGCCTCAGCTCCGGCCCGGCGGTCAGCGAGTCGAGCACGCAGACCTTCCTGCCGGGATGCGCCGCGGTGTATTCCTCCGCCGCCTGGCAGGCCGCGTTGTAGCTGCCGGAGAGGCTGCTGGTGATGGTGACGGCGAAGACGTTCTCCGCGTCGCCGAAGGCGTTCAGCCAGTCGAACACGTTCGGGCAGGAGGAGCCGGACGTCCCCTTGTACGCCTTGAGGTCAGCAACCATCTGCGCCACGTCAAGATGCTCGTCGTCGACGTATTCCCTTTCTTTGGTGATGATCCTCAGCGGCACGTTGGCAAAGGCAACGCCGTCAAAGCTGCGCATGTTGGATGACGAATCGGCGACAATCTTGTATGACATGGTGCTTCCCTCGCAATGCGGAGTATGAGCAAGGCTTTGCTCACCTGCAATATTCTACCTCATTTCATCATACCGCGTCAAGAGTTTTTTAAAAACTTGTCATCTGGTTTAATTGACTTTTTTGCTTCGCCGTTGTATAATGACGGAGAATGGAGGAATGCCCATGGAACAGATGCTCAGAGACCACATCAACGCGTCCATTGAGACGCTTCATCTGCCCGCCTATCAGGAGATCCCGGACGTGGGGCTCTACCTGGAGCAGACGGCCAAATACATCTCCGACGCGCTCGCGCCGATTCAGGACACGCCCATCACCGGCTCGATGATCAGCAACTATGTCAAGAAGGGCCTGATCTCCAAGCCCGTGCGCAAGCAGTACAACCGGGAGCAGATCGCGCAGCTGATCTTCATCGCCGTGGCGAAGTCGGTCGTCTCCATGGATGATCTGAATCTCATGCTCTCCATTCAGCGCACAACGTATTCCATCCAGGCCGCCTACGATTACTTCCGCAGCGAGCTGTACCAGATGCTCACCTACGTCTTTTCCCGCAAGGGGGAGATGGACGCGCTGGACATGCAGGCGGCGGAAGAAAAGGTGATGCTGCGCAACACAATCATCACCGTCGCGCACAAGATTTATCTGGACAAGCTGCTCGCCGTGCTGCGCGCGCAGAACCAGCCCGAACCGCCCCATAAGAAATAAGCGATGGCTGCTGCCACCGCTTTTTTGTCGAGTTCCTTAATGAAAACAGGCTGTCCGGCGCAATGCCCGACAGCCTGTTTTGTCCATGACAGGATTTGGTCCGTTACAGGAAGTACTTCACGCCGGACTCGAAGATCTTCTGGTCCTTGTTGCCCGGGATGTTGCTGGCGACGTACGCGCCGGTGCGCTCGCTGTGGCCCATCTTGCCCAGCACGCGGCCGTCCGGGGAGCAGATGCCCTCGATGGCCCAGTAGGAGCCGTTCGGGTTGAGCGGCATCTCCGCCGCCGGGATGCCGTACTCGTCGCAGTACTGCGTGACGATCTGGCCGTTGTCCATCAGGCGGCGCAGCTGGCCCTCGCGGCAGACGAAGCGGCCCTCGCCGTGGGAGATGGCGACCTCGTGGATATCGCCGACGTTCACGCCCGCCATCCACGGGGACTTGACGGAGGAGACGACCGTGCGCACATGCGTGGCGGCATGGCGGCCGATGGTGTTGTAGGTCAGCGTCGGATCGCTCTCGTCGAGCGTGCGGATCTCGCCGTAGGGCACCAGGCCCAGCTTGATGAGCGCCTGGAAGCCGTTGCAGATGCCCAGCATCAGGCCGTCCCGCTGATCCAGCAGCGCGTGGATCGCGTCCATGATGCGCGGATTGCGCAGCGCGGTCGCGATGAACTTGCCGGAGCCGTCCGGCTCGTCGCCTGCGGAGAAGCCGCCCGGCAGCATGACGATCTGCGCGTTCTCGATGCCCCTGACAATCGCCTCGACGGACTCCTCGATGCCCTTGGCCGTCAGGTTGCGGAAGATGAAGGTTTCCACCTCGGCGCCCGCGCGGCGGAAGGCCTTCGCGCTGTCCAGCTCGCAGTTGGTGCCCGGGAAGGACGGGATGAACACGCGCGGCTTTGCGACGTGAACCGTGGGCCGGTTGGTGTTGCGTGCGACGAACGGCTTGTACGGCGCAACGGAATGCTTGGCCGGCGCGCTCGTCGGGAAGACGCTCTCCAGCGGCGCGGTCCAGGCCTTGTACGCCTCCTCCAGGGAGAGCACCGTGCCCAGGGCGTTGACCATCGGATGCCCGGACGTGAAGCCGATGACCTCCATGCCCGCCGGCACCGGCGCGCCGTCCGCCAGCTCGCAGACGATGCTGCCGTAAGCCGGCAGGAAGAGCTCCTCCTCGGTCACGCCGTCCAGGCTCACGCCTACGCGGCTGCCCAGCGCCATCATCGTGACGGCAGCGGCGATGCCGCCGCGGCCCACAGTGTGCGCCGCAAGTACGTCGCCGCGCTCGATCGCCTGGCGCAGCAGATCATAGCGCATGAGCGCCTTGTCGTATTCCGGCAGGAGGTGGCTGTCCACCGGCAGGCGCAGCAGCGCGATGCGGTGGTCGCCGCCCTTGAAATCGGTGGAGATGATGTTCTTCGCCTCCACGGCAGTCACCGCAAAGGAGACGAGCGTCGGCGGGACATGGATGTCCTCAAACGTGCCGCTCATGGAGTCCTTGCCGCCGATGGACGCGGTGCCGAAGCCCAGCTGCGCGGACAGGCCGCCCAGCAGCGCGGCCGCCGGCTTGCCCCAGCGCTTCTCGTCCTTGCCCAGCTTCTCAAAATACTCCTGGAAGGTCAGGCGGGCCTTCGTCACGTCGCCGCCCGCCGCACAGATCTTGGCCAGGGACTCGGTGACCGCGTACACCGCGCCGTGGAACGGGCTCCACTCGCACAGGTACGGATCATAGCCGTGGGCCATCAGCGTCGCGGTGGTCGTCTCACCCTCGGTCGGGATCAGCGCGGCCATCGCCTCGTTCGGGCTGTCGCGGTGCACGCCGCCGTACGGCGCCAGGATCGTACTTGCGCCGATGGTGCCGTCAAAGCGCTCGACCATGCCCTTCTGGGAGCAGACGTTCAGGTCGCCCAGCATGGCCAGCCACGCTTCGCGCACGGTCTTACCCTTGGCAAAGTCCGGCTGCGCGGTCAGGTACGGGTGCTCGCTGTCCGGCGCGGCGATCACCGCGCTCGCGTGCTGCGTGACGCCGTTGGTGTCCAGGAACGCGCGGGACAGATCGACGATCGTCTTGCCGCGCCAGTGCATCACCAGGCGCTCCTCCTCGGTGACGACCGCAACCTGCGTCGCCTCCAGGTTCTCCTCATAGGCCATCTGCTTGAAGCGCTCGACCATGTCGGGCTCGATCACGCAGGCCATGCGCTCCTGGGACTCGGAGATCGCCAGCTCGGTGCCGTCCAGGCCCTCATACTTTTTGGGCACGGCGTCCAGCTCGATGACAAGGCCCGGGGCCAGCTCGCCCACGGCGACGCACACGCCGCCCGCGCCGAAGTCGTTGCAGCGCTTGACCATCTGCGCAAACTCCGCGCTGCGGAACAGGCGCTGGATGCAGCGCTCGGTCGGCGGGTTGCCCTTCTGGACCTCCGCGCCGCAGGTGGAGAGGGACTCGACGCTGTGCGCCTTGGAGGAACCGGTTGCGCCGCCGCAGCCGTCGCGGCCGGTGCGGCCGCCCAGCAGCATGATCACGTCGCCCGGGGCCGGCTGGCCGCGGCGGACATGGTCGCGCGGGGTCGCCGCGATGACGGCGCCCAGCTCCATGCGCTTGGCGACGAAGCCCGGATGGTAGTATTCCTGCACCTTGCCCGCGGCCAGGCCGATCTGGTTACCGTAGGAGGAGTAGCCCTGCGCGGCGGTCGTGGTGATGCGGCGCTGCGGGAGCTTGCCCTGGCGGGTGCGGGAGTAGGGCACGCGCGGATCGCCGGAGCCGGTGATGCGCATCGCCTGATAAACATAGCTGCGGCCGGAGAGCGGGTCGCGGATGGCGCCGCCCAGGCAGGTGGCCGCGCCGCCGAAGCCCTCGATCTCGGTGGGATGGTTGTGCGTCTCGTTCTTGAACATGATCAGCCAGGGCTCTTCCCTGCCGTCCACGTTCGCGGTGACGACGATGGAGCACGCGTTGATCTCGTCGGACGCGTCCAGGTCGTCGAGCTTGCCGATCTTGCGCAGCGCCTTCGCGCCCAGGGTCGCCATGTCCATCAGGGACACGTCCTTTTTGCGCTCGCCGTACACGTCCCTGCGGGTGTCGATGTACAGCTCGTACGCCGCGCGGATCGGCTCGGCCAATTCGCCGCTCTCAAATTCAAAATTGTCAATCGCAGTCAGGAAGGTGGTGTGGCGGCAGTGATCGGACCAATAGGTATCGATCGCGCGCAGCTCCGTGACGGACGGGTCGCGCTTCTCGGTATCGCGGAAATAATCGCGGCAGAAGCACAGGTCCTCCGCGCTCATCGCCATGCCCATGGTCTTCACCATGTCGGCGAGCGCCTTGTCGCTCATGGAAATGAAGCCCTCGATGACGGCCACGTCCGCCGGGACGTCGGCGTGCATCGCCAGGGTCTCGGGCTTATCCATGCTGGCGCGGCGCGCCTCAACCGGGTTGATGAGGTGTGCGGCAATCGCGTCCATCATCGGCCTCGTCACCTGCGCGCCCTCGACGGCATACACCTTCGCGCAGACCACCTTCGGTCGATCCTCATTGGGGCTGAGCAGCTGCAGGCACTGGCTGGCGCTGTCGGCGCGCTGGTCATACTGGCCCGGCAGGTACTCCACCGCCAGCAGCTGCGCGTCCATCTGCGGCAGCGTCTCATCGTACAAAAGGTCAACGTTCGGCTCGGAGAAGATGATGCCCTTCGCGCTCTCAAGCGCCGTCTGGGAAACGCCCTCCACGTCGTAGCGCTGGAAGATGCGCACGCGCTCGATCGCCTGCGTGCCCAGCACCTCGCGCAGCTCGCTGCACAGCTGCTGCGCGGCGACGTCATAGCCCGGACGCTTCTCTGCATAGATTCTTCTGACCTGACTCACGATAATCCTCCTCCGTGATCAAAGCGGAATTGTTCATCAATCGCGCCCGTATGAAAGTGAGCGCTTTTTTCATTATAGCATCGAAGTCGTGGATACGCAATCATTTTCCGACTTTTTCAGCCTTTCTCGGCGCGATCATTCGGATTATGTCGAACATTGACAACGAGCCGATCTTCCTATATCATATACAATCATTGCGTTTTTCTGATTGGGGAAAGGAGGGAGCGCGCCTGTCCTCGTTTGCGCTGCGTCTTTTGGCGCTTGCGGCCATGTTTGTCGATCACGCGGGCCTCGCGCTGTTCCCTGCCGTGGGCGCGTTTCGCTGCGTGGGCCGCATTTCATTTCCCATTTACTGCTTTCTGCTCACGCAGGGCTTTCTGCACACGCGCGATGTGCGCGCCTATGGCCGCCGCCTTCTGCTGCTGGCCATCCTTTCGGAGATTCCGTTCGATCTGCTGATCTTCGGCCGCGTCGCCTGCGGCATGGAGCAGAACGTGCTCTTCTCCCTGCTGCTGGGGCTGATGGCGCTTTATGCCGCCGAGGCGCTGCGCGGCCGGCCCGTGCAGGCCGCCCTCGTCATCCTCACGCTGTGCATGGCGGCGATGGCCGCGCGCGTGAGCTACGGCTGGCTGGCCATCGCGCTGTGCCTGTGCGTGTATTACGCCGGCGAAAACCGGCTGCGCATGGCGCTTTCCATGGCCGCCACGCTGCTGCTGTACACACTGAGCCTTGCGCTCTCCGGCGTGACGGCAAGCTGGGTGCTGGTGTCCCTGTGCGCCCTGTGTTCGCTGCTCCCCATCCTTTTGTACAACGGCCGGCGCGGCGCGCGCAATCCCCTCTTCACCTTCCTGTTCTACGCCGCCTATCCGCTGCACCTGCTCGCGCTCGTCGCGATCCGGGCCATGCGGCTGGTGCCGCCGTATTTTCTGCGTTGATTCCGATTTTTCGCCGCATACAGAAGACGCCTGGAAGTTCTTCGCTTCCAGACGTCTTTCTTTATTTGATGAGGAAGTACACCGCCACCAGCGCGCCCAGCGCGATGCGGTACCAGCCGAACGCCGTGAAGCTATGCTTCTTGACGTAGCCGATGAACGTCCTGATCGCCACGACGGACACGACGAACGCCGTCACGCAGCCGACCAGCAGGATCAGCAGCTCCGCGCCGGTGAAGCTCAGGCCGAACTTGAGCACCTTGATCAGGCTCGCGCCGGCCATCGTCGGGATCGCCAGGAAGAAGCTGAACTCGCTCGCCGCCGCACGCGAGCAGCCCATGAGCATGCCGCCCAGGATCGTCGCGCCGGAGCGGCTGGTGCCCGGCACCAGCGAGAGCACCTGGAACAGGCCGATGGCAAGCGCCATGCGCATGTCGATGAGCTCCACGCTCTGGACTCTGGCGCGTTTATGCGGGTTCTGCCTGCGCTCGATCAGGATGAACGCCACGCCGTAAATCACCAGCATCGCCGCCACGACGGGCGCGGTATGCAGGTGCGCGTCCATCCAGTCGTCAAACGGAATGCCGACGATGGCGCTGGGCAGGATGGCCACGACGACCTTGATCCACAGGCTCACCGTGTCCATACGCAGCCAGGATGTCAGATTCCTGCCGCCCCGCTTGAACGGCCAGAGCTTGGAGAAATACAACACGACGACCGCGAGGATCGCGCCGAGCTGGATGACGACGTTGAACATCGTCTTGAACGCGTCGCTCATCTGCAGCTGAATGAACTCATCCAGCAGGATCATGTGACCGGTCGAGCTGATGGGCAGCCACTCCGTGATGCCCTCGACCACGCCGAAGAGCACCGCCTTCAACATCTCAACAAATAAATTCATAAGCCATCCTTCCCGGGACTGCCGCCCCGAATCCCATGGGATTACGTTGGGCTGCCGCCCAAACCCGCTTGAGGGATTCCATCCCTCAAACTCCCTTCTTCGCTTCGCGCATGCCTGATACGGCAGAACCTAAAACTCGAACTCCTCCGCGCTGCGCACGGTCATCTTCGCGGGGGCCTGCGTTTGCTTTGCCGCCTCGCGCTGCTGCGCCTCCCGCTCCTTCACCTGCTGCTCCTGCGCGTATTCCGCCTGCTGGCGCATGCGCTGCATCAGCTGCTGAAGCGGCGCCATCGCCGAGAGCTCCCGGGCCAGCAGATCGGCCATGTCGTGCGAATGGAGCATTTTCCATTCCTCTCTGGTCCCGTTGTGCTCGATGCCGAAGCCCTTTTTCACATACAGCGTCCGCAGATCCTCCGGCACGTCGTCCGGCACGGCGATCTTTTTGTAGTCCTCGCCATAGAGCGCAAACCGGCCGCTGAGCCGCGGAGCATAGAGCGCCTCGCGCACCTCGTCCGGGTATCTGCGGATGTGCAGCCGCAGCGCGTCCATCAGCGGCTTATCCGCCGCATAGCATCCCTCGCCCCAGGACAGCCAATCCGGCCCAAAGCCCCAGTACATGCCAAAGCCCTCGCTCCGGCTCTCGCCGGGATAGCGCCAACCCAGCCACACATGGTCGCGGAACGGGGATTTGTCCTTTGAAAAGCGCGTATCGCGGCGGATGCGCGACATCGTGCGCCCGGGCCGGGTATCCAGCCGCGGGTCGATGAGCTGCACCACCGGCGTCATCTCATCGCAGAGTGCGCGCAGCGGCGCTTTCACGTATTGCTCGTACCGCGCCTGATTCTGCTCGTAAAACGTCTGGTTGTTGTTGAAGCGGATGTCGCTCAGAAAATCGAGCGCCTCCTGTAAAAAGCCTGTAAACACCCTGTTTCCTCCTCGTCGCTGACATTATAGCATGCGCTTTGCGAAATGTACAGCGCCGGCGTCGTTGATGTTTCTCCCGCGATAAAAGGGCTGCCGGATTGCTCCGACAGCCCTTGTCCCGCTTTTCCTTACTCGATGAAGTCGTCGTCGTCAGAATCGTCGTCGCTGTCCTCCACGAAGTCGTCCTCGTCCGCCTCGGCCTTCTTCTTTTTGCCGAAGCCGGAGAACAGGCCCTTCTTCTTCATCGGCTTGATCTCGTCCTTCTTTTTGCCGCTGCCTGCGTATTTGTCCTCGCGCGGCTGCTGCTGGCGGATCTCCTCGATCTGCGCGCGGCTCAGGCGGATCGTCTGATCGGCCTGGGCCTCAGGCTTCTCCTCGATCGCCGGCGCCTCCTCGAACAGATCGGCCACCTTGTTCACCGCGGGCACCTCGGCCGGCTCCTCAGCCTTCGGCGCGGCAGCCTGCGCCACCTCGTCGGCCAGCTTGCCGAAGATGCGGGTCTGGGAATCGTCCACCTTGCCCTGCGCAATGAATTCCGGGCGCTGGTCGACCGGCACGACGCGCAGCGTCTCATCGGTCGGCACCTCCACCGCAGCGCGGCGGCGGCGTCCCTCCTCGCGCTCCAGCTGACGCATCGCGTCGCGCGCAGGCGTCGTGGATTCCGTCTTCTCCTCCGCGGTCAGCTCCGCCGCCGGGACGATCGGCTCGTCCTCCTGTGCTTCCGCCTTGGGGGCCGCCTTCGCGCCCTGCTGCCTGCGGCGGCGCGCAACGCCCCTGTGATTGCGCACGTCCGGGGAGAGCTCGATGGTGTCAATCGCCTGCGCCATGCGCTTCTTGCGTCTGGCGCTCGTCACGCCGCTGACAGCCAGCACGGCCACCAGCAGCGCCGCCAGAACACCCGCGATGCTGTAGAGCACGACAGGGTTCACCTTCTCGGCGATGATTTCACCCAGCGTCGGGGCCGGGGTCGCAGTCGGCACGGGAGACGGCGTCGGCGGCACCGGGGTCGGCGTCGGCACGGCGGTCGGCGTCGGCGTCGGCGCGACGTAGGCGATCTCCAGAATATCCGATTCAAAGGTGCGCTCGTTGCCGTCCACATCCTTGCCATGGACGACGAACTGGAACTTGCCCGCGATGCTGGTTTCCACGTCGAAGACGACCGTGCGGCTCTCGCCGGAGGGCAGCGACGGGATCTTCGCGACGGTGGTGCCCGCCTGCGTGATGGTCAGCGTCGCCGCGTCGGTTTCGCCCACGTTCTCCACCACCACACCAAAGCGCACGACGGCCGGCTCGCTGTAGATGACGCTCTGCGCCGCGTCGGCATAGACGTTCAGCAGCAGCGCGCGGGAAGCATCCTGCGTGGTGACGGATACCTCGTTGGAGACGACGCTCACGTCTTCGCCGCTGCCGTCGCTGCCGGAGACGGTCACGCTCAGCGTCGCATTCTGCGCGGCCGTCCATTCGATTTCCTTTTCGTAGGAGGCGCCCGCGCCCAGCTCCACGCCTGAGAACGCCACGGTGCCGTCGCTCAGCGTCGCCGTCAGGCCCGTGTAGGACTGGCTGCCCGTGTTCTTGAGCGCCACGGTCAGGGCGACCTGCTCGCCCGGATACACGTCCTCGGCGTTTTTGGCCGACAGGGACGCCTCAAGCCCGTTCTCCGCGACGGTGATGGTCTTGCGGGCCATGTCGGAAATGGTCAGCGTCTTCTTGGAATCCGCCGCCTGATAGGAGATGGACGGCTTGCTCACCAGCTCCTTGCTGCCCATGGTGAACGTGTCGGTGAGCGTCACCTTCTCGCCCACGGACAGGGACGGCTGCGCCAGCTCCTCCTTGGAGACGCCGTCGTTCTTGATCACGATGTTGCGCAGCTCGACATTGCCGGTGTTGGAGAGCGTGTAGGACAGGGTCACGCTCTGTCCCTCGCGCGCGCTGGCCGGGGAGACGCTGTACGTCGCCGTCAGCTGCGGCGCAGCCTCCTCGGTCTGGATGGTCACAGGCACGGTGCGGGTGGCCTTCTGCGGGCCGCTGCCCGTATCGATCACATACTGAATATAGTAGCTGATCTTGCCCTTTTCGATCTGGTCCTGCGTCACATGCCACTTGCCGGTGTACGTCACGCTCTGCTCGCCCTTGAGGCCGCTGTATTTTTGAACAGAAATTCCCTGCGGGTTGAAGAGCGTGATCTCCTCCTGCATGTCCGTCTGGCTGCTGTTGTAGATCTTGATGGTAATGGAAACATCCTGCTCGGAGATCACAGACTGCGGTTCGCTCAGCGAGGACACGCGGATCGGATCCGCATCCGCAGCCGCCGCGCCACACAGCGCCAGCATCAGCAGGGCAAGCAGCGTCGCGATTCCAAGCCGGAAGCCTTTCATGCGCTTCTCCATTCTTACGTTCAGGGCCGAACGCGCGGCCCCTTCCTCCCTTCCCCGGCAGAGTTCTCCGCCGATCTATGTCGAAAGCGTACACAAATCCACTTTGGTTTATTGTAGTCTATCGCGCCGTTTCTGTCAAGAGCGGGCAAATGTTGTCATCGCTTTACGGGGAAACCAGAAAGCCCGTGGCCGCCACGCCCGCAGCGTACGCCAGCAGCGCCGCCGGCAGCGCATAGCCCGCGCTGCGCGCGCCCGCCGCGCCCAAGTACAGGGAGCCGGTGAAGAAAATCGTCTCGCTCGCGCCGCTGATGACGCAGGCAAACCGCGCCGCGCGGCTGTCCGCCCCATACCGCGCGATCACGTCGCGCACCGCCGCCAGCGCCGCCGAGCCCGACAGCGGCCGCAGCAGCACGACGCCTGTTGCCCCGGCCGGCACGCCCAGCGCGCCCAGCAGCGGCGATAGCGCGTCCTCCATCGCGTCGAGCACGCCCGTCCCGCGCAGCAGCGACGTCGCCGTCAGGATGGCGCACAGGTACGGCGCCATCTCCAGCAGCGTCAGAAGCCCCTCCTTCGCCCCACACACAAATGCGCGGTATACGTCGATGCGCGCGTGCAGCCCGAAGAGCAGCGAAAAGACGACAAGCGCCGGCAATAGACAAGACGAATCAATCATGCGCTTTGTTCCTCATGGCAAAGATTTTGCACAGTGCAATTCCTGTCAGCGTCTGAGCGCCGGTGGCCAGCAGCGTCGGCAGCACGATGTCCGCCGGATTCTTCGCGCCCGCCTGCGCCCGGATGGCGATCATCGTCGTGGGCAGCAGCTGCACGCTGCACATGTTCAGCGTCAGAAACAGCAGCATCGCGTCGCTCGCGCGCCCGTCCTGCCTGCCCGCCGCCGCCATTTTTCGCATGGCGCTCAGGCCGGCGGGCGTCGCCGCGCCGCCCATGCCCAGCATGTCCGCAGCGAGGTTCACGCTGATGTCTGAGAGCGCCTGCTCCTCGCCCGGCGCAAAGCGGAACAGCCGAAAAAGCGGCCTGCGCAGCGCGTTCGCCAGCGCTCCCGTCACGCCGCTCTCGCGCAGCACGCCCAGCAGCCCGCCAAAGAACGCATACGCGCCCGCCATGCTCAGGCAGAAGGCCGCCGCCTCCGCGCCGCCGCCCAGCAGCGCGTCCTGCGCCGCAGACAGCCTGCCCTGCGCCGCGGCTGCCGCCACGCCGATAAGCAGCATCATGCAGAATACCGCGTTCATCGAATCACCCCGGCAAGCCTATGCCCTTGCAGGCAAAAAAAGAAGGAGGCCCGAAAGCCTCCCTGAAGCTGCGTTGGCAGGACCACAGCGGTTCCCTTGAGCTTCTCCGCCTGGCACGGCCCAAAGCATTCTCCTTCACAGCCAGATGCGCACATCCTCTTGCGTTTCCACAAGGCTCGAGGCATAGGCGCGGGAAAGATACTTCGTCGAGAAGATGTACGTCTTCTTCTTTCCACTGACATAGGTCTCGATGTCGGCATATTCCGGCAGCTTGGCCATGAGCTCCAGCGCGCGCCGGGTCTGGATCTCCGTGTAGTGATACGGGAACTTGCTGAACGTCTCAATCGCCGTAGCGCGCGGATAGATTTTTGATTCATAGCGCACGATTTCGGCGATGGTGTGCGGCAGGTCATCCTCCTGGGCCAGTGCGACGTTTTTGACGTAGTTGTGCGCCAGCGTAGGATATGTGTAGTAATACAGATCCTTCGCGCCCTGATAGACGCAGATGTCCTTGTATTCCTCCTGCTCCATCAGTTCGCGCATCATCGCAGCGGCGTCGTCCTTCTCCATCTCCTGCCAGGCGCACAGGTCGCTGAGCGTCAGGTACTGCTCCTCCTTGCCCTGCTCGCGCACGGCCTCGGCGCAGCGCGCCCAGCGCTGACGCTTTTCCTGCTCGAGCTGCTCCTCCGGCGACAGCTCCTCAGCGGGTCTGTCCAAAGCCTCTTCGCCAGCCGGCATGGCTTCCTGCCCGGCCTCGGGCGTCACATGCTCTTTCTCGTTCGTCACAGGATCACCTCCGTGTATTTGACGAATCAGGGGAAGGCGCGCTTCCCGGGAAACGCCCCTCCCCCCAAATATTTTCCTGATTCTTCCGATTACGCGGGCAGCAGGCCGGCCGCCTCGAGCTTATCGGCGAGGTCAGCCAGGTTGAACTTCTCCAGCGTGGCGCGGGTCGGGATGCCGGTGGCCTTGTCCCAGCCCCACTCCTCGTAGTACATATCCAGCGCCGTCTCCCAATCCGCGCGTTCGAGCTTCGTGGTGCCCTCGGTGAACGCAGCCTTGTCCGGATCGCGGTCGAAGACCCAGTCGCTGACGCCGTCGTGATCGGCGCGCAGGTTCTTGGAGTTCAGCTCCAGGGCGGTCATGCCGCGCTGCAGCTGCATGATGCGCTCGCCGACGAAGTCGACGCTCTCCTCGGTCCACTCCTCGCCGGTGACAGCGGTGAGCAGCTTGGCCTCCAGGGCGGTGTCGCCCTTGTAGCCGCGCTCCTTCATCGGGGAGAAGGTCATCGGCCAGACCCAGTTGCACAGCGCGAGGCTGTCATGCACGTTGTTGCGCACGATGGCCCACTTGGCAAATTTGGCCTTCGCCGGGTTCATCGGCGTATAGCACGCGGTCTTGTCCGCGCAGCCCTCGCCGAACTTCTCCTCCAGGACGCCCTTGACGATGTCATAGGGCAGGCCGTTGCCCAGGCAGTTCTGGTGCGTATGGCACATGGAGTCGCGGTTGAAGACGATATTGACCAGGCCGCCGACCTGACCGAAGGACTCGCTGGAGTGATGACGGATGTAGCCCTTCTTGAAGTTGAAGTAGTTACCGGTCGCCTCGTTCCAGAAGGAATCCGGGAAGCCCCACTCCTTGGCCGTCCACAGAGAGCCCAGGCCCAGCACGCGGCCGAACTCGCCCTTCTTGGTGGCGATGCGGCTGACCATCTCATTGGCCCACTGCGGATCGCCCGCCTCCTGCAGAGCCCACGGGATCTCGGCGTACTCCTCGGCGGAGAGCTTCTGCTTAAAGATGTCGTTCTTCATGCAATAGGCGAAGGTGTAGTCCAGGTCGCCGTAGCCGCACCAGACACCGTAGTCGTCCATCAGCCACTGGATGTGGGAGCCGAGGGTCAGCGTGCCGTCGCCCGGATCCACGAAATCGTTGATGTGGCCGTTGTAGTAGTCGCCCGCGTGCATGAGGGTCATGCAGGTCGCGGTGTTGTACTGGGTGCCGTACTCCTTGAGGGCATCGAAGTGCAGATCCGGGAAGCAGCGGATCGGGCAGGAATAGCAGCCGCCGGTCTTCACGGTGTGCTTGAAGGCGATGTCATCGTTGCCCATGAAGAAGTTGATGGTGTGGTTGCGCATGCCGATGGCGTTGATGTCGCCCGGCTTCTGCTCGCCGGTGTCCAGCGGGCCGCCGATGGCCTCGCCCCACATCTTGCCGGGGCCGCCCTGCCAGCGCGTCGCGCCGACGAACTCGTTCCAGCTCTGCTGGTTGGAGGGCTGCACATGGTTGTTGTTAACGCCGATGAGCTCGCGCAGCTGATACTGCTGCAGCTCCAGGGTCTTCATCGGATCCGCAACGGCAACGGACTTGGTGCCGTGGATGACGATGGCCTTGAGCTTCTTGCTGCCGAAGACAGCGCCGGAGCCGGCGCCGGCCGCGTGGCACATGGAGTTGACGATGATGGAATCGTTGACCAGATTCTCGCCCGCCGGGCCAATGGCGCACACGCAGTACTCGGGGCCGGCCTCCTGGTTGAGGATCTCGGTGGTCTTGCGGGTGCCCAGGCCCCAAACGCCGGAGGCATCCTCGAAGGAAACCTCGTCGTTGTGGATCTTGACCCAGGTCGGCGCGTCGGCCTTGCCCTCGACGATGATGGCGTCATAGCCGGAGAACTTGATCTGCGGTGCCATGTTGCCGCCCATGTGGGCGTCCACGATGGTGGGCACCTCGGTGAAGGCGGACATCAGCGCCACGCTGGTACGGCCGGAGCAGGCCGCGCCGGTGCCGCACAGGGTGCCGGCCGCAATGACGATCTTGGACGCATCGTCCTGCGGATGGGTGCCGGTGGGAACCTCATCGTAGATGATGCGGTCGGCCAGGCCCTGGCCGCCCAGGTATTCCTTGCAGTACTTGTTATCTTCAATGGTCGCCGTCTTCGTCGTCATGTTCAGACGAAGGATCTTGCCGGTCCATGCATACATATGGTTTTACCTCCTTCATTCAGTCGGGATTACGCCATCGCCGCGGCGACGTCTTCCCACTTGACGATCTTCAGCGCGCCGCACGGGCAGTTCGCCGCGCAGAAGCCGCAGGCCACGCACTTGGTGGACTTGTTCGTCTCCGGGTCGATGGTCGGCATGCCGAACGGGCAGGCCTTCGCGCAGGCGCCGCAGCCCACGCACTTGTCCTTGTCGATGACGCGGACGCCGTCGGACTCGCGCACGGAGATCGCGCCCATCGGGCAGGCCTTCAGGCAGGCCGGATCCTCGCACTGATGGCAGGTGTCAGGCGTGTAGTCGAAAGAGCCGAAGATGCCGCCCTCCTTGCCGTCATTGCCATGGTAGTAGTTGCGTAGCACCTTCACGCGGCTGATATAGGGCATGGCCTTGCCGTCGTTGAGCAGCGTGCAGTTCACCTCGCAGCGCTGGCAGCCGGTGCAGCGGGCGCCGTTGGCCACCAGGACGCCGTCAGCCGTCGCCAGGACGCTGACCGCGCCGGACTCTGCCTCAGCCTTGGTGAGGCCAAAGAGGCTGAGCAGACTGGTGGATGCCGCCAGGCCCGCAACGCCCTTGCCAGTTACCTTCAGAAACTGACGGCGGGTCACTTCTTTGTCGAAGATTTTCTTCGCAGACATGATACTTTCCTCCCTGTTTCAATTTGCCGTTTTTCCGCCTTCGGCGGAATGCTCAGACAAAAAACAGAGTCCTCCCCCACCAACCAGCGCACCTGCACAAGGGTACAGTGCGAGCCCGTGGAAAGAAGAACTCCTTCGCAGACGGCAGGTACGGCGGTTGCCCATCGTGCCCAATGGCCCATGCGGCCCGGAGGGTCCCATGAGCGCGGAGCCTCTGTCTTTCGTTTTGTCCATATTTTAACATGCCGGAAAAAGTACGTCAAGTGCCAGCCAAAACATAGGCTCCATTATTTGACATAGTCAGTTTCCAGGCAGACAAAGCGCCGCGCTGCCGTTCTTTCGGACCGGCACCGCGGCGCCCGCTTTTACATTCTGATGATCTCGTACTCGCGCGTGCCCAGGCCGATCTTCTCGGCGTGCTCCAGGCAGCTGCGCCACTCGGAATTGGGCGTGGAGTTGGTGAACGGGTCGCCCCAGTCCGCAAAGCCCGGCTTGCGCAGGTTATCCCAGAGCTGGCTGCCCGGCAGCGCCTGCTGGTCAAGGCACGCGTCCACGCACGCCTGATCGAGCGCCAGCGGATCAAAGGACGCGAACATGCCGATGTCCGGCAGGATCGGCGCGTCGTTCTCGCAGTGGCAGTCGCAGTTCGGGGAGATGTCCTGCACGAGCGAGATGTGGAAGTTCGGACGGCCGGAAACGACCGCCTTCGCGTACTCGGCCATGCGGCAGTTGAGCACGGCGTTCGCGTTGTCGCTGACGAAGTGGATTGCGTCGAAGTTGCACGCGCCCAGGCAGCGGCCGCAGCCGAGGCACTTGTCGGGGTTGATGTGCATCTTGCGGGCCTTCTCGTCAAAGACCAGGCCCTCGTTGGCGCACAGCTTTTGGCAGAGGCGGCAGCCGCGGCAGTTCTCCTCCTCGACGACGGGCTTGCCGTCGTTGTGCTGCTCCGCCTTGCCCGCGCGGGAGCCACAGCCCATGCCGATGTTCTTGATCGCGCCGCCGAAGCCGGTCGCCTCGTGGCCCTTGAAGTGCGTGAGGCTGATGAACACGTCCGCGTCCATCACCGCGCGGCCGATCTTCGCCGCCTTGACGTATTCGCCGCCGACGACCGGCACCTCCACGTCGTCCGTGCCCTTGAGGCCGTCGCCGATGAGGATCGGGCAGCCGACGGTCAGCGGCGTGAAGCCGTTCTCCCAGGCACACTGCAGGTGCTCCAGCGCGTTCTTGCGGCTGCCCGGGTAGAGCGTGTTGCAGTCCGTCAGGTACGGCTTGCCGCCCAGCTCGCGGACGACGTCCGCCACCGCGCGGGCGTAGTTCGGGCGCAGGAAGCTGAGGTTGCCCAGCTCGCCGAAGTGCATCTTGATCGCCACGAACTTGCCGTCCATGTCAATATTCGCGATGCCCGCCTTGCGGATCAGCTTCTTGAGCTTGGTAGTCAGGCCGTCGCCGTTGGCCACGGTGCGGAAATCCGTGAAATAAACCTTTGCCTTTTCCATATTCTCTGTCCTCCCGGTTGTGTTGATTCCATTATACCGTTATCCCGCGCATCAGGCAACAAAAATCATCAACAGCGCAAGCATCGCCACGAGGCTGACCGCGATGGACACGGAGTTGGTGAAGCTCGCCAGCGCCGTATCGCTGCGGCAGCGGTCGGTGTAGATCGGCGCGAGGCTGGAGAGCGGCGCGAAGCACAGCACCACCAGCGTCTGACGGATGATCAGGCTGAACGGCGTGAGGAAGTAGCATGCCAGCGCGAACACGGCGGCGATCGCGTAGCGCACAGCCAGCTCGCGGGCCGCCTCGGTCAGCTTCGTCCTGTCGCCCGCCGGCTCGAACATCATGCCGATCATCAGCATCGCGATGAACGCATTGGCGTTGGCCGCCGGCTGCGCGAGGGTATACACCGCCTCCGGGAGCTGCACGTTCAGCGCCATCAGCAGGAACACGATCAGATAGGTGTCAAACGGCGCGGATTTGAGGAACTTCATCAGGATATCCCGGGCGCTCTCCCGCGTCTCGCCGCCGGTTTTCAGCAGCGTGGAGGTCAGCGCGTAGGCGCCGCCGGTCATCATCACCGCATTGCCCACGTCAAACATGCACGCCGCCACCACGCCCGTGCCGCCGAAGAACGCTTCAATCAGCGGCAGGGAGAAGCAGCCGATGTTGTAGCCGCCGATGTTGATCATCCGGTAGGCGCGCAGGCGGGTATCGACGCCGGGCGTCGCCAGATACATGAGGATCGGCGGCAGCATCGAGCACACGAAGCTGATGCCCACGATCAAAAACATCTGCGGATCTCTCGAGAATCCGCTGAACGCGCGCACGATCGTGCACGGCAGCGTGATGTTGATCATGATCCTGGACATGAGCCGGTAATCCTCCCGGCCGAAGAACCCCGCGCGCTTGAGCGCATACCCCAGCACAATCAGCAGCACGTAGCTCAGGGGTTTCACCATGTAGTTCATTCTTCTTTTCTCCTTTGGAGGCCGGCAGCATTGCGCCCGCTTCCGAACAGCTTGATCCAATAACGCCGTTCAGGCCTGATGTACGGCAATTTCCCATGGCGTAAAAAGAATCCCGGGATTTCTCCCGGGAAGTTCTTTTGATTAGCCCTCGACAGCTTCCTTGAGCGCCTTGCCCGGCTTGAACATCGGAGAACGGCGGGCGCCGATCTGGATCTCCTCACCAGTCTTGGGGTTGCGCGCCTTGCGCGCCGGACGCTCCTTGACCTCAAACGCGCCAAAGCCCACGATCTGGACCTTTTCGCCGTTCTTGAGGCTCTCGGCAATGATGTCGCTCATCGCGCAAACGGCAGCCTCGGCATCCTTGCGGGTCAGGCCCGCCTTGGCGGCGATTGCCGCGCTCAGTTCGTTCTTATTCATGGTACGATATTTCCTCCTTAAACACGGTCACTCCGCGCTGCCCTCTGCCAGGACAACCGGAAGACGACTAAACCATATTCTACATGGTTTCCTGCTTACATGCAAGAGGGAACGGGCCTTTTCTCAAAATTTTCCCAGAAAATCAGGCCTTTTTCTCCTCCCTGCGCAGGCGCTCGACGTTGGCCGCAATCGCGCTGCGCAGCGCCGTTTCCGCGTCCAGGTCCATCGCGTGCGCAGCCGCGCACAGGCTCATCAGCGCCGCGCCCAGCTCCCCTTCGCCCGCGCCCTCTTGGGTCAACGCATCCACCGCGCGGCGCGCCTGCTCAAGCGCTGCCTTCAGATTGCTCGGCTCGCCCTTGGCCTGCTGCTCGCGGCGCACGGCCTTCTGCGCCCGCATCAGCGCCGGCAGCGAGGGGGCGATGTCCAGCACACGCTCCAGCGCCGTCTGCTCGCCGCGCTCCTTCTTTTTCGCGTTCTCCCAGACGGAGGTGACCGCCTGGGCGCTGTCCGCCTTCGCCTTGCCGAAGACATGCTCGTGGCGGGTGATCATCTTGTGCGCCGCCATGCTCGTCACATCGCGGTCGGTGAACGCGCGATGCTCCGCGCCGATGCAGCTGTTGAGCACCACCTGCAGCAGCACGTCGCCCAGCTCGTCCGCGATCTTCATGTCGTCGTCGCCGTCCATGGCCTCGGCCGCCTCGCAGGCCTCCTCGATCATGTACTGACGCAGCGTGTGGTGCGTCTGCGCCCGGTCCCACGGGCAGCCGCCCGGGCCGCGCAGGCGGGAAATGACCTCCACAAAGTCCTCGTACGTCGCGCGGCTGCGCTCGTACACGCTCACGCGCGGCACCAGCACCGCCGTGCGATGGTCGTAGTGCGCCTGCCTGTCCAGCTCGCACAGCGGGATGGGCCTGGCCGCAACGCCCGGCTGCGCGGCGTTTTCAAGGAAGTACACCGTCATCTCGTCCTCAAACAGGTCGGAGAGCCAGAGCTTCACGTCCGAGGCGAGGTACCGGTTGTCGATCTCGGTGACGACCTGCGGGCTGTCCGCCTGCACGCGCATCTCCGTCACCGACAGCGCCGTGATGGTGCGCAGGTTTTCCGTGTTCACGCCGAAGGGAATCACCGCGCACGCCGCGCAATCCGCCAGCGACACGCCGCCCACCACGCGCAGCGTCACGTCCTGCGGCAGCGCCGCAGCCAGCGCGCGGACCGTCGCGTCGCTGCCCGGCTCGCTGACCGCGTAGCAAAGGCGTTCGCACGTCCTCGCCTTCTTCACCAGCGCGTCCGCGGCCAGGCGGCACAGCTCGTCAAAGTCCTCGCTGCGCTCGTACAGCGCGTCGAGCGTCTGAAAGGCGATGTCCTGCGCACCAGCACGTCCGCCTGCCGCATCGCCTCCAGCGCGCCCAGCGTGAGCATCTCGCCGCTGTCCGGCCCCAGCGCCGCTATGGTTATGATGTGTGTATTGTCCATGGTCTATTCTCCTAAAAACGTAGCGTCCCATATCCGCACAAGGGCGCGAATGCTTACGAGGACCTCATCCGCCCTTCGGGCACCTTCCCCAGAGGGGAAGGCTTCGTTTGTCGAGCAGCTATGCAGTAAACCAGCCTTCCCCTATGGGGAAGGTGGCTTGCCGCAGGCAAGACGGATGAGGTCTTTTGCCGAAAAAAGCAGGCTTCACGCCTGCTTGAAGGGATTACTTGTTCAGCACGCTCTCGATGATGAAGCGCGGGCGGTGCTTGGCCTCCTTGTAGATCTTGCCAACGTACTCGCCGACCACGCCCAGGCTCAGCAGCTGAATGCCGCCGATGAGCCAGATAGAGCCCATCAGGCTGGTCCAGCCGGCGGAGGTGTGGCCCGTCAGCTTGGCGACCAGCGCATAGAGCAGCATGACGAGGCTCACCAGGAACACGACCACGCCGAGGGAAAACACCATGCGGATGGGCTTGACGGAGAAGGAGGTGATGCCGTCCGCCGCAAAGGCGAGCATTTTCTTGAGCGGATACTTGCTCTCGCCGGCAAAGCGCTCCGCGCGCTCGTAGGTCACCGTCGTCCACTTGTAGCCGATCTGCGGCACGATGCCGCGCAGGAACAGGTTGACCTCGCCGAACTGGGCCAGGCCCTCGACCGCGCGGCGGCTCATCAGGCGGTAGTCCGCGTGGTTGAAGACGATGTCCACGCCCAGCGCCTTCATCACCTTGTAAAAGCCCTCGGCGGTGAAGCGCTTGAAGAAGGTGTCGGTGTCGCGCTTGCTGCGCACGCCGTAGACCACCTCGTAGCCCTCGTGATAGTGATCGACCATCGCGTCCACGGCGTTGATGTCGTCCTGCAGGTCCGCATCCATGGAGATGATCATGTCGGCGTAGTTGACCGCCGTCAGCAGGCCCGCCAGCAGCGCATTCTGATGGCCGCGGTTGCGGGAGAGATTCACGCCGGAGAAGAGGTCCGGCTCCTGCTCGTGAAGCTGGCGGATGATCGGCCAGGTGTTGTCGCTGGAGCCGTCGTTGACGAACATGATGCGGCTCTTGTCGCTGATCTTGCCCTGCGCGCGCAGCGCGAGCACCTTTTCCTTCAGACGCCTGCTGGTTTCCGGCAGCACCTCCTGCTCCTTGTAGCAGGGAACGACGATATACAGCGTATTGTTTTCGTTCATCTGTGATTCCTTTCTGCCGCTTTGGCAAGTCGCTTTCGCTTACACCGGATTGCCGCCGCCCGGCTGCTGGCCCTGGCCCAGCAGGCTGTCGCGCAGGCCGGCCAGCTCGCTGGCGCTGCGGGAAAGCGCCGCGGCCGCACCGGAGAGCATCTTATCCACGTGCACGCAGGCCTGGGTGTAGATGCTGTCCGCGTCCTTTTCGGCGCGCTCGCGCGTCTCCATGGCGTAGGCCTGGGCGCGGCGGGAGATTTCGTTTTCGTCCACCAGCTTCTGTGCCTGCTGCTGCGCCGCGAAGACGATCTGCTCGGCGCGGGTGTTGGCGTCGGCGAGGATGGCATTGGCGTCCTCCTGCGCGCGGCGGCGGGTCTCCTTGTCAAAGGCCTCGGCCTCGGCCTCGATCTCGTCCTTGAACTTGCGCGCCTTGGTCACCGTGTCGTTGTAGATTTTGTCCGCGTCGTCCGCGGTCTTGTCCGCGCGCATCTTCGCCTCATCGATGATGCGCTGGCTGCTCGTGAGCACGCTCTGCGCCTGCGTGACGGACTTGGGCAGCGCGATGCGCAGCTGGCCGATCAGATCCGCCATTTCGCTGGCGTCCACCACGCACATGTTCTTGCGGAGCGGAACTCTGTACGCGTCGCTGAGCGTGCGCTCGATCGCATCGATCACGCGCACGGTCTGGCCGATACTCTCCGCGCCGGACTGCGCCTGCTCGCGCCGCATGGGCCGCTCCTGCTGCGCGGACGCCTGCCCCTGCAGCGCTGCGGGAATCTGCTGGGGATCGCGCTTGTGCTCCATCTGGTCATTGCGTTCCATTAGGGTTCCTCCTCTTCCCTGCCCGAAAGCGCCGCGCGAATGTCCTGCGCGAGCCCCTCGGGCACCAGGCTGTCAATGTCGCCGCCGAACGATGCGATCTGGCGGACGATGCTCGATGATATGCCGGCGCACGTCTCGGAAGTCGTCATCAGCAGCGTCTCCACGCCGCCGAGCATCCGGTTCATCTGCGCCATGCTGTATTCCGTCTCAAAATCGCCCAGCGGGCGCACGCCGCGCACCAGGCAGTCCGCGCCGAATTCCTTTGCGCAGTCCACCGTCAGGCCGCCGCGCGCGACCACCCGGACGTTGGGCAGATGCGCGCACGCCTTTTGCAGCAGCCGCACGCGCGCCTTCACCGGGATCGCGCCGCGCTTGTCGGGGTTGTGCAGCACCGCGACGATCAGCTCGTCGCACAGCGCGCTCGCCCGGGTGATGATATCAAGATGCCCGCGGGTCACCGGGTCAAAGCTGCCCGGATACATCATGCGCCTCATGTCGTCTCCTCCGCGCCGCGCGCCATGCGGCGCACCAGCGTGATCTCCGTATCGCCGTACTTGCGCAAGTCGTACGCCTCAAAGCGCAGATCCAGCAGCGGCGGCATGCCGCGCCGGTGCTCCACGACGATGAGAAAGTGATCGGAAAGCAGCCCCTTGTCATAGAGTGCCGCGCACATTTCGCCGGTATTCTCCATCCGGTACGGCGGGTCGATGAACACCACGTCAAATTTCTGCCCCTCGCGCGCGAGCTGCGCCATGGCCTGCTCATAGTCCCGGGCGATCAGGCGGCACTGCGCGCCAAGGCGCGAGGTCTCCATGTTCTTTTTGATGGCCTGGCAGGCGTCGCGGTCCATGTCGATGAGCACCGCGTCCTTCGCGCCGCGGCTGACCGCCTCCAGTGCCAGCGCGCCCGTGCCGGCGAACAGATCCAGCACCCGCGCGTCCTGCAGATCCCAGCGGATGATGTTGAACAGCGACTCGCGCACATACTCCTGCGTCGGGCGGGTCTTGCTGCCCGCCGGCGCGACAATCGAGCGCCCGCGCGCCGATCCGCCGATAATCCTCATGGTGAAACGCCTGCTCCTTCGGTCAAAACTCCGTGTACCCTCAGTCTTTGCATTATATCAGAGAAAGCAGGGCAAATCAACCCTGCTTCCCCGGATCAGACGAGTTCCTTCTTCTTGTGCTCTTCCTTCTGGTGGCCGTAGTGCACCTGGCCCTGCGCGCCGGTGAGCTCCTCGACCAGATTGCTCTTCTGCGCCTTGCGCACGGCGGCCTTCTTGGCGCGGCGGTTCTGCTTCTCCTGTTTCCGGTTGACCTTCGGTCCGAGCAGGTAGCCGGCCGCGTAGGCCAGCGGATAGCTGGCGATAAACAGCGGCGAGAGCCTGTCGATCATCGCGCTCATGCGCTGCGGGTCGCCGAAGAAGTTGATGTAGATCATCTCCGGCAGGCGCACCAGCAGGCGCATCCAGTCAAGCGCCGTCAGCCCCTGCCCCGCGGTATACGCACCCAGCGGCGCGAGCACGTCGCCGCGGCTGCCGTAGCTGTCCGTCAGCCAGGCCGGCAGGTCCTGCAGCGCGTAGGTGTAGTCCCTGGCCGACAGCGCGACGATCACCGACAGCACGAGCGGCACGCCGAAGGCAGCCAGCGCCGCGCACACCGCCTTGAGCGGCTGATAGCACGCCGCGTCATCCTTATCCTCCAGCGCGATGCCCTTGGCCTCCAGGCTCACATAATTCCGGCTGGCCAGCGCGTCCTGCGCGCCGTGGGTCATCCCCTCGTTCAGGCACAGCAGCAGCAGGCCGGAGACGATCAGCACGGACAGCGCGACGCGCAGCCACGCCGAGCCGACGCCCTGCAGCGCGCTGAACATGAGGCCCAGCACGACGATGGCGATCAGCAGCACCGCCAGCCTGCCGGCCATCGGCAGCACCTGAGTTCCCCAGTGTTTCGCCCTGCGCAGCGGCTTTTTCTTCTTGTTCTTCTTCGTCTTTTCCGTCGCCTTGTCCATCTCAGGTCCTCCTGTGTTCGTTGGGTTGGCCGCCCGTGCAGCGCATGCCGCCGGGCGTGAAAATGCAGTCCATGCGCATGTCGTGCGCCTGCGCCGGCACGCGCGCGATCAGCGCAAAGTCGTGGCACACGCCCGCGCGCAGCGCCTTCGTGCGCGCCAGAAACCGGTCGTAATAGCCGCCGCCCTGACCAAGCCGCCCGCCCAACGCGTCAAACGCCGTGCCCGGCACGAAGATCAGGTTGATCTCCTCCGGCGGGAAGACCGCGCAGCACTGCGCTGGCTCCATCAGGCCGTACGCGCCTGCTGCCAGCTGCGAAAGATCCGTCACCCGGCGCGCGGTCATGATGCCCGGCGCCTCGCACCGGGGCAGCAGCAGCGTCTTCCCCTGCGCAAGCGCGTCCAAAAGCACCGGCGAGAGGTCGAGCTCGCCCCGGCAGGCCATGTAGGCCATCACGCTGCGCGCCTCCCTGTAGGGCGCGAACGCGCGCACGCGCTCCAAAACCGCCAGCGACGCGCGCCGCTGCTCCTCCTGCGAGAGCGCCCTTCGCCGCGCGCGCATGGCATGCCGCAGCTCGTCCTTATTCATGCATGTACACGCGCGGCACGCGCTTACCCGGGCTGCAGAGCACCTCGTAGCTGATCGTGCCCAGCCACGCGGCCATCTCGTCCGCGTCGATCATCTCGTCCCCCTGCGCGCCCAGCAGCACGACCTCGTCGCCCGCCTGCGCGTCCGGAATGTCCGTCACGTCCACCATGATCTGATCCATGCATACGCGGCCCAGGATCCTTGCCCGGCGGCCGCGCACCAGCACGCAGCCCTTGCCCGTCATGCCGCGGCGGTAGCCGTCCGCGTAGCCGACCGGCACCGTCATCACGCGGGTGTCCCGCTCCGCCTCAAACAGCCCGCCGTAGCTCACCCTGTCGCCCGGGTGGATCGTCTTCACATACACCGCGCGCGTCACCCAGCGCATGGCCGGGCGCAGGCCCGTGGCCTCGGGCACCGGCGGATAGCCGTAGAGCGCGATGCCGCCGCGCACCATGTCAAAATGCGCCTGCGGATAGCGGAAGATCGATGCGGTGTTCGCCGCGTGGCGGATGATTTTTCCCGGATGCACGGACGCAATCGCGGCGCACAGCGCCTCAAAACGCGCGATCTGGCGGTATGTATCCTCCCGCTCGTCCTCGTCCGCCGTTGCCATGTGCGTAAAGCAGCCCGTCAGCTCCACATGCGGCAGGCTGTCAATCAGCTTGACCAGCGCGCGGACCTCCTCGGGCGTGCGCACGCCGATGCGGCACATACCGGTATCCAGCTTGAGGTGCACCTGTGCCGTCCGGCCCAGCCTTTCGCCCGCCGCGTTCAGCGCCAGAATGCGCGCCTCGTCAAACACCGTCTGCGTAAGACCACAGGCAACGACCGCCTCCGCAGCCTCGCACTCGATGCCGCCCAGCACGAGAATCGGCGCGTCGATGCCTGCCTGCCGCAGCTGCGCGCCCTCCTCGGGAATCGCCACGGCCAGCATGGACGCGCCGGCCTCCAGCGCCGCGCGCGCGACCTGCACCGCGCCGTGGCCGTATCCGTCCGCCTTGACCACCGCCAGGAATTTCACGCCGTCCGCAAGGCAGGCGCGCATCACGCCCACGTTGTGGCGGATGACGTCAAGATCGATTTCACAGTAATTGGTTCTGTACATGGCTAAGCCAGCTTTCTTCCTTCAATGTCGGTATGGTTCAGTATACCGCGAAAACGCGAAAAAGAAAAGGTCTATTTCCCGCCTGTGCGCATAAGCCTTGAGGGACAAGGAGGCGGTTTGATGGCGGCTGTTTCTGTGGCGCTGGCGCTGCTGAGCGGCGTGGTCGGCGCGGGCTTCGCCTCGGGGCGGGAAATCGTGCGCTTCTTCGCCATGCACGGCCGCATGGCCTTCGCCGCAGCCGTCTGCGCGCTTCTGATGCTGCACGTCCTCTTTCTCCGCCTGCCCGCGCAGCTTGCGCGCTATGGCGCAGGGACGCTCCCGCAGCTGTGCATCCAGCGTTTTGGCCGGCGCTTCGGCGCGCTGTGCGGCGGCCTGTTTCTGCTGCTCGCCGCCATCACCGGCGGGGCCATGCTCTGTGCCTGCGCGGAGCTGGGCGCGCTCGTGCTGCCCGTGCGCCACGCCTACGGCCTCACGCTGATCTTCACGCTGCTGCTCGCCGTCCTGCTCGCCGCGCATGGGCTTGACGGTCTGGCCCTGCCGGGCGCAGCGCTGGCGCTGCTGCTGCCCATGCTGCTCGTGCGGCTGCTCCTGCTGTCCGCAGGCGAGGCGTGCTTTCTGCCCGCCATGACGCCCGATCTGCCCGTGCGTGCGGCCGCATGCGGCACGGCCTACGGCGCGCTGAATGCTGCCATGCTCGCGGGCATGCTGCCGCTGCTCGTTCCGCTCGAAAAGCAGACGCGCCGGCGCGCCGTGCGCCTGTTCACGCTGCTCTTTGGCACGCTGCTGCTGGGCGGCGTGCTCGTGTGCCTTCGTCACCTGCCCGCGTTGCTTCATCAGCCGCTGCCCTTCGTCTGGCTCAGCCGCCGCCTGGGCATGGGCGGCTATCTCCTGGTGGCGGGGTGCATGTACGTCGCCGCGTTCTCCACGCTCTGCGCGATGCTCTCGGCGATCCGCCCGGCGATCCCCGTCCCGGCCGGAGGGGGCGCATGCCTTGCCGCGCTCCCCTGCCTGTTCTTTGCGCTCGTCGGCTTTGTTCCGCTGATCGACTGCGGCTATCCCGCGCTGGGCGCGCTGTGCGCCGGACTGCTGCTCCTGCTCTGCGCGCCGTCCGGTCAGAAGGACAGCCCATCCGTCAGATAGCCGTCCCAGCTGCTGCCGCTGGCCTCCCGCAGCGCCGCGGCGAGGTCTTCCTTCGCCGCCACGCCGCCAGCATTGTCCCGGATGTAGCTCTGCAGGGCGCTCATGAACGTCTCCCCGCCCACGGCCTGCTCGATGCCCAGCAGCATCGCCGCGCCCTGGTCGCGCAGCACCTGCGTCATCTCCGCGTCCCCGCCGAAGTGCGCCGTGCCCGCGCCCACAGTCACGCCATACGGCCGGGTGAGGCGGGTTGAAAGCTCAATTTCGCCGTACAGCCGCTCCTCGTAGGCCGCCGTGCCCTTGAGCTTGCGGTAAGCCAGCAGCTCCGCACTCGAGGCCAGCGTCTCGCTCAGCCACGGCGCGTTCCACGGGTCGTTCTCGATGAGGATGCCGAACGTCTCCCGCGCGATCAGCCGGGTGAGCCTGCGGCGCAGCGTCTCCCTGTCCGCACCGGCGTTAAGCGCAATCAGCCCCGAGAGCGCCAGACCGTCTTCGCGCCCGGTGTCGCTCTGCACGACGGTCAGCGCGTCATACGGGTACGGCAGGCCGATCGCCTCCAGCGATTCAAGCGCCGCCTTGGCCTGCGCCAGCAGCGTTCCGGCTGTCGACGCATCCTGCGCCATCGCCGTGACCTGCACGCTCCCGACACTCCGGCTGCGCGTTTTGACGCCCGCGGCAAGCGCAAAGCTCGCGTCCCGCGCGCCGCGCATCTGCGCGGCCGTCTCGCCGTCCACGCAGACGGTATAGTCAAACGTCTGGGCATAGCTGGGATCGGCCAGCGCGTCATATTCGTCCTCGCGCCACGCGCCGTTTTCCCACATAGCCAGTCCGGGCAGCTGGATCAGCGCCGCGCCGTCCGCCTTGGCGTGCTTGATGCGCAGCGTGAAGGTCAGCTCCATCGTCTCGCCCGGCGCCCAGTTGCAGGCGGCACGCAGCACGGTCGGGTCGTCCGCGTCCTGCGCCAGGCTGACCGCCTCGCCGCCCACCGACGCGCCGCTCACGAGCACCTGCGCGCCGTCCCAGCCGTTCATATAGGCGCGCAGCACGATCTCCTCAAGCAGCACGCCCGTGCGGTTGGTCAGCGTCATGGTCTGCGTGCCGCGCAGGGTGCGCGTGCCCGCGTCGTAGTCAAGGACGGCGCGCACGAAGTCCCGCCCGTCCGCCGGCCCGATTTCCTCCGGCTGTTTCCCGCCGCGCCTGCCTGCCGTTCCCGCGAGGATCAGCGCCGCCAGCAGCACCGCCAGCAGCGCGCCGACTATCGCGATTCTTTTCCTGTTCACCCATGCCTCCACAATCAAATCAAGCGGGCGGCTGCTTCGCCGTCCGCTTGGGTATTATGCCTTTTTGTCGAACTTGTTGCCGCAGCCCTTGCAGGTAATCGTGATATTGCCCACACCTCGCGGCACCCGCAGGCGCTTTTTGCACTGCGGGCAGGTGAAGTAGCGGTATTTCTTGCCGTTCTTCACGCGGTTGACCCACTCGGTGACCGCCTTGCGCGCGCCGTAGGTCTTTTGTAGGTACGTCTGGTTCTCGTGCTGGCGCTTCAGGCGGTCCTTGCTGAGCATGCGCCAGAACATGAGCAGCAGCAGCGCGTCGGCCATCAGCGTCAGCAGCCCCAGGCGGGAAAAGGAGCCGACGATGGACAGAATCAGCGCCGTCCAGAGCATCGTCATGCCCAGCTGGTCCGCGCCGTAGCGGCCCGCCATGAAGCTGGCAAAGGACGAACGGATTTTATCAAAGAAACGCATGGTGTTTCCTCCTTACTGAATGTGCTTTCAGCATACGGCAGGCGCATGCAAATGTCAACCGTTTTTCTTCCCCGGTCACTCCTTGCCTTTGCGCGTCCGCTCTGCTATACTGGGCGGGAAATGTGAAGGAGGAAGGATCATGGATAGCTCATCCGCTCTTGAATCGCGCATCGCCGCGCTGCTCGCCCAAAAGCCCCGCGTCCTTATCGCGCTGGACGGCATGTCCGCCAGCGGCAAGACGACGCTCGCCGCCGCGCTCGCCAGCCGGTTTCCCGCCAGCGCCGTCGTCCACATGGACGACTTCACGATCCCCTTTGAGGACCGTTTTCCCGGCTACTTCGACGCGCAGCTTTCCAATGCCGACATCGCCCGGTTTGACCGCGAGGTGCTCACGCCGCTGCTTTCCGGCCAGGCGGCGTGCTACCGTCCGTACGTCTGCCATCCCGAGCCGGGCTTTCTTCCGCCCGTCACGATTGCGGCGGACACCCGCCTTCTGATCGTCGAGGGCGCGTACTGCCTGCACCCGCGCCTCTTTGACCGCTACGACCTGCGCGTGCTGTGCACCGTGTCGCCCGAAACGCAGCGCGCGCGGATTCTGGCCCGAAACGGCAGCGCGCAGCTCGAGCGCTTCCTGCGCCTGTGGATTCCCATGGAGAACCGGCACATTGCGACGCACAGCCTGGCCGATCGCTGCGACCTCACGCTTTCCGGAGACTGAGCCGGTCCAGCCTTCTTTCGCCAAAGTGCGCCGTCTCCGCCATCGCGCGGTCGTATTCCCGGGGATCGGCGATCTCCTGCGGCTCGTGTGCGTCCAGGCCGAGGATGATCTGCGCGCCCGCGTCATAGGCGATCTCAAAGAATTCGGCGTTCGGATAGCCGTTGCCGTTCGCTTCACCCAGACGATACCTGTCGTGGAGGTTGACCTCCATCGGCAGGTTGTTTTGTTTGCAGATCTGGCACAGGTCGCGCGCCGCCGCGCGGCAGTTCTCATCGAACACCGGATAGCGGCGCATGAACAGATCCGGATGCGCCATGTAGGCAAACAGGCCCGTCTCCGCGCCCTTTGCCGCGCTGTCCACATAGCGGCGCAGGTGCTCCGCCTTGGCAGAATTGCCGAAGTAGAAGCCGCCCTCGTCCGTCTCCTCGTAATGGTTGCCGAAGATCAGGTAATCGAGCTGCTTCTCCTCCTTCATCTCCGCCAGCCAGCCCATGTACGCCGGGAAGTACTCGCATTCAAAGCCGACAAGCAGCTCGATTCTGCCCGCGTACCGCTGCTTCAGCGCGCGCATGGCTGACACGTATTCGTCCATCTGCTCGATTCCCATGCGCACATGGCGGTGGGTAAAGCCGCTTTCATACGGCCACGGGACGTGATCCGAAAAGCCCAGCACGTCAAACTGCTGCCCGATGGCCGCTTCGACGTATTGTTCATCCGTGCCGCTTGCGTGACCGCATCGTGCGGTGTGCGTGTGATAGTTTGCTTTCATCGTTGTCTGCTCCTCAGTCAATGCCGATGCGCGTGCAGGGCACGCGACCCTCCACCAGGTCGCTGATGCGGTGGCGGCCATGGCCGATGATGACCGTTGTGCCGCGCAGCGCCGGGCCGAGCGCGAACTCAAGCTTGGCATGCGCGCCGTTCGCGCCCGCGCGGGAGGCGCCCACACAGTGCGCCTGCAGCGCGCGCACCTTGCGCTCAAGCTGCTCCGCGTCCGGGGCGAGCACGTCGCGCACCAGCGTCGAAGGGTCCTTCGGGTCGGCGTAGATGCCCTCGGTCGAGGTCATGATCAGCAGCACGCGCGTGGACACCAGCCCCGCGATGACCGCCGCCGTCTCGTCGTTGTCGATGCACTCGTGCACCTCGCGCCGCTCGCGCCGCAGCACGGACAGCTCCCACTTGCGGTTCTCCTCGTCGGAGACCGGGTCGTTGTAGTTGACGATCGGGATCGCGCCCTGCTCCTTGGCCCGCAGAAACAGCTTGCGGATATGCTCGCGCTTGTATTCGTCGTTGAAGTGCTGATGCTCCACCAGCACCTGGCGCACGGAGTAGTCCTGGCGGATGAAGCGGCGGTACTGCTCCATCAGGATCGTCTGGCCCTGGGCGGCGTAGTCGGTCTTGACGTCCGTACTGTCGCCGCTCAGCTCATGGCCGGTGCGCTTGATGTAGTCCAGGCGCCCGATCTCCGCCGCGCCGCTCGTCACCCAGATCATGCCGGGCCTCAGCTCGCGTCCCAGGCGGGAGAAGATGTTGTAGTCGATGTCGGCGTCCTCCTGGCGGATGAGCGCCATAGAGCCGATCTTGCCGACGAGTTCAAAGTCGTATTGCATAACAGGAACCTCCTGGCTTTGGGGATACGTTGGGCTGCCGCCCAAACCTGCCTGAGGGATTTCATCCCTCAGACTCCCTTCTTCGCTTCGCGATGTATGACGACAGATTGCTTGATGATGCGTTTATTTGTGATACCGCTCCCCCGCGGCGATCTTGAGAGCGCGCGGTACGTCTGCTCCAGCAGCATGATGCGCGCCAGCTGATGCGGAAAGGTCATGGGCGAAAAGGACAGCCTGAGCTGCGCGCGCCGCACCACCTCCGGCGACAGCCCCAGCGAGCCGCCGATGACGAACACCACGCGCCGCCCCGTGTCGATCAGCTCCGTCAGCTTTCCGGAGAGCTGCACGGAATCCATCTGCCTGCCGTCGATGCACAGGCACACGACGATATCCCCGTCGCGGATTCTGGCGAGGATTGCCTCGCCCTCTTTCTTCTTGATCTGCTCCTCGATGGCGGGCGAGGAATTGGCCGGCTCCGGCAGGTCCGGCAGCTCGATGGTCTCCCACTTGCCAAAGCGCGAGAGCCGCTTCTCGTACTCCGTCGCCGCGTCGCGCCAGTATTTCTCCTTGAGCCTGCCCATGCAGACGAGCGCCATGTTCACAAGCCATCAGCCTCCCACGATCATTGACAGAAGCAGCAGCGCCGCCGCGGACGCAAGCAGCGCGGTCTCGCGCTTCGTCAGCCCTTCGCCCTCCCACAGCGCGAACGTGCCGCCTGCCGGGCGTGCCGTGACCGCCCGCTTGAGCACCGCGGCAAACGCCGCGCAGCCGGTCGCCTTCACAATGCAGGCTGGCAGCGACCAGCCCATCAGCAGGCCCGACAGGCCCAGCGCGCCCAGGGCCGTCAGCGCGAGGTTGCAGCCGGCGTGCACGAGGATGGGTGCCAGCAGCGAACCGGTTTGAATCGTCAGCAGGCAAAGCAGCAGGCCGAGCGCAGCATGCGCCGTCAGGGCGCTGCCGTGCATCAGGGCAAAGCAGAGCGAGACGATCACCGACGCGCGCAGACGCCCTTGGGGCGAGAGCGCGGGCAGCAGATAGCCGCGGAAGAATAGCTCCTCGCAGACGGGCACAATCAGCACGCGCTTGACCAAAAGCGCCGCGTTCGCCGCAGCGGCCTGCGAAGCGCCTGCCGCCCGCATGCCGCGGAGCGCGTCCGTCAGATCCGAGATCAGCGCCATCGGGCATACGGCGAGCACGCCCAGCAGGGCCAGCCAGCGCATCTGCGCGCGGCTGAGCCTTCGCATCGGCACGATGCTGCGGTGATCGCCGTCGAGCACGCACAATCCCAGGTATGCGCCGCCGCCGAAGGCGAGCACCGTGCACGCCGTCTCCAGCAGCGTCGCCGCGCCGCGCGGCACAGCGGCAAGCGCGGGCAGGGACAGCAGCCCCCGCACAAGCGCCGTCAGCGCAAACGCGCCGAGCGTCAAAAGAAGCGCGGAGCGCATCCTCACACGCCGCCGCGCCTTGACGAGATTCAGTTTTCTTCTCTGTTTCTCCATTTACTCTGTAAGTCCTTATGCAAAGCTTCGGCCTCGACCTCAATGCAACGGGATTGACATCACTTGGTCGGTGATGCAGCCGGCATCATGCCGGTTTACTTGTTGAACACAAAGTCCCTCTGGATGAAGTAGCTGATCGTGAACAGCAGCAGGTCGACCGGGATCTTGATGATCGCCGCGGAGAGCGGAATCACGCCGGGCAGCACCTGCACCAGGGCCGCGCCCAGCAGGCCCTGCACCACGCACAGCGCGTAGTACTTGGGCATGGAGCTCCTGCCGCCGCGGCCGCCGAAGACGGTGTGCTTGTTGAGGTGATAGTTCACCTGCGAGGACACCAGGCGCGCCAGGGCGTAGCTCACCAGCGCGGACAGGCCGAACGCGCGCAGGCACAGCCAGTAGAGCGCGTAATCAACCACGAAGGACGTGGCGGAAGAGAACAGGTACTTGAAGATGACCATGTAGATCTTGAACGCATCGCGCACGGGGTTGAAGTGGCTGCCCGCGTTGTCGTCGATGTAGATCGTCTCGATGGGCACCTCGAACACGCCCAGCCCCATGTCGCGCAGCTTGAGCAGCACGTTCATCTCGTACTCGTAGCGCTCGCCCTCGATGCGCACCATCGCCGGGAGCGAGGCGGCGGGCAGCGCGCGCAGGCCTGTCTGCGTGTCGCCCACCTTCACGCCGCTGGCCAACGCGTAGACAAAGCGGGTGATGCGGTTGCCCCAGCGGCTCTTGAAGGGCACGTCGCCGGTGAATTCGCGGGAGCCGAGCACCAGCTTGTCCGGATGCTCATGCAGCGCGTCGATCAGGCGCAGGATATCCGCGGGGGTGTGCTGGCCGTCCGCGTCGGCGGTCACGATGCCGGCCATGTCCGGCCACTTGAGCATCGCGGCGTTGATGCCGGTCTTGAGCGCGCGGCCCTTGCCCATGTTCACCGCATGCACGGCGACCTCGGCGCCCAGCGCGCGGCACGCGTCAAAGATGTGCGCAAAGGCCTCCTGGCCGCCGTCGTCCACCAGCAGCACGTCCAGGCCGTTCTCCACGATCAGCTCACGCGTCAGGTCAATCAGTCGCTCGTCCGGCTTGTAGGCGGGGATGAGCACCACGGCGCGCTTCTTTGTTGTATCCGTCATATGTACTCCTTTATAAGGTTGCAGGCTTTGCCGTCCGGCAAACTGCCGAAAGACGCTCATAGTATACCGCCGCCCCCGCAAAAAGTCAATAACGGACTGCCTTTTCCGCGCCGCACAGCGTGCATCCCGCCCGCATAATGTTGAGGTACAATACATAGGTAACACAAAAGAATAGAAAAAGAGAACCCATGTGGTAAGATGATAAGGACCAACAAACCAACCACCACAGAGAGGTT
>SFFH01000088.1 GCA_004557905.1 Clostridiales bacterium | reverse complement strand
ATATGAAGTTGGAGCTGGTGAAGGGAATCGAACCCGCAACCTGCTGATTACAAATCAGCTGCTCTGCCAATTGAGCTACACCAGCACGATCTCAATGGTATTGAGCGAAGAAAAAGATGGCGACGCGGAAGGGGCTCGAACCCTCGACCTCCAGCGTGACAGGCTGGCATTCTAACCGACTGAACTACCGCGCCGTATAAGATTGGTGGGCCTTCAGGGTTTCGAACCCCGGACCGAGCGGTTATGAGCCGCCTGCTCTGACCACTGAGCTAAAGGCCCCTGAAGAACCAGCAAAGAAAAATGGTGACCCCGAGGGGAATCGAACCCCTGTTATCGCCGTGAAAGGGCGGTGTCTTGACCTCTTGACCACGGGGCCGAATCACAGTGACTCAAGAATATGGTCGGAGTGAAGGGATTCGAACCCCCGACCCCATGCTCCCAAAGCACGTGCGCTACCAAGCTGCGCTACACTCCGATGGAGGGCCTGTTTTCTCAAGCACGAGATTTATTATACACGAACCATCTTCTTCTGTCAATCCTTTTTTTCACTTTTTTGAGTTGACAGGCGCGCCGTGTTTTGCTATGCTGTACCCTGTGTAAATCTCAGATATAATGGAAAAAAGAACGAGGAACATGCCATGATTGACAATATGCACATGTACAGCCAGCTCGGCGTCAGCGAAAAGGTCTACCGGTTCGGCGAGGAGGTGCTCGCCTCCCTGCGCACTCGTTTCGATGAGATTGACCAGGTCGCCGAGTACAACCAGGCGAAGGTCATCGCCGCCATGCAGAAGAACCGCGTCAATGCCGGCTGCTTCGCCGGCACCACCGGCTACGGCTACAACGACGTCGGCCGCGACACGCTCGAGCGCGTCTATGCCGACTGCTTTCACACCGAGGCCGCGCTCGTGCGCCCGAGCATCCTGTGCGGCACGCACGCGCTGGCCGTCGCGCTGAGCGCCAACCTGCGCCCCGGCGACGAGCTGCTTTCCCCCGTCGGCCGCCCGTACGACACGCTCGAGGAGGTCATCGGCATCCGCGAGAGCGCGTGCTCCCTGGCCGAGTACGGCGTGACCTACGACGAGGTCGATCTCCTCCCGAACGGCAGCATCGACTACGAGGGCATCCGCGCGAAGATCAAGCCGCAGACGAAGCTGTGCACCATCCAGCGCTCCAAGGGCTATGCAACCCGTCCGACGCTCTCCGTCCGGCAGATCGGCGAGCTGATCGCGTTCATCAAGGGCATCCGCAGCGACATCATCTGCATGGTGGACAATTGCTACGGCGAGTTTGTGGACGTCATTGAGCCGAGTGACCTCGGCGCGGACATGATCGTCGGCTCCCTGATCAAGAATCCGGGCGGCGGCCTTGCGCCCATCGGCGGCTACATCTGCGGCACGAAGGCGTGCGTAGACCGCTGCGCGTACCGCCTCTCCGCCCCGGGTCTGGGCCAGGAGGTCGGTGCGAATCTGGGCCTGATGACGAGCCTGTATCAGGGCTTCTTCCTCGCCCCCACCGTCGTCTCCGGCGCGCTCAAGGGCGCGATCTTCGCCGCGAACATCTACGAGAAGCTCGGCTTCCGCTGCGTACCCAATGCCACCGAGCCGCGCCACGACATCATTCAGGCCGTGGAGATGGGCAGCGAGGCCGCGATGTGCGCCTTCTGCGAGGGCATTCAGGCCGCCGCGCCGGTGGACAGCTACGTCACCCCGGTGCCGTGGGATATGCCCGGCTACGACAGCCAGGTCATCATGGCCGCAGGCGCATTCATCCAGGGCAGCTCCATCGAGCTCTCCGCCGACGGCCCCATTCGCGAGCCCTACGCCGTCTATTTCCAGGGCGGCCTCACCTGGGTGCACGCCAAGCTCGGCATCCTCATGAGCCTGCAGAAGCTCGTGGATGCGGGCATCGTGAAGCTGTAATCGTCGCTTGTATCCGCGCGAAGCGAAGAAGGGAGTCTGAGGGACCGGAGCCTGCCGCGCCCTGTGGGCGAAACAGGCGGGCGGAGTGTCGGGAATCGCAAGGAGCGCCCTAGGGCGCGACTATGCGAGTTCCCCGGATCAATGTCCCTCAGGCAGGGTCTGGGGCTGCAGTCCCAGCGTTCCCCTCATCAAAATCAAGCAAGAATCGCAGAGGAGCCGAAGGCGACAATTGTGATTCCGAAACAACCAGTTCAGTGCAGCAACGGGATTTGAAACCGCCGGTTCCAAATCCCGCTTTCTTATACAAAACACGGCCCCGCAGAAACCCGCGGAGCCGTTCTTTGCATCAGGAAAATCAGGCGTTGAAAACATCCTCATTGAGCTTGCCCTCGCTCTTGGCCACGGCGATGGCGGCGACGGAGTCGCCCACGCAGTTGAGGGAGGTCACCAGCATCTCGATCGGGCGGTTGATCGCCAGGATCAGCGTGTAGCCCATCATGGCCGCCTCGCCGGTAAAGCCCATGCCGGAGAGGATGGTGAAGAGCACGACCGCGCCCGCGCCCGGGGCCGCCGGGGTGCCGACGGAGGCGACCAGCGCGAGGATCATGATCAGGAACAGGGAACCGACGCTCACCTCATATCCGCCCACGCCCGCCAAGAACAGCGTCGCAATGACCTGCATGATCGCGGTGCCGTCCATGTTGATGGTCATGCCCAGCGGCAGGACGAAGGAGGCCATCTGGCTGTCCACGCCCAGCTCCTTCACGTTGGTCTCGGTGTTCAGCGGCAGGGTGGCAGCGCTGGAGCTGGTGGAGAAGCCGAAGACGATGACCTTGAAGATCTTCTTCAGGTAGGTGATCGGATTGAGCTTGGTCGTCGCCGCCACGATGATCGGATAGATGATGAACAGATAGACCAGCAGCAGCGTTACCGCCAGCACGACATACGCCGCCGCAGGCCTCAGGTAATCGGTGCCGTAGGTCGCAAAGGTCCGGCACAGCAGCATGAAGACCGCCACCGGGCCGAACTTGTTGACCACGAAGTTGAGGAACACCACGACGATGTCGCTGATTTCGCGGCACAGGCGGTTGAGCGTGCAGTCGGCGTCATAGCCCTTCGCGTTGAGGCTCAGGCCGACGATCACGGCGACGACGATCAGCGCGAGGATACTGGAATTGGTGCTGAAGGTCGCGCCCAGGTTGTTGGGCATAGCGTTCAGCAGCACGTTCAGCGGATTGGCGCCGGTGGAGCCGGCAGAGGCGGCAACGCCCTCGATGGCGGTGTTGAACATGCCCATGTTGTAGCAGATCAACCCGACAAAGCCTGCCATCAGCAGCGCGCAGGCGCTGGTGAACAGGAACCAGAAGAACGTCTTCACAGAGACGCGGCCCAGGGTCGCGGCGTCGCGGATGGTGCCGATCGCCAGCACGATGGAGGTGAAGACCATCGGGACGATCACCAGCTGGAGGGATCTGACAAAGAGCTGACCGCCGATGTAGAACAGGCCCACGGCCCTTTCGGCGCCCTTGGCGGTGATGTCCTGGAAGAGCCAGCTGTTGATGGTCTGCCAGGCAGCAGAGCCCGCGCCGAGGCTCTCGCGGATGGCCATGAGACCATGGAGATCAGCATTTTGACGGCAAGACGATTGCTGTTGTTTTTCATTGCTTTATCCTCCTGTGCAGTTGTCGGGTGAAAAATTCCTAAATCTTCGACATTATATCAGGGTATGCCCGATTTGGCAAGAAGGAATTTTTGCATTCGTCGCGTTATTTTGTACATCAAGCAAAAAGAAGCCCCGCAGCACTGCGGAGCTTCTCAAAAAGCAATCAGTCGTTGGTGTAGTTGTCGAAATAGCCCTGGATGTAGATGATCGGGGTGCCCTTGTCGCCGGAGCCGGAGGTCAGGTCGCACAGGGAGCCGATCA
>SFFH01000032.1 GCA_004557905.1 Clostridiales bacterium | reverse complement strand
GCCGGGTCATGCCGCCGTCGATGCAGATATTTTCGCCGGTGATGAAGCCCGCCTTGTCCGAGCAGAGGAACAGCACCATATGGGCGATGTCCATGGGATGGCCCACCCGACCGGCCGGCTGCTGCGTGGCATCCGGCCCTTCGTATGTCCTGTACGCCGTGTCGATCCAGCCGGGCGAAATCGAATTGACCCGCACCCGCCCGGCGAGGCTGACGGCCAGCGCATGGGTCAGCGCTGCAATCCCGCCCTTGGCGGCGGTGTAGCTTTCGGTCTGCGGCTGGCTCATGCGGTCCCTTGATGAGGAGATGTTGATGATGACGCCGCCGGGGGCAAAGTGCTGCGCAAACAGCTTGCTCAGGTAGAAGGGCGCCGTGACGCCTACGGACAGCGCGTACTGGAATTCCTCGTAGGTGCAATCGCTAATGCCCTTCATCAGCGGCAGAGCGTTGTTGATCAGGAAGTCGATGCGCCCGTGCCTGTCCAGAACGGCTTGGGCGAAGGATTCCAGCGTCTCCTTTTTGCCGATGTCCCCGACATAGTGCTCGCCCGGCGCGATGTCGATGATCTCCACCGTCGCGCCCTCATCCCGGAAGGCTTCGGCAATCGCCTTCCCGATGCCGTGCGCGCCGCCCGTGACGACGGCGACTTTTCCTGCAAAGGATGGGTTCATGGTGCATCTCTCCTTCTGCGGTTATAAATAGAGGCGTGGAAACCGGAATTGTCTAAAATAGTAAGGCCGTACCGCTTACTATTTTTTCTTTTACTGCTGAAACAGTAGTTTTTCCTGTCCCCGGCGCACCTGTGATTACAATAATTCTACCTTGATTCATCTATATTTTACCTCCACAAATTCCGATTTATCGCACTGCGTGATTGGTCTCTTTCTCCATCTCTTCCCGGATGTCCCGGATCAGGTACTTAAGAAAATCCCTGCATTTCCCGCAGCCCCTGCCCGCGCCGGTCGCGTCCATGACCGCCTGCAGGGTGTCCGCGCCGCCGCGAACGGCTTTCTCGATCATGCCGTAGGTGACGTTTCTGCAATGACATGCTTCTTTCCTGCGATTCATCGTTTTGTTCCTCCTTGAAAGCTTGTTTTCAGTTCAATATCCGAAGACCGGTATGCTCAAAAGATAATGGCCTTGAGCAGCAAAGCGATGATAACCAGCCAGATCAATACGATAGGGATGGCATAAACCCATTTCTTCGGTTTTCCGTCCTTCCACATTTCCTCTGACTGCGCTCTGCATCTTTCAAGCACAGGAGCCGGAATCAGCTTCACAGTGATCACAATCAGAGTGGGCAGCAGAATTACATCATCCAAATACCCCAGAACCGGGATAAAGTCCGGGATCAAATCAACGGGGGACAGCGCATAGGCCACGGTGATTCCCGCGAATACCTTGGCCAACACGGGCGTTTCGCGATCCTTGAGCGCCAGAAAAAGCGCAGGGAGGTCGGTTTTCAGCTTTGCGGCTCTTTCCTTCAGGTTCATTCGTTGCGCCTCCTCAGCCCTTTGGCATGCCCGCAGCATTGCGACACTCAGTCCTTCTCCGCTCAGAACAGATCCAGCGCATTGCTGAGATAAATCTCCTCCCGCACCTTCAGCTGATGTTCGGGCTTGGTCATGTAGTAGAGCAAAAACTCCAGAATCAGCGCGCTGCCCAGGCTGCGGCCCTCGATCTTGAACTGGGTGAAGCCCATGGGCAGATAGGTATGAACGATGTCGTCGATGCCGATGAAGCCGGGGTTTTCCATCGCCTTGGAGAAGCGATAGCCCTCGCCAGCGTTCGGCGCGGCGCAGCGGTGCTCCGAGCCGCTCTCGCCCAGAATCTTCCGGCTGACGGCCTCATAGCACTGCTTCCTGTCCCCGCAGCCGTACCAGCAGCATTCGTTGCAGAGGAATTCCACCTTCGCCTTGAGCGGATCGGGCAGCGTACTCAACCTGTCAAATGCCTTGTTCAGGCGGAAGTCCGGCACGACATAACGGAATGCGTTGCGTTCCAGCTCGCGTGTGAGCTGCCCAAAGTCCGTCATCACCTTCGTGGTGGAGGACACGAGGTACAGCCTGGGATACGTGCGCCGGAGGTAGTCCGTCAGCAGCTCCGAATGGACGATCACGCCATTTTGAGGCTCATTGTCTGTTTCAAGCATCCGGCAAAGGGCGTTGCACCGCCTGTCGGCGAGGTGCTCTTCCCGCAGGAGCGAATTGCTGAACGTCAGCCGTGCGGAGATGCCGTATTCCCGTATCAGCGCCAGCGCCGCATGCGGGTCGCAATCCTCCGCACCGACGCGCCCGCCGCCCCAGATGCAGTCCGACGGCGCGCCGTAGATGGAGCCGATTGCACACCAGTCGTAGAACCAGTCCCTGTGCGCACGGTATAGAGGAAGGAACGCGCGGTACATGTGTTCATCATAGCACCTCACTCTCCATAGATGCGAGCCATTCGCTGGATCCTGCGCCGGAACTCGTCGCGGACGTGTTCGGGCGCAAGGCACTCGCATTTGTCCCCGAGGCTCAGGAGCATGTCGTAGTAGTAATCCCGCTCGATGAACGGGTAGTCCACCCAATAGTGTTCCGCGCCGTCCGGCGTGATACGCTCCGGCGGGCAGAAGTCCAGCACCCTGTCCAGCACGGATGCGTGAACGCGGAGCCGGATGTCCGTTCGCAGCGCTTCCAGAAGCTCGTCAAATTCCAGAACTGGCTTTGGGCAGTCGCGGGGTGCGAACGTCTCGTCCAGCATGCGCAGGTCGGACATGCGGGACAGCCGGAACAGGCGAAAGTCATTTCTGCTGCGGCAGAAAGCGTGCACATACCAGTGGTTGCTTTTGAGCACGAGCTGATATGGCTCGACCGTGCGCTCCGTGCGGTTTCCGTGACCGTCCGTATAGGTGAAGGCAAGCAGCCTGCTTCTCTGCAGCGCCTCCTTGATCGCGTCCAGATGCCGCGCGATGTGCCCGCCGCCCATCCACGGGCGGGGATCGATGACGACCTGCGAGGCCTTCAGCTCAATCGTCCTTGCCTGTTCCGCGGGGATGAAGCTCCTAACCTTCGCCAGCGCGTGCGTGAATTCATCGCCCCGCATTACGCCCGAAAGGGTGGTCATCCCCATCAGCAGCGCGGAAAGGTCGTCGGCGGAAAAGGCCTTCCTGTCCACCTTGTAGCCCGGCATGATCTCAAACCCGCCGCCGACTCCGGGGACGGAGCGGACGGGGATGCCCGCCTGATTGATGGCCTCCATATCGCGGTAGACGGTGCGGGGCGACACCTCGAACATCGCCGCCAGCTCCTGCGCGCCGACGCGCCGTTTTTCCAGCAGGATCATGATCATGCTGACAAGCCGATCCACCTTCATGCAGTCTTCTCCCTCCCGGAATTTCTGATTCTGATTATAGATTGTTGCCATGAGGCTGTCAACAATCTGCGGTAGAATCAGGGTATCACGAGCCTGAAAAGGGCGAAACGGGAGGACACGATGATGACGGTTTATGTGTATGTGATGGATACGCTGGCGGACTGGGAGATCGGCTATGTGACCGCTGAGCTTCATTCCTGGCGGTTTTTCAAGGCGGATGCGCCGGAGGTTTGCGTAAAGACCGTCGGCAGGACGATGGAACCCGTTACGACGATGGGCGGGCTGACCGTCCTGCCCGACTGCACGGTGGATGACATCGCGGTGGACACGCAGAGCGTGCTGCTCCTGCCGGGCGGAAACACGTGGGATCGCCCGGAGCAGGACGCAATCATCCGCAAGGCGGAAGAATTGCTCTCGGTAGGCGCGACGGTATGCGCCATCTGCGGCGCGACCGTTGCACTCGCCCATGCAGGGCTGCTGGATGACCGTCCGCACACGAGCAACGGCGAGGGCTTTCTGGACATGATGTGCCCCGGATACAGGGGGCAGCGCTACTATGTCGCCGAGCCGTCCGTCGTGGACGGGAACCTGATCACCGCCAGCGGCACCGGCGCGCTGCTGTGGGCCAAACAGATCATCGAGCGGCTGGGCGTCTTTCGGGCTGATACGCTGGAAGCGTGGTATGCGTATTTCAGTACAGGCGAGGCGAGGCACTTCTTTGCGCTCATGCAGTCGCTGCCGGGGCGGGAGAGTCGGTGAGAAGCCGAGGAGGCTCGCCGTACTGAACGTCTCCATTCTCTCAATTCTTCTGCATATTGCAAAGAAAAAATCCGGTTTCTCAGCGATTGCTAAGAAACCGGATTGGCGGAGAGTCAGGGATTCGAACCCTGGGTGGTTTTACCCACACAGCATTTCGAGTGCTGCACCTTCGACCTCTCGGACAACTCTCCAAAGAAGATGGGTCCTCGCACGGAGGACCCATCTATTATAATGCCATTCGCTTTGTTTTGTCAAGCCGGGAACCGCAATTACAGCTCGGAGGCGATGTCCACGATCTCCATGGAGCGGCGGATGAACTCGGTCATCTGCTCGGCCTCCAGCGGCTGGCGGGACAGCTCGGCCAGGTCGTAGAGCTGGCGGGTGAGCAGCAGGCTGCGCTCGTCCTTCTCGCGGCTGGCCAGCTTCTTCACCGTCTTGTTGCGGCTGTTGAGCACGACGGAGTACTTCGCCGGCATGGTGTACTCGCTGCGGCCGTAGATGCGGCCCATGTCGTTGAAGCGGCGGGTCTGCTCGTCCTCGATCAGCATCAGCGGGATGCTCTCGTTGGCCAGCGGCTTCACCTCGACGGTCAGATCGTCCTTGCCGGCAGCCTCTCGGATCAGGGCGGTCAGCTTGTCCTGATCAAGCGCCTCCGCCTCGCCCTCGGCCGTCAGGCTCTCCAGCTCAGCGTCCACGCGGCAGAACTTGAAGTTCTCGCCCGCCGTCGCGCTGTACTCCATGTAGGAGACGAAGTTCACGTCGATCGCCTGGTCGAGCACCGCCACGTCGATGCCGCGCTCAGTGAACAGGCGGATGGCCGCATCCTGACGCGCCGCGTCGGAGGTGTAGACCATCTTGTTTTCCAGCTTTTCGCCGTTGCGCTCCTTGTACTCGGCGAGCGTAAGGAACTTGCCCTCCGTGGTCTTGAAGAGCACACAGTCCTTCATGCGCTCGGCAAACTTCTCGTCGCGCATCATGCCGTACTTGATGAACGGATGGATGTCCGGCCAGAAGCCCTCGAAGGCCTCGCGCTCGGTCTTGAACATGCCAGTCAGCTTGTCGGCCACCTTCTTGGTGATGTGCGTGGAGATGCGGCGGACGTAGCCGTCGTTCTGCAGGAAGGAGCGGGAGACGTTGAGCGGGAAGTCTGCGCAGTCAATCACGCCCTTGAGCAGCATCAGCCACTCCGGGATGACCTCCTTGATGTTGTCCGCGACGAAGACCTGGCCGGAGTACAGCTTGATCTGGCCCTCGATGCCGCCGAACTGCTCCTTGAGCTTCGGGAAGTACAGAATGCCCTTGAGCTTGAAGGGATAATCCACGTTCAGGTGAATCCAGAACAGCGGATCTTCATACTCGTGGAACACCTTGCGGTAGAACGCCTTGTAGTCCTCGTCCGTGCAATCCTGCGGGGCCTTGACGTACAGCGGCGTGGTGTCGTTGATGGGCTTGGGCTCCGGCTTGGCGGCTTCTTCCTTGGCCTCTTCCTCGCCCTCGGTCTTCACGACCTCGCCGTTTTCGTCGGTGACGGTCGCCTCGGCTTCGTCCTGCTTCTTCTCCTCCTCGGGCTTGATCTCCTCGAGGTAGATCGGGTAGGCCATAAAGGAGCAGTAGCGCTCGAGCACCTCGTGCACGCGCCAGTAGTTGAGGAATTCCTCCTCGGCGTCGTTGATATAGAGAGTGATGGTGGTGCCGCGCGTCGTGCGGTCGCTGTCGGTCATGGTGAAGCTCATGCCGTCCTCGCTCTCCCAGTGCACCGGGGTCGCGCCCTCGCGGAAGGACAGCGTGTCGATGGTCACCTTGTCCGCCACCATGAACACAGAGTAGAAGCCCAGGCCGAAGTGGCCGATGATGCCGCTGTTCTCCTTGTCCTCGTCCTTGGCGTATTCCTCCAGGAAGGACTTCGCGCCGGAGAAGGCCACCTGGTTGATGTTCTTCTCGACTTCCTCCTGCGTCATGCCCACGCCGTCGTCAATGAAGCGCAGCGTCTTCGCCACCTTGTCGACCTCGACATGGACGGAGCAGTTCTCAGCCAGCTTGTAATCGACCAGGCGCAGCTTGGTGATCGCGTCGCAGGCGTTGGAAACGACCTCGCGGATGAAGATGTCCTTGTCGGAATAGAGCCACTTCTTGATGATGGGCATGATATTCTGCGCATCGATGGATACGCTGCCGGTTACCGGATCCATAAACAGACCTCCTTATATCAAAACAACGGAATTTTTCTTTGACAGAACGTATTGTAGCGCCGCTTTGGGCCGATGTCAAGAGAAAATTAGCACTCAACAAGAAAGAGTGCTAACAATTCTGCCCGCGGTCAATCGCATCGTCAATCGCATCCATGAAGGATTTTCCCCCTTTTTTCTTGCTGCCAAAAGGCGTATAATGTATACAGCTTTATACAAAGGCGATTGCTGCAACAGAAAGGACGATCACCATGGCTGTTCATATTCTCGAAGAGGCGCGGCGCTGTCTCAACTGCAAGGTGCCCATGTGCCAGAAGGGCTGCCCGATCCACACGCCGATTCCCAAGGTCATCCGGATGATGCTGGACGGCAAGCTGGACGAGGCCGGCTGGACCCTCTTTGAAAACAACCCGCTGACCACGGTCTGCTCGCTGGTGTGCAACCACGAGAATCAGTGCGAAGGGCACTGCGTGCTGGGCCGCAAGGGCGCTCCGGTGCACTTCTCCTCCATCGAGAATTACATCTCCAGCACCTATTCCAGCAAGATGAACAAGGGCCCGGCGCCCAGCAACGGCATCCGCGTGGCGATCGTCGGCTCCGGCCCGGCGGGCCTGACCATCGCGGTCATCCTGGCACGCAAGGGCTACCAGGTCACGATCTTCGAGGGCAAGGACAAGATCGGCGGCGTGCTGCGCTACGGCATCCCGGATTTCCGCCTGCCCAAGACGGTGCTGGACGACTTTGAGTACCACCATCTCGTGCTCAAGAACATCAAGGTGCGCCCGAACACGACGATCGGCGGCGCGATCACCATCGAGAACATGCTCGAGGACGGTTACAAGTCCATCTTCCTGGGCACGGGCGTATGGCAGCCGAACACCCTGCACATCAAGGGCGAGACGCTGGGCAACGTGCACTACGGCATCAACTACCTCAACAACCCGGACAGCTACCGCCTTGGCCAGACCCTCAACGTCATCGGCGCGGGCAACGCTGCGATGGACGTGTGCCGCACAGCGCTGCGCAAGGGCGTGCGCGAGGCCAACTGCTTCTCGCTGACGCGCAAGATCGCCGCGTCCAAGCACGAGTTTGACTACGCGGAGCTGGAGGGCGTCCGGTTCCACTACAACAAGCGCCCGGTGGAAATCGTCGACGAGGGCGTGATCTTCGAGGATGTGGCGGAATACGAGGACGGCACGTTCGAGGCGGTTCCGGATTCCCGCAAGCTCTACGCCGCGGACAGCACGATCATCTCCATCAGCCAGGGCCCGCGCTCCCGCCTGGTCAACACCACCCCCGGCCTGCAGGCCAACCAGCGCGGTCTGCTCGTCGCGGACGAATACGGCCGCACAACTCGCCCGGGCATCTTCGCCTCCGGCGACGTGGTCGCAGGCGCGCGCACGGTTGTGGAGGCCGTCGCCCACTCCAAGATGGTCGCCGAGGCCATGGACGCCTACATGCAGGGCTACGACCTGGAGCAGAAGCTCAAGGGCTTCATCAAATAATCCTCTCCGCAAAACAGGGGACGCCGCAGGGCGTCCCTTTTGCTTTTCAGGTGCTGCCACCCTGATGAGCGTTTGTGATTTTATTGGCGCAAGCCCCGATTCGTGCGCACAGGGATTGACAAATCCGCCATCCCTTGTTAAACTCTGCACAAGGAATAGAGTTTTGAAGGAAGGCGCGCATCATGAAAAGCGGCGATCTGATTCCCATCGGCAGGATGGCGGAGCTCAACCACGTCAGCATCGCGACACTCCGGCTGTACGACAGACTCGGCCTGCTCAGGCCGCAGTTCGTAGACCCGGACACCGGCTACCGCTACTACGGCATTCACCAGAATGCGCGGCTGGACATGATCGCCTACATGAAGGAGCTGGGCATGAGCCTGACGGAGATCGGCGACGTGTTCGGCAAGGAGGACATCTCGCTGATCGAGGAGATTCTCGCGCGCAAGAACGAGCAGATTCACGCGCAGATCAACGAGCTGCGCGCCAAGCACGACGCCGTCGAGCGCGCCATCGAGAGCATCGAGCGCTACCGCAAATCCCCCACGACGGGCACGATTTCGCTGGAATACATCGACCGCAGGTTTTACTGGGGCATTCCGTGCCAGGACGACTTCTACGCGGAAGGCATCGACGGCTACGAGCGGGAGCTGGCGCGGCTGCGCCGGGCGCTGATGGAGCAGGGCTTTGACCACATCCACTCCTACCACGTCGGCACCTCGATCCTCCAGGCGGACTTTGAGCAGGAGCGCTTTGTCCCGGCTCAGGTGTTCGCCTTCACCGGCAGCCGCAGCAAGGCCGCGGTCGGCACCGCGGTTCTGGACAGCGGCATGTACGCCTGCATCTACCTGGACAGCTTTGACGACGAAATTCCCTGCGCCAGGCAGCTGCTCGCCTACTGCCGGCAGAACCGCTACCAGATCGCGGGCGACTACGTGTGTGAAGTCATGACAGAGTTCAACGTGTTCGACCAGGACAAGCGGAGCATGTTTCTGCGCCTGCAGGTGCCCGTAAACTTTGGAAAATAAGGGCTTGACTCTCCATTTGGAGGAGGGTTTATACTCCAATTATCAAAAAAATAACGAGGAGGCCCTTTTTATGGACAAGATCAAGGTTGTGCAGTACGGCTGCGGCAAGATGAGCAAGTACACCCTGCGCTATCTCTACGAGCATGGCGCGCAGATCGTCGGCGCGATTGACGTCAATCCCGCGGTCGTCGGCATGGACGTGGGCGACTATGCGGAGCTGGGCGTGAAGACCGGCGTGCTCATCTCCAACGACGCGGACAAGGTGCTCGACGAGTGCGACGCGGACGTGGCGATTGTGACGCTGTTCTCCTTCATCAACGACATCTACAGCCACGTCGAGAAGTGCGTCGCCCGCGGCATCAACGTCATCACGACCTGCGAGGAAGCCATCTATCCCTGGACCACCGCCGCCGCCCAGATCAACAAGCTGGACGCGCTGGCCAAGGAGACCGGCTGCACCATCACCGGCTCCGGCATGCAGGACATCTTCTGGATCAACATGGTCGGCATGGTCGCCGGCGGCTGCCACAAGATCGAAAAGATCAAGGGCGCGTACAGCTACAATGTGGACGAGTACGGCCTGGCGCTGGCCAAGGCGCACGGCTGCGCGACCACGATATCGAGTCCTCCACGCTGGGCAAGACCATCAAGGCCGGCCGCTGCATCGGCATGTCCGCCGTCGTCACCATCGAGACGATGCAGGGCATTACGGTGGAAGAGGAGACGATCGGCAAGGTCTACGGCCCGGACGACGGCGATATGTGCGACTGGTGGATCACCGGCGAGCCGAACACGGAGTTCCATGTCGTCAAGCCCGCGACGGTCGAGCACACCTGCGCCACCATCGTCAACCGCATTCCGACCCTGATCGCCGCACCGGCCGGCTATGTGACGGCCGACCAGCTGGACGAGATCTCCTACCTGACCTATCCGATGGAGCTCTACTGCTGAGCAGGCGGTTGCGAAACAAAATGATATAAAGAAGCGGGAGAACGCTGCGCAGCGCTCTCCCGCTTTCATCATGGATTCAGCTCCATCGCCGCCACCTCGCCGATCACGATGATCGCCGGGGGCTGCACCTGCTGTGCCCGCGCCGCCTGCGCGATTGTTTTTAGCGTACCGCGCACACAGGCCGGGTTTTGGGAATTGCCGCCGGAGAGCACCGCCGCAGGCGTCGTGTCCGGCTTGCCCGCCGCCATCAGCCGCTGCGCGATGCGCTCCAGCCGGGCAAGGCCCATCAGAATCACCAGCGTTCCCTCCATCTGCGCCACGCGGTCAAACTCTTCGGGCAGGCCGTCTGCCGTGTCCGCCGTGTGGCCGGTGAGGATGTGCAGGCTTCGGCTCGCGCCCCGGTGCGTCACCGGAATGCCCGCCTCCGCCGCGATGCCGATGGCCGAGGGAATGCCTGGCACCTCGTGGCAGGGCACGCCCGCCGCGCGCAGCGCGAGCATCTCCTCACCGCCCCGGCCGAACAGATACGGGTCGCCACCCTTGAGCCGCACGACCATCCGCCCCAGCCGCGCCTGACGGATCAGCTCCGCGCAGATCTCCGCCTGCGGCGCGCTATGATGGCCGCTTCGCTTGCCCATGTACACGCGCTCCGCGTGTGCGGGCGCTTCGCGAAGCAGCGCCTCGTCGATCAGGTCGTCGTAGACGATCGCGTCGCAGCGGCGAATCAGCCGAAGGCCGCGCACGGTGATCAGGTCCGCCGCGCCGCAGCCCGCGCCGACCAGCCAGACCTCGCCCAGCGTATCGTGATTCACAGCAGCCCCTCCGTTTCCTCGTCGTCAAGCGGCGCGCCCTTCTCCATGCATGCGGCAAACAGCCGCCGAAGCGCCGCCGCGCGCAGCTGCTCCTCAGGAATGCGCGCCTTGATCGCCGGGCGCTGCGCGTGCAGCCAGACAAGGATGTCCTCCAGGCACTCCGGCACCATCGCCTCGATCTGTTCCTTCAGCCAGATTGCCGCCGTGGGGCTCGCGCCGCCGGTACAGACGCCCACGGAAAGCGGCCCGCGCTGCACGAGCGCGGGGAAGAGGAACGAGCAGTGCGCCGGGTCGTCCACGACGTTGACGGGAATACGGCGATGACCGCACTGCGCTGCGATCAGGTGGTTTGTTTGAGAATCGTCCGTCGCCGCGATGACAAACGCCCAGTCCTCATGCAGATCGGACGGCTGAAACGCCCGCCTGACCGGATCCACGTCCGCCATCGCTTCGATCTCCGGCAGAATCTGCGGCGCGATGACGCGGATGGACGCGCCGTAGGGCGCAAGCTTTTCGATCTTGCGCAGCGCCACCTCGCCGCCGCCCACGACCAGGCCGCGCCGGCCCTCGAGCGGGACAAACATCGGAAAATACGGCTTCATATGTCCTCCTGCAGCGGCACGCAGTAGTATTGCCGCCCGTGTGGCGTGTCCGCCGCGTGCAGCGCGACGTGAAACACCTCGTCGATCACGCGGCTGTTTTCGATCTCCTCCGGCGTGCCGCAGGCGGCCACGCGCCCGTCCTGCATCACGGCAATCCGGTCCGCCATGCGCAGCGCCAACGGGATATCGTGCAGCACCAGCACGACGGCGCGCCCCTCGCGGGCCAGCGCGTGCACCGTCTCCATGAGCGCGAGCTGATGCGCGATATCCAGGTACGTCGTCGGCTCGTCCATGAAAATGGTCTGCGTCTGCTGGGCCAGTGCCATGGCCAGGTAGACACTCTGGCGCTGTCCGCCGGAGAGCTCGCCGACGTTTCTGTCCGCGTGCTGCGCCGCGCCCACGCGCGCGAGCGCACCGCGCGCGATGGCATAGTCCTCCCTGCCATAGCGCCGCGGATAGGACAGGTACGGGAAGCGGCCGTGCAGCACCATGCGCAGCGCCGAGATCACCGGCGTATTGCGTGACTGCGTGAGAAACGCCGCGCTTTGGGCGATCTCCCGCCGGGAGAGCTGCCCGATCGGCACGCCGTCATAGCACACCTCGCCGCCGGTGGAGACGATCAGGCCCAGCGCCGCCTTGAGCAGCGTGCTCTTGCCGCAGCCGTTGGGGCCCAGCAGCGCAAGCACCTCGCCGGGGCGGAACGCAAGCGTCACGCCGCGGAGCACGTCCTCCCCGCGATAGCCCGCGCACAGGTCCTTCACCTCAATCACTCGCGCGCCCTCCCCTCTTTTTGAGCAGCAGCCACAGGAAGAACGGCACGCCCGCGAACGACAGCACGATGCCCACCGGCAGCTCGTAGGGCGCAAAGAGCACGCGCGCAAGCGTGTCGCACAGCGTCACCAGCGCCGCGCCGCCCATGGCGCACGCCAGATTGAGCCTTGCGCTCTCCTCGCCGACCAGACGGCGCATCATGTGCGGCACGATCAGCCCTACAAAGCCCAGAAGGCCGGCAAAGCTGATCGCCGCGCCGCACATCGCCGCCGCCAGCGTGAGCAGCAGCAGCCGGACGGGCCGCACGGAAAGCCCCAGGCTCATCGCCGTCTGCGTCCCCAGGGACAGCACGTCGATCTGCCGGGACAGCGACAGCGCCAGCACGATGCCCAGCAGGATCATGACCGCCGCGGGGGCCAGCTGCGCCATCGTCACGCCGGAAAAGCCGCCGATTCTGAAATCCGAATAGCCGCTCAGCGCGTCCGGCACGAGCGTGACCACCGCGTCAATCGCCGCGCCAAGCAGGTTGGACACCGCGATGCCCGCGAGCACCGTCGTCATGCACGACGCGCCCGCCAGCTCCGACAGCGACAGCACCAGCAGCACGCCCGCCAGCGCGCCGGCAAAGGCGATGAGCGGCGTGCTTACAGCGCTCATGGGCGTCAGCGCGCAGGCGATGGTCACAGCCAGGCCCGCGCTCGCGTTCACGCCGATGATGTTCGGTGCGGCCAGCGGGTTGCACAGCACCGTCTGGATCACCGCGCCGGCCACCGCCAGCCCGCTGCCGGCAAGCAGCGCCGCCGCCGTGCGCGGCAGGCGGGTGTAGAGCACAATGCGCGCGCCGACCGTCTCCCGCTCGCCGCAGAAGAGGGCAGAGAGAATCTCCCCGGGCGACACCGGCACCGCGCCGACGCACAGGCTCAGCATCGCGGCCCCCAGCAGCAGCGCCGCCAGCGCCGCGAAGACGGTTTTATTCCTGGCCATAGAGAATCTCCGCAAGCTGTTCATACGCCTCGCCCCAGCGGCTGTTGGGCTTGAGGTTGAAGAGGCTGCCGTCCATCACATGAACCCGGCCCTCGCGCACAGCGGTGAGCGTCTGCCAGGCCGGGTTGGAAAAGAGCGTCTTATGAAGCACCGCCTTCGCCGCGTCCGGGTCGGCGCTCTGCTCGACGACGAAGATGAAGTCCGGATCAGCCTTAAGGATCGCCTCGATGCTCAGGTTTTCCAGCAGGCTCTCCTCGCTGTCCGCGATGTTTGCGCAGTCCATGGCTGCCAGCATCTCGCCCAGCACGCTGCCCTCGCTGCCCTTCACCCGGCAGCTGCTGCCCGTCGCGCGGACGTAGAGCACCGTCGGCCTGCTGCCGTCCGCGCGTGCGCGCGCCGCGTCCACCTGCGCCTGCACATCCTCGCCGTAGCGCGCGTAGTTTTCCTCACAGCCGGTGATCTGCGTGCACACGCGGAGCATCCGCAGGTAGTCCTCGAAGCTGTCCACGTCAAAGTAGACCGTGTTCAGGCCCATCTGCGAAAGCACCGGCTCGAGCGCGACCTGCTCCGCCGTGGAACAGCTGGCGATCACCAGCTGCGGCTGGGCGGCGAGCAGCTTTTCCAGGCTGATGTCCTTCGTCGCGCCGAGGTTGACCGTCTCCGCCGAAATGGGCAAATCGAACTTGCGGAAGGTATCGTCCGCCGCGGCAACCAGCGCGTCCGCGCCGCCCGCCAGGCACCAGATGTCCGCGAAGCTGCCAATCAGCGCGGCCACGCGCTGCGGCCGGCGCTCAATCGTCACGCTGCGGCCCAGGTCGTCCGTCAGGACAAGCGTCTCCTGCGCTGCGGCTATGCCGCCAATCAGCATGGCCAGCGCCAGGGCCGCCGCGCACGCCTTCCGTCTGTTCATGGTCATCTCCCCGTTTCGGCTGAATTCCTGCAATCCCGGATATTATAGCATGATGCAGTGCGAATAAACAAGAAAACGCCGAAGATCCGGCGCTTTCAATTTGTGTTATGGGGCGCTGTGCTCCAGCTCGGTCACACATTCGCTCTTGAGCTTGCCGACCAGGAACTGCAGCGCGTCGATCACATGCGGGCGGATGTCGCCGCCGACGAGCACGAACATGATATCGTCGCCCACGGCCAGCTCGCCCTCGTTCAGCCAGGCGCGCACATAGAAAATGCCGTCCATGGCCAGTGTCTCGGCGATCGCCGCGTCCATCCTTTCCCGGTCGTAGGAGAAGGTCATGCCGGTGACGGGCTTCGCGTTCTGCGCGCCCTGGCGCACCATGGCCTTCGCCGTGCCGCGCACCACGCCGTTGTGCGTGAGATACATGCCGACCCTGCCGGCGTCCGGATGCGCCTTGGCCTCCCTGAGCCAGGCGTCCATGGAAGGAATCGTCTTCTCCATCTCCATCCTCCTCACTTTTCCGGCGCGGCGCAGTCCGCCGAGCCCTCGGAAGCGAGCATGTCCAGCCCGTGCTTGATCGGCTCGATGACGGCGAGGAGGTTCTCCTTCGCCGCCTTGGGGCTGCCGGGCAGGTTGATGATCAGCGACCGGCCGCGGATGCCCGCCGCGCTGCGGGAGAGGCAGCCGCGTGGGGTGATCTTCATGCTCTCCGCGCGCATCAGCTCCGGAATGCCGGGCGTCGTGCGCTCGACCACGGCCATCGTCGCCTCGGGCGTGACGTCGCGCGGGGAGAAGCCCGTGCCGCCGGTGGTGAGCACCAGGCGCACGCCCAGTTCATCGCAGCACCGGAGCAGCTCAGCCTTGATCTGATCGATCTCATCGGGAATGATGCTCGTGCAGACCACGTCATAGCCATGCTCGAGCGCCAGTGCGCAGAGCGCCGGGCCGCTCTTGTCCTCACGCTCGCCGCGCGCGCCCTTGTCGCTGACGGTAATCACTGCCGCCGTGTATGCCATTGTCTTACGCTTCCTTTCTCTCAAAGTCGCCGTGGACGCCGCCCGTTTTGGAAAGCAGGCGCACGTCGGTGATGACCATGTCCTTCTGCACGGCCTTGCACATGTCGTAGACCGTCAGCGCCGCGGTGGACGCCGCCGTGAGCGCCTCCATCTCCACGCCGGTCCTGCCGTCGCAGGAGACGGTCGCGCGGATATCGACCGCGCAGCGCGCCTCATCCAGGGACAGCTCGAGGTTGATGCCGGTGAGGGCGATCGGGTGGCACATCGGAATGAGATCCGGCGTGCGCTTGGCGCCCATCACGCCCGCGATCTGCGCCACGGTGAGCACGTCGCCCTTCTTCATGCCGCCGGTTTGGATCAGACGGAACGTCTCCGGGCTCACCAGCACGCGCGCCCCGGCGACGGCCGTGCGGTGGGACGGCGCCTTGTCGCCCACGTCCACCATCCTCGCGCGGCCCTGGTCGTTGAAGTGCGTAAAGTCCTCCATGTTCTGCATGCGCTCATCCTCCGATCTGGTTCATGTTGCGCGCCGCCCGGGAATGCTGCGTCGCGGAGAGCGCCGCATGGCAGGACGGCTTTTCGAGAATGGCCCTGCGCATCGCCTCCCGCATTGCCTCGGGAGAGAGGCCCTTGAGCGAGATCTCCTCCGCGGAATGCAGGCAGGGCTTGAGCTTGCCGTCCGCCGTCAGGCGGATGCGGTTGCAGCTCGCGCAGAAGTGATCGCTCACCGGGCTGATGAGGCCGATGCTGCCCTGCGCGCCCGGCAGACGGTACAGCCGCGCTACGCCGCCGTCGGGTGCTGCGGGCGCCGCGTCCGGCAGGCGTCTGAGCACCTCGGTGCAGGGGATGAACGCCTCCGGGCCGAATTCCCGGCTGTCCACCATGGGCATCAGCTCGATGAAGCGGACGTCCACGGGGTAGGTGCGCGTCAGCTCCGCGAGGTCCGCAATCTCGTCGTCGTTGAAGCCGCCGATGAGCACGGCGTTGATCTTGATCTTGTCAAAGCCCGCGTCAAGCGCCGCGTGCAGGCCCGCCAGCGCGCCGTCCAGCTGTCCGATGCGCGTGATGCGCGCGTATTTGTCGGCGTTGAGCGTGTCCAGGCTCAGGTTCACGCGCGTCACGCCCGCCGAGCGCAGCCCTTTGGCGAGCTTGGGCAGCAGCACGCCGTTGGTCGTGATGCAGACCTCGGAGATGCCCGGCACCCTCGCCGCCCGCGCGCAGATGGACACGATGTTGCGCTTGACCAGCGGCTCGCCGCCTGTGATGCGCAGCTTCGTCACGCCCAGGGACGCCGCTGCCTCGACCGCGGCGATCATCTCGTCCTCGGTGAGCATCGCCTCGTGCGGCTTCTTGCACACGCCGGTTTCCGGCATGCAGTAGCGGCAGCGCAGGTTGCACAGCTCGGTGACGGAGAGCCGCAGATAATTGATCTCCCGTCCGTATTGATCCTTCATCGCTCAGTACCTGCCAAACGTACAGTTGGGGAAGTGGCAGGCCCTGCACATCTGGCACAGGCCGCCGTCGCCGAGGCGGATCAGGTCGTCCTTCGTCAGCTTGTCCCCGGTGAAGATCTGCGGCAGCAGCACGTCGAAGATCGTTGTGGGCAGACTGATCGCCGCACCCGGCACGCCGAGAATCGCGACGTCGGAAAGGTACGCCACCAGCGTCATGTTGCCCGGCTGGGACGGCACGCCGTGGGAGACGACCTGCGCGCCGAGCCGGCGGATGGCCGTGGGCGTGAGGTCGTCCGGATCGACGGACATGCCGCCGGTGAAGATCAGGAAGTCCGCGCCCTTGGCCAGATACGCCTTCGCGCTATTGATGATCATGTCAAGGTCGTCGTCGCAGATCGTCACGCCCAGGATCTCGGCGGGGTAGCTTTCCATCTTGCGGCGCACGACCGGCTCAAACTTGTCCTTGATGCGGCCGGAGTAGACCTCCGAGCCGGTGATGATCACGCCGATTTTTTTGTGTGCATACGGGCGCAGATCGAGCAGCTTCCTCTGCGCGCACAAGCGCTCCGCAGCGATGATCTGCTCCTCCTTCGTCACCAGCGGCACGATGCGCATGCTGGCCAGCCGCGCGCCCGACTCCACGGGGTAGTGATCCGGCAGGGTGGAGATCGTGATATCGCCGATGGAATTGATCTCCCGCAACAGCTCCGTGTCCACGCGCAGCATGCCGCGCGTGTCCGCCATCAGCAGCACCTTGCCCTCGGAGGGCGCGGTGTAGTGCGCGCCCTGCACGGGGGCCATCGCGGCCATGCGCAGCGCGCAGTCCTCCTCGTGGATTTCGCCCGCGTTCTCCTCCCAGACGAACACAGTCTTTTTGCCGATGTTCAGCAGCTCCTCGATGTCCTCCTCGCGGATGACGTGGCCGCGCCTGAACGCCGCACCCTTGAAGCCGTCCACCATCTTGGTGATATCGTGGCAGAGCGTCATGCCGACGGCCTGCTCGACCGGAATCTTTTTCATAGCACAAATCCTTTCAGCACAGTTCCTGCGGGGAGCGGGCCGCTGCCCGCGGGCACGATGGCCATCACGTCGCAGCCGATGGTGCTGGAGAGCACCACGTTGCCCTGATCCTCGGGCAGGATCATCCTCGCCGTTCCGTCGGAGAGATCGAGCCGTCCGCGCAGCACGCGCGTGCCGGGGCTCTTCTTGGTAAAGCCGTTGTGAAGCGTCACCGTGATTTCCGCCGGAATGGGGTCGTTTCTTCCCGCCAGCTTCCGGAGCACGGGCAGCGCGATGCAGTAGAAATTGGTCAGCGCGCTCGCCGGATTGCCGGACAGGCCACACACCGGCTTCCCGTCCTTCACGCCGTAGGCGCAGGCCATGCCCGGCTTGAGGTTTACGCCGCGCACGAGAATCCCGATTCCGGACGCTTCCATCGCGGCCGGGGTCAGGTCGTAATCGCCCACGGACACGCCGCCGGTCAGCAGCACGGCGTCGCAGGAGGCCAGCCCCGCCTGGATCAGCCGCGCGATGTTCGGCGTCTCGTCGCCCGCCAGGCCCAGGTATACCGGCTCCATGCCCTCCTTTTGAAGCGCGGCAGCGAGCGCGTGGCGGTTGGAATTGCGGATCTTGCCCGGCTGGGGCGCCGTTTCGGCCTCCACAACCTCGTTGCCCGTGGAGATCAGCCCCACGCGCAGTTTGCGGTAGACCTGCGGCTGCGCCTCGCCCTGCGCGCAGAGCGTGCCCGCGATGCCGGCGTCGATCACGTCGCCCCGGCGCGCGAGCACCGCACCCCGCTTCACGTCCTCGCCCGCGCGCACCACGTTTGCGCCCGGCCGCATGGGCGCAAAGAGCGTGACGGTCTCCCTGGTGAACGCTGTCTTCTCGTACATGCACACGCAGTCCGCGCCCGGCGGAATCGGCGCGCCGGTAAGGATCTTCGCCGCCGTCCCCGGGACGATCTCCTTTGTCGGCACCGCGCCCGCGGGAATCTCCTCGAGAATGTCAAGCGTCACCGGATGCGCCCTGGACGCGTCCTGTGTATCCTGCGCCCGGAAGGCGTAGCCGTCGTAGGGCGAGCGGTCAAACGGCGGGATGTTTTCCGCCGCGATCAGGTCCTGCGCCAGCACGCGCCCCGCGCAGCGGTCAAGCGGCACGCGCTCCGCCGCGGCCGGCCCAACGCGCGCCAGCAGCAGGTCGCGCGCGGAGGAATAGTCCATGGTCTCTTTCATCGTCTTCACTCCCTGAGCAGCAGAATATGTGCCGGCGGCAGGCAGACCGTCACGGTGTCCGCTCTGCGCCTGTGCCATGTGTCCTTGTCAAGCTCCCAGCCGATGGGTCTGGCCTGCGGCGCGCCCATCGGCCTGAGCATGATGGTATAGGAAAACGGGTTCTCGATCTCCTCGACGACCTCGCAGCGCAGCGCGTTCGGGCCCTGAGTACCCGCGAGGATGTCGTGCATGCGCACGCCGAGGTGCGTGGCCTCGCCGATGTCCCGGCTTGTCTGGAGCGTCACGCCCCAGTCGGGAACATGCGCTAGGCGCTCGCCGCGCTTTTCAAGCCGCGCGACGTTCTTGCAGCCGGTGAGGATCGCGCCGCTGACCGTCTTCGGGTCGGCAAAGACAGTCTTCCTGTCGCCGATCGTCTCGAGGGCGCCGCCGTTCATGATGGCGATGGCGTCCGAGAGCCTGAAGACCTCGTCGCGGTTGTGCGAGACGAGCAGCACGGTCTTGCCGAAGCGGCGGATGGCGCTGCGCACCTCATTTTCCAGCTGAAAGCGCAGATGGCTGTCCAGCGCGGAAAACGGCTCGTCCAGCAGCAGCACCTCCGGCGCGTTGACCAGGATGCGCGCGAGCGCCGCGCGCTGCTGCTGCCCGCCGGAGAGCTGATGCGGCTTCTTGTGCTCCAAGCCCTCCAGGTGCATCGCCCGGATCATCTCCTCCACCTGCGCGCGGGCGTCCTTCTTCTCCCGCACGCCGCAGGCGATGTTCTGCGCGACGGTCATGTTCGGGAACAGCGCGTACTGCTGGAAGAGGTAGCCCACCCTGCGCCTTTGCGGCGGGAGATTCACGCGCTCCTCGCTGTCAAAGAGCGTCGTGCCGTCGAGCACGATGCGGCCCCTGTCCGGCGTCTCGATGCCGGCGATGCACTTGAGCGTCATGCTCTTGCCGCATCCGGAGGCGCCCAGCAGGGCGAGCACGTGATTGCCAGCTTCAAACTTCACCTTCAGATGGAAGCTCCCGAGCGTCTTTTCGATATCCACATGGAGGGCCATTTACGCAGCCCTCCTTCCTGCGCGCTGCTTCTTTTCCAGCATGTTGACCGCCAGCAGCACCACGGCGGAGATGGCCATGTTGATCATGACCCACCGAAAGGCGAGCGCGTCGTTGTTGGTCCGCCAGAGCTGGTAGACGGTCGTGGAGATGGTCGCCGTGCGTCCCGGCGTGTATCCGGCAATCATGCTCGTCGCGCCGTATTCGCCCAGCGCCCGCGCGAACGAGAGCACCGTGCCGGCCAGAATGCCCTGGCGGCAGTACGGCATGCGGATGCGCCAGAAGATGTAGGTACCCGAGAGGCCCAGCGTCTGTCCGGCGTAGGCCAGCGTCTCGTCGAAGGATTCAAACGCGCCGCGCGCCGTGCGGTACATGAGCGGGAAGATGACGACCGTCGTGGCGAAGATGGCCGACCACCAGGTCATGGTCAGCTTGACGCCGAAGTGCTTAAGCACCCACGCGCCGATCACGCGCTTGGGGCCGAGCAAGCGCAAGAGAAGATAGCCCACGACCGTCGGCGGCAGCACCAGCGGCAGGGTCAGCACCACGTCGAGGATGCCCTTCACAAGGCGCGGCGCCTTGGCGATGTAGTAGGCGGCAAAGATGCCCAGAAAGAAGATGATGACCGTGCTGATGCCCGCGATGCGCAGCGAGTTGATCAGAGGAAACCAATCCATATGCTCACCCTCAGCGGGTCGTGCCCGCTGCCACTTCATAGCAAGGGGCAGGCGGCAAACCGCCGCCTGCCAGAAGGAAAGGACGTTACCTGGACAGCGGGCTGAAGCCGACGCTCTCAAACACAGCGCTGGCCTCTTCGCCGGTCAGGTAATCAAGGAACGCCCTGGCGGCCTCCTCGTTCTTCGTGATCTTGAGCACGGCGGCCGGATAGATGACCTGGCCGCACATCTCGGCGGTAGCGGTATCCACGACGGTCAGGCCCGCGGAATACGCGTCGGTGCCGTAGATGATGCCGCAGTCCACCGTCGCCTCGGTGACCTGCGTGGTGACCTCCTTGACGTTGGAGCCGTAGGTGATCACGCCGGCGGCGGCCAGCTCCTCCTCGCTCACGCCGTAGTACGCCAGAATCTTCTGGGTGTACTGGCCGACCGGCACGTCGGCGTTGCCCATGGCCAGCATGAGGCTGCCGGCCTTGAGGCCCTCGATCAGCTGATCGTAGGAGGTCACTTTCTTCGGGTTGCCCTCCGGCACGGCAAGGGCGACCTTGTTCTCCAGCAGATTGATGCGGGTGCCCTGCAGGACGAAGTCAAGCCCCGCTGTGTTGGCCTCGGAGGTGATGTCCAGCGCGTTCATCTGCTTGGGCGCAGCGGAGATGAACAGGTCGCAGTCCGCGCCCTCCTCGATCTGGGTCTTGAGCGTGCCGGATGAGTCGAAGTTGTAGACGATCTCCACGTCCGGCGCGACGCTCTTGTACAGCCCGGCGATCTGGTTCAGGGTTTCGGTCATGGACGCGGCGGCGAACACGATCAGCTCGGTCGTTTCGGCATGGGCGCACATGGGCACGGCAGCGCTCAGCACGAGCGCCATGACAAGCGCGGCAAGTTTCTGGATCTTCATGGGTTTTCTCCTTTACATATTGATTTTCCGGGAGAAAGCCGCTATCATATTCCTGATATGGTGCGCGAAGGAGGCTGACAGCGGCTTCCTCCCATATCGATAGGAAACGGCTGAGTGGCAGCTCGGCCGTTTTCTATTGCCAAAAAACGGGACGGAAATTCGCCGGAAAAACAAAAGCCCGCAATCCCCAAAAAGGATGCGGACCACAACAAACAGGGACGCCCTGCGCCCTGGATATGCGTATTCCGTCTCCTTTTCAAACAGGAAGGCTGCACCGTTTCCCTTGCAACCCTTGGCCGGTTTCCCGGCGTGGCCCCGATGCCATAGCCAATGGCCTTAGGCAGGAGGGCTCGAAGACATGTTCATTGTATCGGTTTGCTGACGATCTGTCAAGCGGCTTTTCCCGAAAATCAGATCTTGGACGCGGTCACCGGTTCAGGTTCCGCGCGATGGCCTGTACGATCTCCTCCATGACGATGGGCTTTGACAAATGCCCGTTCATGCCCGCGTCAAAGGAGGCCTGAACATCCTCGGCAAAGGCGTTGGCGGTCATGGCGATGATGGGAATCCTGCCGGCGTCCGGGCGGAACGTCATGCCGCGGATGGCCTTTGTGGCTTCATAGCCGTTCATCTCCGGCATCATGATGTCCATGATGATCATGTCGAAGGTGTCCGGCGGATTTTCTGCAAAGAGGCTGACCGCCTCGCTGCCGTCGGCGGCCCGGGTGACCTGAATGCCCAGCTCCTCCAGCTGCACCATGGCGATCTCCGCGTTCAGATCGTTGTCCTCCGCCAGCAGAATCCGCACGCCCGACAGCTGCGCGTCGGCGGCGGGCGGCTCCTGCGCCTGCACCATGACCGGATCGGTCAGCTCCAGGGGCAGCGCCACGGTGAAGGAGGAGCCCCGGCCCTTTTCGCTCTCCACACAGATGATGCCGCCCATCAGATCGACATAGCGCTTGGTGATGGCCATGCCCAGGCCGGTGCCCTTGTAGTGCGTCCGCGCGCCGTTTTCCTCCTGGGAAAACTCGTCGAAGATATGCTGGACAAATTCCCGGCTCATGCCCACGCCGGTATCGGTCACGCGATAGCGCACCACCATGTGCCGCTCGTCCGCGCCGGGATGATAGCTCGCCTCAAAGGTGATGCTGCCGCCGTCCTCGGTAAACTTGACCGCGTTGCTCAGGATGTTCACCAGCACCTCGCGGATGCGGATGGCGTCGGCGAGCACATAGGGCGTTTCCGGCCTCGGCAGGCTGGTGTGGAAGGCCAGATTCCGATCGGCCAGGAAGCCGTGCACGATGCTCAGCACCGTATCGGTCACCGACGTGATGTCCATGGGAACGGGCGCAAATTCGGTCTTGCCGCTTTCGATCCGGCTGATGTCCAGCACATCGTTGATCAGGGTCAGCAGATGCTCGGAGCTGTTGCGGATCTTGTCCAGGCAGCTCTTGACCTCCGGCTTGGGATCCTGCTTCAGCGCGATGTTGGTAAAGCCGAAGATGGCGTTCATGGGCGTGCGGATGTCGTGGGAGATGTTGTTGAGGAAGGTGGTCTTCGCGCGGCTCGCGTTTTCGGCGGCGCGGACGGCGTCCTCCAGCTCCTGATGGATCTTCCTGTCGCCGGTGCGGTCGGACAGATCCAGAATGAACTTCCTTTCGCCCTGAATATCGCTGCAGAACGCGACCACATGGAACCAGAGCGCCTCGCCGCTCGTGCGGTGGATGTACTCGCTGTCCCATTCGATCTGCTGGCCGGGGAGGATGCCCGACAGCCAGCTCAGAATATGGACGGCTTCGCCCTTTTTGGCAGGCCGCTCGATCACATGGACGTCCTCGTACACCTGCGCCTCCGGAATGCCCAGCAGCTTTTCGATGTTCGGGCTGACATAGTCCACCCGCAGCCGCCGGGCGTCCAGCATCAGAAACACATCGTCCACATTGACCGAGAGCCTGGAAAACAGCTCGTCGCGCACGAGCAGCTCATGATCCTTGCGCTTGAGCTTCTGCCGGTTCAGCTGAACCACAAGCAGCATAAGCGTGATGACCAGGACAACGGCGATGGCCGACACCACGAACATGGTCGTGGACTGGAGCCTGTTCATGCTGGCGTTGACCACGTCCGCGGGCACGATGCCCAGCACCATCCAGTCCTGAAAGTCCGCAGACTCGTACACCATGTAATGGTTTCTGCCGTTGATGTCAAACAGGATCTCGCCTGAGCTGCCGCTCAGGAAGTCCTGCTGCACGGCGGCGATGTCCTCGCTGGTCAGCCGTTTGGATTTTTCCAGCAGGGCAAAGACATTGCGGATATGCTTGCGGCCCTCGGCGCCGTTGTTCACGACGATCCGGCCGTCGGGCAGCGCCGCAAAGGTGCCGGCCTGCCCGTCGAAGGCGGAGATTTTGAGCGCCTCCACCATGTCGGAGTTGTTGAAGGTGATGGCAATGGCCTCATAGGCAAAGCCCCGGTAGCGGTTCGGCTTGGCGGGCGTGGCAAACACCATGATCTCCGGCTTGTCCGGAACGACGGAGTTGGCGACCACCGGGTGCTTTTCAAGGATCAGATCCGAGAGCTGCTCCCGCAGGTCCAGATAGCCCCGCTTTCCCTCCAGCGTGAGGTAATCGCCGTTGCGGGAGATGAAATAGAAATCGGTAAAGTGGCTTTCCTCCCGGGCCTGGTTTACATAGGCTACGATATCCTCTTCGCTTCCGGCGGTTTCCAGATAGGGCGCCCACATCCGCATGCGGCTCCAGTTGACGGAAACCAGATTGTGCAGGGTCTGGTTCGCCTGGTGGAAGATCTCGACGAGGTGATCGACGCTCTCCTCGTAGATCGTCCGAGCGACGAAGTCGGCATAGTAGCTCAGGCCTTCCCCGATCAACACGCCGGTCAGCACAAGGGCAAGGATCAGGAGCATCAGGCGCTTTTTCACGGCGTTGTCTTCCTTTCGGTGCTCATTGCCCCTGGAAAATGGTCACATATTGCGTGGGCTCCAGCAGCTGCCTTGTCTTGGCCAGCGCCTCCCGGATGCAGTCATAGTTCGAGTAATGATCGACATACTGGTCCTCGCGCTTGGCCTTCAGATCCGCCGGCATGGGGCAGTTGCAGAAGTCGGGATGCTCCAGATAGGTATCCGCGCCGACCAGCAGCACTGTATAGACGGCCTCGTCGTCAAGGGGCTTCCCGTCCACGGTGATCTCTCCGAGGACAAACTTGCCGCGCTCCGTCTCGGTGACGGTGTATTCCATGCCGCTGGTGATGGGCAGCTGGTTGCGGTGACGGACGGGGTTGGAGCCGTCCTCCTTCACGTTCACCAGCCAGTCCATGATCCGTCGGATCTCCGCGCCGGTATACGTGCCGCGATAGGCGTCGTTCTTGTAGGTCATGATCCATTTGATCTGCTGCATGGTGTAATCCCCGGCAAAGATGGGCGAGCTGACAACGCTCGCGTAGCTGATGGCAATCTGATCGTCGTTCGCCCTGCGCAGCGTATTCATCAGGGAGGAGCCGGCGGCGCTGCCGTGCACGCCGAAGTCGTTGGAATAGGCCTTCCGCTGGGTGAACAGGACCTCCTCAGCCTCCGGATTGACGTAGTGCGTGAGCTGCGCACTGAAATCGTCATGGGCGCCCTCGGGACCGTACTCGCCCCTCATCATCCGGTGCGCGACGCTCTGGGAAACGGCGAACATCTCCGTGGAGGCCAGGCGCATGTACAGGTGGTTGCTGTCGATGCAGTCAAGCACATGCGCCAGGGAAGGCGCGGGGGTGATGCTGACTTCTCTGTTGTAGGACAGCACGGAGGTGCCGGCCGCGACGGCCCGCTGGCCCTCCTCGCTGAAGATGGCCAGCAGAACCTCCATGATTGCGTTCTTCTTGGCCTCGTCCTCCTCCACGCGCTTTGAAACGGCCAGCTGGCACATGGGGTAGGTGAGCACCCAGTTGTCCTGCGCGGTTTCGCCGAAGTAGGGAAGAATGACGCTCTGCATGCCGTACTCCGCCGTAAGCTCCTCCGCCATCGTCGCCGTGGCGCGGATCATCGCGGTCTGTCCGTTCAGATAGGGCTGGGTCACGGGGGTGAAGTTCAGCTCCTCGTCGCCGGGCATGAAGCGAACATCCCTGAGGAACTGCTCGTACTTGGCAAACACCTTTGGCCAGACCTGATCGTCCAGCCCCACCTGGCAATCTGCCGTTTCGCTCTCATAGGCCATACGCCATCGGGTTCCCTCCAGGCTCATCAGCTCCGCAATGGCACAGCCCTGCATGGTCTCCAGGCAGGTATAGTCGTAGCTCCAGTCGGTCTGGAAGCCCTTGATGCCCAGCGCCTCAAAGGCGTCGATGGCGGATACAAACTCGGCGTAATTGGTGGGCAGGGGAATGCCATACTGATCAAACAGCATCTTGTTGGCCATGATGCAGTCCACCTCGGCGCACATGGGCAGCCAGCGGATCGCGCCGCAGCTCTCGCGGTTGCTCTCCAGGTAGCTGCTGTAAAACGTGCCCGCCACCTCGGACTTGCTCAGGTCCATCAGGTGCTCGGCCAGAGGGGCGGCGTCGTTCAGGGAGAACCGGCGGCAGGTGATGATGTCCGGTATGGACGCGCCGCGGCCCAGCAGATCCTTGTAGTATTCCATCGAGTTGTAGCTCTGGACAAAGGTAAAGTCGATTTCGGGGAACTTCTGCTCCAGCCAGGGCGTGAACTCCTTGAACATGGACCTGTCCCACATGTACATGCTGATCGCGATCCTGCCGTCCTTTTCATCCTGCCCGGCGTGATCCCGCATGTCTGCGCAGCCGGTGAGCAGGGCGGCCGCCAGAACCAGGGCGAGAAGCAGGTATGCTTTCCTCATTTTCATCTTCATCTGCGCTCTCCTTATCGGTTGCCTTTTATGCAATAGGGAATGGCGTCAAGAATCATGCGGTGAACGGCCTGATCCGGCGAAGCCGTTCGCAGGCGGGCGCGGCCCGCCTTCAGGACCCGCAGGACGCTGAATAGCTGCGGATGACCTGCACGGCCAGGCGATAGTCCCGCTGCACCTCTTCAAAGAGCGAATGGGCGCCCGCCGGAATTGCCTCCGCCTCGGGCCGGAGCAGCTCTGTCAGCCGGGAGGCGGAGGAAAACAGCCGCTCGAGACTGAGGCTGCCGCTGACGCCCTTGAGCGTGTGCGCCGCGCGAAACGCCTTGCCCCGGTCGCCCTCCTCCATGGCAGCGCACAGCGCTGAAAAGCTGCTGTCGTCCGGGAACTTCACAAGAAATCTGCTGATCAGCTTTTCACTCGGCAGGCGTTTGCGCGCCTGCGCGAAATCGCCGCCCAGCTGCCGGTAGCACTCCTGAATGGTCATCTCTCTCCCGCTTTCCTTTGTGTTTTCTTTCCTCCATGGGGAGCTGCTTTCTGCGAAGGCGATGCTTCACATGGACAGGCTCTCTATATAATATGTCCAGATACGATAATTATACATGATTTTGACAGTTTTTCAAGAAAAAGCGGGCATACAAAAGCCCTCCGCCGTGGCGTTTCGTCCACAGCGAAGGGCTTTGCTTTATGTGCTTTCCAGCGCCAGCAGCCGGCGCTTGCGCGCCAGCCCGCCCGCATAGCCGGTCAGGCTGCCGTCCGCGCCCAGCACGCGATGGCAAGGCACGATCACGGAGATCGGATTGCGGCCTACCGCGCCGCCCACGGCCTGCGCCGACATGTGCGCCAGGCCGCGCCGCCGGGCCAGCTGTGCGGCGATTTCGCCGTAGGTCGTCGTCTTTCCGTAGGGAACAGCGCGCAGGATGGCCCAGACCTCGCGCTCAAACGCCGTGCCGAGGAGGTGCAGCGGCGGGGTGAAGTCCGGCTCCCGGCCGGAGAAATACTGATCCAGCCAGCGCTTCACTTCATCGAACAGGGGAAGCGCCCGTTCCTCGTGCGTGCCGTTCAGCCCGCGGGCGAAGTGCTTCTGCCCCTCAAACCACAGGCCTGTCAGGCCCGCGTCGTCCGCCGCCAGCAGCATGCCACCCAGCGGCGAGGCGTAGTGAGCGGTGTACGGCATGCGCGTCAGATCCGTGCGGCCACGAGGTCGCCCATCTGCGTGCAGCCGACCCTCGTGCAGCCCTCGGACCAGATGTCGCCGGTGCGGTAGCCCTCGTCGAGCACCTGCGTGACCGCTGCCTCGATCGCCGCAGCCTCCTTTTCAAGACCGAGGCTGTGGCGCAGCAGCAGCGCGCCGGAGAGGATGGTGCCCAGCGGGTTGGCGATGTCCCTGCCCGCGATGTCCGGCGCGGAGCCGTGAATCGGCTCGTACAGGCCGCGCGTGCCCGCGCCCAGGCTGGCGGAGGGCATCATGCCCAAACTGCCCGCGATGGCCGCGCTCTCGTCGGAGAGGATGTCGCCGAAGAGGTTGCCGGTGATCATCACGTCGAACTGGCTCGGGCGCAGGATGAGCTGCATGGCCGCGTTGTCGACGTACATGTAGGTGACCTCGACCTCCGGGTATTCCTTCGCCAGCTTCGCGACGGTCTCGCGCCACAGGCGGGAGCACTCCAGCACATTCGCCTTGTCCACGGAGCAGAGCTTTTTGCGACGCTTCATGGCCATCTCAAAGCCGATGCGCGCCAGGCGCTCGACCTCCATCTCGCTGTACGCCATCTCGTCGGTCGCGGCGGTGCGGTCCTCGCTGCGCCAGCGCTTGCCGAAGTAGATGTCGCCGGTCAGCTCGCGCAGGATCATGATGTCGATCGGCTGGGCGATGATGTCCGGGCGCAGCGGGCACGCGCCCGCCAGCTGCGGATGGATCGTGCAGGGACGCAGGTTGGCAAACACCTGCATGCCCTTGCGCAGGGCCAGCAGGCCCTTCTCCGGGCGGCGGGATGCTTCCACGCCGTCCCACTTCGGTCCGCCGACGCTGCCCATAAGCACCGCGTCCGCGGCGTTGCACTTGGCGAGCGTCTCGTCCGTCAGCGGCACGCCGCAGGCGTCGATGGACGCGCCGCCGAGCGCGCACTCCTCAAAGGAAAAGGTGTGGCCGTACTTCTCCGCCACCTTTTCAAGCACCTTGACCGCCTGCGCGACGATCTCCGGGCCGATGTAGTCGCCCGGCAGGGTCACGATATTTGCATGCATGGGATGGTTCCTCCATGGTTGTCTGTTTAAGCCTGAACTTTTTTCCTGACGTAGTTCGCGATGCCGCCGCAATTGACGATCTCCTGGATAAACGGCGGCAGCGGCGCGGCCGTGAACGTCTCGCCGGTGGTCAGATCGGCAATCACGCCGCTGTCCAGATCCGCCTCGACCTCATCGCCGTCGCGGATGGCCGCGGCAGCCGCCGGGCACTCGACGATGGGCAGGCCGATGTCGATGGAGTTGCGGTAGAAGATGCGGGCGAAGCTGTCCGCGATGACCAGCCCGATGCCGCTGGCCTTGATGGCGATGGGCGCGTGCTCGCGGGAGGAGCCGCAGCCGAAGTTGCGGCCCGCAACGATGATCTTGCTCGTCTCGCTCTTTGCCTTGAAATCGCTGTCGATGTCCTCCATGCAGTGGGAGGCCAGCTCCTTGTGATCGGTGGTGTTGAGATAGCGGGCCGGGATGATGACGTCGGTGTCGACGTGATCGCCGTACTTGATGACCGTAGACTTGACCTTCATATTACATGACCTCCTCAGGCGTAGCGACGCGGCCCATGATCGCGGAAGCGGCGGCGACCGCCGGGCTGGCCAGGATGATTTCGCTGCCGGTGTGGCCCATGCGGCCCACAAAGTTGCGGTTCGTGGTGGACACCGCGCGCTCGCCGTCGGCCAGCACGCCGCAGAAGCCGCCCAGGCACGGGCCGCAGGTCGGCATGGTGAAGATGGCGCCCGCGTCGATGAAGATGTCCACGAGGCCCTCCTCCAGGCAGGTCTTCACGACCTGCTGCGTGCCGGGGATGACGATGCAGCGCACATACGGTGCCACCTTCTTGCCCTTGAGGATCTGCGCGGCCACGCGCATGTCGCTGATGCGGCCGTTGGTGCAGCTGCCAATGACGACCTGATCGATCGCCAGATCGGCGCACTCGCGCGCGGGCTTGGTGTTCTCCGGCAGGTGCGGCAGGGAGACGGTCATGTCCAGCTGGTCAAGGTCGATCTCCACGACCTTCGCGTACTCCGCGTCCTCGTCCGCCTCAAACGCCGTCCACGGGCGGCTGACGCGCTCGGCAAGGTATGCCTTGCAGACGTCGTCCACCGGGAAGATGCCGTTCTTCGCGCCGGCCTCAATCGCCATGTTCGCGATGGTCAGGCGGCCGTCCATGCCGATCTCCTTCACGCCCTCGCCGGTGAACTCGAGCGACTGATACAGCGCGCCGTCCACGCCGATCTCGCCGATGAGATGCAGGATGACGTCCTTGCCGGACACCCAGGGCTTCATCTTGCCCTTGAGCACCACCTTGACGGCCTCGGGCACCTTGAACCAGCACTCGCCGGTCGCCATGCCCACGGCCATATCCGTGGAGCCCACGCCCGTGGAGAACGCGCCGACCGCGCCATAGGTGCAGGTGTGGCTGTCCGCGCCGATGATGACCTCGCCCGGGGCGACGATGCCCTGCTCCGGCAGCAGCGCGTGCTCGATGCCCACGCGGCCGACCTCGTAGTAGTGGACGATCTTCTGCGCTTTTGCGAAATCGCGCATCTGCTTGGCCATCGTCGCGCTCTTGATGTCCTTGTTGGGGACGAAGTGATCCGGGATCAGCGCGATCTTCACGGGGTCGAACACCTTCGTCGCGCCCATCTTCTCAAACTCGTTGATGGCCACCGGTGCGGTGATGTCGTTGCCCAGCACCAGGTCAAGCCGGCACATCAGCAGCTCGCCTGCGCGGCAGCTCTCCACGCCCGCGGCGTGCGCGAGGATTTTCTGCGTCATGGTCATGCCCATTGTTTTGACCTCCTCATGATTCATTTCCTCTTGGGAACAGACAGGGAACTTTGCAAACCTCCGTGCAGCGACCGACGAGATTCTTTGTCCTGTCAGGCTGTTCGGAAGCGGGTGTGGGCACTGCCCACAAAAAGAAGCCTCGCACACCTGCTTTTCGCAGGGGCGAGGCGTAAATTGCCACACGGTACCACCCTGATTCAACCCGACTGCGCACGCAGCAACAAAGGGGTCCTCATTAGCCTTAACGCGGCGGCGTACGTCCCGCGCTCATCACGCGGGCGGCTCCGGAGTGAGTTATCCCGCCTTCATGGCCTTTACAAAAGCTATGCACGATTTGCATATTATTGTACCTGCCGGGTGACGCTTTGTCAAGCCGTAAATGGCGTTCATTTCACCGGAGGGTTGAGTGAGTTTCACTCAATCGGGAAATCGTAATAGACCTTTGGCGCATCGGACGGCAGCGTATAGTGCCACCACTCCTCGCTGTAATCCTCAAAGCCCGCGGCCAGCATGGTTTCGCGCAGCAGCCGGCGGTTTGCCTTCTGCGCGGGCGTGAGGTCCTCATAATCGTGCGAGGAGATCTTGGAAAACCAGTCAAACTCGCCGCCCATATCCAGCGGCGTGCCGTCCCCGTCCGTGAGCGTCAGGTCGACCGTCATGCCGCGGGAATGGCCGGAATACACGGCGATATAGCCCCTGGGGAACAGCTCGGATTTATCCAGCGTCGGATAGAACTCCGCCTTCATCTTCGTGTCGCTTGGGTCCTTCGCCCAGCGGACGAAGTGATCGACCGCGCGCTGGGGGCGGTACGCGTCGTAAATGAGCAGATACAGCCCCTGTTTTTCAAACGCATCCGCCGCCTGCTTGAGCGCCAGGGCTGCTTCCTCGCGCAGCACGCCGCGCGGGGCAAAGTAGCCGTCCACCGGGCAGCCGACAAAGTTGTGGCTGCCCGCGTAGCGGATGTCCTCGCGGACGGACGGGATGACGTCCCTGATATAGACAAAGCCTTCCGACAACACACTCAACACCCCTGTTCGCTCAATTCATCTCTGAAAACTCATCTGGCTTGAGATGATCCGTATACATCATATCCAATCCTGTCGAAAACAACCGCTCTGCTTCCTCCCGGTCATTTCCCGTATGTGCCGCTGCAAGGATTCCTTTGCTTTCCAAAAGCGCCAGAAAGCTCTCGTTGGCAGCGTAAATTGGCATTGTGATAAATCCAACACCTGTTCGTTCACAGAAATCCACAACGGACTCCGGTGTCCACGCAGTCGCATAGAGTGTAAAAATCACCGACTCAAATGGATATACCGACATGATCTGGCCAAGCATCTCCTCATGATAAATCTGGGGAATGATGCGCTTGAGCACATTTTCGTCTCTTTCCTGCGCGTATTTGACCAATTGGGAGAATTGCAGAAAAATGGTCATCTGATCCTGATATTTGGTATCCGTTACGATATAGATATCCGGATACTCGATCATCATTTCAATGACGTCCCGGTAATCCATAGGCATGTACTGCCCGGATACCCTAGAGTTGATGAAGTTCTCATAGGTAAACGGGGTTGTCGCGTCATTTCCCGTCTTCTCCCGCCATACCTCTGCGTCATGCGAAGCAACAAGGGTGTTTTCCGGAACAGTCACATCGAAATCCACTTCAAACACACGATGGCCCTGGCTGTAATTATGCAAAAACGCATCATAAGTATTCGTATAGGTTTGCCCGTCGATTTCTCCGAAAGCATGCGCAATCAAATGCTGGTTCTCGGCCCAAGCATAATCAAATTCATATTTTGAATAGATATTGTTCACATTCTGCCGAATACTCTTGACATTTTTATCCACCGTATACGCCATATCGCAGACATAGTCCATCTTTCTGCAAAGATTGAGATATAGCGAATAGGCTTTGCGAACAGCCAGTGCCCCAGCCAGCAGAATCAAAAGCAGAAAAATACCCCATGCAATTCTCTTTGCATAGACACACGCGGACTTTTTGTGCTTCCAATCTAACATTTTCCGTTCCTTATTCCCTCCGAAACCCCTGCTGCATCATACACCCATTCTGGACTGAGCCATTTTTTGCATACCTCTGTAAAGGCCGTCCGGCGTTGCAAGTATAGCAGTATTTGAAAAATCGTTTAGAACAGGCCCACGATCCTGCCGTCGTCGGTGACGTCGATATTCTCGGCGGCCGGCACCTTCGGCAGGCCCGGCATGGTCATGATGTCGCCGGTGAGCGCCACGATGAAGCCCGCGCCCGCAGAAACCTTGAGGTTGCGCACGGTGACGGTGAAGCCCTCCGGCGCACCCAGCAGCTTCTGGTCGTCGGAGAAGGAATACTGCGTCTTGGCCATGCAGATCGGGTACTCGCCGAAGCCCAGCTCGGTGAGCTGCTGCGCCTGCTTCTTCGCCGCCGGGGTGAGCGTCACGCCCGCGCCGCGGTAGACGTTCTTGACGATGGCGTCGAGCTTCTGCTCGATGGTGGTATCCAGCTCGTAGGCGCAGCGGAAGTGGTTTTCACCCTCCTCGCACAGGCGCACGACCTCGCGGGCCAGCTCCTCGCCGCCTTCGCCGCCCTTGGCCCAGACCTCGGAGAGCGCGACGTTCACGCCCAGCTCGCGGCACTTTTCGCGCACGAGCTCAAGCTCCGCCTCGGTGTCCATCGGGAAGCGGTTGATCGCCACGACGCACGGGAGCTGATAGGTCTTGGTGATGTTTTCGACGTGGCGCAGCAGGTTGGGCAGGCCCTTGGCGAGCGCCTCGAGGTTCTCGTTGTTCAGGTCGGCCTTGGCCACGCCGCCGTGATGCTTGAGCGCGCGCACCGTCGCCACGACGACGACGGCCGCGGGCCTCAGGGCGATGTTGGCGAACGGGCCGCCGTGGATGAACGCCGGGGTGCCCTCCAGCGTCTGCACGAGGTTCGGCTTGAGCGCGTCCTTGAGCAGCGCGGCCATGGCGCCCGCCGCCTTCAGGTCGCCCGCGGTCACGGGCTTGTCGTCGTAGGTGTAGCCCACGATGATCTTTGCCAGGCGTTCCTTGAGGTCGCGGATGGAGGAGGAGAGGCAGAACACGGCCATGACCTCGCTGGCGACGGTGATGTCAAAGCCGTCCTCGCGCGGCACGCCCTGCATCCTGCCGCCCAGGCCGTCGACGATATTGCGCAGCTGGCGGTCGTTCATGTCCACGCAGCGCTTCCAGGTGATCTTCTTGACGTCGATGCCCAGCCTGTTGCCCTGCTGGATGTGGTTGTCCAGCATCGCGGCCAGCAGGTTGTTCGCCGCGCCGATGGCGTGGAAGTCGCCGGTGAAGTGCAGGTTGATGTCCTCCATCGGCACAACCTGCGCGTAGCCGCCGCCGGCCGCGCCGCCCTTCACGCCGAACACCGGGCCGAGGCTCGGCTCGCGCAGCGCGAGGATCGCGTTCTTGCCAATGCGGCGCATGCCGTCGGCCAGGCCCACGCTCGTGGTGGTCTTGCCCTCGCCCGCCGGGGTCGGGGAGATGGCGGTGACCAGCACCAGCTTGCCGTCGGGCGCGTCGTTTTCGGAAAGAAGATTGTAATCGACCTTCGCCTTGTGGTTGCCGTAAAGCTCCAGGTACTTTTCGGGAACGCCCGCAGTCTTCGCGATCTCGCGGATATCCTTCATTTCACACGCCTGCGCGATTTCGATATCGGACAAATAAGCCATGACAGAATCCTCCTTATGTCGTTTCCGGCAGCGTCTTTTCATATAAAAAGGCGCACCGAACAATTCAGTGCGCCCAGACGGTCGGCTCAAGCGCTCGCGCGCCGCGGCACTTCCTGTGGGTCGTCCCACTTCCGTCAGTCATGCCGCTTTCCGAGAGGGCGAATTCTCCCTGATCGGATCAGGAAAATCATACCATGATCGGGCGCCTGCGTCAAGTGTTTTCCCGCATCCGGTCCATTCGTCAGGAAAAACATATATTTATCGCTTTGGCATTGCATTTCTTTCGTTTTTATGGTAATATGGTGCAAATTCCCCCTCCGAAATGATGAATTGAGACTGTTGTCCTGCACTTTCGGAGGAATTTGCTGAGGAGGCTTGTTTCTATGAATCGCGTCTACAATTTCGCGCCCGGCCCGTCCATGCTTGCGACTGAAGTGCTCGAAAAGGTACAGAAGGACCTGCTCTGCTACGGCAGTACGGGCATGTCCGTCATGGAGATGAGTCACCGATCTAAAATGTACCTGGAGATCTTCGAGAAGACCGTCGCGGACTTTAAGGACGTGATGGGCGTGCCGGAGGGCTACAAGGTCATGTTCCTGCAGGGCGGCGCGACCGCCATGTTCTCCGCCGTGCCCCTGAACCTGATGCAGGGCGGCAAGGCTGACTACATCGACTCCGGCAACTTCGCGCACAACGCGCTGGTGGAGGCCCAGAAGTACGGCGAGGTCAACGTCGCCGGCTCCTCCCGCGAGGACAACTACACCTACATCCCGGACTACACCCTTTCCCCGGACGCCAGGTACGTCCACATCACCACGAACAACACCATCTACGGCACGCGCTATGATCATGTGCCGGACACCGGCGACATTCCGCTGGTGGCGGATATGTCCTCCAACATCCTCTCCGAGGTCTACGACGTCTCCAAATTCGGCGTGATCTACGCCGGCGCGCAGAAGAACGTCGCCCCGGCCGGCGTGGTCATCCTCGTCGTGCGCGAGGACCTGCTGGGCCATGAGCTGCCCATCACCCCGAAGGTCATGAGCTTCAAGAAGATGGCCGACGCGGACAGCATGCTCAACACCCCGAACTGCTTCGGCATCTATGTGGCGGGCCTGACGTTTGAATGGCTCAAGAAGCAGGGCGGCGTGGCGGCCATCGAGAAGGTCAACATCGAGAAGGCGAACCTGCTCTACGATTTCCTGGACAACTCGAAGCTCTTCAGGGGCACCGCGCAGGAAAAGTACCGCAGCCGCATGAACGTCACCTTCGTCACCGGCGACGCCGACAAGGACGCGGCGTTTGTCAAGGAGGCGACGGCCAGGGGCCTGGTGAACCTCAAGGGCCACCGCATCGTCGGCGGCATGCGCGCAAGCATCTACAACGCCATGCCGATGGAGGGCGTGAAGGCGCTGGTCGAGTTCATGAAGGAATTCGAGATGAACAATAAGTAAGAGGGAGGGCATCTTCCATGGAATACAGAATCAAGACGCTCAATGCGATTTCCTCCGCGATCTACACGCAGCTGGATGAGAAGTACAAGGTCGCCGACGACGTGACCCATCCGCAGGCCGTGCTGGTGCGCTCCGCCTCCATGCACGAGACGCCGATTGACGACAGCGTGCTGTGCATCGCCCGCGCCGGCGCCGGCTACAACAACATCCCGGTGGATGCGTGCAGTGAGAAGGGTATCTGCGTGTTCAACACGCCGGGCGCGAACGCCAACGCCGTCGCCGAGATGGTTCTGGCCGGCATGCTGCTCTCCTGCCGCAATATCGTGGGCGGCATCGAGTGGGCGCGCACGCTCAAGGGCCAGGGCGCCGCGGTGGAAAAGGCCGTGGAGAAGGGCAAGAAGGCCTTCGTCGGCCCGGAGCTGCGCGGCAAGACGCTGGGCGTGGTCGGTCTGGGCGCCATCGGCGTGCTGGTGGCCAATGCCGCCGTGCATCTGGGCATGAACGTCATCGGCTACGACCCGATGATCTCCGTCGAGCACGCGTGGAAGCTGTCCCAGCAGGTCAAGCGGGAGAACTCGCTGGACGCGCTGTTCTCCGAGTGCGACTTCATCACTCTGCACGTGCCGCTCAATGAGAAGACCCGCGGCATGGTCGGCACCCGCAGCCTGTCCATCTGCCGCAAGGGCGTGCGCATCATGAACTTTGCGCGCGGCGGCCTCGTGGACGAGGCGGCGCTGGTGGACGCGCTGGGCGACGGCCGCGTCGGCTGCTATGTGACCGATTTCCCGAGCGACACGCTGCTCGATCTGAACGGCGTGATCGCCATTCCGCACCTGGGCGCCTCCACCCCGGAGAGCGAGGAGAACTGCGCCGTGATGGCCGCCGCGCAGACCCGCGACTTCCTGGAGTCCGGCATTATCCGCAACAGCGTGAACCTGCCGGCCATCGACGTCGCGCCGGTTTCCAAGCCGCGCCTTTTCTGCATCCACGAGAACGTTCCGAACGTGCTGGGCTCCATCACCTCCGCCGTCGCGGGCTTTGGCCTGAACATCTCCGACCTGGTCAACCGCTCCCGCGGCGCGATGGCCGTGTCCGTTGTGGACATGGACGAGATCCCGGCCCGCGCGCAGGATGCGCTGTGCGAAAAAGTGCGCACGATCCCGGGCATGAAGCGCGTCCGTCTGCTGGGCGTGTGAGAACCTCATCCGTCCCTTCGGGACACCTTCCCCATAGGGGAAGGCTTTTGTCTATGCGGGGAACATTCCTTGCCTTCCCCTTTGGGGAAGGTGGCAGCCCAACGGGCTGACGGATGAGGTCTCCCGAGGACTGACATACGAATGAAGGACACTGTCATCTGCCAGGCGACGCCCGTATCAAGAAAGGGGAATACGATGAATCCGCCGTACCGCTTTGAGACCATGCAGCTCCACGTCGGCCAGGAGCAGGCCGATCCCGCGACCGGCGCGCGCGCCGTGCCGATCTACCAGACGACCTCCTATGTCTTTGACAACGCCGCGCACGCGACCGCGCTGTTCGATCTCTCGCAGCAGGGCAACATCTACGGCCGCATGAACAACCCGACGCAGGATGTGCTGGAAAAGCGCATCGCCGCGCTCGAGGGCGGCACAGCGGCCCTGGCGACGGCCAGCGGCGCGGCGGCCATCGCCTACGCGCTGCAGGCGCTGTGCAAGCAGGGCGACCACATCGTCGCGCAGACGACGATCTACGGCGGCACCTACAATTTCCTGGCGCACACGTTTGAGGAGAGCGGCGTGACGACCACGTTTGTGAACGCGCGCGACCTCGCCGAGGTCGAGGCGGCCATTCAGGACAACACAAAATGCGTGTACCTGGAGACGCTGGGCAACCCGAACAGCGACATTCCGGACATTGACGCCATCGCGGCCATCGCGCACCGCCACGGCCTGCCGCTGGTGATCGACAACACGTTCGGCACGCCGTACCTCATCCGCCCGATCGAGCACGGCGCGGACATCGTCGTGCACTCGGCCACCAAGTTCATCGGCGGCCACGGCACGTCGCTGGGCGGCATCATCGTCGATTCCGGCAAATACGACTGGAAGGCGAGCGGCAAATTCCCGCAGATCTGCGAGCCGAACCCGAGCTACCACGGCGTATCGTTTACCGAGGCGTTTGGCGGGGCGGCGTTCGTGTCGTACATCCGCTGCGTGCTGCTGCGCGATACCGGCGCGTGCATCTCGCCGTTCAACTGCTTTCTGCTGCTCATGGGCGTGGAGACGCTGTCCCTGCGGCTGGAGCGCCACGCATACAACACGAAGCGCGTCGTCGAATTCCTCAGCCATCATCCGAAGGTGGCGAAGGTCAACCACCCGAGCCTGCCGGAGCATCCGGATCACGCGCTGTACGAGCGCTATTTTCCCAACGGCGGCGCGTCGATCTTCACCATTGAGCTGGCTGGCGGGCGCGAGGCGGCGCAGAAGTTCTGCGACAGCCTCAAGATCTTCTCGCTGCTGGCCAACGTCGCGGACGTCAAGAGCCTGGTGATTCACCCGGCGACGACCACGCACGGCCAGCTGAATGACGAGGAGCTGGCGAAGCAGAACATCACGCCCAGCACCATCCGCCTGTCCATCGGAACGGAGCACATCGACGACATCCTTGCCGATCTGGATCAGGCGCTCAGCGCACTGTAAAACCAATCAACCTCCGTATGGCGTGCATACGGAGGTTGATTCTTATCATGAGCTTTAGGTCAGTTTACAAGGAACTACACGCAGACCGTGAAACGGGCTGCTGACAACAAACGGCGCTATGCTCCCGGCTGGGTGCATAGCACCTGTTTG
>SFFH01000031.1 GCA_004557905.1 Clostridiales bacterium | reverse complement strand
GTCGTACAGCAAAAAAGAGAAGATGACTCTCTTTTCGATAAATCATCTTCTCTCGGAGATATTCTTCCTCTGCCATCTGCTTAACTAAATGACATTGGGATTCGTAGGGCGTTTCGTCCGAAAGACCGCGCTTGCGAAACACACCGTTGTCTGCATCCTTGCCGCCCGGGGCGTTCCTTCGGGCATCTCCGTTCTCCACCGGGGACAGTCTTTGGGGGAATGTGCCCTGATTCGATGCCAAAACGGATAGGATGGCGTCGGCGTCGGATACGGTTTTCTGATAGCTCATGGCGTTGATGCCGCCCAGAATCAACAGCAGCACCAGCGTCAGGGAGAGCATGGATGCAGCGATAAACTTGATGCGCAGCTTTCTGATCATTGCTTTTCCTCCAGAGAATAGCCCGTGTTGCGGGTGGCCTTGATCTGCACGTTGGCATGCAGAGCCGCCAGCTTCTTGCGCAGATAGGAGATATAGACCCAGACCACGTTGATCTCCACATCGCTGTCATAGCCCCAGATCTTCTCCAGAAATCGCTCCGTCGGGATCACCTGACGGGGGTTGCGCATCAGCAGCTCGATCATCTGGTATTCCTTGTTGGCCAGGCGGATGCTGCCGCCGGGCGCGGAAAGCTCAAACGTGGTCTGATCCAGTACGACGTTCCCGAAGGAGAGGCGGCTGTCCGTCTAGGTGTTTTGCGTTCGGGTCATGGCCCGGATGCGCGCCAGAAGCTCGGCTGTGGCGAAGGGCTTGGTGAGATAGTCGTTGGCCCCCGTGTCCAGCCCGGCGACCTTGTCCTCCACCTCGGATTTTGCGGTGAGCATCAGCACCGGGACATGACTGCCGCGCTCGCGCAGCTTTCGCAGCACGGTGAGCCCGTCCATTTTCGGCATCATGATATCCAGAATCACCGCATCGTAGTTTTCGGCGGCAAGATATTCAAGCGCCTCCGCGCCGTCATAGACGGCATCGGCGGAATAATTGTTCTTTTCCAACAGCGCGACGACCGCGCGGGAGAGGGAACGTTCATCCTCTGCAAGCAGAATCCGCATGAGAGCACCTCCGTGGGGGAGTGGTTTTATCTCAAGTATACCGGAGAACCTTTAAATGTGGCTTAAGCATACCATATTCTTTGCCCGGATGTCAGCAATCCGGGAATTTTTTTGCTCCTTTTAAGTTCATTTATGTTTCGGGTTTTACAATGGGCCTCGCCAATCAGACGAAAGGAGCGTATGGATATGGCCAACCAGATGGTGTTCAAACGATATGAAATCAAATACCTGATGACGCGCAGCCAGAGGGATGCGGTGCTTGAGGCGATGGAGCCTTATATGTCCATGGATGCCTATGGACACAGCTCCATTCGCAACATCTATTACGATACGCCGGACTTTCGGTTAATCCGGGAGAGTCTCGATAAGCCGGTATACAAGGAGAAGCTGCGGGTCCGCAGCTATGGCCCTGCGTCAGCGGGCGATGAGGTCTTTGTGGAGCTGAAAAAGAAGTACCGGGGCGTCGTGTACAAGCGGCGCATCGCGATGCCGGGGGCGCAGGCGGAGGCCTGCCTCAGCCGGCGGATGAAGCTGCCGGACAGTCAGATCGGGCGGGAGATTGCCTATGCACTGGACTATTACCGAAATCTTGAGCCTGTGGTGTTTCTGTCCTATGAGCGCGAGGCGTTTTATGAGCGAAACGGCGGCGACTTTCGGGTGACATTTGACGAGAACATCCGCTACCGTCAGACCCGGCTGACGCTCGATTCCAAAGCCTGGGGGAGACCGGTTCTGCAGCCGGATCTGGTGCTGATGGAGCTGAAAACCTCGGACGCACTGCCGCTGTGGATGGTGCAGGCGCTCTCACGCCGGCGCATCTTCAAGACTTCGTTTTCCAAGTATGGTGCCGCCTATCAGGACATTGTGATGAACAACAGAAAAGGAGAATGGATGTATGCTTGATTCGCTTTTTCGGGGTGTGTTTGACACCCAGCTGACCTCCGTGATTGCGCCTGCGGACTTCCTGCTGTGCGTGGGTGTTTCCCTGCTCATCGGCCTGATGCTGAGCGCCATGACCATGTGGCACACAAGGAGCAGCGGGAGCTTTGCCGTCACATTGGCTCTGCTGCCCGCCGTTGTCTGCGTGGTCATCATGATGGTCAATGGCAATGTGGGCGCCGGCGTGGCGGTGTCCGGGGCGTTCGGTCTGGTTCGGTTCCGGTCGGCGCATGGGGTATCTGGGCTATGCGGCGCTGTTTTCGCTGCTTCTAGGCGGCGTCGCCATGCTCTACACGGCTTTGTATCTGGGAGAAGGCAGGCGAAACAACTGCCTTGCTGGTAAGCACCGGGCGGCTTGCGAGCGGCAACCGGGGTTCTTCCGTTCCCCGCAAATCCTCCACCCAGGCGAGCGCTGCATCGGACACGGAAAGCTGCAAGGGCATCAAGGCGGGCGGCGCGCTGACGGTCAACGGCGGGACGTTTGCGCTGGATACCGCGGATGACGCCGTGCATGCCGGCGGGAACGTGACCATCACCGGCGGCGAGTGGGTCATCTGTACCGGCGATGACGCCATTCACGCCGATGCCGCCGTGGTCATTCAGGCAGGAAACTTCTCCATTCCCACCTGCTATGAGGGCGTGGAGGGCCAGTCCGTCACGATCGGCGGCGGTACGCTGGACATCATCGCTTCCGATGATGGCATCAACACAGCAGGCGGAAACGACGGTTCCGGAACGGGCTTCGGCTTCGGTAAACAGGATCAGTTTGCTTCGGATGGAAGCTGCTTTATCCTCATCAACGGCGGAATGATCACCATCGTCTCTGACGGCGACAGCATCGACTCCAATGGCAGCCTGACGGTCAACGGCGGCACGCTCAAGCTCACCTGCAACGGAAACGGCAATACGGCCATTGATACAAACGGAGCATTCACCCACAACGGCGGAAGCATCACCACCAATGACGGCTCCGAGTCCGGAAGCAGCATGGGCAGAGGGCGCGGCGCAATGAGCGGTGCGAAGTCTTCCGGGAGAAAGAAGTAAGAAGACGAATCCTTGAACAGACAAAGGAGTGATGATCATGAAGAAATGGTTGATTCTCTGCGTTGCCGTGATGATGATGTGCGGCGTCGCGCTTGCTGCCGGTGAGGAATCTTCTGATTCTGCGCTTGAGAAGATTGATATGACCGCATGGCAGTACGAGGAAGAACACGATGTCTACTGGCAGGTCGGGATTCCGTATGCATCGAATCCGGCGGACGCGGCGTATGAGACGATGGGCTTCTTTGTGCCGGGCGCGTATTTCACGGGGACGAAGAATGACAACGGAACGTATACCTGCGAAGTCAATCCGTCCGGCGTGGCGGCGGGCTATACTGCATTGACTGCGCCGCTGGTGATCCCTGTGAATACGCCGGGCTATGCAGCCATGCAGGCACCGACGGACTTTTCCAGCAGAATGGGCTATGGCTCGATTGAGGACTATACGTCGGCGGGTCTCATCGTCCTGTTTGCCGGAACGAGAGGCCGTGACGCGGGTGCACCTGCAGGTGTGACGGACTTCAAGGCCGCCATCCGTTATACCCGTTACAATGCGGACCGCCTGCCGGGAAACATGGACTGCATCTTTTCTCTGGGCATGAGCGGCGGCGGCGCGCAGTCCACGCTGATTGGCGCGACGGGCAACAGCCCCCTGTATACGCCTTATCTGGAGGAAATCGGCGCGGTGGAAGGCGTCAGCGACGCGGTGATGGGCAGCATGTGCTGGTGCCCGATCACGAATCTGGACGTGGCGGACGAAGCGTATGAATGGAACATGGGCAACACCCGCACGGAGCTGACGCAGGAGAAGCAGGCGCTTTCCGATGGAATGGCTGCCGCATTTGCGCAGTACATCAATTTGCTGGGGCTGACGGATGAAAACGGCGTTGCACTGACGCTGACGGCCAGTGAAAATGGCATCTGCCAGAGCGGAACCTACTATGACTATATTCTGCGCACGATTGAGGAATCTCTGAATCACTTCCTGACGGACAATGCCTTTCCGTATACGGTTGCCTCTGGCGCAGGAGGCGCAGGCGGTGCGGGAGGAAACCGCACAGGCCGCGTGATGCCGGAGAATGGAGAATTCGCGGCAGGTGAGCGAAACCCGCAGGGGAACCCGTTTGGTGAAACCGGCGCAGCGCCCTATGAAGCGCTCGATCAGATCAACCGAACGACGGCGAATACGGCTGCGGTCACATTGAGCGGAACCTATAACACGGTACAGGACTATATCGACGCGCTGAACAGCGCAGGGGAATGGGTGACCTACGATTCTGCCTCCAATACAGTCCGCATCACGTCGGTGAGCGACTTTACCACGGCGCTCAAGGTTGCCTCCAAGGGTATCGCTGCGTTTGACAATCTGAATCGAACGCAGGGCGAAAACGTACTTTTCGGCTATCAAGATGGTCAGGGCGCTCACTTTGATGCGATTCTCGCCGAATTGGTCGCCGGTACGGCATATGAAGCGGAATTTGCGGCAGACCTTGCCCGGACGGACAGCCTGGGCAACACGGTGGATGTCCGGCTGAATATGTACAACCCCATGTATTTCCTGATGCCGTATTACGAAGGGTATCGCAGCTCGGAGGTTGCGCAGTTCTGGCGGATTCGTTCCGGCATCAATCAGGGAGATACCGCGCTGTGTACGGAGATCAATCTCGCTCTGGCGCTGGCCATGGAAGGAAAAGAAACCGACTTTGAGACGGTTTGGGGGATGGCGCATACCGAGGCGGAACGCACAGGAGATTCCACGCATCAGTTCATTGAATGGGTCAATCAATGCATGATGAGCATGGATGAATAATCGAGTAGGAGAGAGTGATTAGCTCCCGTCCTCTCACTGCACCGTGCGTACCGTTCGGTACACGGTGCGTCCAATACGAGCAGACCGAACAGACTCATACGCCGGGGAGAGTTCAAAGAGTCCCGCGCGTGTGAGTCTTTCGTTTGTTACGGCTCTTTTACCGCTCCTGTTTCTACCGTAAACCAATAACCCCTTCGGCTGTTGGCCGCCATCCGTGCGAAGTATTCCGGCACACCCAGCTTGATGAGATTCTTCAATTTGGTTTTCGGTTTCTTCCATTGCTTCCGGATGTATGCGCGGATTCGGTGCCGCATCCATTCATCCCATTGTGCCATTCTCTGCTTCATAGAAGCTATCGCGTAATAGTTCAGCCATCCTGTCATGTAAAGCTTGATTTCTTTCATGACCTGCCGGACATTCACTCCGCGATTCCGTTTGGTCAATGCGCACAGCCTGTTCTTCGCCTTCAGCAGCGCTTTGGGATGGACTTGAATAAACAGCCCTTCCTTTCCCTTGCTGTACGCGGATCGAATATGCCGATAATCAGGAGCCGATTGACGTTGCTGTGAATTACGCGATGCAGAAGCTCGGCATGACGCATATTACGGACTCCTCTCAAATCAAATGAGGCAATGAACTGCTTCGTCATTCTCCGAAACAACTTGTGTGAATCGGCTTAAGCGATACTAAATTGCAGAAAGCATGCCTGCCCATAACGCAAAACCGCGGAGGATGCCCTCCACGGTCTTGCTCGCCCTCCGGACGGGATCAGCCCTGATTGCTCATCGCGCGCTCGGCCTGCTCGACCAGGCGCTTGGTCATGTAGCCGCCGATGTAGCCGGCCTGACGGGACGGCAGATCACCGTTGTAGCCCTGCTTGAGGTTGATGCCCAGCTCGGAGGCGATCTCATACTTCATCTGGTTGAGCGCGCCCTTGGCCTGCGGCACGACGGTTCGGTTGCTGCGGCTGGAGCCGGACGCGTTTTGAGCGTTCTGCTGCGTGCCCATGTTCTGCTGCTGCGCGCCCATGTTCTGATTCTGAGCGTTCATGCCCTGATTCTGGTTCTGATACATAGGAAGAAGTCCCCTTTCTCGTTTCACAGTCCGCGATGGGCCGACGGAAATCAGAAGCCCTGGCCCGCCATCTGCTGCTCGGCCTGCTCCACCAGGCGCTTGACCATATAGCCGCCGACGTAGCCCGCTTCGCGGGAGGTCAGGTCGCCGTTATAGCCCTGCTTGAGGTTGACGCCCAGCTCGCGCGCGATTTCATACTTCATGTTGTCAAGCGCGTTCTTGGCCTGCGGCACGTTGATCTGATTGCTGTTGCCGTTGTTCGCCATGTCTTTTTCACCTCCAATCGGTTCACGACTAGTGTGGCCGTGCCTGCACCGCATATCCTGACAGTTTTCGTCACGCTTTCCACGCGCTGACTTTGCCGTTTTGCTTGATGAGGAAATTGCGAAAAAACCGTACAACTGCACCGAATGACTTGGCTTTGCAAAACTGTTCGGAAGTCGAAGCGGGTACGGCCCGCCGCTTTTTTGCGGGAAGATGATTTCCGTCTTTTCAATTTTGCCCGGATGGTGTATAATCGATCATGACGATTTTGATTTTCAGGAGGAATTTACCATGGCTAGAGGCGGTTTCCCCGGCATCCCGGGCGGCAATATGCAGCAGCTCATGCGTCAGGCGCAGAAGATGCAGCAGCAGATGATGCAGATGCAGCAGGAGCTTGATGCGCGCGAATATGAAGGCACGGCAGGCGGCGGCGCTGTCGCCTGCAAGGTCAGCGGCAAGCGCCAGCTGCTCTCTCTGACCATCCAGCCTGATGCGGTCGATCCGGACGATGTCGAGATGCTCCAGGACATGATTCTGGCGGCGGTCAACGACGCGCTCAAGAAGGGCGAAGAGATCCGCGAGGCTGAGATGAACAAGCTCGGCGGCGGCATGGGCGGCATGTTTTAATCATGGCTGGACAGATTGAACCCATCGCCAAAATGGCGCAGCAGCTTTCCCGGCTGCCGGGCATCGGCGCAAAATCCGCGCTGCGGCTGGCGTACCACATCGTCTCGCTGCCGGAGGATCAGGTGCACGAGCTGGCCAGCGCGATCTGGCAGGGCCGCAAGGCGGTCAAGTACTGCTCCTGCTGCGGCAATTACACGGTGGAGGATCCCTGCCCGATTTGCGCAGACGAAAGCCGCCACAACGGCGTGCTCTGTGTCGTGCGCGATCCGCGCGACGTGGCCGCGATGGAGCGCATGCGCGATTTCAAGGGCACCTATCATGTGCTCCACGGCACGATTTCCCCGATGGAGGGCATCGGCCCGGAGGACATTCGCATCAGGGAGCTGCTTGCGCGCGTGGGCAGCGAGGAGATCAAGGAGGTTATCCTGGCGACCAACCCGGACATCGAGGGCGAGGCGACGGCCAGCTACATCGCGCGCCTGCTCAAGCCCATGGGCATTCTGGTGACGCGCATCGCGCACGGCCTGCCGGTGGGCGGCGACCTCGAGTATACCGACGAGGTGACGCTTGCCAAGGCAATCGAGGGCCGCAGGGAAATGTAAAGCAGGGGAGAGGCGAAGGCCTCTCCCTTGATCACTTCAGAAGCGCTTGATGTGATTTTCTGTCAAAAAGGGTTGACAGACGTGTGTGAACGAGGTATAATATATTTCGTTGATGAGCGATGCGGTAGTAGCTCAGTGGTAGAGTGCCACCTTGCCAAGGTGGATGTCGCGAGTCCGAATCTCGTCTACCGCTCCAATAAGCCAGCGATTGAGGATCGCTGGTTTTTCTTTTGCAACAATGCCATTTGTCGTCCTTTCCGTTTGCTCTTCCGGCCCTGCCGTGGTATACTATATCCTGCGTGAGCATGCGCCTTTATTGCGCACAGCGAACCTTCTTAGGAGATGAAATTGTGAAGACTTACCGCATTTTTATCATCAATCCGGGCTCGACCTCGACCAAGCTCTCGATGTTTGAAAATGACAGGTGCCTGTTTACGGAGGATACGTTTCACGATTCCTCCATCCTGCTGGGATTCCCGACGATCAACGATCAGCTCGATTACAGGATGGCGGTCGTCCATAAATTCCTGCGCGACAGGGAGATCGATCTGCACGGCATCGATGCGATCGTAGGCCGCGGCGGCGGCTGTTATTCCATCCTCGGCGGCGTGTACAACATCGACGACAAGCTCATCGAGGATACGCGCGAGGCCAGGGGCGGATTGTACCATGCCTCCATGCTCGGTGTGCAGATGGCCCGGGCACTGCATGAGGAATACGGCGGCCTGATGCTGATGATGGACCCGCCGGTTGTCGACGAGCTGTGCGACCTGGCACGCGTGACCGGCGTGCGCGGCGTGTACCGGACGGCCATCTGCCATGCGCTCAACCTCAGGGAGACGGCGCGGCGGCATGCGCGCAGCCTGGGCAAGCGCTATGAGGACTGCAACCTGATCGTCTGCCACATCGACGGCGGCATTTCTGTGACGGCGCACGCGCATGGCCGCATGATCGACGGCAACGATGCGGGCGGCGGCGAGGGCCCGTTCACCCCGACGCGTATGGGCTCCATGGCGGTGACGGATGTGATCGGCGCATTGGGCGGCTGCACCCAGCAGGAGCTCAAGCGCCTGTGCAGCCAGGCAGGCGGACTGACGAGCCACTTCGGCACGTCCAATTCCGACACGATTCACAAAATGGTGGAGCAGGGCGATCCGCGTGCGACGCGCGTCTGGCAGGCGATGATCTACCAGGTCTGCAAGGCGATTGGCAGCATGGCGGCCGTGCTGGAGGGCCGGGTGGACAGCATCGTATTGACCGGCGGTCTGCTGCGCTTTGAGGATGTGCTGTCGGATATCCGGCGGCGCTGCGGCTGGATCGCGCCGGTGACGGCCTATCCGGGCGAGTTTGAGCAGGAGGCCATGGCCGCGGGGGCGATGCGCGTGCTCACCGGTGAGGAAGAGGCGCTGACCTATCCGGGCAGGCCCGTCTGGAGCGGCTTTGATGATGAAAAAATCGAATAACGAGAATGAACCAGCGGAACAGAGCCGCTGGTTCATTCTCGTTTTATCCTATTGCTTGTCGCGCGAAAGCGCCAAAATGGCTTGCACCGTCTCCCGAATGGTCAAACCGGTGGTATCGATCCTGCGGGTATTCAGCGCGCCGTACTGCTCAAGCCGCGCAAGGCTGCGTGCGATGACGTCCGGCGCACGGATGCTGGCGTCGATGTCCCTTTGCAGACGGCCGGTCAGCGTGGCGGCGTCGCAGACCAGCGACACGGAAATCACTTCACAGGCTTCAAGCGGCAAGCGGGCCAGCAGACCGTCGATGATCGCCTGCTCGTGCATCACCCAGCCAAGGATCACATGGTCGATTTCGCTGCATCGCAGGAAATTGGAGAGCAGATGGGCAATATTGTCCATCACCATGGCCTTTGTCTCCGGCGTGACGGAAAACGGATGCATGTCCCAGCACCAGTCGCCGTCGAGAAACACGCTCTTGTGCAGCAGCAGCTTCAGCTCCTGACAGACGGCGGTCTTCCCGACGCCCATCGGCCCGCCGACCAGATATAGACGCTTCATGTGCCAGCCCTTCCTTGCTTTGTCCATACGCCGCTCAGTCATTGTGCGCGGGCATCTGGGCCTCCTCGCCGACGCACGCGCCCATCAGCTTGTTGATGGCGCGCTCGGGCGCGTCCTTGCTGTTGCCCCAGGGCTTGCCGTCGTTGCGGTAGTCGAATTTGAGTGTGAACCACTCCAGCTCGCCCTCCACGCGTTTGAGATTCTCTATCTCAAGCGCGGCGACGGCCTTTTGAAACGCCGGAAGCTGCGCGCCGGAGAGCGTCTTTTCCGCCATCTCCAGCACCAGCGCCAGATGCGGCAGGCAGAAACCTTTCGAGTGCTCAAACTGCGCCTTGAATTCGCTGTTGGTGAAGTAGAGCTGCGCGATGGTGTAGGCGTAGCGCGTGAGCGCCTTGTCCACCTGCTCGCAGATCACGCAGCCGTCCATGCGGGCGCGGATTTTTGCGGGCATGCCGTTTTCATCCGCCTTGCCCGAGCCGCGCAGCGAGGAGAGCAGGCTCTTTTTGCCGGCACCGCTTCCCTCAAGGATCTTCTCCAGCGACGCGATGACCTCCTGCATGTGCGTGTGCGTCATCAGCGCGAGGCCGAGGCGGTTGCGGCGGTCGAACATCAGCTCAAAGTGCCGCGCGCAGAAGCCGGTTTCGTTGCTCTTCACGCGCCATTCCGGCTCCATGTAGGCGGAGGCCAGCATGGTGTCCACATACTGATCCTCGCAGAGAATCCGCAGCTTGCACAGCGGGCACTCGCAGTCGGCCTTGTAGGCGTCCAGAACGGGGATGGTATCCAGCGTATACTTCATGTGCGTTCACCTCACAATAGAATGCAAAGGGATAATTGGCCCGCGCGGCTCATAGGCTCGAGGGCAGCGGAAAGGAAAGGGATGCGCATGGGGATGATTTCCGAACGCAGAAGGAGACAGCGCGCGGCACGCATGCGCAGACGGTGCATGATCGCGGCAGGCGTTCTGCTGCTGGGCGCGCTGGCGATGGCGCCCGGGCTGAGGGAAAAGCTGCGCAGCGTCTCGTGGGACGTGCAGACGTTTTCGGGCGGCGCACAGCAGGCGGAGCTGACGCTCCCCGAGCGGGAGATCTACGCGCTGCAGCTCGCCGTCTTTGACAGCGGGGAACGCGCATCCAGCGAGGCGCGGCGCCTGCAGGCCAAGGGCGTGCGCTGCATCGTGTGGCAGCGGGAAAAGATGCGCATCGTCTCCAGCGTCGCGTTTACGCGGGAGGCGCTCGACCTGAACACGGCCAGGGGGGAAGAGGCCTACGTCATCCGGGATACGATGGAGGCGGTGCCGCTGCGCCTGAGCTGCGGCGCGCCGGAGCTTGCGGCGGTGCAGACGCTGCTGGAAACGCCGGACAGCGTGCTCACACGGCTGCTGACGGGCGAGGAGCCGCTTTCTGACATCCTGGCGGACGTCATGTCGGTCGCCGGCCAGGCGGCGGGCAGCCACCCGGACAACGCGCTCTACACACAGCTGGCGCAGAGCCTTGCCAACTGGTGCACGCTGATGGAGAGAACGATGGAGGAGACGGACGAGAGAAGCGCGCGCAGCTACGCGGCGGTGACGATGTGCACCCTGTGCCGGGAGCTGCGGCTGGCGCTGCAAAATACCGCGCAGTCTTGACTTACGCGAGCTGGGCGAGCACCGCCTCCGCGCAGCGCACGCCGTCCACCGCGGCGGAGGTGATGCCGCCGGCATAGCCTGCGCCCTCGCCGCAGGGATACAGCCCCGCGCAGTCGACGCTCACGAGGTTCTCGCCGCGCGGAATGCGCACGGGGGAGGAGGAGCGCGTCTCCGGACCGGTGAGCACTGCGTCCGGGTGATCAAAGCCGTGCAGCCTGCGGCCCAGCAGCGGCAGCGCCTCACGCATGGAGGCGACGATGAAACCGGGCAGTAGCTCGCTCAGGTCGGAGAGGACCACGCCGGGCCTGTAGCTGGGCGTGACGGAGCGTAGCTGTGTGCTTGCGCGGCCTGCGAGCAGGTCGCCGACGAGCTGCGCGGGCGCCTTGCCCGTCCTGCCGCCGAGGAGGAATGCTTTTCGCTCGATCTCACGCTGCAGGAACATGCCGGCGAGCGGATGGTCGCTGCCGAAATCCTCCGGCCCCACGCCAACCAGCAGCGCGCTGTTGGCGTTTTCCCTGTCGCGGGCAAAGCAGCTCATGCCGTTGGTGACGACGCTGTCCTCCTCGCTGGCCGAGGCTACGACGCTGCCGCCCGGGCACATGCAGAACGTGTACACGCTGCGGCCGGAGGGCAGGTGCAGCGCCAGCTTGTAATCCGCCGCGCCGAGCGCCGGATGGCTGGCAAATGCACCGTACTGTGCCTGATTGATGAGCGACTGCGGATGCTCGATGCGCGCGCCGATGGAGAAGGGCTTCTGCTCCAGGGAGAAACGCTTCTCGTGCAGCATGGAGAACGTGTCGCGCGCGCTGTGGCCGATGGCGAGGATGACGTGCTCTGTCACCAACTCGTGCGTGCCCTGTGCGTCCTCATAGCGGACGGCGGCGATGCGGCCGCTCCTTTGGACGGTCTCCGTCATCCGCGCGCCGAAATGCACCTCGCCGCCAAGGCGAAGGATTTCCTCGCGCATGGCCTTGACAACGCCCACCAGCTTGTCCGTGCCGATATGCGGCTTGGCATTCACCAGGATCTCCTGCGGCGCGCCGAAGCGCACGAACGTGCGCAGGATGTGCTCGCCGCGCGGGTCCTTGGTGCCGGTGTTCAGCTTGCCGTCGGAGAACGTGCCTGCGCCGCCCTCGCCGAACTGGACGTTGGAGGTCGCCTTGAATGCGGACTGGCCGTTTTCCCAGTACGCCTGCACGTCGCGCGTGCGCGTGTCCACGTCCTGACCGCGTTCGAGCACGATGGGGCATGCGCTGGCCTCCGCCAGCGTCAGCGCGGCGAACAGGCCGGCCGGACCGAAACCCACGACGATGGGCCGGAGGGCGGGCACAGTGCGCAGCTTCGGGATGGCCGGCGGCGCATAAGGGACAGCGAGGCCGCCCTCGCTGGGCGCAAGGCGGGCGGCGATGCGCTTTTCATCCTGAGGATTCTTGAGCGTCACGTCAAGGGAGACGACGAAGCAGACGTCGTTCTTCTTTCGCGCGTCGACGCTCTTTTTGCTGATTTCGCAGCAGGCGATCTGACCCTGCGTGCAGCCGAGCTTTTTGCAGGCGGCCTGCGCGAGGGTTTTCTTTGTATAATCCAGCGGAATTTTGACGTTATGCAGACGGATCATGGAGAATCCTTTCTATCGGTCGGGATGGGATTCAGGTGCGCAGCCGCGCACTCATGGCTCGGGCGGCGGTGAGGCCGCTGGCGAAAGCGAAATGCAGGTTGTAGCCGCCGCAGGGGCCGTCCACATCGAGCACCTCGCCGGCGAGGTACAGGCCGTCAACAAGGCGCGAGGCCATCGACTCGGGATCGACCTCGCCCAAAGAGACACCACCGCGGGTGACCTGCGCGTTTTTGAAGCCCTGCGTGCCGGTGACGGGCAGCGGGAAGGCGGTGATGGCCCCGGCAAGCGATGCGCGCGAAGCGACGCTCAGACGGCCTGCCTGCGCCTCCGGAGAAATACCGGCCTGCTTGAGGATCGCCAGCGAAAGCAGGCGCGGGAACACGCCGGTGAGCAGCGCCTGCGCGGAGGCCGTCGGCTGCGCATCGATGCGGGCGTCCAGCCAGGCGGGGACGGCGTTTTCGGCAAGCTCCGGCAGCAGATCGACGAGCAGCGTGACGCGGTGCTTTCTTGCGAGCGCGTCTGCGGCCAGGCCGGAGAGCTGGAAGACGCACACGCCGGACACGCCGTAATCGGCAAAGAGCAGCTCGCCGGTCTCCTGCGCGGCGGCATGACCGTCGATGTCAAGCGTCAGCCTGGCCTGCGCGCGCACGCCCTTGAGGCTGCGCAGCGCGCCGTGGTCACATTTGAGCTGCACCAGCGCGGGATGCAGCGGCGTGACACTGTGGCCGAGCGCGTGAAGCAGGCGCGTGCCCGCGCCGTCCGTGCCCAGATGCGGGGCGGCGCTGCCGCCCATGGCACAGAGCACAGTGGGCGCAAAGACGCCCTCCCCGCCGGAGAGCTGTGCGCTGAAGCCACCGCGGCGCGACGGCATGAGCGAGACGACCTCCTGCCCGGTGAGCAGGGAGACGTTCTCCCGGTCGCAGCCCATGCGCAGCACGTCGAGGACGGATGCGGCCATCATCGTGCGCGGATAGATGCGGCCCTCCTCCTGCGCCGTCATCAGGCCCAGGGAGGAAAAGAAGGAAAGCACCTCTTCGGGCGGCGTTTGCTCGTACACGCGCTCGACGAACGGCGCAGCGTTTCCGTAATACGCCGGATTCATGTCCGCGTTGGAGAGGTTGCAGCGGCCGTTGCCAGACGCCATGATCTTCTTGCCCACGCGGTCAAGCCGCTCGACCAGCGTGACGCGCGCGCCGGTCTGCGCAAGGCGGGCACAGGCGGCAAGCCCGGCCGCGCCGCCGCCGAGGATGAGACAGTCGGTATGCATGTTACGCTCCTTTGCTGCTCGCGAGCTCCTGCTCGCGGCGCGCGAGAATGCGGCCAAAGTGATAGAGCATCAGGCAGGTGGCCGTGGTCGCGGATGTGATGTCCGCAATCGGCTCGGCAAGGTACACGCCCGTCACACCGAAAAACAGCGGCAGCACCAGCGCCAGCGGGATGAGCAGGATGATCTTGCGCAGCACGGCGATGAACAGGGACACCTTCGCCTGCCCGAGACCGACGAACATGCTCTGGATGGCGTTCTGCAATCCGAAGATGCCCAGGCCTGCGGCGTAGATGCGCAGGCCGCGCACGGTGAGCTCGACGAGCGCCTCGTCGTGCGCGAACAGACGGATGAACGTGCGCGGGAACAGCTCGATGAGCGTGCAGTAGCTCATGGTGATGGTCACGGTGGACAGGAGCAGCAGGCGGAACGTCTTTTTGACGCGGGAGAGGTTGCCTGCGCCGTAGTTGAAGCTCATCAGCGGCTGCACGCCGCTGGTGTAGCCGTGCATCGGGGTGGAGAACAGGTTGACCACGCTGGTGATGATCGTCATCGTGCCCACATACATGTCGCCGCCGTAGGTCATCATGCCGCGGTTGAGCACGACCTGAATCGCGCTCTCGGTGAACGTCATGGTGAACGGGGACACGCCCAGCGACACCGTGCGCGCGAGGATGGCGCGGTCAAAGCGAAGGTTACTCCGGCAAAGCCGCATCCTTCCACTGCTGCCCGTCAGAAAGCGCAGCACCCACAGGCAGGAAAAGCCCTGGGAGATGATCGTGGCCAGCGCCGCGCCGCGCACGCCCATGCCCATCACGAAGATGAACAGCGGGTCAAGCGCGATGTTCAGCGCCGCGCCGATGACGACGGAGAGCATCGCTTCTTTGGCGAAGCCTTGCGCGGAGATGAAGGGATTGAGCCCCAGCACCAGCTGCACAAACGCCGTGCCCAGCAGGTAGACGCACAGGTAAGTTCTGGCGTAGGGCAGCGTGTTTTCGCTGGCGCCGAAGGCCATCAGCAGCGGATTCATCGCCAGCTGGAAGAAAATGAAGAGCACGGCGGAGGTGCACAACAGCATGAACGAGGACACGCCGAGGATGCGCTCCGCATCCTGACGCTTGCCCTCGCCCAGTTTGATGGAGGCCAGCGGCGCACCGCCTGTGCCAAAGAGCGAGGAAAAGGCCGAAATCAGCGTGATGACCGGCAGCGTGAGGCCCACGCCGGTGAGCGCATACGCGCCGACGCCCTCGATGCTGCCGATGTAGATGCGGTCGACCATGTTGTAAAGCATGTTGATGGTCTGCGCGATGACGGAGGGGAGCGCGAGCTTCACCATGAGTCCCGGAATGGAATCGCGGGCAAGGTCGATCTGACGGCCGGAAGACTTGAACATAGGGTCGCCTCGAAATCAATATTTTGTCTTATTATAGCATACAGACAGGAAAAAATACAGCGCTGCGTGCATAGGATGAAGAAGCAACGGCGCTGCCGGAGGGCAGCGGGAACGGAGGATTACATGATCGAACGGTTTAGGATGAATTTTGCACCGGGCATGGACGAGCGCGTGATCAGCGTGTGCCTGCCCAAAGGATATCACGAGAACGCTGCAGCGTATCCGGTGATGTACATGTTTGACGGGCAGAACGCCTTTGAGGAGGAGATAGCGAACTATGGCAACTCCTGGCGGCTTCACGAATTCACGGAGAACTGGGAAAAGGACATCATCATCGTGGGCGTGGAGAGCAGCCAGGAGAGCGACCGCCATCTGGCGGAATACTGCCCGTATCACCTCGCGCCCCGGATGTGGGAGGGCCTGCGCGGGCGGGGACGCTCGACGATGGAGTGGATTATCGGCACGCTCAAGCAGGAGATCGACAGCCGCTACCGCACGCTCGGGGACAGGCTGTGCACCGGCGTGATGGGCGCGGGTCTGGGCGGCCTGATGAGCCTGTACGCGGTGACGGCGTTCAACGACGTATTTTCCAAGGCGGTCTGTCTGAGCGTGCCGACGGGCGTGTGCTATCCGCAGCTGCTGCGTCAGGTGCGCGAGAGCCGGATCGACCCGGACACGCGCGTCTATCTCGCCATCGGGGAAAACGAGGCGCGGGACAAGAAGATGCTCGCGCACATGGTCTGCAGCAACCTGACCATCGCCAACACGCTGATGGACAAGCACGCGCGCGTGTATCCGTTTTTGCAGCAGGGCGGCCGCCACTGCGAGGAGGACTGGCGCGCGCAGACGGAGGCGTTCATGCATTTCCTGTGGCTGGAGTAAACCGGCATGACGCTGCTGCCTTGCGTCGATGATTTTCGGAAGGATTCGCTTCACAAACGCAAGCAAAATCAAGCGGGATGTGCTATACTGAGGTATCATCATGCTACAGAGGAAAACGGCGGAGGGATGAACGGTGCGCGCATGGCATAATCAGATGCAGCGGATGATCGACGAGATCGACGCGTGCATCAGGGCGCATGAGGATGAGAAGACGACGCTTGACGCGCTTTCCCGCAGTCTGGGGTATTCGGCGTTCTATATCTCCAGAAGGTTCAGGGGGATTTCCGGCATGCAGTTTCGGGATTATCTGCGCTACCGCAGGCTGGCCTTCGCGCTTGAGGAGGTCCGCGATACGCAGCGCGGCCTGCTGGAGATCGCGCTTGACTACGGGTTTTCCTCCCACGAGGCATTTACGCGCGCGTTCAGGGAGGCCTACGGCGTGACGCCGAGCGCCTACCGCAGGCATCCTGCGCCCGTCGCGCTGCGCACATGCCTTCGCCCGTTTGACTGCTATCTGATTGGAAAGGGAGAATACGGCATGATGAAAGACACGGAAGATGTGAAGACGTATTTTGTGACGATTCCCGCGCACAAATTCCTGCATATCCGCAACTACGAGAGCATCGGATTCTGGGATTTCTGGCAGAAGCAGAACCGGATTCCCGGGCAGGACTGCGAGACGATCTGCGCGCTGCTTGCCGGCGTCAGGGGAAAGCTCGACGATCTGGGCGAGGGCGGCATGAGCAGCGGAAGCGGCCAGATCATCGCGTACATCAATGAGCCGACAGGACGGATCTGCAGCTGGGGCATCCCGCAGGCGGAGGCCTTCGGCGCGCGGCTTCCATTGGACTGGCAGGGGGAGATTCCGCCGCAGATGCAGCTGATGGACGTGCCGGAGGGCGAGTACATCGTCTTTGAGCACGGTCCGTTTGATGCGGAGAAGGAAAGCGGCGCGGTGGAGGAGAAGATCGAGGCGGCAATGAAGGTGTTTGACTACCCGGCCAGCGGCTATGCCCTGGATTTGACGCCCGGCAGAGTGTTTTACTTCTATCACGATCCGAAGAGGTATTTCAAATACGTCCGCCCGGTGAAGAGAAGCGGGCAGTAAGGCGAAAAGAAAGCGGCAGGACGCGGTTCCTGCCGTTTTTGTCGGTTGATCACTTTATCGCCCGCCGGCCCTCCGGAGCTTCTGACAGTACTGCGTGCAGAGCTTGTCGGTGCAGTTGGCACAGGCGAGCGCCGCGTTGCTCTGCTCCAAAAAGCGCTCCGGATGCAGGAGAATGCACAGCTCCCACACCAGAAACACGAGCAGCGACATCAGAAACAGGCTCTGCGCATAGAAGCTGCGTACAAAGAGCATCGGCGCGAACATCATCAGGTGATCCCAGTTGAAGATGCGGCAGGTGGTGCAGCAGCGGTTGCGCATCAGCAGGCGGAACGGACACCAGATGAGCACGCAGATGAGGTCGCAGACATAGAAAAACACCGTGAACAGGAAAAGATGCACGTCGCTCAGCACACCCGCGGCGTGCAGCGCGCCGAGCACGACGATGACCGCCGTCCACACGAGGAGCACACCAAAGGCTGACTGCGTCGCGCTGCGGATGTGCGCCCTGAGTGCCTGACGGCTGATTCTATCGCGGATGGGGCGAAAGTGCCGGGCGAACAGCTTGAGCGAACCGATGGAAATGTCCTTTTTGAAGGGAATGAGCTGGGCGAGCATGTCAATCATCCAGATGAGCCACAGCAGGTGCATGGGCGAGAGTCCGTCAAAAAAGCGCATGCCCTCAAGCGGCGCAAAGATTTCAGACCGCGTCAGGAAAAGAAGGACGCAGAGCGCCAAGATGAAGACACGGCCTGCGAGCCGCGCAAAGTAGATTTTGCGGATTCTGGACATGGACGAATGCTCTCCTTGTGGATTCATGGAATGCGCCGCCTTGACAGCGGGAAAGAAAGACACTATCATGAATTATATCGGACAGCCAAAGATTTTGCAACCGGAAAAGGGGAAGACAGGATGCTTCAGACGACGCTGTGCTATCTGGATATCGGGGACCGGACGCTGATGCTCCACCGCGTCAAGAAAAAGAACGACGTCAATCACGACAAGTGGATCGGCGTCGGCGGCAAGTTCGAGCCCGGCGAAAGCCCGGAGGAGTGCATGCTGCGCGAGTTCAGGGAGGAGACGGGCCTGACGCTCACGAAGTGGGCGTACCGCGGCATCGTGACGTTCGTCTCCGAGGACTGGTGCGAGTACATGCACCTGTTCACTGCGACGGCATACGAGGGTGAGCTGCGCGAGTGCGACGAGGGCACGCTGGAATGGGTATCGTGGGAAAGCATTACGGATCTGCCCATCTGGGAAGGGGACAAGATCTTCCTGCGGCTTTTGCGCGAGCGGGAAACCTTCTTCTCGCTCAAGCTGGTGTATGAAGGGGAAAAGCTCGTGCGCGCGGCGCTGGACGGAAAAGAGATGTGTCTATAGGAAAAAAGGAAAAAGGCCGGCGCAGTCCATAGCAGGCTGCGCCGGTCGATTTATCTTTTGGCTTTTCCGCCGGGTCTGACAGTTTTGCCGGAAGCCGGTCTGCCGCCCTTTCGCGCATCGGGCCGGCCCTTGTCCGGGCGCGCGCCCCGGTGATCGCGCATTTCGCGGCGTTCCTCGCGCGCCTTCTTTTCGCGGCGGATCTGTGCGTATTCCGCGGCGGTCTTCACACCCTCCGGCGGCACGAGACAATTCCGGCTGGTGCCGATCAGGTCCTCGCGGCCGGCCTGGCGCAGCGCCTGCCGGACGAGCGGGAAGTTCTGAGGACGCTTGAACTGCAGCAGCGCGCGCTGCATGGCCTTCTCCTGCGGCGTGCGCGGGACGAAGACGGGCTTGCCGGTGCGCGGGTCAAAGCCGGTGTAGAACATGCAGGTCGAGAGCGTGCCGGGCGTAGGATAGAAGTCCTGCACCTGCTCGGGCTGATGGCCAATGTCGCGCAGGTACTCCGCCAGCTCGATGGCGGCGGAAAGGTCGCTGCCCGGATGGCTGGAGATCAGGTACGGCACCAGATACTGCTCCTTGCCCAGTTGCTGGTTGATGCGCTTGTACTTCTCACAGAACGCGTCGTACACGTCGCGGCCCGGCTTGCCCATGACGGCGAGCACCTTCGGGCTGACGTGCTCCGGCGCGACCTTGAGCTGGCCGCTGATGTGGTACTGGCACAGCTCCCGGAGGAACGCGTCGGACTTGTCGGCCATGATGTAGTCGTAGCGCAGGCCGGAGCGGACGAACACCTTCTTGACCTTTGGCAGCGCTCGCAGCTCACGCAGCAGCTGGATGTAGTCCGTGTGATCGACCTTCATGTTCGGGCAGGGCTTGGGAAAGAGACACTGGCGGCCTGCACAGGTGCCGACCTTCAGCTGCTTGTCGCACGCGGCGTGGCGGAAGTTGGCCGTCGGGCCGCCGACATCGTGGATATAGCCCTTGAAGCCGGGCATCGCTGTGATGGCTTTCGCTTCCTCAATCACGGACTCGTGGCTGCGGGTGGTGACAATGCGGCCCTGCAGGAACGTGATAGCGCAGAAGGAGCAGGAGCCGAAGCACCCGCGCGTGTGCGCGATGGAGAACTGGACCTCTTCGATGGCCGGCACGCCGCCCACATTGTCGTAATCCGGATGCCAGGTGCGCTGGAAGGGCAGGGTATAGACGCGGTCGAGCTCTTCGCGCGAGAGCGGCATGTCCGGCACAGTCTGCACGACATACCGGTCGCCGTGCTTCTGGCTGATGGCATGCCCGCGCAGGGGGTCCTGCTCGTTGTACTGGGTGAGGAACGCTTCGCCGTACTTCTTCTTGCTCGCCACGCAGTCCTCGTAGGAGGGAATCTCAAGACTGCCGCGCATGGGGGCGCCGGCCATGTAGCACACGCCGCGCATCTTGGCGCATTCCCAGGCGGGCGCGCCGCGGCTCATCCAGTCCGCCGTGACGAGGATGGAGCGCTCGCCCATGCCGAACATCAGCAGATCAGCCTGACTGTCCACGAGGATGCTGCGGCGCACGGCGTCGTCCCAGTAATCATAGTGCGCGAAGCGGCGAAGCGACGCCTCAACGCCGCCGATGGCGATCGGGATGTCGCCGTAGGCCTGGCGGATGAGGTTGCAGTAGACGATCACCGCGCGGTCCGGGCGCCTGGCGGGCTTTCCGCCGGGGGTATACACGTCGGACGAGCGGCGCTTTTTTGCGGCGGTGTAGTGATTGACCATGCTGTCGATGACGCCGGAGGAGACGAGAAAGCCGTAATTCGGGCGTCCAAAACGCTTGAAATCCGCCGTGCTGTGCCAGCCGGGCTGCGCGAGCACAGCGACGCGGTAGCCGGCGGCTTCCAGCGTCCGGGTAATGATCGCGGCGCCGAAGGACGGATGATCCACATATGCGTCGCCGCTCACATAGACGAAGTCCGGTGCGTCCCAGCCGCGCGCACGCAGGTCGTCGGCGGTCGTCGGCGGAAAGAGAAGGCGGTCTGCCATAATACACTCCTGTTTGAATCGATGGTTTAGCAATACACAGACACTATACCATAACCGCGCGAAAAAAGAAAGTGACATTGCCGAAGCGCTGCGTTATAATAAAAGCCAGAACTGCCGAAAGGAGGGAAAACGTTGCTGCTGGGACTTTCAACCGCGGCGTTTTACGGCCGGTGGGAGACCGAGGAGGCAGCGGCGCAGATCGCCAGGCTGCCGCTTGACTGCGCGGAGGTCTTCCTTCAATCTGACAGCGAGAACACGCGGGAATTCGGTGAGCAGGTACGGGAAAACCTGAATGGGATGCCCTGCACAAGTGTGCATCCGATGGGCGGCTATGAGAACTACATGGCAGGCCGTCCAGCGCGTCAGGTCCGGGATGCGTTTGATCACTTCAGGCGCGTGCTGGATGCGGGCGCGGCGATGGGCGCAAGGACGTTTGTCTATCACGGGCGCAACACGCCGCTGCTCAAGCCGCTCCCCTGGAATCTTCCCTGGAACGTCGAGGCGCTGGCGCCCATGTGCGAGGAGGCTGCGCAGCGCGGCATGGTCATCGGCTGGGAAAACGTGTGCTGGTGCCAACTCACGGAGCCCTCACGCGTGCTGGAGGCCAAAAAGGCACTGCCGCAGGTGCGCTTCACATTGGATATCAAGCAGGCGATGCGCGCTGGCTGCGACCCGGTGGCGTTCGTCCATGCGATGGGCGACCGGCTCTGCAACGTGCATGTGTGCGACTGGCATGAGGACGGCACGCTGTGCCTGCCCGGCGAGGGCTGCTTCGATTTCGACGCGCTGATGAAGGCGCTGGCCGAAACCGGCTATGACGGCCCGGTGATCATGGAGCCGTACCTGAAGCTGATCAAAAGCGGCGAGGCGCTGTTGCGCTCCATCGCTTTCATGAGAGATAAAATGAAGGAGTGATCGGAAATGAGCAAGATCGATACCGTACGCGCTGCCATGATGCAGGCGATGAAGGACAAGGACAAGGCGCGCAAGGACGCGCTTTCTCTGCTGCTGTCGGCGCTCAAGAACAAGGCGATCGACAAGCGTGCAGACCTGACGGAGGACGAGGAGAACGCCGTCATCTTCCGCGAGATCAAGCAGGCGCAGGAAACCATCGACACCACGCCGGCGGATCGCGTCCAGACCATCGAGGAGGCGAAGCTGCGCATGAGCGTGTACAGCGAGTTCGTGCCGAAGCTGATGGGTGAGAACGAGATTCGCGAGGTGATTGCGGCGGTGCTGGCCGAGCTGGCCATCGAGAAGCCGACCGCGAAGGACAAGGGCAAAATCATGAAGACGCTGATGCCGCGCGTAAAGGGCAAGGCGGACGGCAGCCTGGTCAATCAGGTGCTGGGCAGCTTCTTTGCCTGAACGGATACATGACAGCAGGAAACCGCCGGTCTGCGCTGCTGCGCACGGCGGTTTTGCTTATTTTTCGGAGGAATCGTCGGCACGCCCGACGTCTTTCAGCGGGATATCGAGCGGAGGAAATGCGTTCGGATGGATCGAAGCATCAGGCTGCGTGGGGGAATGCCCGGCCTCCATCCAAAGCGCAGTGAGCGTGTTGGCGTATTCCGAGGGCAAGTCGCGCAGCGAGCAGGATGCTTCAGGATTGTCGATGTAGCAATCCAGCAGGAGGGCGTTCGGATCAATCTCAAGCGCGCTGCACAGGGACATGACGGTTCCCAGACTGGGAATTCCCTCACCGCGTTCCAGGCAGCCGATAAACTGATGGCATACGCCGGTACGCTCGGCCAGCTCTGCCTGCGTGAGATGCGCCTGACGGCGGCAGGCACGAATGCGACGGCCGATGAGCCGATAATCGATCAGGACGTTCATACATGAACCTCTCCTTGTCCAGATATGCCCCAAAAGTTCGAGATGAATGGGGTAAATCCTCCAAATGAAAGGCGATATTTCGAAAAAGAGAGAAAAATATAGCAGAAGCGGGCAAAGTGTGCTATAATACCTCGAACCTCAGCCATCGTTTCTCAACTCAAATACGGCCTCCTTGGATTCGCCTTCGCGCCCCAACAGGAAGTCTGGCCTTGAGAGCCAATCGGTGAAGGTCAATCTATTTTTTAGGAGGATACAGATATGTATCAGGATGAAACCCTCGTTTGCCGAGACTGCAACAAAGAGTTCATTTTCAGCGCCTCTGAGCAGGCATTCTATGCTGAAAAGGGCTTCCAGAACAAGCCGCGCCGCTGCCCGGAGTGCCGCGCCGCGTTCCGCGCGCAGAACGGCAATGCCCGTCCGCAGCGCGAGATGTTTACCGCGATCTGTGCGGATTGCGGCAAGGAGACCCAGGTGCCCTTCCAGCCGCGCGGCGACAAGCCCGTGTACTGCCGGGACTGCTTTGCTGCACACCGTACTCCGCGCTATTGATGGACGCAAGACCTGTCCGGGGAACTGGACGGGTCTTTTTTCTTGGAATTTACATTTTACCAAATTTTTTAATTCTTCGGAATTTTGTAAATGTTCGGATTTTTTCGGGATTCAGATGCATATATGCAAAACCTGTTCGTAATATGAGACGAAAATCGGCGCGTAAAGCAGAAAGAAATGTTCGGATTTTGAAGATGAAAATGAAGCAATAGCTCAAAAAAGTGTCAAAAAAGGTGTTGACAAAGCCGGATGCGTGCGGTATACTCTCATCATTCCGTGTGACACGGAACTGATCCTTGAAAACGATACAGAATCAAGAAGAACGCGAGATGCGATTTTCACGAGTCGCATCAAGAAAAGACAGTCAATTCGAGAATGAGTTTTGAACC
>SFFH01000030.1 GCA_004557905.1 Clostridiales bacterium | reverse complement strand
AGGAAGATCAATCGTCCTTCCCATAAGATCAATCTGCTCCATCTCTATGGATAGTGTTTCTCCCAATCGCGTCCCGCTGTCCAGCATGATCATCATAATCACCATATCCCGGTATTCAGGGAAATAACTTGTGTCCATACTGCGAAGGAGCGTTTTCACCTCTTCATCTTCCAGGTACTCCTTCGCCTTTCTCTGCTGCGGCAATTCCTTGATCCGCGTCATTGGAGATTTCTGGATTGCTTCAATCTCAACAAGCCAGGTGAAGAACGGACTGATATTGCGGAGATAGTTGTTGATCGTAACATTCGTCACCTTATCATTATAATCCCTTCTTCGCACCGCACTGTCTGAAGAAGGCGTTCCCTTCCGCGAATAGAAAGTGTATTTCCCTCTCGATTGCAGTTCAATAATGTACCGTCGGATATTCATCTCTTTGATCTTTTCAACGTGTGTGATTTCCTCAACATCCTCCAGCCACACAGCAAACAGTTTCAGAGACTGTTCATAGGAAAGCATTGTCCGTTCTCTGAGTTGCTTACTCTTACAATACTCCATGAACATCGCGATCATTCGGTTCATTTCCATAGACATTCTGCTCCTTTCACATGCGTTTCTTTGACACAGTGAAAACAGCAATGAATGCTCAAAATTCGTTGCGGTCCGGCATTCTCATTCGTCGCGTATTTTTACATTCGTAGGGGTAGTTTCATTCTTAAATAATAATTTTATTTCTTCAATTTTTCCTAGTATTACGCACTTTCTTTAATTCTTAAACGGTCCGATACAAGTGCGATGAACTCGGCGCGCTCCACCTTGCTTGACGTCGTGCCGAAGCGGTGCGCGATGCCCGGGTAGAGCTCCTTGGTGATGCGGCCCATCAGGTCGGGGTTGTCGATGACCATCTTCACCGCCTCGCGCAGGAACTGGTAGCCCTTGATGTGCGCGGGGATGCCGACCGTCAGGAACAGATTGGCGATGCGCTCCTCGAGATTGTCCGCGCTGGCGTTGTTTTCCTGACGAATGCGCGTGCTCAGCGCGTCTGCGCGGTTTTCTTCCCCCGCCGCCTCGTACACACGCTGGGCAAGCATCGCGAAATCAAACGGCTTGACCATGTAGTAGCTCACGCCCAGGTCGATTGCCCGCGCGATAAAGTCATCCCGGCCCAGCGCCGTCAGGGCAATGACGCCGGGCCGCTTTTCCAGCTTCATCGCAGCAAGCTGCTCAAGCACCCCGTATCCGTCCATCTTCGGCATAATCATATCACAGATCAGCACATCCGGCATCTGCTCCTGCACCAGCTCAATGGCCTCCAGCCCATTGGCTGCCGCGCCGACCACCTCCATGCCGCTCTGCTCTCCCAGGTACTCCGTGATCATGTTCCTCAGCTGCAGATTGTCATCCGCTACGACAATGCGTACCGTATCCATTTTGCTCCCCCCACATCATCATATAATCCAATCAGCTTATATATATCCCATCATGACATTATTTTATCGTACATTCGCCATGATGTAAATATAGCACGGAGATATATTTTGCGGTTTTTACCATCTATACGCACCATTCCATCAACTTAGAAGCAAAAATCGCGTTCTGAACACATCCGTTACAAATCAGCTGACAGAAAAGCGACGCTTTGCGCACGCAGCGTGGCGCTCGCAGCGGTTCTGCAAACGACAAAAACGGCCTTTCGGCCGTCTTTGCAGCAGGTTTATTGGGCACCAAGTGGAATTTCGCAGAGATACGGGCGCAGGAGCTGCATGATCCGGTCGGCGGATTCCGGCGCATACCGCGGAGACTGTGCCATCGTCACAAAGTCATATCCCGTCTCGTGAAACGCGCGGTAGTCGTCGATCACGTCGAAGGGCACGACCGGCTCGATGCCGTTCACGCCCTCCATGAGCGCGGAAACGTCGCTGCGCAGGTGAATGTCGCCGCTCACGTTCAGCAGCCGCGCGGGCACATCCTGACGCGACCGGGGATTGCGAACGTACGTCAGGCGGCTGATCCAGCGGAAAGCCAGCGCAAACAGCAGGTAATTCGCCTCATCGAGCTTCACGCCTGCGCGGTAGGCGTCGAGGGACGCGCGCGCCGCCGGTCGGCGCGTCAGCACCGCCTTGAGCACAAAGTCCGGGCCGGGCGGGCCGAACGCGAGATCCGAATGCGTATCCACATGCACGACCTCAAACGGCGTCTCAAGCCGCCCCTCCGCGATGCGCGCCGCCCAGAAATCCAGCGCCTGGTCGTGCGTTTCAAAGATCGCGCCGGGAACGGGATGCGCCCGGCTCAGGCCGCACTGCTCCTCCAGAAAGCGCACGACCTCCTCATCGCTGTACGGCTGCGCACAGCATTCATCCGGGCGCTCGCCGAGCTTTGCCAGCGGGCAGGCGTCCGTGAGAAAAAAGTCCATATCCAGATCGAGCACGCGCGTATAGAATTCCCCCTTATGCCGGCATTTGCTTTCTTGCTTTACCGCTGCAATGCTTTATCGCGTCAGAATTATACCACTTCATCCCCCGCATTTCAAGCGTCACGGCACCATGTTGAGCTCCTCCTCGGTCAGGTCGTAGCCCACGAAGCCCTCCGGCACCCTGCCGACGATGATCGACTCCGCAACAAGCATGTTGGCCGAAACCTGCGTCGTCTTCGCGCCGGTGGGAATGACGATCCGGATGTTGGCCGTCACCTGCAGATACACCTTGTGGCGCGTCTGATTGATGCCACAGGCCTCAAACTCGGTGGCGAAGTCCGTAAAAATCGACCCGATGGGCACAATGGACACCGGCACGCCCGGGCCGCTGCCGGAAAAGAGCGTCGTGCCCAGCACCGCGCCCAGCGGCACGGTCACGCGCTCGCTGCTCATGTTGTTCAGCCGGCGCAGCGCGGCGTCGCCCGCCCGCGTCGCCAGGCGGTTCATCGCCATGGTGTTGGCCGAGAGCAGCGCCACCTGCCCGTTTTGATCCATCTTCACATTCATCAGGTCCTCATACGTCACGCCGTCCTGGGTCGCCTCCGCCAGCGCGCCGGAAAGCACCTGCGAGGCCATGGCCGCCGAGCGCGCCTCCGCCAGGGAAAAGACGAGCGGCCTGAAGTTCCGGTCGATGAGCAGAAAGAGCGCCAGCAGCAGGAGCAAAAGCAGCAGCGCGCGCCGGAGCAGGCGCCGCCTCCTCACGCGCCTTGAATATTTTTTGATGTCCGCGGCAGTCATTTGATCCCTCCCTTCGTCTTATATTCAAATCCCGCTGCATTTTTGATTTTGTGATGCGAAGGAGAGAATTGTGTGGTATAATAGTGTTGAATCGCTGTCTTCCCCCCACCCCCCTCGTCAAGGAGGAACCGTATGTCCAACGACGCAAACAAGAAACCGCCAAAGAAAAACGCCCCGCTGACCCCGGCAGAGGAGGAAGCCCTCTCCGGCGAGGAGCTTGACGCGACCCGCCTGAGCATCAGCGGCGATACGCAGAACATGGCGAGCGCACACACCTCGCGCATGCCCGCGCCGGTGACCGGCACGCCGCGCGACAGGAAACGCAAGAAAAAAAAGGCGGACGACGCTTCCGATCATCCGCATTCGATCTTCAAGCCCCGCACCAAATACCCCAACTTCCTGCTCAGCGTGCTGGTGTCCACCATCCGCCTGTCTGCGCTGCTGATCCTGTGCGCGTGTCTGGCGCTGGCCGGCGCGCTGATCGGCATCGCCAAGGCGTACGTCGATACCGCGCCGACGCTCGACCTCGCCGCGCTCGGCGCACAGGACAAGACCTCCTTCATCTATGACAGCGAAGGCAACCTGATCACCGACTACAAGGGCACCGAGGACCGTGTCATGGTCTCCATCGACGAGATCCCCGAGATGCTTCAAAATGCGTTCATCGCTGTGGAGGACGCGCGCTTTTACGAGCACAACGGTGTGGACGTGAAGCGCATCGTCGGCGCGCTGGTGACCAACCTGACCACCGGCTCCTCGCAGGGCGGCTCCACCATCACCCAGCAGCTCATCAAGAAGACCGTGCTCTCCAGCGAGCAGAGCTACAAGCGCAAGCTGCAGGAGGCCTACCTGGCCATGGAGCTGGAGACGCGCTACACCAAGGCGCAGATTCTGGAGAGCTACCTCAACACCATCTTCCTGGGCGGCAGCTATTACGGCGTAAAGGTTGCGGCCTACGGCTACTTCGGCAAGGAGCTGAGCGAGCTGACGCTGCGCGAGTGCGCCATGCTCGCCGGCATGACCCGAAGCCCCAACTACTACAACCCGCGCCGCAATTTCTACACCCGCAACACCGCCGACATCACCAACAACCGCACGGACTACGTTCTGCGCCAGATGCGCGAGAACGGTCTGATCTCCACGCAGGAGTACATGGCCGCGCTCGACCGCTCCACGGCGCATGTGCTGGAGACCTCGCCCGCGTCGACGGATATGTACGACTATCCGCACTATGTCGAGTACGCCATCAGCGACGTGGTGGACACGTTCCTTGAGCTTAACGGCCTGGAGGACACCTCCGCCAACCGCTACGCGATGGAAAACGAGCTGCGCACCGGCGGCTACAGCGTCTACCTGTGCCTGGACACGGAGATCCAGAAGATCGTGGAGGACACGCTGGCGACCTGGAACGACTATCCCCGCCTGCGTGATCCGTCCGACAAGGTCTATCAGTCCCGCAACGCGGACGGCACCTACACCGAGATCGAGCAGCCGCAGGCCGCGGCGTGCGTGTACGACTACCGCACGGGCGAGCTCAAGGCCATCGTCGGCGGCCGCTACAAGCCGACCGCCCGCAAGACGCTCAACCGCGCCTGCGACATGACCATGCCCGTCGGCTCCTCCATCAAGCCGCTGACGGTCTACGCCCCGGCGATCGACCTGGGCGCGTCGCCTGCCTCCATCGCCTACAACATGCCCGTACCGATTGCCGGCTGGAAGGACGCCTCCGGCAAGGACTCCTGGCCGCAGAACTACGGCGGCGGCGGCTACAAGGGCCCGCAGAGCTTCCGCAGCGCGCTGCGCAACTCGCACAACACCTCCGCCGCGCAGATTCTGATGAGCTACGTCGGCGTGTCTCGCGCGGTCGAGTATCTGCACCTGATGGGCATTGACGACAGGAACATCAACGCCGACCCGTTCGGCCTGGCGCTGGGCTCCTCCGGCATCACGCCGGTGCAGATGGCCGTCGCCTTCGGCACCATCGCCAACAAGGGCGTGTATCAGGAGCCGCTCTCCTTCTCCCACATCCTGGACAGCAATGGCAACGTCTACGTCGACATGCGCCAGCGCCAGGACCGCCACCAGGTGTTCAAGCCCTCTACGGCGTATCTGGTCGTGGACATGCTCAAGGAGGCCGTGCAGAGCGGCACCGGCACCAAGGCGAAGATCTCCTCGCAGGTCGTCGCCGGCAAAACCGGCACCAACTCCGACAGCAAGGGCGTGTTCTTCGCCGGCATGACGGGCTGGTACTCCGGCTCCGTGTGGATCGGTCACGACAACTACAAGGCGCTGACCAGCAAGGCGACCGGCGGCAACGCGGCCGCGCCGCTGTGGCAGAGCTTCATGGAGAAGATTCACAAAGCGAAAAAGCTCGAGTCCCGCGAGATCATCGACGGCACACCGGCGGACTACGGCCTGGTGCGCGTGACGACCTGCGGCGTCAGCGGCCAGCTGGCGACCGACGCGTGCTACAACGACGTGAGCGGCTACAAGACGATCACGGACTACTGGTACGAGGGCAGCGTCCCGACGTCCTACTGCTCCATGCACAAGCAGGTTTCCGTCTGCACGGACTCCGGCCTGCTGGCCACGGAGTACTGCCCCAGCTCCGTCGTGGAGGATCGCGGCATCGTGCTCATTCCGCGCGGCCATCCGCTCTACGCGTACATCGGCAGCTACGGCAGCACGATCCGCAAATACCTGGGCGAGTTCGCGACGCTGCAGAGCCAGGCGGACATCGAGAACCACATCTGCCAGCTGCACGACGCCTACACAGCCTCGCAGTCGACCTCCGAGCTGGAAGCGATCTACAACGAGGCGTACAACCTGACGCTCACGGCGTATCAGCTGGTCGGCTCCTCGCCGTACATCACCAATGACACGCGCCGGCAGATCAACACCGCCATCAGTGCGGTGCAGACGCTGCTGTCGATCTACCCCATCGACTACACCTCGCTGCAAAATGCGACGAACGCCCTGCGCAGCCAGCTTCAGGCGGCCGGGCTGATGTAAACCGCATTCATCAAACACGGCAGCACCGAACCGCTTCGGTGCTGCCGCGTTTCTTTATTTCAGTGAAATCATTCCCGCTCAAATTCACTCTGGTGGCTTTTGAAAAACTCGTAATATGCCCGCACGTTCCCCAGCTCCGTCCACTTCTTCACGTCCACCGGGTCGCTGTCCAGATCGTAAATCTTCGCGCCCTTCATCGACAGCAGGAACGGCGAGTGCGTGCTGATGACGAACTGGCAGCCCATGAACCGCGCGCTGTCCGAAAGGAACCGGCACAGTTCCATCTGCCGCTCCGGCGAGAGGCTGTTCTCCGGCTCGTCGAGCAGGTAGAGCCTGTCCTCGGTGATCTTGTTCGTGAAATACCGGAACGCGCTCTCGCCGTTGGAAAACGTGCGCACGTTCATGCCCAGTTCTTCCCTCACATAGCGCGACTGCGTGCGTTTCCTCGCGCGCACGACCTTTTTGAGCTGGTCGTAGTCCTCCATCGAGGAGAGTTGGAACTTCGCGTGCCTGTTTTCCAGATACTCGTCAAACACGTCCTCCCGCCTGCGGTCGATCCCCTCGTTGAGCTCGCGCAGGGACAGCATGTGGTCGAACACGTCGTCGCTGGTGATGATGCAGCTGCCCTCCGGGATGGACTGGCGCAGCTCCATACGGCACATGCCGACGTAGTCCTCAAAGAAGCTCGTCCGGTTGTACGGCGCTGTCGATGCGCTCAAACCGCCTGCGCGAGAGAATCTTGAACGGATAAAACGACGCGTAGCATGTGCGCTTCACGCCCATGATGTAGCTGGTTTCGCATTCATCGTCCGGGAACGCGAATGAATCGAGATAAACCATCTTTTTCCCTCTGCCGACCTGCTGACGGGCGTTCAGGCTTTCGCAGCGAAGCGGCGCACGTCTACGCCGATGAATTCAAAAATCTGCATGCGGCCCGTATCACAGAGCCGCGCGGCAATTCGATCGTCGTATTTCTCGTAGAGCTCCTTCGTGTTACAGTTTGTCGTCACCACAATCGCGCGGTTGGCATTGCGCCGCTCGTTGATAATGTGGTACAGGGAGCTGACCGTCACGCCCCGCAGCATGGGCTCGCTGCCCAGATCGTCGATGCACAGCAGATCGCAGGAGAGCATGTCCTGCACCTGCTCTACGCCCTCCTCGCCAAACTGATAGCGGCGCATCGCCTCAATCAGCTTGTACGCGGACACGACGACCACGGAATACCCGCGCTCCAGCACCCGCTGCGCCACGCAGTTCATCAAAAACGTCTTGCCAAGCCCGGATCGGCCGCAAAGCAGCAGGCCCTTTCCCTCGTCTGCGGCAAACGCATCGGCATACGCCTCGCAGTACGCGCGGATTTTCCGGATATAGGCGCGTTGGGTCAGCTTTCTGCCCTCGATCGGCTCATCCGGGAAGATGCGCTCATCAAACGACGTGAAGTTCTCCCGTTCCAGCCCCTGAAGCCCCTCGGCCTGATACAGCCGGTTCATCACCGCGCGCTTGAGACAGGCACACTGCTCGTGCACCGGCTCGCCGACATAGCCCGTGTCGCGGCACAGGGCGCAGCGGTACACCGGCTGGAGATAGTCCTCTGGCAGGCCGCAGGCGGTCAGCGCTATGCGCAGCCGTGCGTTGATGTCCTCCATCTCCCGCTGCATGCTGCCGGAAATCTCCTTTGCCTTCTGCGGCGAGGCGAAGGCCCCGCGCACGCCGGAAAAGAACAGGCGCTGGCGGCGGGCCAGCAGCTCCTTCACCGCCGGACTCTTCTCTTCAGCCTCGGTGCGGCGGCGCTTCTCCTCCATCATGTTGGCGGCTCTCTGGGCCTCAAGCCCAGACAGCGCCTCGCGCGTCACATTCTCACGGCTGAGCATCAGCTATCCTCCTCATCCAAATCGATCACCATGCTGCGGTAATCCTCGTCGGTGTATTGATGCCGCTGCATCACATCCTGTGTTCTGGCCGACTGCGCCGCCGGAGTCTTTGCACTTCGTACATGGCTGTCGTGCTCGGCGCGCGCGGCCTCCGTCGTCCTCACGCCCGCGCGCTGCCAGTCGGAGAGAATCCGGTTCATGGTCATCATCGGCGCGCCGCTCCCGCGCGCGTACTGCGCGGCCAGCAGCACGAGCTCCATGCTCATGCCCATCTCGCCCATCCAGGCACAGAGCAGATCGCGGTCCGGCTGGTTGGTCTTCTTCTCCACGCCCGCCGCGTCGTAGATCTCGCGCAGCTGCGTATTGAGCGCCTTCTGGCGGTTATTGTGCGCGGTGACGGCCTCCGGCGTGGTCAGGCCCAGACGCTTCCACCGCTCCAGCCACGCGCCCACATCGTCCATCGTGCCGCCGCCCGCACGCCTGTGCGCCGCGGTAACCGCCAGCAGGATAAGCGCATCGCTGCTGCCGTCCCTGCGCCAGCCGTCGATGAGCGCCAGATCGTCCGCCGTCGGCGTGACGCCCGTGCGGCCAAGGCCCGCAAACACCTCGCGGGCGAAGTCCCGTGCGGTCTTCTCTGACGTGATGCCGCCCAGAATCTGCTGCACGTCGTGGCGGCCCAGCTGGTGCTGCCGCAGCAGAATGCCGTCCAGATACGCCATCGTCGGCGTACCCTTCGTCGTCTCGCGGCAGGCCTCCTGCACCGCCTCCGGCGTGAAGCCCCACTCGTCAATCCACTTCTTGTACAGCGCCTTTTCGTCGTCGCTGGGCGCATGGCGCATGCCCAGACGCGCGAGCAGGCGCTTGAGCTCCGTCTCGCGCTGGCCGGAAATGACGAGCATCCGATCCGCATCCTCGATCGTCTTGACGCCGCTCTGCGCCCATTCCTGGGCCACCCGGTTGGCGATCTTGAAGGAGACGCGGCCTGTCCGGCTCTTTTCCTTTTCGTTGCTCAGCAGCATGATGACGACCTCCTCGGGCAGCTCGTACACCTGTACCCAGTCGAGGATCATCTGGTAATCGCTTTCGCCGAGGGTCTGCGCGTCCAGCGTCCTGCGCACCTCGTCCATAAAGTGCCGGTTGTACAGCTGCTCGCTGGGCTTTTCCGCGCGGGTCAGCGTGATCTGCTTGAGATTGTAATAGGTGTAGCACACCGGATTGTCGCCCGTCTGGCGCACGAGGCCCTCGCGCTCCCAGTAGCGGTACGCGCGCTCCACGTCCTCCGGGGTCACATCGAGGTCGCGCGCCATGGAAGCCAGGCTCATGCGCTCCGCATGATGGTAGCAGAGCATCAGGCCATAGAGATAGACCTTCACAAAGTCGCCCGGCGCGCGCAGCATATACTCAGTGATGAACATATTTTCCACAGGCGTGGCGTCAAACAGCGCCGCGCTGTCGTCAAACGAACAGAACGCCATGAAACGTCCTCCCTTTGATATACGTTTGCATAGATGCTTTATTATAGCACATTCGCCGCGCGCGGCGCAACGCCCGGCCCGTGCATCTTTGACATTGACAGGCAGACCCATAAACATTAAAATAAGATGAGTTTGTATGTTCCGAGGTTGGATGGAATGAAGAAAAACACGCTTCTGTATCTTCTGGCGCTGGCTGGCTGTTTTTTGCTGGGCTGCGCCGTTTCGCTGGGGCTGAGCATATGGGACAGCCAGACCATCAAGCCCATGAAGGGCGGCCAGGTTTGGGATCTGTCCTCGTTCGGCTTCACCCTGCGCGTACCCGAGGACGTGGTGCTGGGCGACCACTCGCGCGAAAACGCTGAGCTGGGCGGCAACGCACTTTACGCCGGCAGCGCCTCCGGCAGGGACGGCACGCTCTACCTCTTCTGCTATGAAAACGCGACGGGCGACCGCCTGGCGGACTATCCCGATCAGGACGTGGTCACTTACTACATGAGCGCCGGCGCGACCAGCGTGCGCACGCGCATCATCGGCGGGCGCAAGTTCGTCTGCTACCGCGCGGTGGTGCTCACCGAGGACGGCGAGCAGACCTGGGACACCTATGAGACCTGGGACGAGGCGCTTCAAATCTCCTTTGAGACGCAGATGGCCGAGAGCGTCGTCCTGCCGATGCTCGCCACGATTGAATTTGACTAACCAGGAAAGGAGCACCCTATGGCCTTTGCACACCTGCACCTGCACACCGAATACAGCCTGCTCGACGGCGCGAACCGCATCGGCCCGCTCCTGGACCGCGTGAAGGAGCTGGGCATGGACGCCTGCGCCATCACCGATCACGGCGTCATGTACGGCGTCATCGACTTCTACACCGAGGCGAAGAAGCGCGGCATCCACCCGGTCATCGGCTGCGAGGTCTACGTCTGCGACAACATGGACGAGCACAACGCGCAGCTGGGCATGCGCGGCACCAGCCACCTGATCCTGCTGTGCGAGACGCAGGAGGGCTACCGCAACCTGACGCACCTGGTCAGCGAGGCCTGGACGCGCGGCTACTACTACCGCCCCCGCATCGACATGGCCTGCCTGAAGAAGTATGCCAAGGGCCTGATCGCCTCCAGCGCGTGCCTGTCCGGCAAGCTGGACAAGCTGCTGCTGGACGGCCGCTTTGAGGACGCCTGCGCCCACGCGCACGAGATGGAGGCGCTCTTTGGCAAGGGCAACTACTTCATCGAGCTGATGGATCACGGTCTGGAGGACGAGAAGCGCGTGCTGCCGGAGCTGGTTCGTGTCAGTGAAGCGACGGGCATCCCCCTGATCGCCACGAACGACTGCCACTACCTGCGCCGCGAGGATGCGGAGGCGCAGGAGGTGCTCATGTGCATCCAGACGGGCAAAACGCTTGACGACGAGAACCGCATGCGCATGGAATCCCGCGAGCTGTACGTCAAGAGCGAGGACGAGATGAAGCAGCTCTTTGCCGCCTGGCCGGACGCGCTTGCGCGCACGCAGGAGATCGCGCACCGCTGCCAGGTGGAGTTCGTCTTCGGCGAGACAAAGCTGCCGCGCTTCCCCACCGAGAACGGAGAGACCAGCGAGCAGATGCTGCGCAGACTCTGCGAGGCGGGCCTTGCCGAGCGCTACAACCCGGTCACACCACAGGCACGCGAGCGCCTGGAATACGAGATCGGCGTCATCACCCGGATGGGCTACGTCGATTACTTCCTCATCGTCTGGGACTTCATCAACTATGCCCGCAGCCAGGGCATCGTCGTCGGCCCGGGCCGAGGCTCCGGCGCAGGCTCCATCGTCGCCTACTGCCTGCACATCACGCAGCTCGATCCGCTCAAGTACAGCCTGCTGTTCGAGCGGTTCCTCAACCCGGAGCGTGTGTCCATGCCCGATATCGACGTGGACTTCTGCTACGAGCGCCGTCAGGAGGTCATCGACTACGTCGCCCGCAAGTACGGTGCGGACCACGTCAGCCAGATCATCACCTTCGGCACGATGTCCGCGCGCGCGGTCGTGCGCGACGTCGGCCGCGTGCTGGGCTATCCGTATCAGGAGGTGGACGCCGTTTCCAAGTCCATCCCCTTTGAGCTGAACATGACGCTCGAGCGCGCGCTGACGATCTCCCCCGAGCTCAAGAAGAATTACGCGGAGAACGAGCGTGTGCGCAGGCTCATCGACATGAGCCGCAGCCTCGAGGGCATGCCGCGCCACGCCTCCACCCATGCAGCGGGCGTGCTCATCACCGACAAGCCCGTCACCGAATACGTACCGCTGCAGCGCAACGACGAGGTCATCACCACGCAGTTCCCGATGGGCACCATCGAGCGTCTGGGTCTTTTAAAGATGGACTTCCTGGGCCTGCGCACGCTCACGGTCATCCGCGACGCGCTCGACCTGATGCGCGAGGCCGGGGTCGATATGAAGGCCGAGGACATCCCGCTGGATGACCAGGCGGTCTACGACATGATCTCCGAAGGCGAGACGGACGGCGTGTTCCAGCTGGAATCGGGCGGCATGCGCTCCTTCCTCACCAACATGCGCCCGCAGAACTTTGAGGACATCATCGCGGCCATCTCGCTCTACCGCCCCGGCCCGATGGAATCCATCCCCCGCTACATCGAGGGCAAGCGCAATCCGGAGAAGATTCAGTATCTGCACCCGAAGCTCAAGCCCATCCTCGACGTCACCTACGGCTGCATGGTCTATCAGGAGCAGGTCATGCAGATCGTGCGCGATCTGGCCGGCTATTCCTACGGCCGAAGCGACCTCGTGCGCCGCGCCATGAGCAAGAAGAAGCACGACGTGATGGTCAAGGAGCGCGAGTACTTCATCCACGGCATGGTCGAGGACGGCGTGGTCACCGTGCCGGGCTGCGTGCGAAACGGCATCCCCGCGGAGATCGCCAGCCAGCTCTTTGACGAGATGACGGCGTTTGCCTCCTACGCGTTCAACAAGTCGCACGCCGCGGCCTACGGCGTGGTTGCCGTGCGCACGGGCTGGCTCAAGTGTCACTATCCGGTGCAGTTCTTCGCCGCGCTGCTCAACTCCGTCTCCGACAACAGCGGCAAGGTCGCGGAGTATTCGGAGTACTGCCGCAAGCACGGCATCCCGCTGCTCCCGCCGGATATCAACCAGTCCGGCCGCAAGTTCTCCGTGGGCCGGGACGCCGCGGGCAAGGCGGGCATCCGCTTCGGCCTGGGCGCCATCCGCTCCTGCGGCGACAAGGCGATCGACTCGATCATCGAGATCCGCCAAAAATCCGGCCCGTTCAAGGACATCTTCGACTTCTGCAAACGCCTCTCGAGCGATCTGGTCAACAAGCGCGTGGTCGAGTCGCTGATCCTCTCCGGCGCGTTTGACTGCACGGGCGCGACGCGCGCGCAGCTGATGGCCGTGTACGAGGCGGCGCTCGACGGCGCGAGCCGCACCCGCAAGAGCAACATCGTCGGACAGATGTCGCTCTTTGGCGACGGCATGCTCGAGGAGGTCAATCCCCCGCTGCCCAACATTCCGGATTTCAGCTTGCGCACGCGCCTGAACTTTGAGAAGAACATGACCGGCCTGTACATCACCGGTCACCCGCTGGGCGACTACACGGACGCGCTCGCGCAGCTGGACATGAACACCGCCCAGCTCGCCGAGATCATGGAGGGGCCGGATCACGGCCTCTCCCGCGACGGCATGCGCGTGCGCATGGGCGGCATGCTCACGGAGTTCCGCCAGAAGGCAACCCGGTCAGGAAACCTGATGGGCTTTGTGACGCTGGAGGACATGACCGGCACAATCGAGGCGCTGGTGTTTCCGAAGGTGCTCGAGCGCGTGAGCACGGAGCTGACGCCCGACACGGCGGTGATTCTCTCCGGCCGGCTGTCCATCCGCGAGGACGACGATGCCAAGCTGCTGCTGGACACGGTGGAGCCGCTGATGACCAATGCGGAGTATGCGCAGGCGCTTAAGGACGGCATGCTCTCCCCGCAGGCCGCGCCGAGGAAGCAGGACACGATTCTTCCGGGCAGCACGCTCTACCTGCGTCTGCCCAGCGACAGCGCGATCAAGGTGGTCAGCCCGGTGCTCTCCCGCTATCACGGCGAGATCAGCGTCGTGCTCTACATCGAAAACACCGGCATCAAGCTGCGCGCGCCGAAGGAGCTTTTCGTCGCGCCGACGAAGGCCATGATGGACGAGCTGATCGAGATGCTTGGCCACAAGAATGTGGTGCTGAAATGACAGAAGATGGAAACGATTGGGCTGCCGCCCAAACCTGCCCGAGGGATTTCATCCCTCGGACTCCCTTCTTCGCTTCGCGTTCATTGCCGAAACCTACACATATGCGAAATACATCAAAACGGATGGCACAAGCCATCCGTTTTGATGTAAAGTGCGCTATATGCTTTGCTCAATAATCTCAGCCAGACAAGAGATATTCCTCTCCTCAAGCACCATATCCCGCGGCGTGTGAATCCGGTTGAGGTACAGCAGCTTTTTTCCCTTGAGCGCCGCGAACGCCGTGCCGCGCGGGAACAGCATCTGGTCGGACGGGTACAGCCATTTGGGAAACGCCCCGGTCGCGGTCCGCATGCCGTACTGCGGCGCGACCGACTCCATGGCCTTTTGCAACCGCATCGCCTGCGGCATGCGCAGGCCGCGCGGCATGCCGGTATACAGCAGCGTATCGCCGTCGCCCACGCAGTCAAGGTTCAGCAGAAACCGCCTTACCGCCTGCGGATGCGCTTTCGTGAACGCCTGCGAGCCCCACAGGCCGGTCTCCTCATTGTCAAACAGCACGAACGCCACGTCCGGCCTGTCCTTCAGACGCGCCATCAGCAGGAGCACGAGCAGCACGCCGGAGGTGTTGTCGTTCGCCGTGTGCGGGTTGGACACGCCGAAGAACATGATCGCCAGCAGCGGCAGCAGCAGCACCAGCTGCGCAAGCTCCGTGAGCACCAGGAGAGGCCAGCAGCCCGGCGTGGTGACAGCGCCGGTGGGCATCCACGTGCAGGTATCATAGTGCGCGGTGATGATCGTGCGCGCTTTGTCTGCGTCGCCGAAGACGATGTTGCGCGAGCGGATCATCTGGCCGCTCTCCTCGACCGTGACGCGGACGCCCAGTCCTTCGGCGTAGGCGCGGACCCAGGCGATGAACGCTGTCTTCTGCCTGAATGTCCTTCGGACCTCATGCTGCCCGAGCAGCGCTGCGCGCAGCTGCTCCATGAGCACCTTTTCTTCCATCGTCTTTCCTCAAATGACCTTGTGATCCATCCACTTCCCGCTGACAAAGCGCAGCACAAAGCAGAGCATGCGGCACACCCAGTCGATGTACATGCCCAGCCACACGCCGAACAGCCCCATGTGCATGTGCAGCACAAACACATAGCACGCCAGCACGCGGAACAGCCACATACTGATCATACTCACCGTCATCGTGAACTTCGCGTCGCCGCCGGCGCGCAGCGCGTTGGGCAGCGTGAAGCTGCCCGCCCAGAACACCACGCTGACCACGTTGAACGAGCGCTGCACAAAGACTGCAATCTCCGCCGCCTCCTGCGACAGACTGAACCAGGACGTCAGATACGGAATCAGCACGAACAGCAAGGCATTGGTCAGCAAAAGGCCGGTGCACGCGATCTTCATCAGCTGCAGGGTACAGCGCTTCGCCTCGTCCCGCCGGCCCGCGCCCAGGCACCGGCCGATCACCGGCGTCATGGCGAGCGACACGGCGTTGCCGGGGATGTTCGCCATGCTCGAGAGCGAATTGGCCACCGCATTGGCCGCAATCGACGCCGTGCCCAGTGTGCTCACCAGGCTGCTGAGGATCAGCTTGCCGAAGTGGAACATGCCGTTTTCCAGGCCGTTGGGCACGCCGATGGCCAGAATCCGGCGGATGTACGCGCCGTCTGGCTTCAGCTCCGTCAGAGAGCCGATGCGCATCGGATTGCCCGGCCGCTGCAGCTGCCGGGTGACGTAGATCGCGGCGAATACGCGGCCCACCAGCGTCGCCAGCGCCGCGCCGAGCACGCCCAGATGAAAAGCGAAGATCAGCAGGGCGTTGCCCAGGATGTTGATCACGTTCATCACCAGGCTCGCGTACATGCTGGTGCGGCTGTCGCCCTGCGCGCGGAACAGCGCCGCGCCCGCGCCGTAGATGCCCATGAACGGATAGGACACCGCGCTGATCAGGAAATACGTTCTGGCAAAGCCCATCACCGTGTCGTCAATCGCGCCGAAGACGAGCCGCAGCAGCGGCGTGCACAGCGCCAGGCAGAGCAGCGCCATCGTCGTGGTGGCGATGAGCAGGCAGGCGTAGAGCTGGGACGCGCCCCTGCGCGCGTTTCTCGCATCGCCGCGCCCCAGATACTGGCTGGCCACCACCGCGCCGCCCGTCGCCAGCGCGAGGAGCACCTGCAGAATCAGCGTGTTGACGCTGTCCACCAGGCTCACGCCGGAGATCGCCGCCTCGCCCACGGAGGAGACCATCATCGTGTCCGCCATGCCCATGGAGACCGCGAGGAACTGCTCCATCACCAGCGGCAGCAGGAGCCTGCGGATGTCGCGCTGTTCAAACAGCGGCGCGTCCTGCGCCGCGCTGGCCTGTGTACTTGACTGCATCGCCATTTCGCTTCCTTATCCTCTGAATGCGCACAAATATGCCGACATTATACAGACATGGATGCGATTTGTCAATGCCGCATCTGATTGACAGCGCGGAGCGCAGTTGCTATAATACAGGCAATCATCCCATACGAAAGGAAGTCTTTTCCCCATGACCTATGATGAGGCACTTTCCCTGCTGAGAACATACAACACCGAACCGTTCCACATCACCCACGCGCTCACCGTATCCAAGGTCATGCGCCGCATGGCCGCCGAGCTGGGTTATGGCGAGGAAGCGGATTTCTGGGCCATCGTGGGCCTGCTGCACGACATCGACTTTGAGCGCTGGCCGGAGGAGCACTGCAAAAAGTGCGTCGAGCTGCTCCAGCAGGCCGGCTGCGACGAGCGCCTGATTCACGCCGTCGTGTGCCACGGCTACGGACTGTGCACGGACGTCGCGCCTGAGCACGAGATGGAAAAGGTGCTCTTCGCCTGCGACGAGCTGACCGGCCTGATCGGCGCGTGCGCCAAGATGCGTCCCTCCGGCAGCATCACGGATATGGACCTCAAGAGCCTCAAGAAGAAGTACAAGTCGAAGGGCTTTGCCGCCGGCTGCTCCCGCGAGGTCATCGCGCAGGGCGCTGAGATGCTCGGCTGGGAGCTCGACGATCTGCTCTCCCGCACGCTCGAGGCCATGAAGCCCGACGAAGCGGCCATCATCGCCGAAATGGCGGCGCTGAACGCCTAAAATGTGTTCTGCAGGGTGAACTCCTGCCGCTCGTAGACGTGCTCGATGCCGCCCTCCAGCTCTCCGGCGTAAATCAGCGCAGAGGCCTTGTCCCGGCTCTCCAGCGCGGCCAGGAGGCGGGAGAGCGCGTAGCGCACCTCGTCCGTCGATCCGTGATCAACCATGACCTCCAGCTTGCTGGCTTCCTCGTCCCACGCCTGATACAGGGCGTGGGCTTTTTCTTGTGCCTGCTCAAACGCGTCCGCGCGGATGTCAGAAAGAATGCCCTGCGTCCGCTCAAGCGCCGCGCTGGTAATCCTGTGCACGACGATCTGCTCCACCACGCACAGCGCGGCCAGCAGCGCCAGCGTCACGGCCATCGTGATGATCTTCCTGCTCATATTACCACCTCACCTCGCCCGCCGGCATGGCCTGCACGCGGATCAGCCGGCCGCTTTTTCCCTTTTCCTGGATGAGCAGCTCGCCCTGCGTGTTCAACAGCGCGATGAGCACGTCCTTATCCTGCTCAATGCCCTGCCCCTGGAGGATGCGCCGCAGCCAGCCCGCGTCCTTCCCGGACAGCGCCAGCGTCCGCTCCTGCAGCTTGCCGTCGAGGATGAGCGTGAGCGGGATGCCGTCATACTGCGGCGGCAAGCCCTGCTCCCCGCGGGTCACCGGCCGGTTCTCCGACGCGGGAAACACGCTCAGCGCGCCGTTGGTCTCCAGGATCACGCTGCCCGTCTCATGCAGGCCGCTGAGGCCCTGAGAACGGATGCCCTCCATCAGGTCCGACAGGTCAAAGCACAGCCGGGACAGCTCGTCCTCGCAGATGCGCCCGTTGCGCACCAGCACGCTCGGCCTGCCGCAGATGATCGCGCGCAGGCGGATGCTCCAGAAGGAGAGCAGGCTCAGCAGGCTGTGCATCAGCAGCAGCGTGAGGATGGCGATCAGCCCGCCCAGCAGCGGGATCTCCACGTCGCCCATCGGCTGCGTCGCCAGATCGGAAATCATCAGCGTGATGACGACCTCGTATGGCTGAAGCTGCGCCAGCTGCCGCTTGCCCATCAGCCGCAGCACGACGGTGGTCACGAAGAAAAGGATGATCGTGCGAAGGATACCGGTGAGCAAGGGACGCGCCTCCTTTTTCCATTACGTTTCCCTTGAGCGCGCTGTTTCATTCGGCACATCCGCTCCCTGCATACAGAAAAGCGGACAGTGCCCGCTCCCACTTCCGAACAGCTTGTCAAAATCAAGCCGCCCGATGCTCGCTGCAAGCGTTTTGCGCTATTTCCTGCTGATCAAAAAAGACACCGCCGAAGCGATGTCTTTCATGATTTGTAAGGGATTCGTCAGGCGCGCATCTGGTAGCCACCGTCGACCTTCTTCCAGACGGCTTCGCGGCCCGCGTGGTACGCGCCGACCGCCGCGTGCAGCATGGCGATGCCGCGGTCCAGCGGCGCATACTTCTTGTAGATCACGCTGGCCTCGAGAATGCTGACGCTGTTCTTGTCCGCCTCGATCTTCCAGGGCTGGAGATTCACGGCGCTGGGCGCAAGGCGCGCAGCGAGCACGGCGTCCTTCTGCCAGACGCCCAGGGCCGCCAGCTCCTCCTCGGTCTTGCCGCAGATTTTCGCCAGCTCCTTGCGCTTGGGCGCGAACGCAGGCTGCTCGCACTTGCCCAGCGAGATGACGCAGTGAACCTCCTCGTCATTCTGCAGGTTCACATTGCGGCGGATGATCTCCGGATAGAAGCCCATGCCCAGCCAGCAGGCGCCCAGGCCCATGCTCGTCGCCTCCAGCACGAGCGCCTCGCCCATGAAGCCCTCCAGCTCCATCGGGGTGCCCTTCTTGGCGACGATGACGGCGTACACGTCGGTGCCCTTCACCTTGCTGCGCAGGCCCGGTCCCTTGAACATGCGCACGGTGATGCCCTGCCAGCTCAGCTTGCGGCACAGCACGCCCAGGCGATCCAGCTGCGCCTTGTCCGGCGCGCCGGTGTATTTGCGCACAGAGCTGCGGCGATAGATGGCGTCGTACCAGCTCTTTTCCAGTTTCAGTTCAAACATCGTTCAATCGCTCCTGTATCATAGAATCCAGTATTTTATACTTTAGCACGTTTGCCCCGCCGCTGTCAACGATAACCGTTGACTGCCTCCACATAACTTCGACCCCTACCTAAAAACGGCTCCGCCCATGCGAAGCCGTTCTGTTTATTCTGTGTTTTACTCGTGCTGATCCTGCGGCAGATCCGTGATCAGCTCCTGCGGCTCGTCGGTCATGGCGTCCACAAAGGCCGCAATGCGCACCAGGCCGCGCTGGATATTCTCCAGCGACGTCGCGTAGCTCAGGCGGCAGAAGCCCTCGGAGCAGAACGCGCTGCCCGGCACGACCGCCACGTCCGCGTACTCCAGCAGCATCTGGGCAAAGCTCATGGAATCGTTGATCTGCACATAGCCGTAATATTTGCCAAACAGCTCGCTGATGTCCATCATCGCATAGAACGCGCCCTTGGGCATGTTGCAGTGCACGCCCTCCATGGCGTTCAGGCGGGAAACCATGTATTTGCGGCGGCGGTCGTACTGCTCGCGCATTGCCTCCACCTGGGTCACGCCCTTGAAGCTGGTCAGCGCCTCGACGGAAGCGTACTGCGCCATGGCGTTGGAGCCGGAGGCCACCTGGCTCTGCAGACTGCCCATGATCTTGGCAATGGGCGCCGGCGCGGCCGCGTAGCCGATGCGCCAGCCGGTCATCGCGTAGGCCTTGGACATGCCGTTGATGACGATTGTCTGGTTGTAGATCGCCTCGCCGAAGGACGCGATGGACGTGTGCTGCTCGCCGTCATAGATGAGCTTCTCGTAAATCTCATCGGAAATCACATAGAACCCGCGCGCCACGGCCAGCTTGGCGATCTCGCGAAGCTGATCGCGGCTGAAGACCGCGCCCGTCGGGTTGCCCGGCGTGTTGATCAGCAGCACCTTCGTGCGCTCGGTCACAAAGGGTGCCAGATCGCGCGCCTCGGCGATATAGTTGTTCTCGCGCTTCGTTTGCACAAACACCGGCACGCCGCCCGCCAGGCGGACCATCTCCGGATAGGAAACCCAGCACGGCGTGGGGATGATCACCTCGTCGCCGGGGTTGAGCAGCGCGCACAGCGCCGCATAGATGGAGAACTTCGCGCCGTTGGAAACGACAATCTGGGCCGGCGTATAGGACAGCGCATTGTCGCACAGCAGCTTGTCGCAGATCGCCTGCCGCAGCGCCAGCGTGCCCGCCGCCGGGGTGTACTTGGTCAGGCCCATATCCAGCGCCTCATGCGCTGCGGTACGGATGTACTGGGGCGTCACAAAGTCCGGCTCACCGGCGCAGAAGGAGACGACATCACGGCCATTGGCTGCCATCTCCTTGGCCTTCGCGTCGATCGCCAGGGTCGGGGACGGGGAAATCGCGCTGCACACGCGGGAAAGTTCAAGAGACAAACCGAACTCCTCCTTCGGGCTCAAAAATACCTAAAATGAATTTCGTGATTATTATACGACCGCTTTGCCGTTTTTGCAACCCATATTTTTCCCATTATTTGCAATTCATCACTTTCATTTGCACATTTCATTTGTATTTCCTGCAAATTGTCCAACTTGCCCCTCCGCTCGCATGCAGCTTCTTACGGCATGGGGCGCGCCCTGATCAGAGACTTGGCGGGAAAACCATCTTTTGTATCGAAATAGCTTGCAAGAAACGGGTTTTTGCGTTATGATAGGTAAGGTAATATTTCTTTTCTCAACATGTGTGGAGGTGTTTATTTTGCATCGCACGATCAAGTGGATCATGATGGCTGCGCTGGTTCTTTCCCTTTGCGTGACCGGCCTTGCCATTGCGGAGGAATCCTATTACCTGGAGCTGCCCGCCAAGGGCATCACGTCCTCCCGCAAGATCACGGTGGACATTCCCGGTGAAAACGAGGTTGTTGACGGCATCAACCCGCTGACCGGCGAGGTCTGGTCCGGTAGCTATCGCCCCATCGGCGTCAATATCGACCAGCACCCGGAAGCGCTGCCGAACTGGGGCGTCTCTTCTGCGGACATCATCTTTGAAATGCCGATCCAGGCGGACGGCTCCACCCGCGCTTTCGCGCTGTTCATGGGCGACATCCCGAGCTACGCCGGCCCGGTCCGTTCCGGCCGCGTCCCGATGGCTTCCCTGCGTGAGATCTGGGACAGCGCGTGGGTCTTCTACGGCTGGCAGAACACCGTCGTGAACGCCGGCCTGCTCGTCGTCGACGTAGACAGCTGGGCGCTGAAGATGCATCCGGATGCGCGCCAGGGCGGCCGCTGGGTCTTCCCGTTCATCGAGGGCACCGAGCGCAACTACGCCAATCTCTTCCATCGCGAGAATGACGGCCAGCACGTCGCGCCGCACAACGTTCAGATCGACATGAACGCCGTCGCGAGCCAGTTTACCTCGGAGCCGGTCAAGCGTCCGTTCCTGTTCACCGATACCGGTCTGGAAACCGGCGTGGACGTGTCCGAGATCACCATCAACTACAAGACCACCAAGCCGCAGTATGTCGCGAGCTACAAGTACAACGAGATGACCGGCCTGTACGAGCGCTACCGCAACGGCGAGGCCTACTATGACGCGCTCAACGGCATGTCGACCTCCTACGCGAACGTCATCATCATGCGTACCGACGTCTCCTGGTTCAACAACAACAACTCCCGTCCGGTCATCCAGACCGTCGGTCAGGGCGTTGCCGAGATCTTCCAGAACGGCAAGTACATCCGCGGCACCTGGGTCCGTTCCCACAGCGACAAGCAGGCCGACGACTTTGATTCCCAGTCCGCCCGCCTCGTCTTCCTGGATGAGAACGGCGAGGAGCTGGCGCTGAAGGTTGGCAAGACCTTCATCCAGATCGTGGACAACGAGCAGTCCGTCATCGTCACCGCCGGTGAGAAGATCGATGGTGCTGCCGCGCAGGCCACCCCGAAGCCGACCGCTACCCCGAAGCCGACCCGCACCCCGAAGCCGACCCGCACCCCGCGCGCTGCGAAGAACAACAACGCGCCAGTGATGGAGACCGAGGAAGAGGGCGACGTCTCCTTCGGCGGCTGATCCCCCGCACCTGCAAAGAGCCTCCGCTTCACAGCGGGGGCTTTTCTCTTTCTCTCATTTTTCACAGAAAAGCGGGCCGCGCCTCACACTTCCGAACAGCTTTGCAAAGACTGTCTTGCTTAGCGCCCGCCGCGCGGTTTTTCACGCAATTCCCTATGCAGCAAAAAGACGGGCGGGATTTCCGTCCGTCTTTTACTTTCAGATTACTCCTGATTGGCGCGATACCGGGTCAGCAGCTTCTCAATCCGGGACCACGGGTCCAGCAGGTAGCTCAGGGACTGATCATGGTTGAGCGTGGCAATGACAAAGGCCATATACTTGCTCATGTCCGCCTGGGTGAACCACGGCGCCTGAAGCAGCTCCGGCGTGGCATAGGTCAGATTGGTCGCGAAGACGTGATCGATCATGCCCTCCTCATACGCCTTGTTGAACGCATCCAGGCCGCTGGTGAAGAACGCGAAGGTTGCGCCCGCAAACACGCGCTTGGCGCCGCGCTGCTTGAGGTTATACGCCAGATCGAGCATGGAATCGCCGGAAGCGATGATGTCGTCCGCGACGAAGATGTCCTTGCCCGCCACGTCGACGCCCATGTACTCGTGCGCGACGATCGGGTTGCGCCCGTTCACCACGCGGGTGTAATCGCGACGCTTATAGAACATGCCCAGGTTGACGCCCATGGCGGAGCTGTAATAGATATTGCGGCCAATCGCGCCCTCGTCCGGGGAGACGACCATCATGTGGTCCTTGTCGATCTTCAGGTCGTCATAGGTCGCGCACATGGCCTTGAGCATCTGATAAGTCGGCATGATGCTCTCAAAGCCGTTGAGCGGGATCGCGTTCTGAACGCGCGGGTCGTGCGCGTCAAAGGTGATGATGTTGGCGACGCCCATGGCAACCAGCTCCTGAAGCATCAGCGCGCAATCCATGGACTCACGCGCAGTGCGGCGATGCTGGCGTCCCTCGTAAAGCATCGGCATGATGACGTTGATGCGCTTTGCCTTCCCGCTGACCGCCGCGATGATGCGCTTGAGATCAGCATAGTGCTCGTCCGGCGTCATCGGCACATCCCTGCCGTAGAGCTTGTACGTGCACTGATACGCGCCGACGTCGCAGATGATATACAGATCATAACCGCGCACAGAATCCAGCAGCATCCCCTTGCCTTCGCCGGTGCCAAAGCGCGGGCAGTTCGCACGGATCAAAAAGCCATTGGCTTCAGAGCCGTAGAAGCTGTGCAGCTTTTCGTCGGTACTGTTGTCCACCTGCCACCTGGTCAGGTAATCGTTAACAGCCTTGCCCATCTCCTCGCAGCCGCGCATGGCGATGATGCCCAGCGGGGCAACCGGCATCATCGGGAACTTCTGGGACGCTTCAGTGTTGATGTTCTCGCTCATAATAATCCCTTTCTTCAGTGATTATTCAACATTCACATGGACACTCGCTTTTCTATTATATCACAACTCTCCCGATAATGAATCATAACTTTCCGGTTTCAGAGATTTTTGTCTGTTTGCTACAATTTTACACGGTCCAAACGCAGAGGCCTTGGCCACTTTCTGTGATTCCGGCAAAAAGAATCACGCCCCGGGTTGTCACGCTTGACCCGTTTCTTTCCCCTTGGTATAATAGGAGAAACGACCAACGAGGAGGTCTTTTTTGTGAAGCGCATTGTTCTGACCGGCGGCGGCACGGCCGGCCATGTTTCCCCCAATCAGGCGCTGATTCCCCTGCTGCTTGAGGAGGGCTGGGAGATCCACTACATTGGCACAAAGAACGGCATCGAGCGCTCCCTGATCGAGCCGATGCAGGGCGTCACCTACCACGCGGTCAGCTCCGGCAAGCTGCGCCGGTATTTTGATCTGAAGAACTTCACCGATCCGTTCCGCGTGATCGCCGGCATGTTCCAGAGCTTTGGCATCATCCGCAAGCTGAAGCCGTCCATCGTCTTCTCCAAGGGCGGCTTTGTGAGCGTTCCCGTCGTCATCGGCGCGGCGATGTGCCGCGTGCCGGTGGTCATGCACGAGAGCGACATCACGCCGGGTCTGGCGAACAAGCTCTGCAAGCCCTTTGCCAAGGCCGTCTGCACGACCTTCCCGGAATGCGCGAAGCTGCTGGGCGACAAGGGCGTTCAGACCGGCACGCCGCTGCGCGCGCAGATCTTCTCCGGCGTGCGCGAGAAGGGCCTGCAGCTGGCCGGCTTTGACGGCAGCAAGCCGGTGCTGATGATGATCGGCGGCTCTCTGGGCGCGCAGACGGTCAACGCGGTGCTGCGCGAGTCGCTGCCCGCGCTCACGCAGAAGTACGACGTGCTGCACGTCTGCGGCAAGGGCAATCTGGACGCCGGGCTTGAGGGCACACCGGGCTATAAGCAGTTTGAGTACCTCTCGGACGACCTGCCGGACGCGTTTGCCTGCGCGGATATCGTGCTCTCCCGTGCAGGCTCGAACTCGCTCTCCGAGCTGCTGGCCTTGCGCAAGCCTGCGCTGCTCATCCCCTACCACAGCGGCCGCGGCGACCAGGTGCTCAACGCGAACTCGCTCAAAGCGCGCGGTCTGGCGCATGTGATGATTCAGGCGGACATGAACGCCGAGTCCCTGCCCGCCGCGATCGACGCGCTCTGGGAGGATAAAGACCTGCTGATTCAGCGTCTGAACGCGCAGGAGGACGCGAACGGCACGCAGGCCGTGCTCGAGCAGATTCACAAGTACGCGAAGCAGTAAAAAATCTGGATATCATCAAGGACCGGACGTCTATTCGTCCGGTCCTTTCGCTTAATCGGTTATTCGGTGTAGGTCTGCGTCTCCACGCCCTCGTCCAGCTTGACGCTGTCGAGCACATAGTCGCGCATGAAGCCCGTGGTATTGCCGGACTCCGTGGAAATCTGGTACCAGATCTGGTCATGCGCATCCTTGTACTTGCCCGTGATATAGACCTTGACGCCCTCGCTGAGCTGGCGGACCACCTTGCCGTCCGACGTGGGCGTCCTGCGCACGTTGGCGGCGCGGTTGGTCTTCGCCGTGCCGACGGACGCCTTTTCGACGCTCGTCACCACCTCGAGCTTTGCATCGTCCTTCAGATCGATGACATAGTCACGCATGTACCCCGTCTGATCGCTGTCGTCGACGCTCAGCCTGTACCAGACATTGCCGCTCTTGTCCTTGAGCACTTCGTGGACGCTGACGGTCTTTCCCTTTTTCACGGTGCCCAGCACCGTGCCGTTCATGCTCTTGCGGATGTTCGCATCGCGGTTGGCTTTGCCGACAGCGATCACGTCCTCTTCGGGCGCAGCATCCTCATTTTCCGTCTCCGGTGCGGCCGTCTCCGCCGGGGCTTCCTTGCCGGGTGTCGCTTCAGGCTTCGGCGTGTAGGTCGGCTTGGCGAGCTTGTCCTCCAGATCGACCACATAATCGCGCATCCAGCCGGACACCGCCTGATCGTCGATCGTGAGGTTGTACCAGACCTTGCCGCTCTTGTCGAGCAGGGTCTCGTGAATCGTGACGGCTTCGCCCTTCTTCACGGTCTGCTTCACCTTGCCGTTCGAGGACGCGCTAGCGCGCAGGTTTGCGCTGCGGTTCACCTTGCCCTTGCCGATTTCCGCCAGCGGCGTGGGCGTCGGCTCAGGCGTGCTGGTCGGCGCAAGCGTCGGGCTCGGCGAGGGCGTCGGCGTTGGCGACGGGCTCGGGGTCGGCGTGTTCGTCAGGATGATCGGCAGCGGCGTCGCGGTCGGCTCAGGTACCTTCGTCGGCGTCGCCGTCGGCCGCTGTGTGGGCGCTTCGGTCGGTTCCGGCGTTTCCCCCGCATCGATCACCGGGGCAAAGACAACCGAGGTCGGCGCAGGGGTCGGCGTCGGATCAGCAGGCGAAAGCGTGTTCACCGCCGAGGGCAGCGGCTTGCTCTCCTCCGGCTTGCTCAGAAACCGGATGGCCACCAGGCCGAGAAGCACGAGAAGCAGCAGCGCGATGAGGAGCACGGCAATTCTCCCGATCCTTGAGGAGAAGAAGCCTCCGCTCTGCCCGGATTGCTCTTCCTCATCGTCATATCCGCCGTGGTACTCATCCGCATAGGCATCGTCATACGTGCTGTCAACCGCATGCTGATCGTCGTCCTCGTAATCCTCGTCGATCTGCTGATAGGGACTGATCCGTTTTGTCTGTTCGAGATTCTCCGGCTGTTCGCGTCTCTTGGCCATGGTCTGACCCTCCTCACACCCACTATACGTTATCCTTATTATAAAGTTTCCTCGGGTGGGATGCAAGCATTTTCTATGCACAGTCTATGATTGGGAAAAACGCCCCCTGCTCCAAGGCAGCGCCTTGAAGAGGGGGCGAATGTTATGCGGTTAGGCGACCTGGAGACGGGCAATTACTGCGCCATCTTCTTGTAGGTCTCCAGACGGCGCTTCGCGTCGGCCTCGTTGGTCGCGAAGGCTTCCTCGGCCTTGCCCGGGAAGAGCTTGGCCAGGGAGGCATAGCGCACCTCGGACTTGATGAAGTCCTGATAGGACTCGGTCGGATCCTTGGAGTCGACGATCAGCGGGTTCTTGCCCTCGGCCTCGAGAGACGGGTTGTAGCGGTACAGCGGCCAGTAGCCACAGGCGACGGCACGCTTGATCTCCATCTGGGAGTGCGCCATGTTGATGCCGTGGTTGATGCACGGAGCATAGGCGATGATCAGGGACGGGCCCGGATACGCCTCAGCCTCGGTCATGGCCTTGAGCAGCTGCGCCGGGTTCGCGCTCATGGCGACGGTCGCAACGTACACATAGCCGTAGGACATGGCCATCATGCCCAGATCCTTCTTGCGGGTCTTCTTGCCGGACGCCGCGAACTTGGCGATGGAGCCGGTCGGGGTGGACTTGGACGCCTGTCCGCCGGTGTTGGAGTACACCTCGGTATCCAGAACCAGGATGTTGACATCCTCGCCCTGCGCCAGGACGTGATCGACGCCGCCGTAGCCGATGTCGTAGGCCCAGCCGTCGCCGCCGAAGATCCACTGGCTCTTCTTGACCATCATGTCCTTCATGGACGCAATCTGCTTGCACAGGTCGCAGTCCTTGCCCTCAACGAGCGCAGCCAGAGCAGCGGAGGAAGCCTTGCTCTTCTCGCCGTCCATCATCGTGGCCAGCCAGTTCTCGCAGACAGCCTTCTCATCGCCCTCGAGCTTGCTGGCCAGCTCGGTGACGAGCTCCGCCAGCTTCGCGCGGCGCTGGGTGGTCGCCAGGTTCATGCCGAAGCCGAACTCAGCGTTGTCCTCGAACAGGGAGTTCGCCCACGCCGGGCCATGACCCTTGTCGTTGGTGGTGTACGGAACGGTCGGGGCGCTGCCGCCGTAGATGGAGGAGCAGCCGGTCGCGTTCGCGATCATCATGCGGTCGCCGAAGAGCTGGGTAACGAGCTTGACATACGGGGTCTCGCCGCAGCCCGCGCAGGCGCCGGAGAACTCAAACAGCGGCTTGAGGAACTGGGACTCCTTGACGTTGGCCTTGTTGAGGATGGTCTCGTCGACCTCCGGAATGGTCTGCGCGTACTCCCAGTTGGCTTCCTGCTTCGCCTGGGTGGCGAGCGGCTTCATGGTCAGGCACTTGCCGAGGCAGACATCCACGCAGTTGCCGCAGCCGGTACAATCCAGCGGAGACACCTGAATGCGATACTGCTTGCCGGCGAACTGCTTGCCCAGCGCCTTCTTGGTCACGAAGGTCTCCGGCGCGACGCCCTCGTCCACGATGTACGGACGGATGGCGGCATGCGGGCAGACCAGAGAGCACATGTTGCACTGCACGCACTTGGTGACGTCCCACTCCGGAACGTTCACGGCGATGCCGCGCTTCTCGAACTTGGTGGTGCCGGTCGGGCAGGTGCCGTCCGCCTCAATCGCGGAGACCGGCAGCTTGTCGCCCTCCTGAGCGAGCACCGGCTTGATGAACTTGTCGTAGTACTCGCCGCCCTCGATCTTGATGGCCTCGGCGCCGGTGGTCGCGTTCGCCCACTCGGCCGGGTAGTTCACCTGGCGCAGGCCGGAGATCGCGATGTCGATGGCGTCCCAGTTCTTCTTGACGACAGCGTCGCCCTTCTTGCCGTAGGTCTTCTTCGCATACGCCTTCATGTACTCGTCAGCCTGCTCGTACGGGATGACGTCGGCCAGCTTGAAGAACGCGGCCTGCATGATGGTGTTGATGCGGTTGCCCATGCCCACCTCGGCGGCCAGCTTGATGGCGTCGATGGCGTAGAACTTGATGTGCTTCTTCGCGATCAGCTGCTTCATGGTTGCCGGCAGCTGCGCGTCGAGCTCCTCGTCGCTCCACTCGCAGTTGAGCAGGAAGGTGCCGCCGTCCTTGATGGAGGACACCATGTCATACTGGGTGACATAGGCGCTCTTGTGGCAGGCGGTGAAGTCGGACGCGTCGATCTGGTACGGAGACTGGATCGGGGTCTTGCCGAAGCGCAGGCTTGGAGTCGTAGGCGAAGTACGCCTGCGCATACATGTCGGTGTGGTCGCCGATGATCTTGATGGAGTTCTTGTTCGCGCCGACGGTGCCGTCAGAGCCCAGGCCGTAGAACTTGCAGGCGATGGTGCCTTCCGGCGCGGCGTTGAAGATCTCGCCAACCTCGAGGCTGGTGTTCGTCACGTCGTCCACGATGCCCACGGTGAAGTGGTTCTTCGGCGCGTCCTTCTTCAGGTTGTCGAAGACAGCCTTCACATGGGTCGGGGTGAACTCCTTGGAGCCCAGGCCGTAACGGCCGCCGACGGTCTCGATGCTCCTGCCGGCCTCAGCCAGCGCAGCCACGACGTCGAGGTACAGCGGCTCGCCCAGGGAACCGGATTCCTTGGTGCGGTCCAGCACAGCGATCTTCTTGCAGGTCGCCGGGATCGCAGCCGCGAAGCGGGCGGTGTCGAACGGACGGTAGAGGTGCACAGCCACCAGGCCGACCTTCTCGCCCATCGCGACGAGCTTGTTGATCGCCTCGGTCGCGACGTCGCAGCCGGAGCCCATGGCGACGATGACGTACTCCGCATCCGGAGCGCCAACGTAGTCAAACGGCTTGTGCGGACGGCCGGTCAGCTTGCCGACCTCCTCCATGACCTCCTCGACGATCGCCGGGGTGGCCAGGTAGTACTTGTTGGCCGCCTCACGGCCCTGGAAGTAGATATCCGGGTTCTGCGCGGTACCGCCCAGATGCGGATGCTCCGGATTGAGCGCGCGGGCGCGGAACGCCTCGACCTTGTCCCACGGCATGAGCTTGGCGATGTCCTCATAGGAAATCTCGTCGATCTTCTGAATCTCGTGAGAGGTACGGAAGCCGTCGAAGAAATGGAGGAACGGCACAGAGCTCTTCAGGGTGGCGATGTGGGCGACGAGCGCCATGTCCTCAGCCTCCTGCACGGAGTTGGACGCGAGCATCGCAAAGCCGGTCTGACGGCAGGCCATGACGTCGGAGTGATCGCCGAAGATGGACAGCGCGTGGTAAGCCAGCGCGCGCGCGGAAACATGGAAGACGCACGGGAGCAGCTCGCCGGCGATCTTGTACATATTCGGGATCATCAGCAGCAGGCCCTGGGACGCGGTGAACGTCGTGGTCAGGGCGCCGGCCTTCAGAGAGCCGTGAACGGCACCAGCCGCGCCGGCCTCGCTCTGCATCTCCGCGATGCGGACGGTCTGGCCGAACAGGTTCATACGGTCATGCGCCGCCCAATCGTCCGCAACTTCCGCCATCGGGGAAGACGGGGTGATCGGGTAGATCGCCGCCACATCGCTGAACGCATACGCGACATGGCTGACAGCAGTATTGCCGTCAACGGTCATTTTCTTAACAGCCATTGGTATAACCTCCCTATATTAATTCAGGATTACCATTTTTGTGAGAGCCGGCTATGGGCAGACGTATACATGCTGTCCGCATAACAGACAGTTCTCGACATTCCTATTATAGCCAACCGGCAAAAACATGTCAAGGCTGACAGGAAGATTCTCCTATTTTTGCATAGAATGAATGGGATAAGCCGTGGTTTATACGCGGGTGTACAGCTTCATGAACGCCTTGGGCGAAAGGCGCAGAAGCAGCCCCTGCGCCGCCACCGGCGCATCCCCGCTTTCAAGGGCATAGCCGGACAGCTCGCGCCGGTGTTCCCGGGCAAAGGCCATCGCCTCCGATGCGACCGTCTCCGGCAGATGATACGCCGGGATGTTCTTGACCACGCTCAGCGCAATCTGCCCCACGCGCCTGCAAAGCGCTGCCCTCGCCTCGCCCGCGGGCAGCGTCTTTGCCAGTGCGGACAGCCTGCGGCACACCGCAAGATAGCTTTCGCACCAGCGGCTCGATTTGGCAAACGACCCCATGATGCTCCCCGCGCGCTGGCGGTAGCGCAGGATATCCATCTCAAACGCCGCCGCGCGCCGCGCGCAAAGCAGCGCCGGCGCCTGGAACAACTCGTCCTCAAAGAGCAGACCCTCGGCCATCGTCAGTTCGTTCTCCTCGAGGAACGCCCGGCGGTAGACGCACTGCCACACCATCGGCTCGTATACTCCCGCGCGGCACTGCATTGCAAACAGCGCGCCGCCGGGCATCGCGTCCGTCTTTTCAATCGCCGGGCCGGGCATCTCCTCCCCCGTCTCATCGTCAAAGTAGGAAAAGCGCGCCTTCGCCACGTCCAGCGCCTGCTCCTTCGCCGCGAGGACGAGCTGCCAGAGCGCCTGCGGCCGCGGCAGATCATCGCTGTCCAGAAAGTAGACGTACTCGCCGCATGCCTCAGCCAGGCCCGTGTTGCGCGCCGCCGAGAGGCCGCCGTTTTTCTCCCGGCGGATCACCCGCATGTTCGCGTGATGCGCGCAGAAGTCCTTAGCAATCGCCGCCGAGCCGTCGCCTCCGCAGTCGTCCACCAGCAGGAGCTCGCAGTCCTGCTCCGGCAGCTGCGCCGCAAGGGTCAGGCAGTCCCCGATGTACTGCTCCACCTGGTAAAACGGGATCACTACGCTCAGCAGCATGGCACGCCCTCCGCTCCAATCCGATACTTGCGCATCGTGTCGTTTTATGCGATAATAGATGTATCTATGGCGTATTATAGCATATTCCGCTGCGGGAGGGAAGAACGATGATCAGCGTGGTTGTCATCGGCAGAAACGAGGGCGAGCGCCTGAGCCGGTGCATGGAGAGCGTCCATTCGGCGCTGGGCGTGCTCGCACACGAGATCGTCTATGTCGATTCCCATTCTGCGGACGACAGCCTCGCGCGTGCGAAGGCCTGCGGCGCGCGCTGCTTTTTGCTCAGCGAGGAAAAGACCACCGCGGGGCTGGGCCGCCTTGTCGGCGCGAAGGAGGCGCAGGGCGAATACATGCTGTTTCTGGACGGCGACATGCAGCTGCAGCCGGGCTTCTGCGAGAAGGCCATGATGGCCATGGCCGCGCGCGGCTACGACGGCTGCACCGGCATCCGCGAGGACCTGTACATGAAGGACGGCGAGGTCGTCGGCAAAAACGAAAACTACTTCGGCTGCACGCGGGAGCGCATCGCGCCGGAGTTCGGCGGCGCGCTCTTTCTCAAAAAAGAAGCGCTGGAAAAGGCCGGCGGCTGGTCGGCGGACACGGTCGCCTGCGAGGAAGCCGAGCTGCACGCGCGCCTCAAAGCCGCCGGCTGCGTGATTGCCGAACTGCCCGTACCCATGATCGTGCACACGGACGCGGTGCGCGAGGGGCGCGGTCTGGCAGGCGTGATCATTTCCCGCCGCCGCCTGGGCGAAGGGCAGGCGCTGCGCTGCGCGATGGCGCTGCACCAGGCCGGCGCATACGTCCGCCATGAAAACGAAAAGTTCTTCTTCTATATGCTCGACTGGATGTGCGTGATCCTCATCCTGCTGCTGGGCGTGTGGGGCTTCCTCGGCGCGCTGTTCTTCCAGGCTGCGCAGCTGGGCAGCCTCCTGGCCAAAAAGCGTGTGCGCGCATTTGTGTCCCAAAAGCTCTTCTTCTTTGCCTTCCCGGCGGGCCTTGCCACCTACCGCGTGCGCAGCCGGGCCTATACCCCGGCGTAATCCTTTCCCCATCCTGACAGAGACGGTGCGTGATGATGATGAGAATCAGCTTTATCGTCGTGGCATACAACGCCGCGGGCAGCCTGGGCGCGCTGCTTGAGGATCTGCTCGCGCAGACGATTCCGCATGAGCAGATCGAGGCGCTGCTGGTGGACAGCGCGTCCACCGACGCGACGCGCGCGATCATGCTGGATTTTGCCAAGGCCACGCCGTTTGAGGTGAAGGTGCTGGACAACCCCAAGCGCTGGCTGGCCAGCGGCATCAACGTCGCGCTGGCTGCGGCGACAGGCGACGCGATCATTCGTCTGGACGCGCACGCCCGCATCCCGAAGGACTTCCTCGAGAACAACCTGCGCGCGCTCGCGCGGGGCGAGGACATCGTCGGCGGCTGCGTGCTGGGCGGCGCGCCCGGCGGCGCATGGGAGAGCGTGCTGCGCACGGTGGACACCTCCCGCTTCTGCGGCGGCGCGGCCCCCTTCCGCAACGGCGGCGAGGCGCGCTATGTGGACACGCTGGCCTACGCGCTCTACCGCCGCGAGGTCTACGACAAGGTGGGCCTGTACGACGAGCGTCTGCGCCGTACCGAGGACAACGACATGCACTACCGCATGCGCAAGGCCGGCTACCGGTTCTACTTCTCCCCGGACATCGTCTCCTACCACGCGGCCCGCGCCACGATGCGCGGCCAGCTGCGCCAGAAGTGGGGCAACGGCTACTGGATCGGCCGCACGATGCGCATCCAGCCACGCTGCTTCGCCCCGCGCCACCTGATTCCGGCGCTGTTCGTGCTGGCGCTACTCTTTGGGCTTCTGCTGCTGCCGTTTTCCGTCTGGCCGCTGCTGCTGCTGCTCTCCGCCTATCTGGCCTGCGACCTGGTTTTTGCCGTCCGGGGCGCGCTCTCGCAGGAAAGCGGCAGGCTGCTGGCGCTGCTCACGCTGCCCTTCCTCTTCCCCGCCGTGCATGTGGTCTACGGCGTCGGCACGCTGGCGGGCCTGCTCTCCGGAAAGGAATGATTCCATGCTCCAGTGGATCCGCGACGTTGCCGATTTCATCTTTCTCGGGGATGCGCCCGCGCCCGCCGATGTGATCTTCATCCCCGGCAACGGGCATGCGCTGCCGGCCGAGCTGGCGGCAAAGCTGTACAGCGAGGGCCTTGCGCCCTGGGTGCTGCCCTCCGGCCGCTATGCCATCGGCACGAGCGGCTTTGCCGGGCAGCTGTCCGGCGCGCGCCGCTACGAGGGGCCCTTTGACACGGAATGGGCGTTCATGCGCCGCATTCTGATGGATAACGGCGTGCCCGAGCGCGCGATCCTGCGCGAGGACGAAGCGACCTACACCTATCAGAACGCCATCTTCTCCCGCAAGCGCACGGACGCGATGAAGCTGACCGTCTCCCGCGGGATCATCTGCTGCATGCCGGTGCACGCGCGCCGCGCGAAGATGTACTACGAGACGCTCTTTCCCGAGGCAGAGCTGCTTGTCTGCCCGGCGCCCGGCGCGGCTGTCACGCGGGAAACCTGGCTGCAAAGCCCCGAGGGCATCGACGCGGTGCTCGGCGAGCTGTCCCGCTGCGGCGGGCAGTTTAGCGAGATTCTCAAGGAATGGGCGCAAAACCACGAAAAATCTTGATTTTGGCGCATGCTTATCGTATAATGCTCCTGTCACATGCGATTCGTGAGGATGACAGGGCGTCGCGATGCGTGCGGCGACGAAGAAGATGCGTTAAGTGCCCATGTTTGGGAATACCATGGGACGAAGAAGGAGCTTTCCTTCGCGGTATCTCTTCGGCCCCGACTGTCTCTTTACCGGAAAAATGAAGATTGTCATCTCTGCGAATCATCCCCCGGCCCGAACTGGGCCTGATTTGCGGAGGTGTTTTTTATGCGTCCCGGTTTTTTTCGTTCCCAGTTTTCCGATTCCCTGCATTCGCTTTCCCGCACGCAGACCATCACCACGGCCGGCTTGCTGCTGGCTATCCAGATGGTGCTCTCCTCCTACGGCGTCATTGAGGTAAGCGACAGCCTCAAGATTTCCCTCGCGCATCTGGCGGTCGCCCCCACGGCGATCCTCTTTGGCCCGGTTGTCGCGGGCCTTCAGGGCGCGCTCAGCGATCTGCTGGGCTTTTTGCTCAAGCCCTCCGGCCCGTACTTCCCGGGCTTCACGCTCTCCGCGGCGCTGCTGGGCGTGGTCTACGGCCTGCTGCTCTACAAGACAAAGCGTTCGGCCTGGCAGATCATCGCCGCGCGCGTGATCGTCTGCGTGGTGATCAACATCGGCCTGAACACGCTGTTCCTGACGATGCTCTACGGCCCCTCCCGCCTGGCGACGCTGCCCCTGCGCGTCATGAAAAACCTGATTCAGCTGCCGATTGACTGCCTGCTGCTGGGCGCGATGTGCCGCCTGGTGCAGCGCCTTCCCGCACTCGGCCGATAACATGCAAACCCCGCCGGAGAGACGCATCCTCCCAGGCGGGGTTTTGTATTGCAGAAATCAGTCATCAGAGGTGCAGCACCCGGATGAGCAGCAGCCAGGCCAGCCCGTAATAGGAGACCACTGCGACCAGGTCGTTGATCGTCGTGATCAGCGGGCCGGACGCCACAGCGGGGTCGACGTTCATCTTCTTGAATGCCAACGGAACCGCCGTACCGCAGATGCTCGAGAGCAGGATAGACACCACCAGCGCAATGCCGGTGCACAGCGAAACCGAGAACGCCATCATGACCGTCTGCCCCTTCAGCGCCACCAGATACAGTCCGATGCACACCACGGACAATGTGCCCAGAATGAGGCCGTTCACCAGACCGACGCGCGCCTCCTTGCCAATCAGGAACAGCTTCTGCCTGCCGCTGATCTGCTCATCCATCAGCACGCGAATGGTGACCGCCAGGGACTGCGTGCCCACGTTGCCGGCCATGTCCAGAATCAGCGACTGGAAGCTGACGATCAGCGTCAGGTGCGCGACGACATGCTCGAACATGCCCACGACGCTGGAAACCACCAGCCCCAGGCCCAGCAGAACCATCAGCCAGGGCAGGCGCTTTCCGATGCTCCTTTTCAGCGGCTCCTTCAGATCCTCCTCTGCCGACAGGCCAGCCAGCCTCGCATAGTCCTCGCCCATCTCGTCGTCCACGAGCTGGGTGATGTCCTGGGACGTCAGCACACCCTTGAGCCTGTTGTCCGCATCCAGCACGGGGATGGAGTCCTCGGAATACTCCTTCATCCGCTCGATGCAGTCCTCAATCTGTTCGTTCGCGTAAACGTAGGGATAGGAGGACATCGTGATGCTCTCCAGCCGCGTGCCCTCGCGCGCGATGATCAGATCCTTCAGGTCGATCGCGCCGACGAACATGTCCTCCTCGTCGACGACGTAAAGGGTGGAAATGTTGTCGTTATCCGCCGCCTGCTCGATCAGCTCGTGCATGGCCTCGCGGACGCTGACGCCGCTGTGCACGCAGATGTAGTTGGTCGTCATCCGGCTGCCGATCTCGTCATCGTCAAAGGAGCTCAACAGGGTGATCTCACGCCGCACATCCTCGTCCATCAGCTCGATGAGGACGTTCCGCTCCGCCTTTTCCAGCTGAGCAAGGTACTCCACCGCGGTGCCGGGCTCCACGCGGGAGAGAATCTCCACCCGCTTGCGGATGCTCAGCTCGCCCATGTACTCCTCCAGCAGGCCGGCGTATTCCAGTACGCTGGCGAGCGTGTCCGTCTGGAGAATGCTGTACAGCCGCATTCGCTCGTCCTTTTTGAGCAGCTCCAGCGCGGCCGCGATGTCGTTTTCATGGTACTGAAGCAGCCGCTCCTGCATTTTCCTGGGCGTCAGGTTGCTGCGCAGAATATCTGCAATTTCCGTTCTGTAATCGGGGTGCTGCGTGATGACGGCGGTCTCCGTCATCGTGCTCTTGTTTTCCGTCATTGTCCTTCGCCTCCTCGCACATGTTCCGGGGGAAAGGCGGGCATAGCGGACCGTGTTCAGGAAAAACGGGCATAAAAAACCCATTGTCGCCCCAAAGCAGTCCGTCTACGCTCGTCCTGTGCCGATTGTAGTGCAGCTTGAAAACAGACAATGGCGTTCATATGGAATGGCAAAATGAAACTACGGCTCGGCCACAAACGGCAGAGCGCTTTGCAGCTTCCGGCATCCTATGAACACGCCGTCTGGATTCCGACTACTACTACCGCCGTCCATGGTCTCACCTCACTGTTCAATGATTTGCCGGTTGGCAAACTCAGTGTAGCACACTTTTCTGATGATTTCAACCGTCAGAATTCGCGAAAAAGCGGGCAAAAAAGCACCTGCAAACCGGCATGCTGCCGGCGGCATCACCGACAAAGTGCTGTAAACCCTGATGCTTTGCGCCCGAGGCCGATGCTTTGCGAAAAGATTTACATAGCAAAAGACAGGCGATACCCGGCCATCATCCAGGTATCACCTGTCTAAAAGAGGATTATTTTACGATGGCAATCGCGTTCATCTGCGGCGGCAGGGACATCGTGGAGATGCCCGTGGTATACGCGGTGATCACGTCGCCCACTGCGAGCGCCGGCGCGTTCTCCGGCAGCGTGAGCACCACCTCGTCGCCGCCCTCGGTCTTTTCGACGGTGATGCGGCCGTCCTCCATCGTCTTCACCGTGCCCCTGACCTCATACACGCCGACGCGCAGCGCGGTGATCTGCGCCGGCAGCGAGCGGGTCATCTTGCCGTCGTACGTCACGATCGCCGTCTGGCCGATGGCCAGCTCCTCCACGCCCTCGATGAGCGTATCCTCGGACAGGTTTGCCTGAACCTGCCCCATGTCGCCCACATCCAGCAGCACATATTCGTCCGTGATTTCGGTGATTACGCCGGTCAGCGTGACGAGCTCGATCTCTGCCTCTTCGCTCAGCGCTTCGGCCTCCGCTTCCTCCTGGGTCTCCGGCTCCGCCGTGACCTCCTCCGTCACAACGATGGGGCCCGTGCTTTCCACCACATCATTCTTATTCAGCAGCAGCACGGCCGCCGCCGCTGCCAGAACCAGCACGACTGCCAGCAGCACCCAGATCATCTTCTTTTTCATGTTCATATCCTCCTTGGATGGTTTCGTTCTTCTGCCCCGGCCTCTTTGCCGGACAGTATACAGACGAAGCTCGCATGGCATTTCTTCCCGAATGCCACAGAAAAGTGAAAGTTCCGGCAAGCGCCGGAACCTCACTGTCGATTGGTCGCTCAGTTTTCCGCAATCGCGCGCGCGACGTGTACGCCGCTGGCGGACGCATGGGACAGGGAATGCGTGATGCCGCTGCCGTCGCCGATGATGTACAGGCCGTCGTAGCGGGTCTGCAGGCGATCGTTGACGGAGACCTCCATGTTGTAGAACTTGACCTCCACGCCGTAGAGCAGCGTGTCGTCGTTCGCCGTGCCGGGCGCGACCTTATCGAGCGCGTAGATCATCTCGATGATGCCGTCCAGGATGCGCTTGGGCAGCACCAGGCTCAGGTCGCCGGGCGTGGCGTTGAGCGTCGGCGTGAGGAAGGAATCGCGCATGCGGTCCGCGTTGGAACGGCGTCCGCGGATCAGATCGCCGAAGCGCTGCACGATGACGCCGCCGCCGAGCATGTTGCTCAGCCGCGCGATGCTCTCGCCGTAGCCGTTGGAATCCTTGAACGGCTCGGAGAAGTGCTTGGCCACCAGCAGCGCGAAGTTGGTGTTCTCGGTCTGCCGGGCCGGGTCCTCATAGCTGTGGCCGTTGACGGTGATGATGCCGTTGGTGTTCTCGTTGACGACCGCGCCCCGGGGGTTCATGCAGAAGGTGCGCACCAGGTCACCGTACTTTTCCGTGCGGTAGACGATCTTGCTCTCGTAGAGCTCGTCCGTCAGATGGGAGAAGACCTCCGCGGGCAGCTCCACGCGCACGCCGATGTCCACGCGGTTGGACTTGGTGGGAATGTCCAGCTCCCTGCACACGCGCTCCATCCATTTGCTGCCAATGCGGCCAACGGAGATCACGCAGTCCTTGCAGGCGTACGCCTGATCCTTCGCGCGCACCTGATAGCCGCCCTCGACCACCTGCACGCTCTCCACCGGCGTATCGAAGAAGAAGTCGACCTTCTCCTTCAGCTCGGCATAGAGGTTTTCCAGCACCACATAGTTGATGTCCGTACCCAGATGGCGCACCGACGCATTGAGCAGGTGCAGGTTGTTCTGGATGCAGAGCTTCTTGAACTTCGTGCCGGCAGTGGAATACAGCTTCGTGCCCTCGCCGCCATAGCGCAAGTTGATCTCGTCGACGTAGCGCATCAGCTCCAGCGCCTTTGCCTTTCCAATGTACTCGTACAGCGTGCCGCCGAAGTCGTTGGTGATGTTGTACTTGCCGTCGGAGAACGCGCCCGCGCCGCCGAAGCCGCTCATGATCGAGCAGCTTTTGCAGCCGATACACGTCTTGATCTTCTCGCCGTCGATCGGGCAATGGCGCTTTGAAAGCGGATGGCCCGCCTCAAACACCGCGATCTTCAGCTCCGGCTTCAGCCGCGTCAGCTCATAGGCCGAAAAGATGCCGCCGGGGCCGGCGCCGATGATGATCACATCATACTGCATGGTTTTCCTCCTCTAATGATAGACACAAAAAAAGTAAACGAACGGCTACGGGGATCGATTGCTCCGCCGGTAGTCAACCGTTTACGTCAGCTGCACAATGATATCTTTTACTATCCTCGGACAATTATATCACACCGGTTGCTCTTTTGCAATCTGCTGAACGGCGAATTTCCTCCCCGATCCGCTTTGCCTTGCGGGCGGATATGCACCCAAAACAGTCGCCGCCGCTATCCCCGCGTTACCTTCTGCAGAGCTTGATAAACTTCGCCATCAGCGGAATGTACGTCACAACGAGCACAACACCGAAGATGACGAGCACCGGAAGCTTGCAGGTATCCGGCAGCAGGACGCCCACGATGATGCCGATGGAGAAAAGGCAGAATTTGAGAGCCGCCAGCGTCTGCCATGTAGACTCCCTGCAATACTGGTTGGCGAGGTCAAACAGCTTCATAAAACCGCCATCCTTTCGTTTTTTGATTATACGCCTTGGAAATCTGCTGGCCCTGCTTGGTGTCCTTGAGGATATAGCCGAGCTTGGTGATCTCGTCGCGCAGGCGGTCGCTCTCGGCCCAGTTCTTGTTGGCGCGGGCCTCGGCGCGCGCGGCGAGCAGCTTCTCCACCTCGTCGTCCTTGGCATCGGTCTTGCGGCGCAGGATGCCCAGCACGCCGGTGAGCTCCTCCATGGCGTCCAGCACGGCCTGGATCGCCGCCTTCGGGCTCTTCTCGTCCAGCGCGGCGTTCGCCTCGCGCACCAGCTCAAAGATCTGGGCAATCGCGCCCGCGGTGTTCATGTCGTCGTCCATCGCCGCGTCAAAGCCCTCGCGCACAGCCTTGACCTTGGCCATCAGCTCGTTTTCCTTCTCACCCAGCTCGCCGTCCTTCGCGTTTTCAAGCAGGAAGCTGTAATGGTCGCGCGCGGTGTACAGGCGGTCCAGGGACGCCTTGGCCTGCTCGATCATGTCACGGGAGAAGTTGATCGGGCTGCGGTAGTGCGCGCTGAGCATGAACATGCGCACAGCCTCCAGGTCAAACTCCTTGGCGATGTCGCGCACGGTGAAGAAGTTGCCCAGGGACTTGCTCATCTTCTGGTTATCGACGTTGATGAAGCCGTTGTGCATCCAGTAGTGGACGAACGGCTTGCCCGTCGCGCCCTCGCTCTGGGCGATCTCGTTCTCGTGATGCGGGAAGACGAGGTCCTTGCCGCCGCAGTGGATGTCGATGGTCTCGCCCAGGTACTTCATGCTCATCGCAGAGCACTCGATGTGCCAGCCCGGACGGCCCATGCCCCACGGGGATTCCCACGCCGGCTCGCCCGGCTTCTGCGCCTTCCAGAGGGCGAAGTCCATCGGGTTGCGCTTGATATTGTCGACCTCGATGCGCGCGCCGCTCTCCAGATCGTCCATGCACTGGCCGCAGAGCTTGCCGTAGCCGGCAAAGCCCTTGGTGTTGTAGTACACGTCGCCGGTCTCCACGGCATAGGCCAGGCCCTTTTCCTCCAGCTTCTGAATCAGGGCGATGATCTCCGGGATGTGCTCGGTCGCCTTGGGGTTGACGGTGGCGCGCTCAATGCCCAGCGCGTCCGCGTCCTTGTAGTACTCGGCGATGAAGCGCTCGCCCAGCTCCTTGACAGTGATGCCCTCCTCGTTGGCGCGGCGGATCATCTTGTCGTCGATGTCAGTGAAGTTCTGCACGAACTTGACCTCGTAGCCCTTGTGCTCCAGGTACCGGCGCAGCGTGTCAAACACGATGAACGGGCGCGCGTTGCCGATGTGGAAGTAGTTGTAGACGGTCGGGCCGCAGGCGTAAATGCGCACCTTGCCCTCCTCGATCGGGACGAATTCCTCCTTGCGGCGGGTCTGTGTATTATAGATCAGCATCCTCGATATCCTCCTTGATGTGATGGGTTCCGTGCATTTGGTGCATGCTCTCTTCCAGCTCGTAGATTCTGCGTTCGAGCGACTCGATGCGCTCCTTGACCGGGTCGGGCAGGTGGACGTGATCCAGGTCGACCTTCGGCGCCTCGCCGTGCCTGCGCACGATGCGTCCCGGATTGCCCACGACGGTACAGTTGGGCGGCACCTCCTTGAGCACGACCGCGCTCGCGCCGATCTTGCTGTTGTCGCCTACGGTGAACGGACCGAGCACCTTCGCGCCCGCGCCGATGGTCACATTGTTGCCGATGGTCGGGTGGCGCTTGCCGGTGTCCTTGCCCGTGCCGCCCAGGGTCACGCCCTGATAGATCGTCACATTGTCGCCAATGACCGCCGTCTCACCGATGACCACGCCGTTGCCATGGTCGATGAAAAAGCCCTTGCCGATCTGCGCGCCGGGATGGATCTCGATGCCCGTCACGTGGCGCGCGTGCTGGGAGATCCAGCGGGCGAGCGTCGTATGCCCCCGCTGATACTGCCTGTGCGCAATCCGGTGATAGGCCATGGCCTTCACATACGGATAGCACAGCAGCACCTCCCACTTCGACTTGGCCGCCGGGTCGCGTTCCATCACGGAAGCGACGTCCTCGCGAAGATTGTCAAACACCGCCTGTTCATTCCTTTCCTGCATAAAGAAAAACGCCGCCGTCTCCAACAGAGACGGCAGCGCCGCGGTTCCACTCTTTTTGAGCATGCCAGGGCATGCCCCACTCTTTCGCCATAACGCAGCGCCTGCGCCGCAGCCTACATCTCGGTGCGGGGCTCCCGGATGCACTTCTCCCGCCCGCCATCCGCGCGCGCTTTCAGCCGGCGACGCACGCTCTCTTGGGACGCAAAGCAGGATACTCTTCCGTTCTCAGCCTGTAAAAGATATTATATGACGCAAAGCGGAGCGCTGTCAAGGGCTATTTTCTCCGGCGGCAAATTCGCTTCTGACCGCGAATTTTTCCTCTATACGTTTGCATCTGTGTGTGCTATAATGATCACAGCATCTTATGTTTGGAGGGAAATCCCATGGCTTCTACGAAGAATCCGTCCGCGCGCGAGCTGCGCAAGAAGAAGACGGTCCGCATCGTCGCCGTCGTGGCCTGCGCCGCGCTGCTGCTGACTGCGGTGATGCCGTACATCGCTTCCGCGCTGTATTGATCGCAAAGACCGAAAAAACGCCGCTTCCAATCGTTTGGAAGCGGCATTTTTTAGACCTGTGCCTGATCGCTTCCGCCGCCCAGAATGCCGGCGGTGCCGGCCTTGAGCTGCTCCATCAGCCGGCGGATTTCCGCGGCCTGCTCGGTCGTGATCTCCTCGGGCTTGGTCTTGTGCACGGCCTTCTTGAGCGCTGCGGTGTCGTCCTTGATGCGCTTTTTGGTCTCCTTGTCGAGCTCCTTGTGGTTTGCAAGCGCCTGCTCGGCCTCGTAGGCCAGGCGCTCGCCCTCGTTGCGGGTATCCATCGCGGCCTTGCGCTCCCTGTCCCAGGCCTCGTACTTCTTCGCGTCCTCCATCGCGCGGCGGATGTCGTCCTCGCTCATGTTGGTCGTGGAGGAGATCGTGATTTCCTGACTGTGGCCGGTGCCCAGGTCCTTGGCGGAGACCTTCACGATGCCGTTCGCGTCGATCTCAAAGGTGACCTCGATCTGCGGCACGCCCGCCATCGCGCGGCGGATGCCCTTCAGGCGGAAATTGCCCAGCAGCTTGTTGTCGCGCGCAAAGTGGCGCTCGCCCTGAAGCACCTTGATGTCCACCGCCGTCTGGAACGGCGCGGCGGTCGTGAAGATCTGGCTGTGCCGGGCGGGGATGGTCGTGTTGCGGTCGATGATCTTGGTCGCCACGCCGCCGACCGTCTCGATGGACAGGGACAGCGGGGTCACGTCCATGAGGATGATGTCCTGCGCGGCGGAGGAGACAACCATGCTGCTGCCCGGATTGCCGGCGGCCAGCTTGCCGCCCTGCAGCGCCGCGCCCAGCGCCACGCACTCGTCCGGGTTCATCGCCTTGCTGGGCGTTTTGCCGGTCATTTTGCGCACCATCTCCTGCACGGCGGGCATGCGTGTGCTGCCGCCCACCAGCAGCACCTGAGAAAGCTCGCCCATGGAGAGCGCCGCGTCGGTCATCACCTGGTTGACCGGGCCGGCCGTGCGCTCGATCAGATCGCGCGTCATGCCCTCAAACTGCGCGCGCGTGACCGTGATATCCATGTGATGCGGGCCGTTTCTGTCCTGTGTGAGGAACGGCAGCATCACCTGCGCGCTCATCTGGCCGGAGAGCTCGCGCTTGGCCTTCTCGGCCGCCTCGCGCACGCGCAGCATAGCCGCACTGTCGCGCGTCAGGTCGATCTTCTCCGTGCGCTTGAACTCGCCCACCAGGTGATCCGTCAGCCGCTGGTCAAAGTCGTCGCCGCCCAGGTGGTTGTCGCCGCTGGTGGCCAGCACCTCGATCACGCCGTCGCCGATCTCGATGAGCGACACGTCGAACGTGCCGCCGCCCAGGTCGTACACCAGGATCTTCTGCGCCTGACCGTGATCCAGGCCGTACGCGAACGCCGCCGCCGTCGGCTCGTTGATGATGCGCAGCACGTTCAGTCCTGCGATGCGGCCCGCGTCCTTGGTCGCCTGGCGCTGGGCGTCGGTGAAGTACGCCGGGACGGTGATGACCGCCTCGGTCACGCTTTCGCCCAAAAACGCCTCCGCGTCGCGGCGCAGCTTCTGCAAAATCATCGCGGAGATCTCCTGTGGGGTATACGCCCTGCCGTCGATCTTCACGCGGTAGTCATTGCCCATCTCGCGCTTGATGGAGAGCACCGTACGGCCCGCGTTGACCGCCTGCTGCCTGCGCGCCGCCTCGCCGACCACGCGCTCGCCGTTCTTCGTAAAGCCCACGACGGACGGCGTCGTGCGCCCGCCCTCTGAATTGGGGATGACCACCGGCTCGCCGTTTTCCATCACGGCGACACAGCTGTTGGTCGTGCCCAGATCGATACCGATTACCCTGCTCATATGGAACCTCCATGGAGTGTTTCTGAATTCAGCTTTTTCAGCATTTTTATTGTATCCGTCCCGCCCGGCAAAGGCAAGGGAGAAAAGACAAAATCTCCGCAAGGTCAATGCTTTTCACGATTTTTGGAAAAAAGCGCCTCAGAATGAAATTCTTTCCGGTTTCATTCGTCTTATCCATATAGAGGGGGTGAAATCCGCGATGCAGGACACTACACAAGAGAGCCGCGAGCAAGCGCTCGTGCGCCTGATGCAGGTTTACGGCGACAGCGTCAAGCGCATGTGCTGCGTCTATCTGCACGACCTGCCCAGCGCGGAGGATGCGGCGCAGGAGACGTTCATCAAGGCGTTTGAGCACATCGAAGCGCTGCTGGGCGGCGAGATCCGAAACGAGAAGGCCTGGCTGATGCGCATCGCGATCAACACCTGCAAGGATACGCTGCGCTCCTCATGGCTGCGGCACATCGACCGGCGCAAGGCCATCGAGGAGCTGCCGCTCAGCATCACGCCCGCGCATGAGGAGCACCTGGCGCTGACACAGGCCATCATGGCCCTGCCGCCCAAGCTCAAGGACATCGTCCTCCTCCACTATTATCAGGACCTGAACCTGCGCACCTGCGCGCAGATTCTGAATATCTCCGCGCCCACCGCCACCCGGCGGCTGGCGCAGGCACAGAAAAGGCTTCAGCAGGAGCTGGAAAGGAGCTGATCTCGATGAAAAATGACCCGCGAATCCGCAATGTCCTGGACGAGAGCCTCAGCTCCGTGCACTTTGACGCAAGGGACATGCACCGCGTACTGCGCGCCGTGCGTGAGCAGGAGGCGCCTGTCCGCAAGCCCACGCACAGAAAGCGCAGGCCGCTGCGGCTGGATTTCATGGTCGCCGTCGCAACGGCGGCGCTGGTCATCGTGCCGCTGTCCCTCTTCGCGCTGCGCGCCCAGCGCACCGCCACCTCGAAGATCATGACCGTCGCCGCGCACGGCGTCCAAGGTACCGTGTCCACCGAAAAACCTGACGGCCGCGAGGACGTCCTCCTCGCCACGCCGCTGCCGCTGTCCACCGCGGCGCCCGGCACCGCCGGCGCAATGAACGAGTATGACGCCATCCAGGCAGCCCGCGCATGCTTTGAGGCCCAGTGCGACACCACAATCTTTACCTTCGACGAGTACGCCGTGGACATTTCCGCAGCGCCCGGCGAGGACGGCGCGCCGTCCTCCTATGTGGTGACGATGGAGAGCATCTACGGCAACGGCTG
>SFFH01000029.1 GCA_004557905.1 Clostridiales bacterium | reverse complement strand
TGGCGCGCGAAGGACAAGACGCCGCTGCACCGCGCGATGCTGCTCGTGCTGGGCGCGCTGATCGTCTGCCCGAACGTGACCTCCGCGGCCTGGCTTTTGCTGGACGTGCTGTGCCTGTACGCGATTCTGGCCGAACCGGGGCTGCGGCTGCCCGCGTGCCTTGTGCTGTTTGCGACGATGACCTCCTCGAGCTATCCGATGACGGAGGAGGTCATGCTGCCGATGGTATACGCATTCATCCTGTGCCTGGCGGCGCTGTGCATGCTGCTGGGCGTCATCCCGACGGGAAAAGAGGAAACGCATGAGTGAGGGAAAGAAGGCGCGCATCCGCGTGGTCTCCCGCCTGGTGGAGCCGGACGGGGACGCGCACGAGATCAAAAACGCCCGCTCGGGCCTGCTCAGGCTCACGGCGGACGGCTGGGTGCTCGAGTATGACGACGTTCAGGACGAGGAGAAGGCGCACATCGTGCTGACCATGCAGCCGGAACGCGGCCATGTGCGCATGCAGCGCATGGGCATGGTTTCCAGCGTGCTTGACTTCCTGCCGGGGGAGAAGATTGCCTCGCGCTATGTGACGGTGTACGGCGAGATTCCCGTGGCGGTGGACACGCACAGCGTGGAGATCTGCATGCAGGAAGGCGGCGGCGAGCTGCGGCTCCATTACGACGTGTATATGGGCGGCGAGCGCACGTCCGGCGCGCGCATGGAGATCACATGGCGCGTGTGACGGCGGTGCGGCTGCGCGAGCGGGCGCGCGAGGCGATGCTCGCCGCGGGCGGTCGGGGCTTTGTGCGGTTTTTGCCCGCGGGCGGCGCACTGCTGGCGACGGACGCCATCCGCCGCTGCGCAGACGACGCGGCGCGAGCACGGCTGACGGACGCGTTGGCCCAGGCGGGCTTTGCCTGCGCGGTGCGCGGCGGGCTGCTGGAAATGACGCCAACGGACGATGTGCTCCTGGTGCCGGGCGGCGAAGAGCGCGTCGCGGTGGATTGGGAAAGTCCGCTGCATCCGGCGCAGGCGCTGGCCCGCCGCTTTCTGGCGAATGCGCAGCAGCCGCTGACGCCTGCGGGAAGGCAGCTGATTCTGGAGACGCTGCGGCTGACCTGGCTTGCGCCGGACAGGGTGCTTTCCGGCCTGCCGGCGCTGCGCGCGCAGGCGGCGGTGATGCTGCGGCGGGGCGACCGGAGCGGCCTGCACGAGGCGGGCGCGCTGCTGAAGGAATTCTGTGAGCAGGAGCAAGGAGGGCTGACGGATGAAGCTTGAATGGATCGGACACGCATGCTTTCGCCTGACGGCGGAGGACGGCACGGTCGTGATCACAGACCCGTATGACGAGAGCGTGGGCATTGAGATGCTGCCGCTTCAGGCGGATCTGGTCACGATGAGCCACGAGCACCACGACCACAACGAGACGCGCATGCTCGTGGGCAGGCCGCGCATCGCGCGCGGCACGCAGGAGGCGTCCGTGGGCGGCGTGACAGCCCGCGCCGTGGCCTCTTGGCACGACGGCGAGCGGGGCTTAAGACGCGGCCCCAACGCCATCCGCATCTTTTCCATCGACGGCCTGAAGGTGGTGCACATGGGCGACCAGGGCTGCATGCCGGACGACGATGTGCTTGCGGCCATCGCGGACGCGGACGTGATGATGATTCCGGCCGGCGGCACCTACACGGTGGACGCGCAGGGCGCGAAGGCGATCGTTGAGCGCGCAAGGCCCAAGTGCGTGATTCCCATGCACGTGAAGACGAAGCGCTGCCCGTATCCGATCACGCCGGTGACGCCGTTTCTCGCGGTGATGGGCGCGCAGGATGCGCAGCCTGTGCGCGAGGCGGTCTTTGCGAAGGAGCGCGGGCCGCAGGGCGTGCTGCTGATGCATCCGCTGGCGGACAGCCTGTAAAAGGAATGAGAAAAGGAGCTGCCATGAACGGCGGCTCCTTTGTTGTTGCGGGAAAAAGAATGCCAGGCGGATTTAACCCGTTTCAATCGTAGGCTGCTGCGCAGCCTGCTCTGAAACTACCTATTTTTGAGATTAGGGAACGTTGGGGCTGCCGCCCCAAGCCCCGCCTGAGGGATTTCATCCCTCAGACTCCCTTCTTCGCTTCGCGCTGATCAGAGTGACTTACGCGTGATGCGCGAGCCACTCGGTGGCGCAATGCGCGAGGTATGCCGCGCCGGTGGGCAGCACGTCCTCATTGAAGAGCACCTTCGGGTTATGCGCGGGGGCCTTGCCGCGCTCATCGAGGAAGCCGGCGGACAGGTACATGAACGTCGCGGGCACGCGCTCGGCGATGGTGGCGAAGTCCTCCGACGCGCTGGCGGACGCGCCCGGATACGGCGCCGCGCCGGGGAGATTCAGCGCCTGCATGTAGCCCACGATCTCATTGGTCAGCTTGGGATCGCACGTAAGCGGCGGAACCTCGGAGAGCATGGTGATCTCGGCCGTGCCGCCGTAGACCTCGGCAGTCCTCTCGGCGACCTCCTTCATGCGGCGCACAAGCAGCTCGCGGGAGGCCTTGTCGTTGGTGCGGATGGTGCCCTCCAGCGTGGCGGTATCCGGGATGATGTTGGCGGCGGAGCCGGCCTCAAAGTGGCCGATGGTCATCACGCAGGCCTTGTTCGGGTCGGCCTCGCGGGCGATGAGCGCCTCGAGCGCGAGATAGACGTGCACGCCGATGTTGATGGGATCGACGGAGAAGTGCGGATAGGCGCCGTGCGCACCGCGCCCCCTGACGGTGATGCGGAAGCCATCCACGGAGAACATCATCGTGCCGGTGGCGTTGTACATGTACAATCCCAGGGGCATCTGGCCGCTGGTGACGTGATAGGCCAGCGCCGCGTCGACCGGCGGATTTTCCAGGATGCCGTTTGCGATCATGTCCCTGGCGCCCTCGAAGGTCTCCTCCGCCGGCTGGAACATGAGCTTGACCGTGCCCTGCAGGCTGGCCTCGTTCTCCTTGAGCATCTTCGCCGCGGTGAGCAGCATGGCGGCGTGGAAGTCGTGGCCGCAGGTGTGCGCCTCGGTGCCGGTCGGGCAGGCGAAGGGCTCGCCGCTCTCCTCGGGCATGGGCAGCGCGTCCATGTCTGCGCGCAGCAGAATGACCTTGCCGCCGTGCCCGATGGTGGCGCTCACGCCGTGGCCGCAGGGCTGGCAGGCGATGCCCAGCGCCCGGAGCGTCTCAAGGACATAGGCCTGCGCCTTGGGCGTGTTCAGGCCGACTTCGGCGTTGGTGTGAAAATAACGGCGATGGGCGACGGTTTCCGCCCGGAGCGCCTGTGCGCGTTCTGCATAATTCATGGTGCGATCCATCCTTCCCTCATGGTCTGATCCGGTATCCTGTATTATAGCAGGCTTGCCGCCCGCTTTCAATGTTCTCCCGTATTCTGTGGAATTGATATAAAAATATTTAGTTTTGAAGCCGTAGACAGCGGGGGAAAGATAAAGTATAATAAGCTCATGAATTGAATTTGTGCATAATTCACAGAGTCATACTGGGAATTGCCGGGAGGAAAGAGGATGACCATTCAGGAGATTGCGACGGTACTCGATGCGAAATGGCTCAGCTGCCCGGAGGAGGGCCAGCGGGAGATCAGCACCGCCTTTGCCTCGGACATGATGAGCGACGTGCTGGCCTGCGTGACGGAGGATACGCTGCTTTTGACCGGCCTGGTCAACAGCCAGAGCGTGCGCACCTGCGAGATGCTCGACGTGCCCTGCGTCGTCTTCGTGCGCGACAAGGAGCCCCTTGCCGACGCAGTAGCGCTGGCCAGGGAGATCGGCCTGCCGGCGCTCAAGACGCCGTACACGATGTTCGAAGCCTGTGCCAAGCTGTACATGGCCGGCCTCCGACCGGTTGAACTGGGGTGAGCGTATGATGATTAAGGAAACCTATCCGGTGAAGGCGGACGACATGACGTGCGCGGGCGACGTCTCCGCGCGCATCAAGCGGCATATGAAGCGCCTGGGCATCCCCAGCAGCATCATGCGCCGCGTGTCCGTGTGCACCTATGAGGCGGAGATCAATCTGGTGATCCATTCCGACGGCGGACAGATCGACTTTGAGATTTCCGAGGACCGCATTCTGGTGCGCGCCCGCGACGTGGGCCCGGGCATTCCGGACATTGACAAGGCCATGACCGAGGGCTGGTCCACGGCCAGCAATGAGGTGCGCAACATGGGCTTCGGCGCGGGCATGGGCCTGCCGAACATGAAACGCAACGCCGACGAGTTTGCGATTTCCTCCGTCGTGGGGGAGGGAACCGATATTTCGATGATTTTTCATATCTGAATGGCCTGTTGCCGGGCCATACAGGCGGGAGGCGAAGTGCATTGCAGGAAACCTACTATCATTCCGTGCGGCTTGACAAGGACAAATGCAAGGGCTGCACGACGTGTCTGAAGCGATGTCCGACGGAGGCCATCCGAATCAGAAACAACAAGGCGACGATCCTTCCGGAGCGCTGCATCGACTGCGGCGAGTGCATCAAGGTCTGCGAAAGCCATGCCAAGGTGGCCGTGACCGATCCGCTGGATTCCATCAGGCGCTTCAAATACCCGATTGCGCTGCCCGCGCCGACGCTGTACGCGCAGTTCCAGGGCGTGCATCAGCCGGAGCCGATCATCGCGTCGCTGTTCCGGCTGGGCTTTGTCGATGTGTTTGAGGTCGCGCGCGGCGCGGAGATCGTCTCCTATGCGATCAGCCGCGCGATGCGCGAGGAGGACCGGCCCAAGCCCGTGATCTCCTCCGCCTGCCCGGCCATCGTGCGGCTGATTCAGGTCAATTTCCCGGCGTTGCTGGACAACGTGATCGACTTCGTTTCGCCCATGGAGGCGGCGGCCAAGATCGCCAAGGAGGAATATGCACAGAAGCACGGCGTGGATATCGCCGATGTGGGCGCGTTCTTCATCACGCCCTGCGCGGCGAAGATGACGGCGGTCCGCTCGCCTGCGGGCCTCACCAAGTCCTACGTCGACGGCGTGATCGCGATCAAGGACGTGTACACGCAGATGCGCGTGTTCCTCAAGGAGGGCTTTACGCCGCTGGAGATCGACCGCGCGAGCGTGGTGGGCATCAAGTGGGCGGTGCCCGGCGGTGAGGCGGAGGCCGTGGGCATCAAGAGCGCGCTGTGCGTGGACGGCATCGAGAACGTGATGAACGTGCTGGAGGCCATCGAGAACGCGCGCTTCCGCAACCTGACCTATTTTGAGGGGCTGGCCTGCGTCAACGGCTGTCTGGGCGGCCCGCTGACGGTGGAAAACAGCTTTGTGGCCAAGAACCGCCTGCGCAGCGTGATGAACCGGACGACGCTCAAGACGGTGCAGCGCCGGGAGGTCTTTGAGGACGCGGTGCACACCCTGCGCCTGACGCAGGAGATCGAGCCGAGCGACGCCATGCAGCTGGTCGGCACGATGAAGGAGCGCATCGAGCGCGAGGAGCGCATCGAGCGCCTGACGCAGGGCCTGCCCGGCTATGACTGCGGCTCCTGCGGCGCGCCGACGTGCCGCGCGCTGGCGGAGGACATCGAAAACGGCTTTGCCAACGAGCTCAACTGTGTGTTCCGCCTCAACGACCGCATCAATTCCCTGGCGGCGGAGATGGTGACGCTGGGCGCCAGCACGCGCTTTGGTACCCCGCAGGATACGGCGAGGCTCCGGGAGATGCAGGAGAAGCTCAGGAGCGACGAAGAGGATGACAAGGAAGGAGACGAACCATAAGGATGAAGGTTTCGGAGTTTGAGAGGATTTCCGGCGCAAGGTGCCTGACGGGCCCCTATGAGGACCGCGAGATCGCCTGCGGCTACACCTGCGATCTGCTCAGCCACGTCATGGGCCGCGGCCAGGCGGACATGGCCTGGATCACCGTGCAGGCGCACATGAATGTGATCGCCGTGGCGGCGCTGCTGGATTTTGCGTGCGTCATCATTCCGGAGAGCCTGCCCGTGGAGGCGCCGATCATTGCCAAGGCGAAGGATGAGGACATCATCCTGCTCTCGAGCGACCGCACCGCCTACGAGCTGGTGATGCTGCTGGCCGAAAACGGCGTGGCCCCGGCGAAAAAGGGCTGAGCGCCATGAAGAGCCTCTTTTGCGACCTGCACATTCACTCCTGCCTGTCGCCCTGCGGCGACGCGCTGATGACGCCCAACAACATCGTGGGCATGGCGTTCATCAAGCAGCTGGACGTGATTGCGGTATGCGACCACAACAGCGCGCGCAACCTGCCGGCCATCAAGGAGGCGGCCGACATGATGAACGTGCTGCTGCTGCCGGGCATGGAGCTGACCACGAAGGAGGAGGCGCACATGCTGTGCTACTTCAAAACCGTGGAGGAATGCACAGCGTTCGGCGAGGAGATCTACCGGCACCTGCCGCCGATTCCCAACAACGAGAAATTCTTCGGCCGCCAGCAGGTGATGAACGCGCAGGACGAGGAGATCGCGGTCGAGGAGCGGCTGCTCATCAGCGCGCTTGACCTGAGCTTCGAGGAATGCGCCGGGCGCATCCGGGAGGCGGGCGGCCTGTGCGTGCCGGCGCACATCAACCGGGGCAGCAACGGGGTGCTGAACGCGCTGGGCTTCCTGCCGGAGAACGTGCACTACGACGCGCTGGAGATTTCCAAAAAAGTGACAATGCCGCCGGTCAGGCTGGACGGATACCGCCTGCTGGAGTCCTCGGACGCGCATTATCTGGAAAACATCCTGGAGCCGCAGTTCGCGCTTTCTGCCCGGGAACGGAGTATCCCGGCTGTTTTTGAAGCGATTGCGGGGCATTCGTGATAAAAATTGGCATATTATTCTGCATGTTTTGTCGAAAACTGGCAATTAGTGTAGGCTAACGGCAGACGTGTATGATATAATAGATCGTCTTCATATTGATAACTTTATGTCAAACAGTAAGCATTAAGGGGGTTTGTACGACATGTCTCTCGAAAAGGAAAAGTTCGAGGCCTTGCAGAAGGTGATCGACGAGCTCAGAAACGAGCCGGGCGCGCTGATGCCGATCATGCAGAAGGCTCAGGATATCTTCGGCTATCTGCCGGAGGAGGTCCAGTACTACATCGCCAGGGAGCTGGACATCCCGGTCAGCGATGTCTACGGCGTGGCCACGTTCTACGCCCAGTTCAACCTGGAGCCCAAGGGCCAGTACATCATCAGCGTGTGCCTGGGCACCGCGTGCTATGTCAAGGGCAGCCAGCAGGTGCTGGACAAGCTGGAGGAGGTGCTCGGCGTGCCGGCCGGCCGCACCACGCCGGACGGCCTGTTCACCCTGAACGCCACCCGCTGCCTGGGCGCGTGCGGTCTGGCGCCGGTCATGATGATCAACGACGACGTGTACGGCCGTCTGACCCCGGATCAGATCCCGGACATCATCGCCAAGTACCGCAAGTAAGCCGCCGTTATGATGCGTGAGCTTGCGGACAATATCCTGGATATTGCCCAGAATTCCATCTCGGCCAGGGCAAGCCTGGTGGAGATTGATATCACTGTGAGCCATGAGCGGGACACCGTCGGCCTGGCGTTCATCGACGACGGGTGCGGCATGAGCCAGGAGATGGCTCAGGCCGTCTGCGACCCCTTCACCACCACGCGCAAGACGCGCAAGGTCGGGCTGGGGCTGCCGCTGCTCAAGATGACGGCGCAGGCCACCGGCGGCGATTTTTCCATCGCCTCCGAGCTGGGCAAGGGGACGACCGTGCGCGTGACGTTCGGCCTTTCCCACATCGACAGGCCGCCGATGGGCGACGTGCCGGGCGCGCTGTATACGCTGGTGCTCATGAATCCGGGCACGGATTTCCGCTTCGTCTATGATTACGACGGGAAGGTCTTCGTCTTTGACACCCGTGAGATCAAAGAGGCGGTCGCACCGATTCCGCTGGATCATCCGGAAATCTCCGCCTGGATCAAGGACTGTCTGGTTCAGGAAATCAATGAATTGCATGGAGGGTTGTTTTCATGAAATCTCTCGCCGAACTGGCCGCCATCCGCGCCAGAATGATTGAACAGGTCAACCTCAGGAAGGACGACAATATCGACACCCGCATCGTCGTGGGCATGGCCACCTGCGGCATCGCCGCCGGCGCGCGCCCGGTGATGCTGGAGTTCATCGAGGAACTCAAGAAGCGCGGCATCGACAACGTGACCGTCGCGCAGACCGGCTGCGTGGGCATGTGCCGCCTGGAGCCGATCGTCGAGGTGTACGTCAAGGACCAGGAGAAGGTCACCTACGTCCACATGACGCCGGAAAAGGTCGCCCGCGTGGTCAACGACCATATCGTCAACGGCAGGCCGGTGGAGGAATACACCATCGGCGCGCAGGGCTGAGCCGAAGCGATAAATAGGAGGAACATATTATGGATCTGATTCGCTCTCATGTGATGGTCTGCGGTGGTACGGGCTGTTCGTCCTCCAACTCCGGCGAGATCATCAAGGAGTTTGAAAAGCAGCTTGCCGAGAAGGGTCTCGACAAGGAAGTGAAGGTCGTCCGCACCGGCTGCTTCGGCCTGTGCCAGGCCGGCCCGGTCGTTATCGTCTATCCGGAGGGCGCGTTCTACTCCCACATGACCGTGGAGAACGTCTCCCGCATCGTGGACGAGCACCTCATCAAGGGCCGTATCGTCAAGGATCTGCTCTACAAGGAGGCCGTCGAGGAGGACAACACCATCAAGTCCCTCGACAACGTCGACTTTTACAAGAAGCAGAAGCGCATCGCGCTGCGCAACTGCGGTGTCATCGACCCGGAGAACATCGAGGAGTACATCGCCTTTGACGGCTACAAGGCCCTGGGCAAGGTCCTCACCGAGATGACCCCGGAGGAGGTCATCGACGTCATGCTCAAGTCCGGCCTGCGCGGCCGCGGCGGCGCGGGCTTCCCCACCGGCATGAAGTGGAAGTTCGCGGCGGCATCCAAGTCCGACAAGAAGTTCGTCTGCTGCAACGCCGACGAGGGCGACCCGGGCGCGTTCATGGACCGCTCCGTTCTGGAGGGCGACCCGCACGTCGTCATCGAGGCCATGGCCATCGCGGCCTACGCCATCGGCGCGGACCAGGGCTACGTCTACTGCCGCGCGGAGTATCCGATCGCGGTCAAGCGCCTGCAGATCGCCATCAAGCAGGCCCGCGAGTACGGCCTGCTGGGCAAGAACATCTTCGGCACCGGCTTCAACTTTGACATGGAAGTGCGTCTGGGCGCCGGCGCGTTCGTCTGCGGCGAGGAGACCGCGCTGATGACCTCCATCGAGGGCAAGCGCGGCGAGCCGCGTCCGCGTCCGCCGTTCCCGGCGGTCAAGGGCCTGTTCGGCCAGCCGACCATCCTCAACAACGTGGAGACCTACGCCAACGTGCCGCAGATCATCAACAACGGCTGGGAATGGTTCGCCTCCATGGGCACCGAGAAATCGAAGGGCACCAAGGTCTTCGCCCTGGGCGGCAAGATCAACAACACCGGATTGGTGGAGGTCCCGATGGGCACCACCCTGCGCGAGATCATCTACGACATCGGCGGCGGCTGCCCGAACGGCAAGAAGTTCAAGGCGGCGCAGACCGGCGGCCCGTCCGGCGGCTGCATCCCGGCCAGCCATCTGGACATCAAGATCGACTATGACAACCTGACCGCCATCGGCTCCATGATGGGCTCCGGCGGCATGATCGTCATGGACGAGGACAACTGCATGGTCGACATCGCCCGCTTCTTCCTCGACTTCACCGTCGATGAGTCCTGCGGCAAGTGCGCGCCGTGCCGCATCGGCACCCGCCGCATGCTCGAGATCCTCGAGCGCATCGTCGAGGGCAAGGGCGAGGACGGCGACATCGAGAAGCTGGAGAACCTGGCCAACACCATCAAGGCGACCGCCCTGTGCGGCCTGGGCCAGACGGCCCCGAACCCGGTGCTCTCCACCCTCAAGTATTTCCGCGACGAGTACGAGGCGCACATCTACGAGAAGCGCTGCCCGGCCGGCCACTGCAAGAAGCTGCTGACCTACAAGATCGACCCGGCGAAGTGCAAGGGCTGCACGCTGTGCGCCCGCAACTGCCCGGCTGGCTGCATCAGCGGCAAGGTCCGCGAAGCGCACTACATCGACACTACCAAGTGTCTCAAGTGCGGCGCCTGCATGGAGAAGTGCAAGTTCGGCGCGATCTCCCGTTCCTGACAGAGCCTGAAGGAGTGAATGAACATGGCAATGGTAAACGTTACGATTGATGGCGTGAAGGTGCAGGTTGAGGCCGGTACGACCGTCCTTGAAGCGGCCCATCAGGCGCACATCCATATTCCCACCCTGTGTCACCTCAAGGACGTCAACCAGATCGGCGCCTGCCGCATGTGCGTGGTCGACGTCGGCGCGCGCGCGCTGGCTGCGGCCTGCGTGATGCCGGTTTCCGAGGGCATGGTCGTCAAGACCAACACCCCGGCTGTCCGCCAGGCGAGGAAGTCCGTCCTGGAGCTGATCCTCTCCAACCATGAGCGCAAGTGCCTCTCCTGCGTGCGCAGCAGGACCTGCGAGCTGCAGGCGCTGGCCAAGGATCTGGGCGTGGAAGAGGATAAGTACGACGGCGCGAACATCCATTATCCGCTGGACGATTTTGGCCCGTCCATCGTCCGCGACCCGAACAAGTGCATCCTGTGCCGCCGCTGTGTGGCGGTCTGCCGCAACGTGCAGGGCATCGGCGCCATCGCTGCGATCAACCGCGGCTTCAAGACCGTCATCGCCCCGGCGTTTGAAAAGAAGCTGAGCGAGACCGACTGCATCAACTGCGGCCAGTGCGTCGTGGCCTGCCCGGTTGGCGCGCTGCGCGAGAAGGACGACACCGACAAGGTCTGGGACGCGCTCTCCGATCCGGAGAAGTTCGTCGTCGTGCAGCCGGCCCCGGCCGTGCGCGTGGCGCTGGGCGAGGAATTCGGCATGCCGATGGGCACCCGCGTCACCGGCAAGATGACCCAGGCCCTCAAGCGCCTTGGCTTTGACAAGGTGTTCGATACCGACTTCGGCGCGGACCTCACCATCATGGAGGAGGCCACCGAGCTGCTCAGCCGCATCAAGAACGGCGGCGTGCTGCCGATGTTCACGTCCTGCTCCCCGGGCTGGATCAAGTACGTCGAGCACAACTTCCCGGAGCTGATCCCGAACCTGTCCACCTGCAAGTCCCCGATGCAGATGGAAGGCGCGATCATCAAGAGCTACTACGCCGAGAAGGCCGGCATCGATCCGAAGAACATCGTGGTCGTCGCCGTCATGCCGTGCGTGGCCAAGAAGTTCGAGGCCGAGCGTCCGGAGATGGAGACCGACGGCATGCGCTCTGTCGATATCTCCATCACCACCCGTGAGCTGGCCCGCATGATCAAGGACGCGCGCATCGACTTCACGAAGCTCTCCGACGAGGAGTGCTTTGACGAGCTGGTCGCCGAGTCCACCGGCGCGGCGGCGATCTTCGGCGTGACCGGCGGCGTCATGGAGGCGGCGCTGCGCACCGCGGCCGACGTGCTGGAGAACCGTTCCGTGGAGAACGTCGACTACGTCGCGGCCCGCGGCATCGAGGGCATCAAGGAAGCGACCTTCACCCTCGGCGGCAAGGAGCTGAAGGTGGCTATCGCCAGCAGCACCGGCGCGGCGAAGAAGCTCATCCGCCGCATTCAGGCGGGCGACGCGGATTACGCCTTCATCGAGGTCATGGCCTGCCCGGGCGGCTGCGTCAACGGCGGCGGCCAGCCGATCGTGAACGCCGAGACCCGTATGGATGTCGATCCGCGCGCCGTGCGTGCGGCCGGCCTCTACGCGGAGGACGAGGCGAAGACCATCCGCAAGTCCCACGAGAACCCGGACATCAAGAAGGTCTATGCGGAGTACCTGGGCGAGCCGAACGGCCACAGGGCGCATGAGCTGCTGCACACCCACTATGTGGACCGCAGCAGGAAGTAAGCGGTATATTCAAAAGGGCCCTGCAAGTCGCAGGGCCTTTTTGCAGCGCCGCCCCAGCAGGCTTGGGCAGCAGCCCAAAGAGGGAAGCCTATGATTCGTAAAAGACTTCTGTCCATGCAGGACATTCCCTATCGGGAGTTCCAGAGAAAGCTGATTCCAAACATCGATCCGGAGACGATCATCGGCGTGCGCACGCCGCAGCTGCGCCATCTCGCCAGGACGCTCCGGGGCACGCAGGAGGCGGCGGACTTCATGGCTGCGCTGCCGCATCGCTTCTTTGAGGAAAACCAGGTGCACGCTTTTCTCATCGCGCAGGAAAAGGACTTTGATGTGTGCCTCGCACAGGTGAACCGTTTCCTGCCGTTTGTGGACAACTGGGCGACCTGCGACCAGCTGTCGCCCAGGGCCTTGAAAACCGATCTGCCGCGGCTGCTGAGCAGCATCCGGGTATGGCTCGCGTCGGAGCACCCGTATACCGTGCGCTTCGGCGTCAACTGCCTGATGCAGGGGTATCTCGGGGACGCGTTTGATCCCGGGCAGCTGGAAAGGGTCGCGGCGCTGCGGCAGGAGGATTACTATGTGAGGATGGGCGTCGCATGGTACTTTGCCACGGCGCTGGCGCTGCAGTACGACGCGGCGCTGCCGTACATCGTGCAAGGAAGGCTGGCGCCCTGGACGCACAACAAGGCGATTCAGAAGGCGATCGAGAGCTTTCGGGTTTCGCCGGAACATAAGGATGCGCTGCGGGCGCTGAAGATCGGGAGAAAGAATCAGGGATAAAAAAGGGGCTGTTCCGTGAAAGGAACAGCCCCTTGATGTACGCAATGGGTGACTTCGCTTACAGGCGGGAGAGCATGGACGCGTTGTACTCGTAGTGCAGATAGCTGCCCACCTCGCTGGAGGTCTCGCGGCCATCGACCAGAGAGAGCAGGGAGGAAGCGCCAAACAGCACGGCAATCACAAAAAGAACAGTCAGCATAGGAATGCCTCACTTTCATAAATCTGCAGGATTCGGGGAGGAGCGGCTTTTTCGTTCCCGCTCCCTGTTTGCGGAGCTATTATAGCATGGAAGAGGCCAAAAGTACACAGCTTTTTCTAGAAATACAAAGAAAAATCTGCACCCTTCCGAAGTTGCAGCACGCGGGTTTGATAGGCCTTTCCAGCCCTGATTTTTGAATAAATGGGCGCTGAATGCTGCATACAAGCTGCAAATTCAATACAAAAATGCAGGAGGAACGTGAAATGCGTTCACCACAGGCAAAGAAAAAGCGGCCGGCCGGCCGCTCATTTCTTTCCCTTGGGGTTGCCGTTCGCGTACTCGCACCAGGGCGAAAGCGTACAGCTTTCGCACGCGGGCTTGCGCGCAGTGCACACGCGCCGGCCGTGGAAGATGATCCAGTGGTGCGCGAGGCTCCACTTTTCCCGGGGGATGTGCTCCATCAGCTGCTGCTCGGTCTTGAGCACGTCGTTTGCGTCTGCCAGGCCCAGACGGTTGGAGACGCGGAAGACGTGCGTGTCCACCGCGATGGCGTCCGCGCCGAACGCGCAGCTCATCACCACGTTCGCCGTCTTGCGGCCCACGCCGGGCAGCTGCGTCAGCTTCTCGTGGTCGGCGGGCACCTCGCCGCCGTAGTGCTCCACCAGCGCGCGCGCCGTGGCGACGAGGTTTTTGGCCTTGTTGTGGTACAGGCCGCAGGTCTTGATCAGCGGCTCCACGTCGAGCGGATCGGCCTTGGAAAGCGCGTGCGCGTCGGGATAGGCCGCAAAGAGCGCGGGCGTGACCATGTTCACCTTCACGTCCGTGCACTGGGCGGAGAGGATGACCGCCACAAGCAGCTGATAGGGATTGGCAAAGTGCAGCGCGGGTTTGGCATCGGGGTACAGGCGCTCGAGCTCCTGCAGGATATGATCAAATGCAGCAGACATGAAAACAGCCCCTTTCGCGTGATGGTTTCATTATACCGGGCGAAGGGGCAAAAAGCAAGTGGCAAGCAAGGGCGTGTTCAGTCCGGCGCGGGCTCAGTCCGGCGCGGACTCAGTCCGTCCGAAGCGGCGTCAGGCGGATTTGCCGCGTGCCGTAATTCTCCACCCGATAAAAGCCGATCAGCGCGCCGGGATTCACCCGGCGGTAAACCGCCAACACCTGCCCAAGCTCCGCCAGCTCAAAGCGCACCGACAGCCCGCAGCCCATCGCAACCTCGCGCGGCGTAGAGATCACGCCGGCGGACAGCCCCGCGCGGCGCAGCGCATCCTCCAGACGCAGCACCTGCGTGCGCGAGCGGAAGGAGGCAATGCCAAAGGATGATTGCATGATCGTTCCCTCCCCGGGTCTACCTTGCGGCGGCCCTCTCATATACTCTACCATATGCGGCGTGAAGGCGGCGTGTTCAGCGCGCCGGCTTCGGCGCAGCGCTGAAAAACGGAAGAAGGGGCCCAAGGAGGAATGGCATGATTTATCTGGACAACGCGGCAACCAGCTTTCCCAAGCCGCGGGAGACGGTGCGGGCGATGGCAGCCGCGCTGGAAAACTGCGGCGCAAATCCCGGAAGGGCGGGCCATGCGCTCTCATTGGCCGCGGGGCGCATCGTCGAGCGCTGCCGGGAGAGCACGGCGCAGATGCTGGGCGAGACGGACGCGTCGCGCGTGGCCTTCTGCCTGAACGCGACCGATGCGCTCAACATGGCCATTCACGGCGTCGTGCGCACAGGGGATCACGTGATCTCCACGCTGCTGGAGCATAACTCCGTGCTGCGCCCGCTGTCCGAGCTCTCGCGCAGCGGCGTGATCACGCTGACGCTCGTGCCGCCGGACGCGCAGGGGCAGATCCGCGCGGAGGACATCGAGCGGGCCATGCTCCCGCGCACGAGGCTCGTCGTAATGACGCACATGTCCAACGTCCTGGGCACCCTGCAGGATGTGCAGGCGGTGGGCCAGGTGTGCCAAAGACGCGGTGTGCTGCTCCTGATCGACTGCGCGCAGACGGCGGGCCATGTGCCGCTTGCGCCGAAGACCTGGGGCTGCGATCTGCTGGCGATGCCGGGGCACAAGGGCCTGCTCGGCCCGCATGGCACCGGTGTGCTGTGGGTGCGCGCGGGCGTGAATGTCGCGCCGCTGCGCCAGGGCGGCACCGGCTCCGCCTCCGAGAGCATGTTCCAGCCCAGGATGATGCCCGATTGCCTGGAGTCCGGCACGCTGAACCTTCCGGGCATCGCCGGTCTGGCGGCGGGCATGAACGAGGCGCTTGTGCATATGGATGAGACGCACGCGCATATCGTCCATCTCTGCGACATGCTGCGTGCGGAACTGCTGAACATGCGTGGCGTGCGCGTATACACACGTCCCGGCGCGTCGCTGGTGAGCTTCAATGTGGATGGCGTGGGTTCGCAGGAGACGGCGGCGATGCTGAACCGGGCGGGCATCGCGGTGCGCGGTGGGCTGCACTGTGCGCCGGGCGTGCACCGTTTTCTGGGCACGCTGGACGTCGGCGCCGTGCGCGTGAGCCCGGGCATTTACAATATGCGCGAGGACATGACCGCGCTGGCGCGGGCTGTGGCGAAAATGGCATTGTGACGCTAAAAAACGGATTGGCTGATGCAATTATTCGGAATTTGCACAAATTTAGGTGAAATAATCGTAAAAGTGCAAGAAAAAAGGAGAATAACGTCAATTTTATCTTGCCAATTTGAGGGACAGTTGGTATAATATCGGCATCACCGCGAAAGAGCGCCGCGTCAAGCGGATTGTGTGAATCCGGATGGGAGATGCAGACCATGACCGAGCCGATGACCAGCCGCCTTCTGATTGCTGCCCCGCATGGGGTGGCCATGAAGCTCCGGGATATCCTTGCCACCGCACAGATCGTCCCCAGCGCTGTGCTCAGCACGGGCGGGGAGGCGCTTGCGGCGCTTGAAGACGAGCAGGCGCTGCTGCTGACCAGCTGGCGTCTGCCGGACATGACCGGCGCGGAGCTGGCCAGGAAGGCGGACGCCGCCGGCGTGATGATGATCGTGCCGGGCGACTACGACCCCGCCGAGCTGGACGGCGCGGATGTGCTGACGCTGCATAACCCCATCAGCCAGGACGCGCTGATCCAGGCCGTGCGCACGATGTGCTACTGCGCGGGCCGGATGCAGGCGCTTGAGCAGAAGGCGCAGAAGCTGGAGCGCCAGCTGGCCGAGCGCAAGGTAATCGAGCGCGCGAAGGGCCGCCTGATGGATGCGCTGCATCTGTCCGAGAGCGAGGCGCATTACCGCATGCAGAAGCAGAGCATGGACACCGGCCGCCGCATCGTGGACGTAGCGCAGGAGATCCTTGACAGCGTGGAGATCGCAAGCTGAAGAAGCGCATCCCCGTTTCCGAAATGAGGAAACGGGGATGTTTTTTGCCTGATTCTGTGCTATAATGGCGGACAATCCATCACGAAAGGATGTGTGGGCATGAAGTTCAAAAAGGAAATCCTGCTGGCGGACGGCGAAGCGATGCTCCTGCACAGCCTGGGCGCGCAGGACGCGCAGCAGGCGCTGGCCGTGTGCAGAAGGACGGCGGGTGAGACGCTCAATCTGATCCGCTATGAGGATGAATGGGTGATGACGCTGGAGCAGGAGGCTGCGTACCTCAAGAAGACGGAGGACGACCCGAAAAGCCTGATGCTGGGCGCGTTCATCGGAGACACGCTCATAGGCATCGGCAGCTTTCTGCCCTGTGCCGCAGTGGATCGGGCGCGCCACCGCGCAGAGCTGGGCATCTGCATCCTGAAGGCGCACTGGGGCCGGGGCATCGGCACGGCGATCGTGCAGACGCTCATCGACGAGGTGAAGAAGACAGCCGTGGAGCAGCTGGAGCTGGAGGTGGTCGCCACGAACGAGCGGGCCATCCGGCTGTATGAGCGGTTCGGCTTTGTCGAGTTTGCCCGTCATCCCCGCAAGCTGAAGTACCGGGATGGAACGTATGCGGACATGGTGCTCATGATGCTTGACCTGCGGACGAAGATGTGACAGATCGGGCGGAACAGAATAGAGAAAGGGCCGTCTTCCCGGGGGAGGACGGCCTGATACTTACGTTATTCTCAATTGCTTCAATGCGCGCGAAGCGAAGAAGGGAGTCTGAGGGACTACGTCCCTCAGGCAGGTTTGGGCGGCAGCCCAACGTATCCCATCAATCCGAGAAAAAGTAGTTTCAGAGCAGGCTGCATAGCAGCCTACGATTGAAACGGGTTTGATTTGCATAGTAAGGATTTGGACACAAATTGGTGTGAGACTGCCAGAAGAGGCGTTGACGGAATCGCAATAGTCGCCTTCGGCTCCGCTGCGATTCTTGATGGTGGCGCTTCACGGATGGGGAACGATGGGGCGCTGATCCGGGGAACTCGCATAGTCGCGCCGCTAGGCGCTCCTTGCGATTCCCGACGCTCCGCCTGCCTGTTCCCGCCACAGGCGGCGGCAGGCTCCGGTCCCCCAAACCCTGCAAGGGATTTCATCCCTTGGCCCTTCTTCGCTTCGCGCTTAAGAAAGCATTACGGATCGATGACCCCACGGGCCCGTCTACGCTCGCGCAGCTTGAGCTCCTGGCCCTGATCGGACGGGATATAGTACCTGCGCCCCCTGACCTCGGGCGGCATGTACTCCTGCTGGACATAATGCCCGGGGTAGTCGTGCGGGTACTTGTACTGCTCGCCCTTCGCGCCCACGCGCTCGTTGCCGCTGTAATGCGTGTCGCGCAGATAGGCGGGAACCGGGCCAAAGCCTCCCTTCTCCGCGTCGGCGACGGACTGATCCAGCGCCATGACGACGGAATTGGACTTGGGGCTCTCGCACACGGCGATGATCGCCTGCGCCAGGGACAGCCGCGCCTCCGGCAGGCCGACCATCTCCAGCGCCTGGGCGGCGGCGACGGCCTGCAGCATGGCGGTGGGATTGGCCAGACCCACGTCCTCGCTCGCGTGCGCGATGATGCGCCGGGCGATGAGCCGCGGATCGACGCCCGCGTACAAAAGGCGCGCGAACCACGCGAGCGCCGCGTCCGCATCGCTGCCGCGCAGGCTCTTGCAGAAGGCGGAGAGCATGTCGTAATACAGCGATTCGTCGCAGCGGATGACGGGTTTCTGGATGGATTCCTCCGCGACGGCCAGCGTCACATGGATCGCGCCGCTGTCGTCCGGGTCCGTGGTGAGCACGGCCAGCTCCAGCGCGCCCAGCGCCGAGCGCACGTCGCCGTTGGCGATGCGGGCGATGTGCCGCGCCGCGTCGGGATCGAGGATCACGTTTTTGCCGCCGAAGCCGCGCTCCCGGTCGGACAGCGCGCGCTCCATCGCCAGCAGCACGTCCGCCTCCGTGAGCGGCTCGAACTGGAAGATGCGGCACCGGCTCACGATGGCCGGGGTCATGGCGACGAGCGGATTCTCCGTCGTGGAGCCGATGAAGCGCACCACGCCGCGCTCGATGGCGGGCAGGATGGAGTCCGACTGGGACTTGCTCCAGCGGTGGCACTCGTCCAGCAGCAGGTACGTCGCCTGACCGTAGAGGGAGCGGCGGTCCTGCGCCTCCTTGATCACCTTGCGCACGTCGGCCACGCCGCTGGTGACGGCATTGAGCTGCACGAACGCGGAATGCGTGGTGTTCGCGATGATGGAGGCGAGCGTCGTCTTGCCGCAGCCGGGCGGGCCGTAGAAGATGGAGGAGGTCATGCGGTCGGCCTCGATGGCGCGGCGCAGAAGCCGCCCCGGGCCGACGATGTGGCGTTGGCCGATGAATTCGTCGAGCGTGCGCGGGCGCATGCGGTCGGCCAGGGGGCTGAGCACGGCGTCCTGCTGCGAAAACAGATCCTGCATGATGACCTCCGAAGGATAAGAATGCTGCTTCTATTATATCGCCGCCGGAGGGAAAGGGCAAGCGCGGCGGCGCACGGAAATGAAAATGACTGAAATCGCAGAAATGTGAAATTTTCTCACCCGCTCATTCGTCATAGTTGTAGAATACCATGGAAGGACAGAAACGACGGGCGGAACGACGGCGCTTCTGTCAAAAATAGGGGGAAAGCGGATGAAAAGGGTTCTTTGGCTTTTGCTGGCGCTATGCCTGCTGGCGGCGGACGGCGCGGCGCAGAGCGTGCCGCTGACGGATTACGCGCCGGGACAGATGATTGACGTGGGCTTTCACGACCCGGCTGTCTTTCTGTCCGGCTGCACGCTGGAAAGCGGCAAGGGTTTTATCCTCGTCGATTCACAATTCTACGGGGGCTATCTGCTGCGGTCAACGGGACGGATTGTGCGCGACACCATCACCGGCGGCATCACCCTTCTCGAGGGAGATCGCGCGGAGGTGACGGCGCAGGATGAAAACAGCTGCGAGGTACGCATCTGGAACGATCGGGTGAGCCGGACCTATGCCTTTGCCTTGGCGCCGACGCAGGTCAGCCCCGACCGATGGGTGCTCAAAAGCCATACCTGCCGCAAGGATGGGCGGGTGTTTTCCGCGCAGTTTGGCCATGACCGGGTACAGGCTGTGGAAACGACGGCTGTGGGCACGGAGGAATACACGGCGTATTACGCGTTTTACGCCGAAGCCAACAACCTCGACCACGAGCGGATTCCCGCGTCGATTGCGGACGTCAGACGGCTGGAAAAGGCGTATCCGGTGGCGGCGGTCAGCCCGGACGATCCCGGCACCCGCGTGAACCTGCGAAAGGCGCCGTCCGCAAAATCGGAGCGGGTGGGCAGTCTGTACAGCGGAACGCGGCTGCGCATCCGGGAGATCACGGACGGCGGATGGGCGAAGATCTCCGTTGGGGACATGGACGCGTATATCAGCACGGACTATCTGACCTTCGGCGCGGCGCTTGAGCAGGTGCCGGATGCGCGCCCCACGGCGAAGCTGCCGGACCGGGAATGGGTGGAGGTGAGCCGCAAGCCGTATCGCGGCGGCGGAGGGACTGTGACGCAGGTGCGCGGCGGCCAGCAGGTATCCGTCATCGGCGAGTACAACGGCGAGTGGCGCATGGTGCAGGAGCAGGAATGGCAGAACACCTTTTTCATCCAGGCAAGCCAGCTGCGATGAGGCTGCGACGGACAGGAAACGTACAGGCAGGGAGGCATAAGAATGAAACGGAGAGGAATGACGGCGGTCGCGCTGCTGCTTTGCCTGCTCTGCGCGCGGGCGCTGGCGCAGGCGTACACCTATGGCGGCAGCGGCAGCGACGCGCTGGACGAGCTGGCGGTGAGCGGGGACGGACGCATCGTGATGACGGGGTACACGAATTCGTCGGACGGCACGCTGGCCTCGCGGACGAAGACGGGCCGGAGCGGCTGGGTGCTGTGCGTGGATGCGCAGGGCAATGTGCTCTGGAGCTTCTGTTCCCGGCGGGGAACTCACGACATCATGAGCAGCCCGGTATGCCACGAGGACGGCAGCGTGACGGTCATCCTGGAGGCGGAGGATGACACAGGCACGAAGAAGGAGCTGATTCGCCTGAGCCGGGACGGCGAAGTGATGCACCGCAGCATCATGTGCCAGACCGGCGGAGATGTGGCCTACGTCATGATTCCGCTTCAGCGCTTTGACGAAGGCTATGTCCTGCTCGAGCTGAAAGAGGACGCAACGCCCCTGGCGTACAGGCTCTATGACTGGGACGGGCAGGCTGTCCGCGAGCTGGAAGGGTACGACGAAAACGGAACGGTGCTTGCGATGGCGGACAGGCATGTCATCCGCATTGGGAACGGGACCGGCACGCTGTATGCGCTGGATGGAGAGGGGAACGAGCGGCGGCTGACGGACGTGCTTGAGGTGGGTGAGAACAACATGCTGAATGCCCGATACGACAGCCTGATCTCTCTGGAGGACGGCGGCGCTGCCGGCTGCGGCTGGGTGCTCACGGACGAAGGCTTGCGCAAGGGCCTCATTTCGCGCTGGGACGCGCAGGGCAATCTGGTCTTTGAGATGCGAATGGAAATTGGCCGGCTGTGGCGCCTCGTGAAGACGGCGGACGGCCTTGCCGCCATCGTCTATCCCAATGAAACGTCGGGACTCGATCAGAGCGGCAGCCTTGCCTACGGATGCCCATGGGAGCTGATTCGCCTCAATGAGCAGGGCGTGGTCTATACGCGGCAATCGCTGGGCATGGGCGCGTCGCCCTACGATGCCAACTGCGCGCTTGCCGCTTTGCCGGATGGAAGCCTCGCGGTCGTTCAGAACGTGCAGCCTGACGGAGAGGACTGGTATACGGACGTCCGCCTGACGGTCATCCCGGCAAAATGAGGCATCATGCGAATCGGCGGCCCGCCGCCGGACAAATTTTCGCAAAACCCTTTACAAAATAGCAAAAAACGGGTATGATATCCTTGATATGAAACGCGAATGAGACAGGACGCTGCCGCGACGAGCGCGAAGAGAGCCGGAGGCTGGTGAAATTCCGGACGGGAGGCGCGGCGAGGGATCACCTGTCCAGCGGCTGCGCTGAATGAAGTAGGCGCGGACGGTCGGCCCCGTTACGGCGCAATGAAGTGCGCACGGCGCATGCGGAGAAGCCGCATGCCGGTGCGAATTTGGGTGGTACCGCGAGCAGCCTCGTCCCAATGTGGATGAGGCTGCTTTTACTATACCTGAAGTTGGAGGAAGAGGATCATGTACCAGAAGGTTTCGACCGACATGAACTTTGTCGCCCGCGAGGAAGAGGTCATCAAATTCTGGCGGGAAAACGACGTTTTCAAGAATGAAGGGCTACGACGTGCTGCGCAAGGCCGGCTGGGATACCCACGGCCTGCCGGTCGAGCTGGAGGTCGAGAAGATGCTCGGCCTGGACGGCAAGCCGCAGATCGAGAAGTACGGCATCGAGCCGTTTATCAAGGAGTGCAAGAAGTCCGTCTGGAAGTACAAGACCGAGTGGGAGGAGATGTCCGAGCGCGTCGGCTACTGGGCGGACATGGAAAACCCGTACATCACCTACGACGACAACTACATCGAGTCCGAGTGGTGGTCCCTCAAGGAGATCCACAAGAAGGGCCTGCTCTACAAGGGCCACAAGATCGTCCCGTACTGCCCGCGCTGCGGCACTGCGCTGTCCTCTCATGAGGTCGCGCAGGGCTACAAGAACGTGAAGGAGACCTCCGCGTACGTTCGCTTTGCGGTCAAGGGCGAGGACAACACCTACTTCCTCGCGTGGACGACCACCCCGTGGACCCTGCCGAGCAACCTCGCGCTGTGCGTCAACCCGCACGACACCTACTGCAAGTTCGCCGTGGACGGTCAGGTCATCATCATGGCCAAGGCACTCATCGACGCGTGCTTCCCGGGCAAGGAGATTGAGGTGCTCGCCGAGATGCCGGGCAGTGACCTGCGCGGCATGGAGTACGTCCCGCTGTTTGACTTCGCCGTGGGCAAGCTCAAGAAGAAGGCCTGGTTCGTCGTGTGCGACGAGTACGTCACCATGAGCGACGGCACCGGCATCGTCCACATCGCGCCGGCGTTCGGCGAGGACGACAACCGCGTCTGCCGCGAGAACGACGTGCCGTTCGTCAACTTCGTCGACGGCCAGGGCAGGATGACCGAGGACACCAAGTGGCCGGGCGTGTTCGTCAAGGACGCCGACGCGCTGGTGCTCGAGGATCTCAAGGCGCGCGGCCTGCTGTTCGCCGCCGTGCCGTTCGCGCACGACTATCCGTTCTGCTGGCGCTGCGACACCCCGCTGATCTACTACGCCCGCCAGAGCTGGTTCATCAAGATGACCGCCGTGCACGATCAGCTGATGAAGAACAACCGCGCCGTCAACTGGATGCCGGACAACATCAAGGAAGGCCGTATGGGCAACTTCCTTGACAACGTCATCGACTGGGGCCTCTCCCGCGAGCGCTACTGGGGCACCCCGCTGCCGGTGTGGACCTGTGAGTGCGGCCACATCCACGTCGTCGGCTCCAAGCAGGAGCTGCGCGAGATGGCGACCACCGACATCGGCGACATCGAGCTGCACCGCCCGTACATCGACAATGTCGTGCTCAGGTGTCCGGAGTGCGGCGGCGAAATGCACCGCGAGAAGGAAGTCATCGACTGCTGGTACGACTCCGGCTCCATGCCGTTCGCCCAGTGGCACTATCCGTTTGAGAACAAGGAGGAGTTTGAGCGCCGCTTCCCGGCAAACTTCATCTCCGAGGCCATCGACCAGACCCGCGGCTGGTTCTACACGCTGATGGCGATCTCCACCTGCCTGTTTGACACCAACCCGTTTGAGAACTGCGTGGTCATGGGCCATGTGCAGGACAAGGACGGCCAGAAGATGAGCAAGCACAAGGGCAACGTCGTCGATCCGTGGACGGTGCTCAACGCCCAGGGCGCCGACGCCGTCCGCTGGTTCTTCTACAACAACGCCGCGCCGTGGCTGCCCAAGCGCTTCCATGCCAAGGCGATTGAGGAATCCCAGCGCAAGTACATGGGCACCCTGTGGAACACCTACGCGTTCTTCATCCTCTACGCCGAGATCGACCAATTCGATCCGAAGGCCCATCCGCTTGACAAGGTGCAGCTGAGCCTGATGGACAAGTGGGCGCTGTCCCGCCTGAACACGCTGGTCAAGCATGTGGACGAGCACCTGGAAAACTACCGCGTGACCGAGGCCTCCCGCGAGATGGTGGACTTCGTGGACGACCTGTCCAACTGGTACGTCCGCCGCAGCCGCGAGCGCTTCTGGGGCAAGGGCATGGCCGGCGACAAGGAGGCCGCGTTCGCCACGCTGTACCACATCCTGGAGACCATGTCCCGCCTGACCGCGCCGTTCACGCCGTTCATGGCCGAGAGCATGTACCGCAACCTCGTGTGCTCCGTCGATCCGACCGCGCCGATCTCCGTCCACCTGACCGACTTCCCGGTGTGCGACGAGGGCATGATCAATCCGGAGCTGGAGGAGAACATGCGCGCGCTGCTGGACGTCGTCATCCAGGGCCGCGCCGCCCGCGCGGAGTCCGGCCTGAAGGTCCGCCAGCCGCTGGCCAAGATGATCGTCTCCGGCGTGACGCTGCCGCAGGACCTGTGCGCGCTGGCTGCCGACGAGCTCAACGTCAAGGCTGTGGAGTTCACCGACGACACCACCGCGTTCATGACCTACCAGCTCAAGCCGCAGATGCGCACGCTGGGCAAGAAGTACGGCAAGCTGCTCCGCGCGATCGGCGAGAAGCTGAACACGCTGGACGGCAACGAGGTCGTGAAGAACTTCGAGGCGGGCAATACGCTCACCTTCGAGCTGGACGGCACGCAGGTCGTGCTCGAGAAGGACGACGTGCTCACCGCGCCGATGAAGAAGCCGGGCTATGTCGTGGCGACTGACCGCGACGTGACCGTGGCGCTTGACACCAACCTCAATGACGCGCTGATCGCCGAGGGCTTTGCCCGCGAGGTGATCTCCAAGCTGCAGACGATGCGCAAGGAGGCGGGCTTCGAGGTGACCGACCGCATCCTCGTGACCGTGAAGACCGCGGACGAGAAGCTTGCCGCGATCGTGACCGAGAACGCGGAGACCATCAAGGCCGGCGTGCTGGCGCTCGACGTGGCGCTCGCGGACGCCGCCGAGGGCGCGTATACGAAGGACTGGAGCATCAACGGCGTCGACGCGACGCTCTCTGTCCGCAAGGCGTAAGTCAATGGGCCTTCCCCTGTGGGGAAGGTGGCATGCCGAAGGTGTGACGGATGAGGTTCCTGCGCGCGGGGACCTCACCCGCCCTTCGGGCACCCTCCCCATAGGGGAGGGTTTCTTTAGAAAGCGAATTGTCATGATGAGAAAGATTGTGATTGCCGGCGCGGGCTCGTATCACTTTGCCCCCGCCATTTTTGAGGACCTCTTTGTGCGCTGGCGCACGCCGGTGGAGGTCTGGATGGTCGACAGCGACCTGGACATGGCGGAGCTGTCCGCCCGCGGCGCGCAGGCCTTGGCGCGCGCATTCGGCTGCGAGGCGCGGTTTTACTACACGACGCAGCTGAGCAAGGCGACGTTCTCCGCCGACGCGGTCATCTTCTGCGCGGACTTCCTCGATGAGGAGGCATGGAAGCAGGACCTCAAGGCGCTCGACGACGTGGGCCTGGGCAAGCAGGTGCGCCTGCGCGGCGGCATCGGCGGCGCCATGCAGACGATGCGCGTGCTCGACTTCATCACCGATCTGGCGACGCAGATGAGCGAGGAATGCCCGGACGCGCCGCTGATCATCTGCGACAGCGGCTTTGGCGGCATCCAGCTCGCGCGCGCGTGCGAGTGCGCGCAGCGATTCTGCGGCGTGCGCACGCTGGGCGTGAGCGGCGTGACCGAGCAGACGAGGAAACGCCTGGCGCTGTACCTTAACGTGAAGGAAGAAAACCTTGACATCATCTGCGCGGGCCTCAACAACTTCTCGTGGGTGACGCGCCTGGTGGATAAAAAGAAGAACGAGGACCTGATCCCGCGCTGCATGAAGGAGATGCGGGAGGACTCCCGCGAGGAGCTCTCCAGCCAGTATATCGACTGGTACGGCGCGATTCCGGCGGGCGAGCGCGTGATGCAGTACGAGCTGCTGGCCGATACCGAGAAGAGCCCGCGCAAGACCGTGCTGCTCTCCGGTACGGGCCTGGCGGACTATGAGCTGCGCAAGCGCAACCTGGCGATGCTCGCCGTGCACGGTCCGCTGTCGCCCAAGGGCGCGCAGGCGTGGGGGCAGATCCGCACGAGCGGATTGCAGACCGCACGGCCGGTGGAGATCCTGCGCGCACTCTGGGGCGAGGGCGACTGCAGGGTCGCCAACCTCAACATGCCGTGCGACGGCGCGATCGAAGGCGTGGCCCCGGGGCGCTTTGTGGAGTGCCCGGGGACGGTCTCCGCGGAGGGCGCGCGCGGCGAGCGCGTGGAGCTGCCCGTGGAGCTGCACGACCTGATGGGCCAGCTGAGCCTTTGCAACGTGCTCTACGCCGAGGCGGCCAGCTCCGGCAGCCGCGTGGCGCTGCGCGAGGCGATGGAGATCGATCCGGCGCTCACGGGCATCGATTTGCTCTATACAGAGGGCGTGCTTTCTGATATGATGGAGGCACAGAAGGATAAGCTCAAGCGGTTCTTTTAATTGACTTTCCGGGAAGAGAGGAATCCCATGTTTATTGCAGACAAGTGGCAGGATTACGAGGTACTCGACTGCGGCGGCGGCGAGAAGCTGGAGCGCTGGGGCGACGTGTACCTGCGCCGTCCGGACCCGCAGGCCATCTGGCCCGCGCGCGATCCGTCGCTGTGGCGAAAAGCGCAGGCGCACTATCACCGCAGCGAGAAGGGCGGCGGCAGCTGGGAGTTTTTTGAACGGCTCCCCGAGCGCTGGGAAGTGAACTATCGCTGCAACGGCGATGCGCTAAGGTTTTACGTCCGCCCGACGGGCTTCAAGCACACGGGCTTGTTCCCGGAGCAGGCGGCCAACTGGGACTGGATGAACCAGCTGGTGAAGGCCCGCCGCGCCGAGGGCCGCGAGGTGCGCGTGCTCAACCTGTTCGCCTACACCGGCGGCGCGACGATGGCGTGCGCGGCGGCAGGCGCGCAGGTGTGCCACTGCGACGCGGCCAAGGGCATGGTGCAGTGGGCGCGCGAGAACCGCGAGTTGAGCGGCCTGCCGGAGGAGAGCACGCGCTGGATCGTCGACGACGCGCTCAAGTTTGTGCAGCGCGAGGCGAGGCGCGGCCGCTTCTACGACGGCATCCTGATGGACCCACCCAGCTATGGGCGCGGCCCGGGCGGCGAGGTCTGGAAGCTGGAAAACGAGCTCTACGGCCTGGTGAAGGCCGCGAGTGAGGCGCTGTGCGAGGATCCGCTGTTCTTCCTGCTCAACGGCTACACGACGGGCTTCCAGGCCAGCGTGCTGGGCAATATGGTCGATATGTGCGTGACGGCCCGCTTCGGCGGCGAGGTGAAGGCGGACGAGCTCTGCCTGCCGGTGAGCGCCGGCGGCGTGCTGCCCTGCGGCACCAGCGGACGCTGGGAAAAGAAGTAATCGATGATGGAAAGCTATCACGGCATTCAAATCGTCTACGAGGACAACCACCTCCTCGTGGTCGTCAAGCCGCCGAACATGCCCACGCAGGCGGACGCTTCCGGCGATCCCGACCTGCACAGCACGATGAAGCGCTACATCGCGGAGAAGTACGGCAAGCCCGGCGCGGTGTATCTGGGCCTGGTGCACAGGCTGGACCGCCCGGTGGGCGGCCTGGTGGTGCTGGCCAGGACGAGCAAGGCGGCGGACAGGCTCAGCGGGCAGGTGCGGGAGAAGACGCTTGCCCGCCAGTACGTCGCCGCCGTGCGCGGCAGCGCGCCGGAACGCATCGAGCTTTGCGATTGGCTGCTCAAGGACGAGCGGACCAACACCGTGCGCGCGGTCGCAGCGGGCACGCCCGGCGCGAAGGACGCGCATCTTGCCTGGCAGAAGGCGGGCGAGGCGGACGGGCTGTCGCTTATCCGCGTGAAGCTCTTCACCGGCCGCTCGCATCAGATCCGCGTGCAGACGTCCCACGCGGGCTTCCCCATCTGGGGCGACGCGCGCTACGGCGCGGGCAGGCCCGGCGAGCAGATCGCGCTATGGGGCGCGCATCTGGGCCTCGTGCATCCCACGAAGAAGGAGGAACTGCGCTTTACCGCCCTGCCGCCCCGCGACGCGCGGCCCTGGCACGGCTTCGGCGAGGCCATCTGGGCGAGGGAAGCGGAGATTCTTCTGTAAACCGGGAAGAAATCCACAGCTCCGTTCGTCTTGTGGATACACCGGCATGATGCCGGCTGCATCGCCGACGTAACGCCGTCAATCCCGTTGCTTTGCGGCCGAGGCCGGCGCTTTGCAGAAGGATTGATAGCGTGAATAGCTTGAAAGGATAGAAAACATGAAACAGATTATGGCGCTTCTTCTGTCGTGCATGCTGCTGCTGGGCGCGTGCGCGCTGGCGGATGACCAGGCGGAAATGCTGGTCAACGCCGCCGTGAGCGAGCTGGGCTATACCGCCACCAAGGGCGGCTACAGCAAGTACGGCGAGTGGGGCGGCAAGGCCTACGGCGAGTGGTGCTCGGAGTTCGTCTCCTGGTGCGTGGCGCGCGCGGACGAGGTCTACGGCACGTCCATGCTCGGCACGGACTATCCGCTGCAGACCAGCTGCGCAGACGGCGCCGCCTGGTTCAAGGAGCGCGGCCGCTACATCACCGTGAACGGCGGCCTGCGCGGCGAGGAGGGCCAGTTCTATCTTGCCGACGGCGTGTCCGTCGCGGACAGGCCGTACATCCCGCAGCGCGGCGATCTCATTTACATCGAGTGGTACAAGTACAACCGGCTCGACCACGTGGGCATCGTCGAGTTCGTGACGCAGGATACGGACGGCACCTACCTGGTGCACACCATCGAGGGCAACAACCACATCCTCGGCCCGACGCCGACGCAGGTGCGCCGCTACACCTACCGGCTGGACGATCCGTCCATCCGCGGCTACGGCGTGCGCGAGAGCGGTCTGGTGGGCACGGAGCTGAAGATGGGCTCCAGCGGCGAGGAGGTCGTGGCCTTCCAGAAGAACCTGATCGAGCTGGGCTTTTACAACGACGAGCCTGCCGGCAAGTTCGGCAAGGGCACGCAGACGGCCACCCAGAATTATCAGAAGGCGCGCGGCCTCTCCGTGACCGGTGTGGCCGACCGCGAGACGCTCATGAAGATCTCCGAGGAGATCGAGGAAAAGCAGGCGCAGGCGGAGGCCAAGGCCCAGGAAAAGGCCGAGGCCGAGGCCCGCGCGATGCTGGAAACGGCCAAGGAAGCGATTGCGGGGAACTGGTTCGGCGAGTTCGATCCGTACGATGAGGAGGCGGCGTGGAGCCGCCTGATGGAAGACATCACGGTGCTTGACGTCGACCAGAAGGAAAAGGTCTACCTCTCGGATGGGCCCAATGGCAGCAGGAAGACCACGGATGCGCACCGCGGCTTTTTTTATGGCGAATCGGTCGGCGTGAAGGTGCTGGGCGAGCAGGACGGCTGGACGAAGATCCAGGCGTACAACGACTATGACGAGCTGGAGGAGGGCTGGGTGCGCCCGGGCCGCCTCAAAACCGTCACGCCGAACCCCACGTGGGGCATGATCGTCGACAAGCGCACGCAGCGGCTGTACCTGTACAAGGAGGGCAAGCTGCTCACCGAGCTGCTGGTCTCGACCGGCACGACCAAGGGCCAGAATGAGGATTACTGCGAGACGGCCTCCGGCGACTTCCTGCTCATCAGCGCGACGGGCGGCTTCTGGTCGGGCAATCTGTGGTGCGATCAGGCCATCCGCTTCAACGGCGGCGATCTGCTGCACATGGTGCCGGAGATGTACTATGGCGAAAAGGCCGGCGTGCTGGCGGACGGCACCGGCGATTTCAGCATCTGCGAGAGCGCACTTGGCTCCCGCGCCTCCCATGGCTGCATCCGCGTGCAGCGCAAGGCCAATGCGGACGGCTACAACCACGAATGGATCTGGAAGAACCTGCGAAACGAGAAGAACATCAAGATCATCGTTTGGGACGACGACGGCAGAAAGCTCGAGGAGACGGACGATGATGCGCCCATGTACTATAATCCGAACGGCGGCTCGAAATACCATACCGATCAAAATTGCTCGAGCGTGCGCAGCAAGTACCTGCCGCTCACCGGGATCAAGTACGGCACGCTCTCGCGCTATCCGTACACGGAGCTGACGCCCTGCTCCATCTGCAAGGCGCCGGAGCGCCCGGAGGTCGTCTCCGCCTGGAACGCGGCGATCGATCAGGCGTATGAGGAGCTGGGGCTCGAGGTCCCATAAACCATTTGTTCGTACAGAGGATAGGAGAGGCAATTCCGATGAAACCCGTGAGAAAGGTTTTCCTGGCGCTGTTGCTTGCGCTGGTGTGCCTGACGCCGCATGGATACGCACAGGATACGGCAAGCCATCCCGTGGACGGGCGGATGCAGCGCCTGAGCGTCCTGTCCCAGCGCGACGAGGCCATCGGGGAACTCGCCTATTATGCCGCAACCATACAGCGCCGCGGCTGCATGCCGGTCTCCATCGTCAATGGGCTGATCGCCTCCTTCGGCGTGACGGATCGGGAGACGGCGATCGGACTCGTGCAGGAGACGCTTGCCCTGCTCGTCCCACGCGGGTCCCGGGGCAAAGCGCCCGTTGATCTGCAAAATCTGGCCGCGCTGCTTGACCCCGCGCTGCGGGCGGACGGGCGGGAAGCGTATCCGAATCTGGCGAGGACGGTCGGCGCGTACCCCGGTGACGTGCGCGTCACGCAGGCGCATCTGAGCGCGCGGGAGGTGCTGGAGCGCCTTGACGGCGTGCAGACCCCGATGATGTTCGTCAGCCGGATGGCCGTTTACCCGGACTGGACGGAGGCGGTGGCGCTGCTGATGGCGCTGCACGGGATGGGCATGGACGACGCGACGCTCTGCCTCGCCTGCGCGGGCGCGGGCACGGAAGCCTCCGGCGCGCCGCTGCGCTCCGGCAAGAGCGGGCACTATCTGACGGTGCTCTTTCACGTCGGCACGTTTGCGGAGAGCGGCACGGTCTATGTGCTCGACTCCCTGCCCCGGGCGCTTGCGGGCGAGCCTTACACGCCCTACGGTGCGGCTGATGAAATGCACACGCAGTACGGCTTTGTGCAGGACAGCGCGTTCAACCGCAATTTTACCGCCGCGCGCATCAGCCCGACGGTGATCAGGCTGTCGCTGACGCAGAACGCGCTGGAGGCGCTGCGCGCGGAGCCGGAGGAGACAGCGCTGGCGCGCCGGGCCAGGCTGATGAAGCCGCTGATCCTCTTCGGCCCCTGCGTGATGATGCTCTCCCTGCCGGGGGAGACGGACCAACCGGGCGACAGACCATAATGGCATAAGAAAGCATCCCGCGCTGTGCCCCTCAAATGAGGGCCACAGTGCGGGATGTTTTCTTGCCAGAAATTGCGCGAAGTATCGTGCAGCGAGCACGGAGTAGCTTGACGCTGCAAAGCGGTTCGGAAGTGGGAGCGGGCGCTTACGCGTCGCGTTTGCGCCGGACCCCATACGCCAGCAGGGCTATGGAGACTGCCAGTACGCCGATCAGCCATTCCAGATGCGATTCATCGCCTGTCCGGGGCAGATCGATTTCAGGCGCAGCGGTCGGCGCAGGCGTTGCAGCCGGCTGCAACGCCTTGTCCCACGTGAGAACGAACGGACTCAGGTGATCCTCCACAAACCGCAGCCCGTAAGGCGTCGGGACGAGCTCCACAACGCTGCAGGACTGATAGGCGTCGTCGTAATGATACAGCTGATAGGTGACGTCCTCATCCTCGTACGCACAGCCCTCAGGATAGGGAATGTAAAACACGGTCTCCCCGTCAAGGCTGTACGAAACGCTGCGCGCATCCTCCATATGAAGGTCGTAGTGAATGGCGTCCTCTCCGCTCTGCGGGTCATGGCGGACGACCAGCTCCCACGCGTTGCCGGAGACCGCCGTGACCTCCTGCACGGCCCCGACGATGTCCTGCTCCGTATCCACAACCGCGCTGCGAACCGTATCGCTGAACGTGTCGTGCGTGATGGAGAGGTACTCGATGAGGCGCGGTTTTTCGGCGTTCACGTCATCATACCAGCTGATGGCGCGCACATACCCGCCGTAGCGGGCGGTAATGCCGTCCTGCAGATAGACAAAGACGGGATCTGCCTTCACTTTCCTGAAAAGCGGCTCGTCGAATACGGTCAGGGATGCACCGGACGGGATGAGATGCTTGTCGCTGCTGATGCCAAGCCCCCGGTCGGTTTGATAGATGAAGTCTCCGCCCGATCCTTCGATGGCATACGCGACGGCCCACGACGGCGCGGAGACCTCCATGCGGACGTTTGCGCTGCTGTTTGCCGAGAAGTTCAGCGCAGCCTTGCTCAGATGGGCGTTTCCGTATTTTTCCCGATAGATGGCTTCGGTGCTGACCGGCTCCGTGCCCTGCCGGATCGTCAGCCGTTCACTGTCTACAGGCACGGCGCCCTGCTAATTATAATACGGATATGGCGCCTTTTCCGCCTTGAGCAGCCATACGCTGACCATGCCGAAATCAAGCAGGGCCGCGTCCGGTTCATCCCCGCTTACAAAGGCGATGCTGTAGTCAAGCTGCGCAGGTGCAATCCGTTCCCCGAACGTCGTATGGGAGTCTTTGGTGATGGTCAGGCGTACATCGCCGCCATGGACCTCGAGGGTCTCCTCGACGGTCTTCATTCCGTTGTAGGAATAGACCACCGCGGCGGTTGCGCCCGACGGCGCATGAATGACGATGGGCAGGCTGGAAAGAGCGGAGAAATCCGTCACCGCGCATGTGACGCCGCCCGGCTCGATTTCGGCTGTTACCCCTTCAGGAAGCCAGCGAGGTACGGCGGAAAGCATGTCCGTGGTCAGCAGAGGCATCTGGACCTCGCGTGCGTCCGGATTGCTGTGATGGATTTCCCACTGCACATATTCATACTGCTTCTGCCCGTCGCGGCTTCCCCATGCGAGCATCGTGCCCGCGCCGATGGCAGAGACGGGCTCAACGAAGAATGCGGGCTGTCCGAACCGGATTTCCGCGAACACTGCAGAGCCATCCAGGCTGCGATGGCGGTCAGCGTTTCTGCATCACCTGCGCCGAAGTTCTCCCGCGTGCCTGCAACGGCTCCGGCAGGCGCGGTCACGGTCAGCGTTGCGTCAAGCATATCCCTTGCGGCGGCCTTCAGCAGCACCTGCGTCCAGTTGGTCTTGTCGTCATCCACGTAGATGATGACCTTGCCGTCGTCAATCACAGGGTCGCGCGTCATCACACCCCCTGCCGGAAGCTTGACGTCGCGGATTCTGTCCGCGGGCACGGCTGTCATGTTTTCGGCGACCGCCTGCGCGCCGCACAGCAGTACAAGCGCCGTGGTAAACAGTACAAGGAGCCGCATTCCTTTGTATTCCTTGGTGTTTTCCTTCCATTTTTTGTCGTGATGCAGATGGACAAGAGTCGCGGCGTCAAAGCTTGACGGCGCGTTCGTAGAGCACGTCGCCGCTTTGCCGATCCAGCACCACGGCAAATATATCCGCGCCCGGCTGCGCGACAAGCTGAACGTTTCCGCGGGGCGTGACTGCCGTTGCAGCACAGCCGTCCAGCGTGACGCTGCCAAAAGCGGTGAAGACCGTGCCGCTTTCGACACATTCTCCGATCATCCCGCCGCCCCTGTCGATGACGGCCAGATAGCTTCCGCCGACCGGCTGCGTGATCTGTTCGAGCGGCATGAGCGCATCCGACCATACGGCTTCGTCCGTATCCGAATACAGCAGATGCCGGCGTCCGGCATTTTGAAGGAGCTGCATGGCCAGGCTGTCCGTATAGGCGGCGGAGTTCTTGGGAACAAGCAGGATGGTGCTGAAGGATGGATCGGAAAGCAGCATCAGGAACGCATAGGGGTCGGTCTCCCGGCGAAGGCTTTTGAGCTTGCGCTCGCGATATGCCGCATAGTCGCTGTCCCAGGACGCATAGGCGGCTTCGCCGCGATGATCCGGCAGGCCGTAGGCTTCCTGCAAATGCTGCCCGAGAAAATTCGTGACCTTCCATGCGCCGGAAGGATTGAGGTGCGAAGCGGGATCGTAGCAGTCGGTGGTGTAATCGACGATCTGGTCCATGTACACGAAGTCGAGGTACTCGACGCCGTATTCTTCCGCCGTGTATACGACGGCGTTGGTGTAGAACTGTTCCTCGCTGTTGTTCGGGCAGGGATAGGGGAGGTTGGTGAGCAGCACGCGGATGCCCCGGCTTTGGCAATCCTCAATGAAGCGGCGCAGATAGAGAAAGCCAAAGCCCTGCTCGTCGGCAGCCGCGCCGGTGATTTCGTAGGCTTCCGGCAAAGCGACGGCGATCTTGCGTTCGCCGCCAAGCTCCTGATTGTGATGGGGCTTCAGATCCTGCGCCGTGAGATCGCTCCAGCGCGTGTGGTACTTGATGAACGGAAAGATGAATTCCGGACGAAGATCCCGGTAGCGCTGCCCCTTGTCGTCTGTAAACAGGGGATCATCCGTGAGGTCGAGGATGGCCTCGAGCTTCGTGCGGGACATCGGAAAGCCGTCCAGCGCGGTATGCACTTCGCTGCTGGAAGCGCAGAGCTTCGCTTGCTCCCAGACCTGATTCACGTCCAGGACAACGACCTCGGGCTGACAAACGGAAAGCGCATTGCGCATCACCCAGTAGGAAATGGGAATCGTGAGGTTGTAGTTGGACAGATTATAGGAGGTAATGCCGTAATCCGCCCACAGCTCCATGGGATAGAGGCCGCTGTACATGTGGCTGTCTCCGAAGAACAGCACGTCGAGCTGGGCGGCGCGCTCGAAGAACGGGGTAAGCTTTTCACGGCTGCTCTTGTATTCGAAAACCCGGCTCAAACCGGCGAGCAGCAAAAGCAGCAACGCGAGGAAGGCTGCGGCGGACAGGAGATGTCGGGTATGCATCATTTGTACCTCGAAGGGATTGATGAATGTAGAATAGCACAGTTTTCTTTCCGGTTCAAGGGGATATGCGCGGGGCGGCGGAGACGGGGGGTAGCGAAGCAGGGAAATCAGATGAGGGTATATCGACATCATGAAAATTCCCGCCCCACGGCCCATTCCACACAGGCCGCGAAGCGGGAAATTTTTAAGCAATACCAAGCAAAAAGAAAAACCGCCAACGGCGCGAAGCTCGTCAGCGGTTCGTGGTGCACCCAACAGGATTCGAACCTGTGGCCTTTTGATTCATAGTTGTTGTTATATAATGAATATAAATGATTGAAAGGAGGGTATCAGGTGCCTTATATTGGGCTAAAGAGGGACGAAGAAAGAATGAAGTAGGTTGAATAATACCTACTTTTTATGATATACTATCGCTGGAGGGATGCTGTATGATGATTAACACCAATACCATTGTTTCCGCTACGGAAGCGAACCAGAACTTCTCTCGCGTGACACGCATTGCCGATACGAACGGTCAGGCAGTCATCTTCAAGAACAATAAGCCGAAGTATCTGCTGATTGATATGGAGAGCACGCCGTATTTCGATATGACGGATGACGAAAAGATTGATGTTATTGCAAGGCGCGTGCTCAATAGGTATCGTCCGGCGTTTGAGGAGTTGGCAAAATGATTAAGTTTTCGCAGGAAAAGGTGCTGCTGCTCCACCAACTGCTGATTCAGGAGACGGGCGGCGCTGACCATATCCGAGACTTTGCGCTGCTCGATAGCGCGCTGGAGGGTGCGTTTGCCACGTTTGGCGGCGAAGAACTCTATCCATCGAAAGAGGAAAAAGGTGCGCGGCTGGGCTTCTCGCTCATCAGCAATCATGCCTTTGTGGATGGCAACAAGCGTATCGGCATGTATGTGATGCTGACATTCCTTGAAGTCAATGGCATTCACATGGATTGTACCAACGAGGATGTCATTGAGGCCGGATTGGGTGTCGCCAGCGGCGCAATGAAGTATGAAAATTTGCTGGAGTGGGTCAGGAAGCATAGAATGTGATATGAGCCGGAGGGATGACTTTCGGCTTTGCTATTTCCCTAATAAGCAGGGGTGAAAGCGGCTTGTGTAGCAACGAGCCGCTTTTATTGTGGTCAAATTACCGATATGAGAGGTATAAATCGGTCTAATATAAGACTCAAACCTTAATTATTACATCTTCTGGGTTAAGAATTACATCTTTTCCATTCGTAAGGTTCTTTCGTAGGAAAAATGATACAACTCTGAGATTAATCCCAATCCCATTGCTGCCAACAACTAACAAAGAGAAGCGCTTGTTTATGAAAGGAACCAAGCAGAAGCGTGAAGCCTTGCGGGACTGCGATGTGAAAGAGATTATGGATAAACTATCTTTGCTGGAGGCAAAGGACAGAATACCGCTTGCCATTTTGCTATATACGGGCGTTCGACGAGGGGAGGCGCTGGGTCTTCGATGGGAGAACCTTGATTGGAAGAAAGGTGTCATCCACATTGAACAGGCGGTCACTTTTCTCAACAATCAACCTGTGCTGGGAGAGACGAAAAGCGACGCGGGCATACGAACGGTTCCATTTGATGAACGCCTGATGGATGTTCTGCGGCCTTACCGTCAGATTTCCGGCTTCATTGTGGGGGATGGCATCACGCCGATGACGGAGAGAACCTTCACGCGGATGTGGCAGAGAATCGGCAGGACGATCGACCTTCATGGAGCAACGCCGCACACCTTCCGACACACCTATATCACATTGGCAGCATCCTCCGGCATCGACGTGAAGACGCTTCAATCCATCGCCGGACATTCGGATATCAAAATGACGATGGACAGATACGCACATAAGCGGGACGAAAAAATCGTTGAAGCAGGGGCGCGCATAAGGGACGTTTTTTCTTCACTGTAAGGGTCATGTGGCAGGATTTGTGGCAAAATGGAAGGCTGAAAAACCTATATGCCACAAGGGATAAACGGATGTTATCAAACGTGGCTTGTGGCAGAATTTGTGGCAAAAGGCCCGAAAAACCAAAAACTACCTGAAAATTGATTTCAATATCATAACAAAAATCCCGACCTGCGACCCACTCAACTCAAGCCGCGAAGCGGGAAATTTCCTAACAATATCAAGCAAAAAGAAAAACCGCCAACGGCGCGAAGCTCGTCAGCGGTTCGTGGTGCACCCAACAGGATTCGAACCTGTGGCCTTTTGATTCGTAGTCAAACGCTCTATCCAGCTGAGCTATGGGTGCGTCTGTTCGCTCGGAACAGGAGATATTATATCAAAGGCGCGAATGCTTGTCAACACTTTTTTTCATTTTTTTCAATTTTCTTTTGATCGGGGAGAAGTGAAGTACTGCGCCTTTCGTTTCTTTTGCAGCGGGGCTTGCCAATCGCGGAAAATCGTGGTATCCTCTTTATGAAATAAATACAAGCAAGAGAAACGGAGAATTCGCATGGACAACATCGATCGGAAAATTCTGACGATTCTGCAGGACAACGCGCGCACGCCGCTCAAGGTGATCGCTGAGCAGGTGTTTCTCTCCTCCCCGGCGGTCAGCGCGCGCATCGAGCGGCTGGAGGCGGCCGGGCTGATCACCAGCTATCAGGCGCAGCTCTCCGCGGCGGCGATGGGCTATCAGATCAAGGCGTTCATTTCCCTGGAGGTGGAGCCCAGGCAGAAACCGGAATTCTATCCTTATATTGAAAAATGCCCCAACGTCATGGAGTGCAACTGCGTGACGGGCGATTACTCGATGCTGCTCAAGGTTTGCTTCCATACGACGCAGGAACTCGATCAGTTCATCAACCAGCTGGACCAGTTCGGCCGCACGCGCACGCAGATCGTCTTCTCCACGCCGGTGGAGCATCGCGGCATTCCGGCGGCGCTGTCCGTTGAGGCGGAGGAGCAAAAAGCATAAAAGCATAAGGAAAGCAGGGCAAACGCCCTGCCTTCGTCATTTCCGGGGGAAGATAAAGATGAACGTCGTGCCCTCGCCCTCCCGGCTCTCCACCTGAATGGTCACGTTGTGCCGGCGGGCGATCTCCTGCACGATGGCCAGGCCCAGGCCGGTGTTCCTGCGCGAGGCGTCGTGCCTGTGATGGAAGCGGTCGAAGATGTGGCCGATCTCCTCGGGCGGGATGCCGATGCCCTCGTCGGCGATGATGACCGTCGGCTCGTCCTCCATCAGGCTCAGATGCAGATGGCGGCCCGCCGGGGTGAACTTGACCGCGTTGTCAATCACGGCCAGCAGCATCTGACGCAGGCGGGTGTAGTCGCCCTGCAGGGTGAAGTGGCCGGCCGGCTCCTCGCAGGCGAAGAGCACGCCCTCACGCTCGCACAGGGCGCTGGCGCTCATGGCGACGTCGCCCAGCAACTCGGTCAGGTCGACCTCGCTCATGTTGAGGGAGAAGTCCAGGCTCTGCAGGCGCGAAAGCTCCAGCAGGTCCTGAATCAGGCGCTGAAGCCAGCGGCTTTCGGAGAGCATCTGCGCGTAATAGGCGCGGACGTTCTCCTCGCCGCGGATGACGCCGTCGTTGAGCGCCTCCAGTGAGCCGCGGATGACCGTGACCGGCGTTTTGAGCTCGTGGGAGATGTTGGAGAAGAACGTCTGCTGCTGGATGTGAAGCTCCTCGTCGTGCGCGCGGGCGGCCTCCAGACGCTCGGCGAGGATGTCCATCGAGTGCGCCAGCGAGCCGAACTCGTCGTCGCGGTGCATGCCGGTGCGCGTCTCATAGGCGCCGCCGGCCAGCGCGAGCGCGACCTTGCGCAGCGCGGAAATCGGCCGGGTGAACATGCTGGAGAAGACGAAGGCCAGCAGCACGGCCAGCGGGAAGGAGACCATCAGGCTGTTGAGCAGAATGGTGGTGCTGGACACCTGCGTGTAGCCCTGCTCGCGCAGCGTGGAGGTGAGCAGCACGACGCCCAGCACGCGGCTCTGCGCGTTCATGACGGGCATGCTGGTCGTCAGGTAGATCTGGTCGCCGACCCGGGCCTGGATGAAGGGTGTCTTGCCCATGAAGCCCAGCGCGATGCACTGCTCCAGATAGCTGGGCAGCAGCGGGTTGTGGATGGTCTGCACCACGCCGCTGAAATAGCCGGTCACATTGTGGCTGGTGTCCACGATGTACACCGTGCTGCCCGTCAGCTGCTCGATGAAGCCCAGATACGGAGCCAGAGAATCGTCGCTGACGTCAAAGCGCGTCTCGTCGAGGCTCTCGTAGCTGGACGGCGCAATCCATTCGGACAGGTTCTGCGCGATGGTGTGCGCGTCGTGCTGCATCGTCTCGCTGTAGTGGGCGATCGACTGGCGGCGCAGCAGCCCGTTGTACAGGATGCCGCAGACGAGCGTGAAGAGGATCAGCACGATGGCGAACAGGCTCAGCAGCCGCCAGGTGATGGAGCGGAAGGGCCGAAAGCTGCGCGCGCTCATGGCAGGATCCTCTCAAACTTGTAGCCCGTGCCCCAGACGGTGGCGATGGTGAAGAAGTCGTGCGGATACGCGTCCAGCTTCTGGCGGAGCCGCTTGATGTGGGAGTCCACCGCGCGGTAATTGCCGGCGTGCTCGTAGCCCCAGACGATGGTCAGCAGGTTGTCCCGCGTGAAGACGCGGCCCGGCGCGGAGGCGAGGGTGTAGAGCAGCTCGACCTCCTTGCGCGTGAGGCTGAGCTTGTGGCCATCCAGCGTCACGCTCAGCGACGGCAGATGGATGGACAGGCTGCCGATCACCAGCGTCTCGCTGCCACTGGGCGCGCTCATGCGGCGCATGACGGCGCGGATGTGCGCCATGACGACGCTGGGGGAGAAGGGCTTGACGATGTAATCGTCGGCACCGATGTCCAGCCCCAGAATGCGGTCCGCGTCCTCGTCCCTGGCGGTGATCATCAGGATGGGCACTTGTGAGACGCTGCGGATGCGGCGGCAGACCTCCAGGCCGTCGATGCCGGGCAGCATGATGTCCAGCAGAATCAGCGAGGGCGAGGCGGCGTCAAACAGGGACAGCGCCTCCTCGCCGGAGGCCGCAGTCAGGTACGGCCAGCCCTCCGCGCGGATGTACTGGGTGAGAATTTCCAGAATCTGTTCGTTGTCGTCCACGATGAGAATGGGGTTCAAGCGAAATCCCTCCGGTGATTCATAAGAACGGACGGTTGAATGATGACGGTTTTTATTGTAGAATGTTTTTGTACCCTTGTCAATTTGTTGACGGAAATTCGGGAGGATTGGTTTAATGAGACGGCTGATGGTCATTCTCGCCGCGCTGCTGCTGGGCGCGTCGTGCGCGCTGGCTGACGCGGCATATCCGGACGGCATCTATCGCGGCTTTTACTACGACGGCGGCATCGAGCAGATCGCCATCCAGTTCGAGCTGCGCGGCGGCGTGTTCGATTCCATCGTCTACCGCGGCGTGAAATACAAGGACGGCGACTACATGATCGACGACGCCAGCGACGCGCAGAAGGCGACGCTGCGCCAGTATCAGCAGCTGGCGGATTACCTGATCGGCAAGGGCGTGGAGGCGATCGACGACCTGTACAGCCCGTATGACATCGTGGACGACGTGGACGCGGTGACGACGGCGACCATGCAGTCCTCCAAGCTGATCTCCGCGCTGTGGGACGGCCTCAACCGCAGGCCGTACAAGCTGGTGGACACCACCAAGCTGCCCAAGGCGGAGCCCTACGCGGACGGCACCTACCGCGGCGCCTACATGGAGGACGGCGGCGAGCAGGTGGCGCTCGAGTTCACCATCCGGGACAACCGGTTTACGGAGATCGCCTACCGGACGCTGCAGTACCGGGGCGAGGACTATCTCGCGCAGGACGCCGGAGAACCGGTGCGCAGCATCGCCGGCCAGTTTCAGGCGCTGATTGATTACCTGGTGGGCAAGGACATCGCCGGCGTGAACGACCTGTACCGCCCGGGCGAGATCGTGCCGGACGTGGACGGCTTCTCCGGCGCGACCATCCGCGCGCCGAAGGTCATCTCCGCCATCTGGGACGGCCTGGGCCGCCACGCGTACCGGCTGGATTGACAAGTTCATCACACAATTCCCCGACTGATCGGGGAAATTTTTCGTTTTGGTAAAAAAATTTGCAAAAAGCCACACATTTGCCATAAATGGCCGATACAATGGCCTTCAAAGAAGGTCTCCGAAGGGCGGAGACCGGGAAGAAAACCGAGAGAAGAAGGAGAAGAACAATGAAAAAGATTCTGCTTGTCGCGCTTGCGCTGCTCGTGCTCACCGTGTCCGTTGCCGCCGCTGAGGGAGAGGTCAAGATCGGCCAGGTTCAGTATGCCGCGCACGGCACCAAGTGCTTCGCCGTGCTGACCGTCGCGATGCAGGGCGATGTGATCGCCGATGCGTACATCGACGAGTATCAGTTCATGGCGACCGGCTCCGTCGGCGTGCCCAACAGCGAGGCGGACTTCGGCGCTTCCTTCCCGGAGGGCAAGGTGCTGGCTTCCAAGAAGGTCAACGCTGCTGCGTACTCTGAGAACATGAAGAAGGCCGGCTCCACCGTCGATCTGGCGACCAACTACGCCGCCATCGAGGACTATGTGACCGGCAAGACCGTGGCTGAGGTGGAAGCGGCTTTCGCCGGCAAGACCGCTGAGGAAGCGGTTGA
>SFFH01000087.1 GCA_004557905.1 Clostridiales bacterium | reverse complement strand
TACGCCAGGGCGGTGACCTGAGAATTCAGGCAGCCCATGATCTTGGCGATGAGCTGATCCTTCGGCAGGATGTCGGCCAGGGCCTTGACCTCCTCCACGCTCTGCACAGCGCCGTCCATCACGCCGGCCTTGATGGTCAGCGGGGACACCTTCTTGTCCTTCTCGCAGCCCGCGACGAACTCCTTGATCATCTTGGGACCGGAGATCGGATCGTTGTTGCTGAAGACAAAGGCGTTCGGGCCCTCCATGACCTTCTCGTCGAGGGTGATGCCCTTGTTCGCCAGCGCGCGCTTCATCAGCGTGTTCTTGAGCACGCAGTAGTCAACGCCGGCCGCGCGGCACTTCGCACGCAGGGCAGTCACCTGCTCCACGGTCAGCGCCTTGTACTCGACGATCACGATGGACTGAGCCTTCTCGATCTTCTCCTCGATCTCGGAGACGACAACCTTCTTTGCTTCAATGTTCTTGGACATGGTAAATTCCTCCTTCCCGAAAGGTTCCGGAAAAGAAAAGCCCCTGCGCTGGGCGCAAGGGCAGAAATCCACATTTGTGGCATCATTCAACCGCTCACACCTCGGCCGGCGGGCAATCCCATTATAACGCTTTCGCGTCACCAGCTGTCTCAGGCACAGAACTTTTCAATTCACGGAAGTCAGTATACCACACGCCGCCGCGCGTGTCAACGATTTTTTCTGAAAATAGCAAGATTTCCGACCATTTTCCGGCAGACGAAGGACACGAAAGTGGCCGCTCGTCATTGACGCGCGGCCCGAAATGGTGTAGAATGTAGTCAAGAGGAGTGGTTGCCTCGCACAGCTGCAACCCCGCTTAACGCGGGATCTTCAACAGTTGCAAAGCTAATGCCGCCGGTAGTTCCAGCTACACGGCGGCCTTGCTTTTACCTGCGCATACCGAAGTATACCGTTAAAAGCAAGGATGCAATCGAAAGCGAAATGCAGAGTAACTCTGTATTGCTCATGTGCATCACCCCTCCTTCGTATCGCAGAAAGCGGGGCGCAGCCGTGCAAGTCCTCTTGACTACGACTACATCATATCACAGACCGCCCGGAAGGCACAAGCCCCGGGCGGTCTTTTTCACTTCCGGCTGTACACAAAACGAGCCTCCCGAAAAAGCTTTGGGAGGCTCGTTTCGTCCTATGCGATTAGAACTTGAGCGGGTTCACCTTGACGCCCGGGCCCATCGTGGAAGACAGGACGATGGACTTCATGTAGACGCCCTTCGCGGCGGCCGGCTTCGCGCGGTTGATCGCACCGATCAGGGTCGCGAGGTTCTCGGTCAGCTGCTCAGCGGTGAAGGACTTCTTGCCGATCGGGCAGTGGATGATCGCCTGCTTGTCCAGACGATACTCAACCTTACCAGCCTTGATCTCGGCGATGGCCTTCGCCACGTCCATGGTGACGGTGCCGCTCTTCGGGTTCGGCATGAGGCCCTTCGGACCGAGGACGCGGCCCAGACGGCCGACGACGCCCATCATGTTCGGGGTCGCGACGACGACGTCGAACTCGAACCAGTTCTCGCCCTGGATCTTCGCGACCAGCTCCTCGGCGCCGACGTAATCCGCGCCGGCCTCCTCAGCGGCCTTCGCCTGCTCGCCCTTGGCGAACACGAGCACGCGGACCTTCTTGCCGGTGCCGTGCGGCAGCACGACCGCGCCGCGGACCTGCTGGTCAGCCTGGCGCGGGTCAACGCCCAGACGGACGGAAACCTCGAGGGTCTCGTCGAACTTGGTCTTCGCGGTCTCCAGCGCCAGCTTCACAGCCTCGTCCGGATCATACAGCCTGTTGCGCTCGATGAGCTTCACGCTCTCCAGATACTTCTTGCCATGCTTCATAGTTTTGTTTCCTCCTTGTGGTACAAGCGGCGCAATGTCCTCCCACATCTACCAGCCCTGTTCAGGCTGCTTCGCGCAGGCATGCTGCGCTGCAACTCACAGTGTCAATCAGGCGTCGGCAACGGTCACGCCCATGGAGCGGGCGGTACCCTTCACCATGCTCATCGCCGCCTCGATGCTGGCCGCGTTCAGGTCGGGCATCTTCTTCTCGGCGATCTCGCGAACCTGAGCCTGGGTCAGCTGGCCGACCTTGGTCTTGTTCGGCTTGCCGGAGCCGCTCTCCAGACCCAGCGCCTTCTTGATGAGCACCGGGACCGGCGGGGTCTTGGTGATGAAGGTGAAGGAGCGGTCGGAGTAGACGGTGATGACGACCGGGATGACCAGGCCGATATCATTCTTCGTACGCTCGTTGAACTCCTTGCAGAAGCCCGGGATGTTGACGCCGTGCTGGCCGAGGGCCGGGCCGATCGGCGGGGCAGGATTGGCCTTGCCGGCCTGCACCTGCAGCTTAATCATGCCAGTAACTTTCTTCGCCATGGTATTAAACCTCCTAAATCTGTGGTCACGCGGAACAATTCGTTCCTCCCACGCCCGGCCATGCTGCCGGCCGGGCTGCCGCCTGCGCGTGCGCAGGCATTTTCAACAACCGGGAATACTCCCGGGGGTTGTCTGCTTCATGATTTTCCGGGACGCGCTTACAGGCGCTCCACCTCGGAAATATCATATTCCACGGTGGTCTTGCGGGACAGGATCTCGATGGAGACCTTGACCTTGTGCTCCTCCGCGTTGATCTCTTCAACCGTGCCGATGGCATTCTCCACACTGCCGGTCTTGATGCGCACGGAATCACCGGGCTCAAGGTCGACGCGAATGGTGCCCTGGCAGCTGGTCATCCGCTCAAACTCCTCGTCCGTCAGCGGAATCGGTTCGCTTCCCGGGCCGACAAAGCCGGTCACGCCGCGCGTGTTGCGCACGATGTACCAGGTCTCGGTCGTCTTGATCATCTTGACCAGGACGTAGCCGGGGAACAGCTTGTGCTGAATGGTATGAGGCTTGCCATTGCGGATCTCGACGATTTCCTCAATCGGCACGGAGACGTCCTGGATCAGATCGCCCATGCCGTTGTTTTCCACCGTCTTGACGAGATCGTTGGCGACTTTGTTTTCGTAGCCCGAATAGGTATGAACAACATACCACAGAGCCTTCTCGTCCGTCATGTCAAACCCTCCTCGTCACGCCCGGCCTTACAGCTCGATGAGCTGCTTGACCACAACAGAGGAAGCGGTATCCAGCAAACCGACGATCAGCGCCAGACCGACGACGAAGCCGATCACGACGATCGAGTAGTTGATGAGATCCTTCTTGGACGGCCACGCGACCTTCTTCAGCTCAGCCACCATGTTCTTGAACGCGCCGGAAATCCGGCCGGGCAGAGCGACGATCCAGTTCTTCGCGCGGGTGAAGAAGCCGGGCTTCTCCGTCTTCTTGACTTCCTTTTCAGACATCTCTTTCACATCCTTGTTGGTCATGATGAAAGAATCAGCGGGTTTCCTTGTGGGTCGTATGCTTCTTGCAGAAACGGCAGTACTTGCTCATTTCGATACGGTCCGGGTTGTTGCGCTTGTTCTTCATCGTGTTGTAATTACGTTGCTTGCACTCCGTGCAGGCCAGCGTGATCTTCACGCGCACACCAGCAGCAGCCATACAAGACACCTCCTTTTCAGAAATGCAGGCAAAATAGACGCCTGCCAAACATGCTTGATCATTGTACACTATGCGTCCATCATTGTCAACCTGTTTTTTTGAGTTTTTTTCGTTTATCGGAGACGAACTACCGATTTCTCGCTTTTTCTCGTGTTTTTGAGGTTTTGCTCACAAAAAATCTGAAAATAATTCAAAAAGCGGCCAGTGGCCGCTCCCACTTCCGAACCACTTTGCTACATCAAGCCATTCAGTGCTCGCTGCATGATTCTTTACTCAATTCCTGTAAGTCAAAAAGAGCGCTCCGATCGCTCGGAACGCTCTTTGCATGTTTGCTTTGCGTGCGCAGGATATTCGATTACTCGAAGATCTTGGTGACGACGCCGGAGCCGACCGTACGGCCGCCCTCACGGATAGCGAAGCGCAGCTTCTCTTCCATGGCGATCGGGGTGATCA